>JAZTWN010000001.1:0-17834 GCA_045635905.1 Acutalibacteraceae bacterium
TTATACTGCAAAGCTTTTTAGATAAAGAAAAAGAACGAAAGTTGCAATACCGTTGGTATCATAACTTTCGTTCTTATATGGTGGAGGCGAGGGGAGTTGCCGGCTGCTGCGGTGTCCCTTGCATCCGATGGCTCGGCACCCCACACAAAAGTGTCAGGACCTGCCTCACCGCTCCTCGCTAAAAACAGTCCGCCGGACTGTTTTCTTAACACTCAGACCCTCTCGGGTCCGACTCCCCACTATACAAAAATGCAAAAAGACCGCCACACGGCGGTCATTTGCATTTGGTGGAGGCGAGGGGAGTCGAACCCCTGTCCGAAAAACCATTCCCCCAACTTTCTACGAGCGTAGTTGCTTATTTAATCTCGTCCTTTTCTGCGGGAAGCAACACCCTCGGAAAAGGACCAGCCCTTTAAGCCGTGACGGAATACAAGGCTATTTCCCGTTCACGTTCACCACTACATGACGCCACGCACCGGGCCGTGGTACTCCCGGGAATGACGGCGGCTGCGATTAAGCAGCTGCTAAAACTGTTTTATTGTTGTTATTTATTTTTATAACGTGAAGCTTTTATAGAGGTGCCCCGCCTCTGCTCGCTTATCAGGGTTCAAATTCCCCGTCGAAATCCTTTCGCCCCCATGGGGCAAATCTGTGTTGCAGATTTGCAGTGATATATCAGGCTTTGCCTGATGTGATATCTGTCTTCGGCAGGTGATATACCGACTTCGTCGGTGTGATATATCCGACACGGTCGGATGTGAAGGATTGATTGTGTTACAATTCTTCGGGAAAGTAATTATATATTATTTCCCCGAAGAAATCAAGGATAAATTATTGGTTTTTGTCGCCGCGCATAGAGCGTTCGATGTCGCGGTTTGCTGCTTTTTTAGCGGCATCCTCGCGCTTATCGTAGAGCTTTTTACCCTTGCAAAGACCGATTTTCAGCTTTGCTCTGCCGTTTTTGAAATATACACTCAAGGGGATGATTGCGTAGCCCTGCTGCTTCATAAGTCCGAAAAGCTTATTGATTTCCTTTTTGTGCATCAGAAGCTTTTTGGGGCGCAGGGGGTCACGGTTGAATATATTTCCCTTTTCATAGGGGGAAATGTGCATACCGTATGCGAAGATTTCACCGCCGTCTATATGGCACCAGGAGTCCTTGAGGTTTACTCTGCCCTCGCGGATGGATTTTACCTCCGTGCCGTAAAGCTCAAGACCTGCCTCATAGGTTTCCTCCACGAAATAATCGTGATAGGCTTTTTTATTCTGAGCAACGGTTCTTTCTGTGTTATCTGCCAAAGTATTATCACCTCGGTTTACATCTTCTCGGGAGCATCAACCTTAAGAAGTCCGAGGACGTTTCTGAGGGTTGTTGCTGTTGCCTTGCAAAGAGTAAGTCTTGCGTTTTTGAGAGCAGTGTCCTCAATGTCGCAGTGGCAGGCATTGTAGAACTTGTGGAAGAGGGTTGCCAGGTCAACTGCGTAGCGTGTGAGCTTTGAGGGGTCGAGAAGCTTTGCTGCGTTTTCTGTTTCACCTGTAAGTGAAGCGATGAAGCGGATAAGCTCCTTTTCTGTATCGTGAGTGAGAAGGTCGCAGGCGATATCGGTATCAATATTGAAGCCTGCCTCCTCCTGCTTTCTGAAGATTGAGCAGATACGGGCATAAGCGTACTGGCAGTAGTAAACGGGATTCTGTGAGCTCTGCTCAACTGCAAGGTCAAGGTCGAAGTCGCAGTGTGAGTTTGCCTCTCTCATATTGAAGAAGAAGCGTGCTGCATCGATGGGCACCTCTTCAAGAAGGGTAACGAGGGTTATGGCCTTGCCTGAACGCTTTGAGGCCTTGATAACCTCACCGTCCTTAACAAGACGGACCATCTGCATAAGCACAACCTGAAGCTTTTCGGGGTCGCAGCCCAGAGCCTGAAGTGCCGCCTTAAGACGGGGCACGTAGCCGTGGTGGTCTGCACCGAGAATATCTACTGCAAGGTCGAAGCTTCTTTCCTGAAGCTTGTTGTAATGGTATGCGATATCGGGAACGATATAGGTATAGAAGCCGTTTGAGCGCTTGAGAACGAAGTCCTTATCGCAGCCGAACTGCTCTGCCTTGAACCATACTGCGCCCTCGCTTTCGTAGGTGTAGCCCTTTTCTGTGAGAAGGTCAACAACCTTTTTAGCGGCACCCGAATTGTGGAGAGTGCTTTCCTTGAACCAGGTATCGTACTTGATTTTGTACTTGAGAAGATCTCTTTCAAGACCCTCGATGTTAAGAGGAAGGGCATAGCCTACAAGAGCCTGTCTTCTTTCCTCCTCGGTGGTATTGATATACTTGTCGCCGTAGATTTCTGCAAATTTTGCGGCGTGGTCGATGATGTCCTGACCGTGATAGGAGTCCTCGGGCATTTCGATGGGGTCACCGAAGTGCTGACGGTAGCGGATATCAAGGGAAAGACCGAACTTTTCAATCTGATTGCCGCCGTCGTTTATATAGAATTCTCTTTCTGTTTCATAGCCTGCCCAGGAAAGCACCTCTGCAAGGCAGTCACCCATAGCACCGCCTCGTGCGTTACCTACGTGCATAGGTCCTGTGGGGTTAGCGGAAACGAATTCGACAAGAGCGCGCTTACCGCTGAAGAGGTCGGAGTGACCGTATTTTTCGCCCTTTGTGAGCACGTCGGTCACGATATCCTTATAGTATTTTCCGGAAAGGGTGAAATTCATAAAGCCTGCGCCTGCGATTTCGCACTTTTCAAAATACGTGCCCTCGAGGTCAAGGTTTTCCATAATTGCGCCTGCGATTTTAACGGGGGGAAGGCGGAAGGCTCTTGCGTGAGCCATTGCTGCGTTTGTTGAGTAGTCACCGTTTTTTCTGTCGGCAGGAATTTCTGTCTTTATGGGAAGCAGCTCTGCCTCGGGGAGCTGACCCTTTTCAATTGCCTTACTAATGGCTGAAACGATTGCGTCCTGAAGCTGCTTTTCGGCTGTTTTTACAAGTTTACTCATTGATTTCTTCCTTTCGAATGACGGGCTTACCCACAACCACCGTCATTTCCTTTGTCTGATTTACTTCACCGTAGAAATCTACGGTATAATTCATTTTAAATCTTATAAGCGTGCCTCTTTTTTCGCAGAGAAAATCGCTTGCCGTGATACCTACCATAAGCTCACCGTAGGGGGTGCAGTAGGCGCAGTTGTGACGGACGCCCTGCTCGATGATAAGCTCGGTGTTTATTGAGCCGCGTCTTAAAAGGTGAGTGCATTTTCCTTCCTTCACGCGAAGCACCGTGTGGCTTTTCATATCCTCGGCAAATATCTCGTCAAACTCAATTGTGCAGTTTTTTTCATCACCCGAAAAAAGGCAGGTGGTTTCCATTTCGACTGTATCTGTGGTTTCACCGTCAGAGGAAACGTCCTTTATTTTAAGTAATCTTTCTTCTGTCATTTTTTACCTCAAAGATAAATAGTCATAATATATTATCATATTTATACAAAAAAAGCAATAAAAATTTGACGAAAATGCGAGGGATTCTTCCCTTACAGGCTGATTTTTACGGGATTTTTTACCCTTATGCTGTCGGGTGTGACATTACAGGTGTATGCAAGGATTTTTACTCCTGCCTCATCGGCTGCCTTGAGGGCATCTGCAAACTCGGGATGCATAAGGCGGTTAGGGGAGAAGGTGTGCACCCTCGTCATCTGGATTATGAACATTATGTATGCCTCGAAGCCCTTATTTTTTGCTTCTGTAAGCTCTTTTATATGCTTTACTCCGCGCTCGGTCGGGGCATCGGGAAACAGGGCAAGCCCCTCGTTTTCAAGGGTTACTCCCTTTACCTCGATAAAGGCTTTTCTGTCGCCGTATTCAGCATAAAGGTCGAAGCGTGAGCTGCCGTAGGTGACCTCTCTTCTGAATACGGTACCCTCGGGGAAAAGACCCGACTGAGGGAGAAATTCCGCCGCCACGGCATTGGGAATCTGTGAGTCCATATTTATAAGTATTGTGCCGTTTTCCGTAGCCTTTTCAACCGCTATCAGGTCATAGGGAGTTTTTCTCAGAGGGCTTTCCGCTTTTTCAAGGTACACCGTGCAGCCGGGGATTAAAATTTCACGGCACCGACCCGTATTTTTTACGTGAACTGTTTCGGCTTTGCCGTCGATTTCCACCCTTGCTATGAAGCGGTTGGGACGGGAAATGAAAATTCCTTTTATTATGCTTTTGTATTTCATATCATCACCGTGTATATTATGCACTATTTCAAAGGGAAAATAAAGAGCGGTTTTATGTTTTTATGTTGACCGCCGAAAAAACAGAGGTTATAATACTTGTACGGTAACGAAAAAACGGAAAAGGCGATATGTTTATGAAAAGGTTAATCGGTAAAATTCTGATATTCTGTCTTATTGCGGCTATGGCTGTTACGGGACTTCCCGTAGGTGCGGCGGCGGACAGCTATGAGCTTGCATTGTTTCCCATGACTTATATGAATATTACACAGGGTGTAAACGGTGCTACCTCCCATGTGAATACCAATGCTCTTGACCTTGCAGGCAGGGACGGCGGCATAGACAATGTTTTTGCCCCCTTTACCTGTGTTGTAAAGAAAAAATATACAGACGGCTACGGCGGTAATGTTGTGTGGATTCAGAGCAAGGACCGTGTGCATTATGCTGACGGAAGCCTTGATTATATGACAATTATGCTTGTTCACGATAATTACACCGCAGACCTTTGGGTAGGTCAGGTAATTCCGCAGGGGACGGTATTTTTCCAGGAGGGAACATCAGGTCTTGCTACGGGAAATCACATCCATATGGAGGTCGGCAGAGGCGCATTTACGGGCAGCGGCTGGCACGAAAATCCCAATAAGAATATGTCGTGGATAGTAAACGGCAGTATGGTGCCGTGGGATGCGTTGTTTATCGAGCCCTCTACGGTAAGACTGTCGGATTACGGCTATAACTGGAGATATTCCCATCTTCACAGCTTTGACAAAAAGACCTTTATGTGCGAATGCGGAGAGTTCAATCCTGCTAGTGTTAAATCCTCGGCATACAACGGTATGTTCAAGGTGACTGACAGCGCTGCAATTGACCATACGGGCCCCTACGGAGACTGTAAAAAGGTAAACAGCTATAAGAAAAATGATGTCGTAACGGCAACGCAGAAGGTCGTGAACGGCTACGGTCACACCTGGTACAAGCTTTCAAACGGTAAGTATATTTACGATAAATATCTGAAGCCCTACACAATAACCTTTTCAGACATTTCAGCAGGTGACTATAATATTCTGAATGTCGGAGCTATGAAATATCTTATTGTTGATGCGGGTAAGAATGTCAACGGTCAGAATGTTTCCGTGTGGGACTACAGCACCGCAACGGAAGAAAAATGGACCGTGAGCAAGGACAGCCTCGGATATATATTTACCACAAAGCTGGGCTCCCGGGTGCTTAATCCGTGGGTAGACAATGCGGTTACACCGGGCAGTAATATTACAATTCTCAATGCCGGCAGCGGGGACAAAACTCAGAGATGGAGGCTGGAGCTTGTAACGGGCGGATATGTTATAAGAAATGTTACAAACCTTTCCTGTGTGCTTACCGTTCAGAACGGAAAGAATGTTATTGCAGACACCTACAGAGCAGGGGATAAGTCGCAGATATGGCAGTTTGAGCCCGTATATGAGTGCACACACAACTGGAATACATCTGTTATCACAAAGAAGCCCACCTGCTCCGAAAACGGTATAAGAACCTATACCTGTATAAGATGCAACGGCACGAAGAATGAGCTTATACCTATGAATTCCTCCCATAGCTTTGACGGCGGTGTTGTTACAAAAGCAGGCACCTGTAAGACTGAGGGAGAAATTCTTTACTCCTGTACCCAATGTGATTATTCATATACTCAGAAGACCGGCTACGGTAATAATCACGGAAATCTTCAGCTTACAAGAAGCGGTAAATATAATTCCGTGTCAGATTTCACCTGTAAATCCTGCGGCGCAAGGTACACCTATGATCTCGGTGTGAAAAAGGTGACGGCAACACCCTCGGGAAAGAATAAGCTCAATGTAAAAATAGAGTTTTCGGACAGCAGAAATATCAGAACGGCATCGACTCTTAATTATCCTGCAACCGCTGTTTCATCAATTTATCCCAACGGCATTATGGGAATTGTGAACGGAAAGGTGATTTCTCAGACATTAAAGGGTAATATTTATACTGCCGAAATTGAATACACGGATGCGGCGCTGTCGCAGCTGGTGGGGGATTCTCACGGCTTTTATGTGAAATTCGAAAACAAGAATGATCCGAAAAATAAATACGGCTATGTTCAGGTTGTTTTTAATTGGGAGCAGGGTATATATAAAACTCTCAAGGTCGGAGAAAGCATCAACGCCGAAGCTTTGCTGGGAATGAAGCTTGACGGATATTCTCTTTGCAAATATGATACCTCAGTTGTTGAATACAAGGACGGAAAGGTGACCGCAAAGGCGCCGGGCAGGGCGTATATGGTCTTTCTGCACAATATGAACGGCTCCGCAACAGGCTTTACCGTTGTGGTTGAAGGGAAGGATAAGCCTGTCACGGATAAGCCTTCTTCCTCGGATAAGCCGACGGTGTCTGTGCTTACGGGAGATGTTGACGGGGATAAGAAGGTTTCCGCAAGTGATGCAAGAGCTGCTCTCAGAGCCTCTGTAGGACTTGATAAGCTCAGCGAAAAGCAGATCGGGGCAGCTGATATTGATAAGGACAAGAGGGTTACGGCAGCAGATGCAAGATATATTCTCAGGTATTCGGTAGGACTTGTGGATTCAGTATGGAAATAACTGCTTTCGGGGGGCTGTGTAAAAACAGTCCCCTTAAAATATCAAAAAGGACTTGCAAATTCTGTAAATATATATTATAATAACAAAGCTGATGATAAGTCGGCTTAAAAAGAACATAATAAAGTTGGATTTTGCTTCTGTCATGCGGTGTGTTGGTCCTGTGCGACGGAGCGCCGCGAACCATGTCAGGCGGGGAACCGAGCAGCATTAAGCGGTCAGCCCGTGCGACACAGTCCGCCTGCACACCGTGTGACAGAGGCAAAATTTTTTGTTCATGCAAGAACAAAAAATAGTGAAGAGGTAAGAAGTAAGAGTGAAGAGGTGAGGAAGACACTGCCGTGTCTTGTTCCGCTGACGCTCTATAGAATCTAAGGGCGAAGCCCTTCATACAGTGTCACTATTCACTATTACCTTTTACTTATTACTTTACCCGAGGGGGGTTGGGAAGTTATGTACAGAGTTTTATACAGAAAGTGGCGACCTAAGGTTTTTGCCGACGTTATCGGGCAGCCTCAGGTAACAACTACAATTGCATCGCAGGTCAAGGAAAACCGACTTTCCCACGCATATCTTTTTACGGGCTCAAGAGGTACGGGTAAGACTACCTGTGCGAAGATTTTCTCAAAGGCGGTAAACTGCCTTAATCCCGTAAACGGTGACCCCTGTAACGAGTGCGAAATCTGCCGCGGTATTGATTCGGGCAGTGTGCTTGATATTGTTGAAATAGACGCGGCAAGTAACCGCGGTATTGAGGATATAAGAATTCTTCGTGACGAGGTGAATTTCACACCCTCGCAGGCTAAGTACCGTGTTTATATCATAGACGAGGTTCATATGCTGACAATTGAAGCCTTCAATGCGCTTCTTAAGACCCTTGAAGAGCCTCCCGAGCACGTTAAATTCATTCTTGCCACAACTGAGGTGCACAAGCTTCCTGCTACAATCCTTTCACGCTGTCAGCGCTTTGATTTCAGAAGAATTGAGCCTCAGTATATTGCCGAGCGACTGAAATACGTTGCCCGTGAGGAGGGTGCAGAGCTTTCCCACGATGCGGCAATGCTTATTGCGCGTATTGCCGACGGCGGTATGCGAGATGCGCTTTCGCTTCTTGACCGCTGCATAAGCGTGTCGGACAGGGTTGACGTTGACACCGTGTCTGCCTCAGCAGGTCTTATGGGCAGAGAGCACATATATTCACTTGTCCGTGCTATTGCATCGGGTGATACTGCAAAATGTCTTATGATACTTGACGAGCTTCACAAGGGCTCTTGTGATACGGAAAGACTTGTGACGGAGCTTATCGACCGCTTCAGAGGCTTTCTTATTGTTAAAACCGTGGGTAATCCCGAGAATCTTCTTGTATGCACCGACGAGGAGCTTCAGGA
This sequence comes from Acutalibacteraceae bacterium, assembly GCA_045635905.1. GTDB lineage: Bacteria > Bacillota > Clostridia > Oscillospirales > Acutalibacteraceae > RUG806. The sequence goes on from JAZTWN010000001.1 coordinate 8,215, forward strand.
GATTAAGGAAATTGCTTCTCTTTTTGCAAAGGAAGCCGTGCTTTATGCCCTTAATATTCTGACAGCTGCGGCAGACGCTATGAGAAGAACTCAGAACAGACGAATTGAGGCTGAAATGGCTCTTATCCGTCTTACCCGACCCGAAACCGACGAATCCGTTGCGGCGCTTTCCGTGAGAATCGCTCAGCTTGAAAAGGAAATAGCCGCACTTAAGAAAAACTCAGCTGCAGCTGTGAGAGAGTCTGCCGTGAGAGTACAGGAAACGGTGCCTTCTGTGCAGGGGGACAGTGCTGCGACCTCCGACCTCAGAGCTCCGGGCTCCGACGACGTGCCTCCTCCCTTTGAGCCTGATTCGCTTCCCTTTGACGAATCGGCGCTTGAGGAAATTTCGCTTCCCTTTGACGAGGATGCAGCTCCTCCCTTTGAGCCTGATGACGTACCTCCTCCCATGGACGAGGACGTGCCCTTTGCTTCAGAGGCTCCCAAGGCTGAAAGGACCTCCTCCCTCGGAGAGTTCAAGGGCTTCGGTGAAGAGGGCGGCTCTATGGGCTTTGCAAAAATGTTTGCGTCCTCCTCGGATGACGATAAGGACGACGGCTTTGATTTTGATGCCTTTATGAAGAAGCACGAGGGCAATCATAAAAAGCCTGAGGCTGAGGCTGAGTCAGCACCTGCACCTGCTTACGAGGAGCCTGACCTTAACAAGTACGATGCACTTTTTGAGGAAAGTCTTCCCGAGGAAACGGGCAAGGACAGAATTGACAACCGCACCTGGGGCAAGATTGTGCTTGAAACCGAAAAGCTCTTCCCGCCGCTTATCGGTCAGCTTACAGGCTCAAGTGCAAGAATTGAGGGCGGCACAATTTATATAAGACTCGGTGAAAAGAATCTTAAGGTATTCGTAAACGAGCAGATGATGGGAAATTTCGTCAGCAAGGCGGCTATGACCGTGCTGGGAAAAGACTATAAGATAAAAATTGATTAAGGAGAAATTACAATGAAGGCAAGAATCCCCAATCAGAATAATATGTCAAGAAATGCTATGATGGAGAGAATCCAGAAGATGCAGGAGGATATGACCGCAAAGCAGGCAGAGGTTGAGGCTGCAGAATTCACAGCATCAGCAGGCGGCGGCGCAGTTGAGGTTAAGGTAAGCGGCAGACACGAGGTGCTCGGCATTACCATTAAGCCCGAGGTTGTAGACCCCGATGACGTTGAAATGCTTGAGGACCTTCTTATTGCTTCTCTTAACGAGGCTATAAGAAAGGCAAACGATACAATGGAAAGAGAAATGAGCGCTTTCTCAAGCGGTCTTAACATTCCCGGACTCGGCTTCTGAGATGGAAAGTGCAGTTTCTTTTGATAAGCTAATTGAACAGTTCAGGCGTATGCCGGGCATAGGTGCAAAGACAGCGTTGCGCCTTGCTTTTCATATTCTTTCCTTGTCAAAAGAGGAGGCTTATGAGCTTGCAGACGTAATAAAGGAGGCAAGAGATAAGATTCACCGTTGCCCCGTATGTGCAAACCTCACCGACGAGGATTTGTGCCCCGTGTGCAAGAATCCGGCAAGAAAGCAGTCGCTTATCTGCGTTGTTGAAAACGTAGAGGCGCTTATGGCTATTGAAAATACAAATGAGTACAAGGGCGTATATCACGTGCTTCACGGTGTTATTTCACCCCTTGACGACGTAAGTCCCGACGACATCACGGTTAAGGAGCTTATTGCCCGCGTGGGTCAGGGAAATATTGACGAGGTTATTATGGCAACAGGCTCATCCGTTGAGGGAGAGCTTACCGCTATGTATATCTCAAAGCTGCTCAAGCCTCTTGGTGTGAACGTTACAAGGCTTGCGTACGGTCTTCCCGTGGGAAGTGACCTGCAGTATGCCGACAGTGTAACGCTTATGCGAGCCATCGAAGGCAGAAGAATGTTATAAATCATAATTCAGCGGTGCTGAATTATGATAGTGATATCGACAACTGTGTTGTCGATGATATCCGTCTTCGACGGATGATATCCGAACCTTGTCCGGATGATATATTTGTTTTACAACAAATATGAAGGAAGACGCTGCCGCGTCTTGTTCCGCTTCGCTCTATTTAAAATGCCAACCGCAGGTTCCGACATATTTGCCGAGGCAAATATATCATTTATCATATTGCGAAGCAATATATCATGCACCGAAGGTGTATATCATTATCATAATTTATCATCCCGATAAATTATGATTTAGTGAAGGAGAGTTTGTATGTATGCAATTACATTTGATATCGGTACTACCGGTGTCAAGACCTGTGTGTTTGAAATTTCCGATACCATAAAGCTTCTCGGCAGTGCTTCCGAGGGCTACAAGCTTTACGTTTTCCCCGACGGCGGTGCGGAGCAGGAGCCTGACGAGTGGTGGGCTGCTATGTGCAACACCTCAAGAAAGGCAATTGCCGAGTCAGGCATTGACGCTTCTCTTATTGAGGGCATTTCCTTCTGCTCACAGATGCAGGGTCTTGTGCTTGTTGACAAGGACGGTGTGCCTGTCCGCAGAGCCTTCAGCTATATGGACCAGCGTGCACGTGAGGAGCTCAAAAAGGGTATTGCTCACGGCTTCCAGATTGCAGGTGCAAACGTGCCCAAGCTTCTTAAATCGATTATGATTACAGGTGCCGTTGCGGCTTCCGTAAAGGACCCTGTATGGAAATATAACTGGGTGAAGAATCACGAGCCCGAGAATTTCAAGCGTGTACATAAGTGGCTTGACGTTAAGGAGGCACTTATCTGCCGTATGACAGGCCGCTTTGTTATGACACGTGACTCTGCCTTCGGTGCACTTTTATATGACCTTCGCAAGGGTCACGAGTGCTGGAGTGAAAGCCTTTGTAAGACTCTGGGCGTTGACGTGAAGCATCTTCCCGAAATCATCAATTCCACCGACGTTGTAGGTCCTCTTCGCGAAAAGCAGGCCGCTGAGCTTGGTCTTAAGCCCGGTATTGCGGTTTACGGCGGCGGCGGTGACGCATCCCTTATCGGTGTAGGCGCAGGTGCGGTAGGTCTTGGTGATACTCACGTTTATTGCGGTACCTCCGGCTGGGTTTCAACCGTTGTTGACAAGTCAATCGTTGACGCATCCGCTATGATTGCTGCGGTTATCGGAGCAGTGCCCGGAATGTTCAACTATTTCGGTGAGCTTGAAACTGCAGGCAAGTGTCTTGAATGGGTCAAGGACCACTTAGCCCTTGACGAAATCAACATCTACCTTAAAAAGGAAGACGTAGCTGACAGCTACGAAACAGAATATACAAACCTTTACGACTATATGTCCGACGTAATAAGCCGTGTGCCTGCAGGCTCAGGCGGAGTTATTTTCACTCCTTGGCTTCACGGTAACCGTTGTCCCTTTGAAGACCCCAATTCAAGAGGTATGTTCTTCAACATAAGCCTTGAAACAGGAAAGAGCGAGCTTATCCGCTCCGTAATTGAGGGTGTTTGCTTCCATCTCCGTTGGTTTATGGAGGCTGAGGAAAAGAAGGTAAAGGCATCGGATACAATCCGCTTCGTAGGCGGCGGTGCTCTTTCATATATGACCTGTCAGATTTTAGCCGACGTGCTTGGCAAGACTATTGAGGTTGTTGACAAGCCTCAGAACGTAGGTGCAGTCGGTGCTGCGGTTACAATTGCGGTGGGCTCGGGCCTTATCGGTGATTTTGCACAGGCTAAGAAGCTTATTCCTGCGGTAAAGACCTATACTCCCGACGCAAGGAACAGGGAAGTATACGACAAGCAGTATAAGGTATTCAAAAATCTTTACAAATCAAACAAAGAAAACTTTGCCGCACTCAACGGCTGAAAGGAAAATACATAAATGGAAAAAATTCAGGTACTTGAGCTTTTATACAATCACGTTGCCGACACACTCTCTCAGTGCGGCTTCAACCCCGAATATCAGGAGGGGATGAGAAAGACAGGCTGTCCTGCTTACGAAAGAGCGGAAGCAGTTGTTATGGACTTTTCAGGTGAAAAGGGTGTTGCACGTTTTGTGTTCAACGATGACAGAATTCATCTTCTTTTCGCCGGCAACGATGCTCCCCGTGTTGATGACTCCGCATTCACAAAGGACACAACCTATCTTTTCGTGCTCGATGAATACAATGAGCGTGACGTAAAGAGCATCGCAGGTGAGGTAAACGAATATATGACCGAAACCTTCGTTGTAAAGAAGAAGACTGCGGTTAAGTCAAAGAATATTTCAACAGTTTCCCGTACTGCGGCAAAGAGCGGTGTACTTTCCTATGACCCCATTACTCTTGCCTCAAAGCTCGCAGGTGTTTATCCCGAGCTTAAGGATGCGCTTGCCGATAATATCGAGCAGTTCGGTGAATTCCTTTGCGAGGAGTTCTTTGTAAAGCACGCAAATGCCTGCATCGAGAGAACAATCCGCGAGAACAATCCCAAGGAAATGAAAAGACTTTTCAATATCCTCTGTGAAATCTATGAGGACGGCACAAACGAAGTGCAGAGCCTTATTGCTGTTACGGCTCTCGGCTTCATTGAAAATGACCCCACTCTTACACAGAGAATTCTTCCCTATCTTGCAGACAGTATGGTTGAGCCTGTTTTTGCAGTTTCAAAAAGACTCAAGGCAAGCCGTTCAGCAAGAATGCGTCTTCAGAATCCTCCCAAGTATAAGCCCAAGAAGCAGAAGAAATCAGGCGGACTTTTAAGTCAGCTTATGGGCGGCGGCGCAAATCCCGGAATGCCTATGTAATCATAATTTTCCTTCGGGAAATTATGATTGTGATATTTTTTGCTTCGCAAAAAGTGATGTTGCTTCGCAGTGATGTTCGCCTTTCGCGAGTGATGTATTTGCTCCGCAAATGTTTCGGAAGGGCTTCGCCCCTGTTCCGCTGACGCTCTATATATTAAACGGTTGCTTTTTGCAGCCGTTTTTTTCTTGTTCATAAAAAATTTAACAAAAAATCAAAGCATTAAGTTGAAAAATTGTTGAATGTGTTATATAATTGTATTATAAAAAAGGGAGGTGTTCCCCATGGGAAAATATCTTTTGGTTAATGCAGACGACTTCGGTATGTGCAAAAGTGCAAACGAAGCAGTCTTTGATTTGTTCCGTGACGGCAGACTCAGGTCCGCTACAATTATGATGCCCTGTGCGACGGCAAAGGATGCCGTTGATTTTTCTATAGAAAATCCCCAGTACGCCATAGGTGTTCATCTTACTATGACCTCGGAGTGGAAGGATTACCGCTGGAAGCCACTTACTGACGGCAAGAGTCTTGTTGACAGTGAGGGCTTTATGTGGCGCAGTGCAAAGGACGTGGGCAAGAACGGCAAATATGATGAGCTTGAAAAGGAGATGCGCGCACAGATTGATTTAGCGCACGAGTGGGGGATGAAGCCCTCACACGTGGACAATCACATGGGCTCACTTTACGGACATCTCACGGGTCGTTTTTCTCTTCTTAAAATGACTCTTCGTGTCTGCGGTGAATACGGCTATGCCTACAGAATGTTCGACGGTCACGATAAGCGCATCTGTCCCCGCGGCGTGCCCTATTTCGCTTATGCCGCCTGCACGAAGATTTCAAAGCTCTGGGGCAAAAAATACGGAGTTATAATGCCCGACTATCTTCTTTTCCCCGACTGGGGTGTGATGCCCAAGGATTCCTACGAAAGCTACAGAAAGCGTATTCTTGAGATATGGACCGATATCCCCGAGGGGATCACCGAAACCTTCATTCATCCTGCATACGAAACCGACGAATTGAAGTCCATTACGGGCAACTGGTGGCAGAGAGTGTGGGAGTATCAGCTTATGAAGGACCCCGAAACAGAAAAGTATCTCAATGCTCACGGAGTAGAGCTTATTTCGTACCGTGACATTGTTAAGATGAAATCAAAATAAAGGCTTGCTTTGACATCAAATAACAGGAGGCGTTTTTTATGGCAGAGAGTAATTTACAAAACAGAAACCTTACTATTGACAGATTCAGAGGAATAGTAATCTTTTCTATGATTATTTTCCAGTTTATGGCAAACTTTGCGGGGCTTGGCGGTGCGGCAAGCATCAGCCATCACGCACCCAATGCAGATGCCTATTACATTCTTCCCAACCTTGCAATCGCAGATATTGTAGCGCCTATGTTCATTCTTGCAATTGGTCTTACGTATCTTCCCTCGCTTAAAAGACGAATTGAAAAGGACGGCAAAAAGGCGGCTGTGCTTCATTTTGTTAAGAGAAATCTTATGATTATCGGTATCGGTGTTACAATGGACGGAATTAACGATATTCTTGACGGCAAAATGGAAGGACTTAATCTTACCTTCGTTATCGGCACAGCGGTTGTTCTTGTGCTTTCAATCGTGATTCTTCTTCTTAAGGCTATAAAGCTTAAGAAGCTTTCCAAGCCTCTCGGTAAGGTCCTTTCCTGGTTTGTTACCTTCTTCGGTGTGTACGGCATCGGTGTTGCCCTTGTGAACTTCATTATGTTCGTAACAGGCAAGACAGGCGGCAGCTTCGGACATTGGGTTGTTCTTCATCACATCGGCTTTGCAGGTCTTGTGGCTCTGCCCTTTGCACTTATTGAGTGTAAATTTGCTAACCTTATAAGATTCGGTGCAGGATTTGGCGTTTTAGGTCTTTTCGGACTTTTCCATTCAGGCGACCTTACGAACGATATGTTCGCTTCTAACCGTGAGCTTGTTGACGGTGTTGCAGACGGCGGCTTTATAGGCGGCTTCGCATGGGGCGCAATGCTTATTCTCTTCCTTGCCTTCTCCGAGCTTTATATGAGCAGTAAAAAGAAGTTCTTCGGTGCTGTGGCACTTTATGCAATTCCCGTTGCGGCTATGCTTGTGGGTATTTTCAAGACTCTTCCCGAGGGCGCAGACTGGGTTGGTGCAAATTCCACCTTTATGGCTATCAACAAGGGCAGCGTAAGCCCCTCCTTCGTGCTTGTGTCGGTGCTTATTTCTATGCTTGCCTTTATTATCGTAGACCTCTTCTCCTTCTACAAGCTTTCCTTTGACCCCTTTATGTGGTGGGGCAGAAATCCCATACTTATGTATTGCCTTGAATTCGGCTTCGTAGGTGTTGTTACCGTAATCGGCGGGGATTTCTTCAAGGGTGCAGCTGCTCCCGTGGCAATTGCAATCGTTGCGGCTATGGCTCTTATTCTTACCCTTATCGCATATTTCTGCTTCAGAAAGAAGATTATTGTAAAGATATAATATCTATGCATTTCGGGACTCCTTCGGGAGTCCCTTTTTTTGTGATTTTACCGTGAGGCAGTATTTATATTTTTGCTTGTAGGGGATGTCGCCCACGGCATCCCGTAAGTAGTTAGTTTGTTTTTGTAATTAATTTAGTAAGAGGCAGAATTGTTTATCCTACGGGGATTAACACAGGCAATCAATTTAGTGCGGGGCGGGATGTCGAGGACTTCCCTCAGAAACATAGTCGTCTTGCTCGCTTGGGGCGCTTCGCAATACTCCTTGTTTCTTCACCTCATTCGTGTGCCTTCATCTGCACCCGGCAGCGGCACACTCATTCGCCCTATTGCCTATAAAACATTTTTCTATTGTAATTTACACCGATAAGTAATATAATGTAAAATAGAGAAGTATCTGAAAGGCGGAGAATGTATGAACGATATAAACAAGCTTTATTCCTTATGGTTAGAAAAGGCAACTGAAAAGGAGGTCCTTGACGAGCTTAAGTCCGTCCGGGGCAACGAAAAGGAAATTCTTGACCGCTTCTGGCAGAATCTTGCCTTCGGTACAGGCGGTCTTCGCGGTGTTATCGGTGCAGGTACAAATAGAATGAACGTTTACACCGTTTCCCAGGCCACACAGGGACTTGCAAATTACCTTAACGAGGCTTTTGAGAAGCCCTCTGTAGCAGTAGGCTACGATTCAAGAATCAATTCCGATAAATTTGCCCGCGCAGCCGCTTCCGTTCTTGCTGCAAACGGCATCAAGGTATATATTTTCAAGGAGCTTATGCCTACTCCCATAGTAGCATATGCGGTTAAGGAGCTTTCCTGCTCCTCGGGTATTGTTATTACCGCAAGCCACAACCCTTCAAAATATAACGGCTACAAGTGCTATGACGAAAGAGGCTATCAGATGACTGACGAGGCTGCTGCAAGAACTCTTCAGTACATCAACAGCTGCGATATTTTCGAGGACGTAAAGACAACGGATTTCGACAAGGCAGTAGAGGACGGCATTATTGAATATATTGACGAGAGCTTCCTTGACAAGTATTTCGAGCTTGTTCTTTCCCGCAGCATCAATCCCGAAATTGCAAAAAATACTGACCTTTCAGTTATCTATACACCCCTTAACGGCACAGGCAACAAGCCCGTAAGAAGAATTCTTTCTATGATGGGTATAAAGGATGTGACCGTAGTTCCCGTACAGGAAAATCCCGACGGACGCTTCCCCACCTGCTCCTTCCCCAATCCCGAAATCCGTGAGGCGTTCAGCGAAGCTTTGAAGCTTGCTGAAGGCAAGAAGGCTGACCTTCTTCTTGCAACTGACCCCGACTGCGACAGAGTTGGTATTGCAGTGCTTACAGACGGTGAATACACCCTTATGACAGGTAACGACGTAGGCTGTATGCTTGTTGACTATATCCTTTCCGAAAAGAAGGCAAAGGGCACGCTCAGCGCAAATCCCGTTATCGTTAAGTCAATTGTTTCCACCGACCTTTCAACTATGATTGCCGAAAGCCACGGTGCCCAAATGAGAAACGTGCTTACAGGCTTCAAGTATATAGGCGAGCTTATGACCGAGCTTCAGGAAAAGGGTGAGGCTGACCGCTTTGAGCTTGGCTTCGAGGAAAGCTACGGCTACCTTTCAGGTATGCACACAAAGGACAAGGACGCAGTAAACGCATCAATGCTTATCTGTGAAATGGCTGCCTTCTATAAGGCACAGGGTAAGACACTTGTTGACGTTATGAAGGGGCTTCACAAGCGCTTCGGCTTCTGGAACAACTCACTCTTCAATTTCGGCTTCGAGGGTGCAGACGGTATGGCAAAGATGCTTTCTATGATGGAAGGTCTTCGCACAGATGCTCCGAAGGCTCTTGGCGGGAATGCAGTAGCAGTGGTTGAGGACTACAAGACAGGTACTGCAGTAAACGCCGCAACAGGCGAGAGGACCACACTCAATTACCCCTCTTCAAACGTTATTATCCTTATTCTTGAAAACAGAGATAAGGTTATTATCCGTCCCTCAGGCACTGAGCCCAAGATTAAAATTTACACTATGACTCAGGGTGAAAATGAGGCGGCAGCCGCAGCACAGACAGAAATTTACAAAAAGGACATTATGAAGGTCCTCGGAATAGGTGAATGATATGAATAAGAATTTTGCAAAAATCGTAGCAATCGGACTTGCAGTTTTAATGGCAGGCAGCGTATGCACTGCTGCTCTCGTAGCCTTTTTATAAGGGCTAGAAGCGCAAAAGCTATCCTGCTTGACGCATTATTATTAAATAATTGATAAGTGCCACATCGGAAGTGCTTCTGATGTGGCAGATTTTTTTACACGCATCGGGTAACAAAAACACCGCTGTCCGTGGGGATAGCGGTGAATTTTTTTG
>JAZTWN010000002.1:0-20721 GCA_045635905.1 Acutalibacteraceae bacterium
CAAGGGCTTCGGCAGTGAAAATATGAGCCGTCTGCGTATGCTTAATCCTACTGCAGGCAAGGAGGAAATTATTGATTTCGTCGTGTCTGTTGTAAGAGATGCGGATGCAAGACCCTGCCCCCCTGTTGTTATAGGCGTGGGAATCGGCGGTGACTTTGAATATGCGGCACTGCTTTCAAAGAAGGCTCTTTGCAGGGACGTTTCGGTGCCCAATGAAAAGGCGCTGTATGCCGATATGGAAAAAGAGATTCTTGACAGGGTGAATAAGCTCGGCATCGGTCCTCAGGGCTTTTCGGGGGATTGCACGGCGCTTGCTTGTAATATTGAAGAATATCCTACCCATATTGCAGGTCTTCCCGTTGCGGTTAATATCGGCTGCCACGTAACAAGGCATATTGAGGTCGAAATCTGATATGCTCTGTTGAAATCTGACAATGTATATAGAATTTTTCGGTAAACTCATAAAAAAATGTTAAAAATTCATAAAACATCTTTACTTTTGACCTTTTTGATGCTATAATAAGGGTGAAACAGAAGGAAGGGCGGTGACGAAGAGAGAGAAATTAATCTTCTTCGTATCCGTCCGTTTTTTTGTTAATTTATTCCAAAGGGGATGTAGTTATGAAAATTACAGTTATCGGCAGAAAATGTACTCCCAGAGATTCCTTCAAGGAGCACGCAGAAAAGAAGCTTCAGAAAATTGACCGCTTCTTCGGAGATTCAGCCACCGCTAAAGTAACTGCAACCGTGGAGAAGACTTCCCAGACTGTTGAAATCACAGTTCTGAATGAGGGTATGATTTTCAGGGCACAGGCAAAGGCAGAAAATATGAACGAGGCACTGGACAGCTGCGTAGACCTTCTTATCCGCCAGATACGCAAAAATAAGACGAAGCTTGAAAAGCGTCTTCGCTCGGGTGCCTTTGACGATTATGCGCCTGTGGAGGATGAAGAGCCCGAATTTCAGCTTGTCAGAACAAAAACCATTCCTATCAAGCCGCAGTCTGTTGATGAAGCAATTCTTCAGATGAACCTGCTGGGGCATAAATTCTATATGTTCCGCAACGCATCCGACAATAACGTAGCGGTTGTTTACAGACGCGATGACGGAGGCTACGGTCTTATTGAGCCTGACGCAGAGGAATAATCAACTTTTATTATTTTTATAATAAACTATTGACAAACAGTCAGTATTGATATAAAATAATCCACATCAGCAATGGGGCTGCAGAACACACTGCAGTCCCTTTATATTTATTTTTGCGAAAGAGGTATATTATGGCAAAGGTAAGCGAATATTTCGGTCTGAATGTTTTCAATGATAACGTAATGAAGGAGAAGCTTCCTCACGAAACCTACAAGCTTCTTCAGAGAACAATCAAGCTCGGTAAGCACCTTGAGCTCGGTCTTGCAAACGTTGTAGCAAATGCTATGAAGGACTGGGCAATTGAAAAGGGCGCTACCCATTATACTCATTGGTTCCAGCCTATGACAGGTATTACTGCCGAAAAGCACGACAGCTTTATTTCTCCTGTTGACGGCAATAAGGTAATAATGGAATTTTCAGGCAAGGAGCTCATTCAGGGTGAGCCCGATGCTTCATCATTTCCCTCAGGCGGTCTTCGCGCAACCTTTGAGGCAAGAGGCTATACCGCATGGGACGCAACCTCATACGCCTTTATCAAGGACGGCGTGCTTTGTATTCCCACTGCATTCTGCTCCTACGGCGGTCACGCACTTGACGCAAAGACACCTCTTCTTCGTTCAATGGAAGCAATCAACCGTCAGGCTATGAGAGTTATAAAGCTCTTCGGTCACGCTGACGTTACAAGAATCAACACCACAGTCGGTGCAGAGCAGGAATATTTCCTTGTTGACAAGGACGTATTTGAAAAGAGAAAGGACCTTGTTTTCACAGGCAGAACTCTTTTCGGCGCAAAGCCTCCCAAGGGTCAGGAGCTTGACGACCACTATTTCGGTGCTATAAAGCCCAGAATCAAGGCATTTATGACAGAGCTTGACGAGGAGCTCTGGAAGCTGGGCATACTTGCAAAAACCGAGCATAACGAGGCAGCTCCCGCACAGCACGAGCTTGCTCCCGTTTTCTCAACAACAAATATTGCAGCAGACCACAATCAGCTTACAATGGAGCTTATGCAGAAGATTGCAAGAAGACACAATATGGTTTGTCTTCTTCACGAAAAGCCCTTTGCAGGCGTAAACGGCAGCGGTAAGCATAACAACTGGTCAATTTCAACTGACACAGGCATCAACCTTCTTAATCCCGGTGACACACCTGCAGAAAATGCACAGTTCCTTCTTTTCTTATGTGCCGTAATCAAGGCTGTTGACGACTATCAGGATCTTCTCCGCGTTTCCGTTGCTGCAGCAGGTAACGACCACCGTCTTGGTGCACTTGAAGCACCCCCCGCAGTAGTTTCAATGTTCCTCGGCACAGAGCTTACCGAAATTCTTGAGGCTATTGAGGCTGAAAAGCCCGTAGGCACCAAGGAAAAGGAGCTTCTCCGTATCGGTGTGCATACTCTTCCCAAGTTCCCCAAGGATACAACCGACAGAAACAGAACCTCACCCTTTGCCTTCACAGGTAACAAGTTCGAGTTCAGAATGCTGGGCTCATCAAATACAATCTCAAACTGCAACGCTGTTCTCAATACTGCTGTTGCAGAGGTATTAAGACAGTTTGCCGACGTGCTTGAGAATGCATCTGACTTTGAGGCTGCTCTTCACGAGCTTATCAGAAAGACAATCTCTGAGCACAAGAGAATAATCTTCAACGGCAACGGCTATGACGATGCGTGGATTTTCGAGGCAGAAAAGAGAGGACTTCTCAATATGAAGACCACTCCCGATGCTCTTCCCAGCCTTGTTGCAGAAAAGAATATCGAGCTTTTCACTACTCATAAGGTATATTCCGTTGAGGAGCTTAAGGCACGCTATGAGATTCTTTCAGAAAATTACTGCAAGGTTATCAATATTGAAGCACTCACAATGCTTGATATGGTAAATAAGGATATCCTTCCTGCAGTAAGCGGCTATATCCGTGAGCTTGCAACAACTATGATTTCCAAAAAGAGCCTCGGTGCTGACATTCCCTGCGACTATGAAGCAGAGCTTGTCAAGGATCTTTCAGCTCTTCAGAGTGCGGCATTTTCCAAGAAGAAGGAGCTTGAGAGCTTTATGATTGAGGCACTTGAATGTGCTGACAATACCGCTCTTGCACAGTTCAGCAAGGACAGAATTCTTTCCTGCATGACAGAGCTTCGTATTCTTGTTGATGAGCTTGAAACAAAGACTCACTCAGCCTTCTGGCCCTATCCCTCATACGGCGAAATCCTTTTCAGCGTAAAATAAATTAATGCGGACCGATATTTTCGGTCCGTTTTTTGTTGATTGAGCGTGAATTTTGTGGTAATATTTATACTGAGGTGTTATGTATGTCCGAATTGAACTACGCATATTTCAAAGGTATTGCAGATTACGTTAAAAATATAATAAAGGAAGAGCCCGAAATCGGTATTATTCTCGGCTCGGGGCTCAGGGCATTTTCGGGAAGAATAAAAAATCCTGTATCGATTTCCTATAATGAAATTCCCGGCTTTCTTGAATCCACCGTGCAGTCCCACGAGGGCAGACTTGTTTTCGGTGAAATTCAGGGTAAAAGGGTAATATGTATGTCGGGACGCTTTCATCATTACGAGGGCTATCCCTTTGAAATGCTTACTCTGCCTATAAGGCTTTTCAAGCTTTTAGGCGTTAAAAAGGCAATTGTCACCAATGCTGCAGGTGCAGTTAATACTCAGTATAACGTCGGGGATATTATGATTATTTCCGACCACCTTAAGCTTACGGGTGCAAGCCCCCTGCAGGGAAAGAATATTGATGAATTCGGTGAGAGATTCTTTGACACCACCGATATGTACACAAAGGCTCTTCGCAATATTGCGTGGGAATGTGCCGAGGGCTCATCCCTTACCTTCCGCGAGGGCGTATATATGTATTTCACAGGTCCCCAGTTTGAAACTCCCGCAGAGATAAGGGCAGCAAGAATATTGGGTGCTGATGCCGTGGGAATGTCCACTGTTACCGAGGCGCTTACTGCAGCCCATTGCGGAATGCCCCTTTTAGGACTTTCGGTTATGACCAATATGGCGGCAGGCGTGCTTGACAGAAAGCTCACTGACGAGGAGGTAGGTGAAACCGCCTCAAGAATCAGCGTGCCCTTCTGTGACTACGTAGAAAAATTGATAAGCAGGATGTAATTATGAAAACACTTTATAAAAACGCTTCTATAATAAATTTTGTTGACGATAAGTTAAACGTCATTAAAAATGGCTTTCTTGCAATAAACGATGATATTATCACCTACGTGGGCAACGAAGAGCCTGCGGAGGAATTTGACCTTGTAAAGGATATGACGGGAAAAATCATAATGCCCGGTATATATAACTGTCATACCCATTCACCTATGACTCTTTTAAGAGGTGTGGGCAGTGACCTCCCCCTTGATAAGTGGCTTTTTGAAAAGGTTTTCCCCGTTGAGGACAAGCTTACAGCAGACTATATTGAGGCAGGCTCATATCTTGCACTTATGGAGATGGTGTCAAGCGGTACCGTAAGCTTTTCAGATATGTATTTTGAGCCTGAAAGAACCTGTGAGGCAGTAGGAAAGGCGGGGCTTCGTGCAAATATATGCCGACCCGTTCAGTGCTTTGATCCTACGGAAAATCCCGCTGATTCCTACAGAATAAAGCAGTCACTTTCACTTTTTGACAATTACAATAATTCCTTTGACGGCAGAGTGCTTGTGGATTTCAGTATTCACGCGGAATATACCTGCGACGAGAAAACCACACGCTACTACAGTGAGCTTTTTAATGAAAGAAACGGCAATCTGCATATTCATCTTTCAGAAACTATAAAGGAGCACGAGGCTTGTATTGCAAAATACGGCAAAACTCCCACGCAGTGGTTTGATTCTCTCGGTGCTTTTAATTCCTCTGCCTTTGCCGCACATTGTGTTGCACTTTCTGAGGGGGATATGGATATACTTAATGAAAGAGGCGTCAGCATTGTACATAATCCCACAAGCAATATGAAGCTTGGCTCAGGCTTTGCACCTGTTGAAAAATTCCTTGAAAAGGGAATTAATGTTACAATCGGAACAGACGGTACTGCAAGCAACAACAATCTTGATATGCTTGAGGAAATGCACCTTGCCGCAGTAATTCACAACGGCTTTATGAGGGATGCCACCGTAATGAATGCCGAAAAGGTGATTAAAATGGCAACCCTTAACGGTGCAAGGCTTCAGAGAAGAGAAAAGTGCGGCAATCTTGAAGCGGGCTTCAAGGCTGACTTTATCGCACTTTCAACCGATGCGCCCAATATGTTCCCCTGTCTTGACGAGGCGGCACTCGTTGTTTATTCTGCAGGCAGAAGCGATGTTTATATGACGGTGGTTGACGGCAAAATCATCTACGAAAAGGGCGAGTTCCTTACAATAGATAAGGAAATGGTATATTACAATGTCAGAAAGGCCCTTGACGGTCTTTATAATTGAGGTGAGTGACAATGGAAAGAGCAGATAAAAATCTTGCGTTTATGCTTCAGTATGAAAACATTGCCTGGTATGAAAATGGTGCGGTAAAAATTCTTGACAGAAGAATTTATCCCTTGAGAACAGAGTTTGTAACCTGTCACAATCACCTTGAGGTCACACAGGCTATAAAGGATATGGTAACCCAGTCGGCAGGACCATATACTGCTGCTGCGGCAGGAATGGCGCTTGCTGCATACGAATGCAGAGATAAGGGTGAGAGGGAGCAGATTGAATACCTTGAAAGAGCTTCTTATACTATCTCACACGCAAGACCTACCACTGCAAGCCGTATGGGACTTATCACAGGCGGCTGTCTTGATGCGGCCAAAAAGGCAATTGCCGAGGGTAAAAACGTTTCCGAGGCTATTGTTGAATATACTGTTGCAATAAATAATATGAGATATAATAAGGTATATAAAATGGCAAAATACCTTGTTGATATGATTCCTGCCCACGGTGCCGTTATGACACAGTGCTTCGGTGAAACTATCGTAGGACAGATGTGCAGAGTGCTTAAGGAGCAGGGCAAGAGTGACGTGCGTATTTTCTGTCCTGAAACCCGACCTTATTTCCAGGGCGCAAGGCTTACTGCTACGGTATGTAACGATATGGGTATGGACGTTACTGTAATTACCGACAATATGCCTGCCTTTGTTATGAAAAATGAAAATATCGACGTGTTCACTTCTGCTGCCGACGCAATCTGTATGGACGGCTACGTTGTAAATAAGGTGGGCACCTTCCAGATAGCAATTGCGGCAAAGTATAATAAGCTTCCTTACTTTGTAACGGGTGCCCCCGACCACGTGCATCCCACAATCGATACCGTGAAAATCGAAATGCGCGACCCCGATTTTTCCTTGCAGGCTCTCGGCACAAAGACCACCGCCGAGGGTGTTAAGGGCTATTATCCTGCATTTGATATAACTCCCCCCGAGCTTGTAAGCGGTGTTGTAACCGACACGGGTATATATTCCCCCTATGACCTTAAGCGTTATTTTGAAAACGGAAATCTCGGCGAATATGAAATGGTAATTTAAGGAGTGACATTATGCGTCTTATTCCTCAGCCTCAGACCCTTGAGGTCTATAGCGGCACGTCAGGTCTTCGGAGCATTACCGAAAAAATTACGGATAATACCTTCAGCACTGACGGTGAATACGAGCTTGTGATACAGGCGGATAAAATTTCTGCTACTGCTTCCTGCGATAAGGGCTTTTATTATGCAGAGGTTACGCTCAGACAGATAAATTCTCTTTATGACACTGTGCCCTGTGTGAGAATAAAGGACAAGCCCCGATATACTCACCGCGGCTTTATGATAGACTGCGCAAGGCATATCTTCACGGTTTCCGAGCTCAAGAAAATGATATCGGTTGCCGCCGACGTGAAAATGAATAAGCTTCATTGGCATCTTTCCGATGACCAGGGCTTCAGAATTGAGCTTGAGAGCCTTCCCGAGCTTACAAAAAAGGGAAGCGTGCGCGCCGGTGACAGCTTTATAAACTGTAAAAGCGACAAGCCCTACGGAGGATATTATACAAAGGCAGAAATAAGGGAAATTGTAGATTTCTGCGCCGAGCATTATATTGACGTTATTCCCGAGCTTGATATGCCCGGTCATCAGAGTGCGTTTTTGCACGTATACCCCGAATTCACCTGCACGGGTGAGGCGGTTGAGGTAAAGACAAGTCAGGGAATTTTTAAGGATATTATCTGCGCAGGGAATGAAAAGGCACAGGAATATCTTAAATTGATTCTTGATGAAATGTGTGAGCTTTTCCCTTATAATACCGTGCACATAGGCGGTGACGAGGTACCCAAGCTCAATTGGCGCTCTTGTGAAAAATGCCGTAAAACTATGGAGGATAACGGCATTTCGGATTATGATGACCTGCAATGCTTCTTTATTAATAAAATGGCAGATTACCTTAAAAATAAGGGCAAAAAGGTGGTTGTGTGGAACGACTGTCTTAAGGGTAAGGGCTTATCCCCCGAGCTTATCGTTCAGCATTGGCAGAAGGGTGTAAAAAGAACTGCCGCCGCTGCAAACGCAGGCCAGGAGCTTATTCTTTCTCCCTTTACGCCCTATTATGCCGACTATCCCTACGGTATGCACCCGCTGAAGGCGGTGTATAAATTTGAGCCCGAAAATTTCAGAGGACTGGGTGAAAAGGGAAGAGCCTCGGTAATCGGTGTGGAATCTCCCGTTTGGACAGAGCACATAAGCACCGATGAAAGGCTTGAATATATGTGCTTCCCTCGTTGGTTTGCCGTTGCCGAATGTGGCTGGACTGCAAAGGAAAGCAGAAGCTACAACGAGTTTTACGAGGCGGTGAAAAGACTCTGCGCCTTCTATGAGCAAAACGGTCTTCATCCTGCCCCCGAGAGCGACTGGAATCCCTCCGTCTTATCAAGACTTTCCGAAACCGTAAAATTCTTTATGCCGAAAAAATAAGAAAAAGGGGCTGTAAAAAACGCAAGTTTTTTACGGCCCTTTTTAAGGGGATAGGAAAAAATGATGAAGAACGGATAAACCGAGCAAAATCAAGGCAACAGCCTTGGTTTTGTTTGCCCGAAGGCGTACAAGGGTACGTCGAGTGGCGAGGTTTGTTCGTAGTATAAAACATAAAAATTTAACCGATTTTTAATTTTAGGATAACTTAATGGGGTTCTTAAGGCTTTTAACCTGCAGAACCCCTTGTGTTATATAGTTTTATACGGTCTTCGCTTTTTTTTACATCCCCTTTGTTGTTATCAGTAGGGCTTACAGCGACTGCAGGCTTCATAGCCTGAATTGATTGCGGCTTCAACCGTTGCAAAATATATTCGGTTTTCTTCCTTTGGAAGAGAGGAGCAGGTGAGGACGTGAAGCTTTTTTGAGTTTACGTTTCCTATATATTCGCCTGCTGTGTCAGGAATATCGGGTGTCGGCTCAGACGGACCTTCAGGCTCGTCAGGGGGCTCAGGCTCTGTCGGAGCAGAGGGTGTTGTCGGATTTGTTACCGCATCATGATTTTTCTGCGTTGTGACTGTAAGGCTTGTGCCGTCGCTTTTTATAATGATATGTCCCTGCATATCGGTTCTGTAAACGTCCACGTCAGCATCGCGCAGTCTTGAAAGTGCTTCCTCGGTGGGATGACCGTATTTGTTGTTTTCACCCACGCTTATTACCGCAATTTCGGGCATAACCTCTCTTAAGAATGGGTATGATGTGGAGTTTTCGCTGCCGTGATGACCGACCTTGAGCACGTCAGCCTTAAGAGAAGCTCCTGCTTCAAGAAGGTCCTGCTCGGCTAATCTTTCCATATCGCCCGTGAAAAGGAAGGTGTTATCTTCGTAGGTGATTTTTGTAACAATAGACGTATCGTTTATATCTTCGTATTCCTCTGTAACAGGACCGAGGATTTCAACGGTACTGCTTCCCAGTGAAAACGTGTAGCCCGGCTCGGGAGCTACAATTTCCTTGTCCTGACGTGCAGCCTCATCAAGGAAGCTTGTGTAGCATTTTGTGTCAGCTCCTGTTTCGGGAGCAAAAATTTCTTCAGTTACCGTAAAGCTTTCGAGCACGTCGGCAAGACCGCCTACGTGGTCCTCGTGAGCGTGGGTACAGATTACGTAGTCAAGCTCAGTAATGCCTTCTGTGTAAAGATATGAAATGATATCATCACCGTCACCTGTGTTGCCGCCGTCAATAAGAAGAGCTTCACCGTCACATAAAATGAGAGAGCAGTCTGCCTGTCCTACGTCAATAAAGTGTATTTCAATACTGCCTTTTTCAGTCTCATTTTCGGGAATGACAACCTCCTTGAGTGTTTCAAGACCTACGGATACGCGAAGAATTGTTCTTGCATCAGCCGCGGAAATGCTACCGTCCTCGTCTGTATCAAGAGCTATTGCCTGAAGCTTTGTAATTTTTTCAAGACCTACAGAGCAACGAAGCGTAAAGCGTGCGTCGGCGGCTGATATCGTATTATCTCCGTCGGCATCTCCCATAGCAAGTGACTGTGCCGAAGCGCCAATGGGTAATGCGGAAAAAATAAAAATAACTGCAAGTAAAAGGGTCAGCAGTCGGGTAGGGCGTTTTTTCATAATATCACATCTCCGTAAATGGTTTTACTGATAAATTATAGCATTAATGAAGACCATTGGCAATAATCAAACTTTATCACACAATTTGTCCTGCGGAATATGATGAACTGAGGGTAACCTCGAAAATATGAAAGGAGAGATTGTGTGATAAAAAACAATTGCGGCAAGACGGTTGACAGCTTTGCGCCTCTTTCGGCTCTGCCCTCGGATACAGTTACAACTATGGCTTACGTGCCGTTTCAGACGGATAAGACAACCTTTGATGATGATACCGCTCTTTGTAAGGGAACGCTTTTTAAGGACCTTTATAAGCCCTTTTTAAGGGGTGCGTTGAAATGAACAGCCGTGAAAAGCTTTTAAGAACAATTTCCTCGGTGCAGTTTGCTTTGTGGGAGCTTCATTTATATCTCAACACCCACCCCAACGATATGGCGGCTCTCGGAATGCACGAGAAATATGCATTAAGGCTCAGTGAGCTTACTGCTGAATATGAGGAATGCTACGGACCTCTGTCACCGAAATCGGGCGAGGGAATTGAGTGGCTTAAAAATCCCTGGCCCTGGGATATAGGAGGTGATTGCTGATGTGGACCTATGAGAAAAAGCTTCAGTACCCTGTAAAAATCACCCGCCCCAACCCCAGGCTTGCCCAGCTTATAATCAGTCAGTACGGTGGTCCCGACGGTGAGCTCGGTGCTTCACTCCGATATCTTTCACAGCGCTATGCTATGCCTTACCCCGAGCTTAAGGGGCTTCTGACGGACGTTGGCACGGAGGAGCTTTCTCACCTCGAGATGATAGGCGCTATCGTTTATCAGCTTACGAGAAATCTTAGCCGTGAGGAAATAGAGGCATCGGGCTTTGATAAGTACTTTGTGGACCATACCACAGGTGTTTATCCTGTAGCAGCTTCAGGTGCGCCCTTCACCGCAACCTACCTTCAGTCAAAGGGTGATGTTATTACCGACCTTCATGAAAACCTTGCGGCAGAGCAGAAGGCAAGGACAACCTATGACAATATCCTGCGCTTCGTGGATGACCCTGACGTGGCAGATCCCATAAAGTTCTTAAGAGAGCGTGAGGTTGTACACTACCAGCGCTTCGGCGAGGGACTCCGGCTTGCAACAGACAGACTTGACAGTAAGAACTTCTATGCCTGCAACCCTGCCTTTGATAAGAACTGTAAATAACATACAAATGTGCCCCGTTTTTCAGCGGGGCACAGAAATTCTGCGTTATGAATAATACAAATAAATCTTGCAAAAAATTTATTAGTATGATATTATAAATACTAAGTAAATTTGCAGACGCTGTCGGATATTGGCAGCTTGCGGAGGATTTTGTATGTCTGAAAACGTTACAAATAATGCAAACGAAAATATAAATAATGAAAATCAGGCAATTATGCCCTTTACCTATGCTGAGGACGAGCATTACTATGTTGAGGAGCTTGGTGAAATTCCCTCAAAGCCCTTTTATTCATTTGTAAAGCGTTGCTTTGATATCTGCTGTGCAGTAGGCGGTCTTACAGTAGGCTTTATTCCTATGCTTGCAGTTGCTGCTGCCATTAAGCTTACCTCTCCCGGAAAGGTTTTTTATAAGCAGGAAAGACTCGGTCTTAACGGCAAGAAATTTATGCTTGTAAAATTCCGCACAATGCGCTCTGATGCTGAAAAGGCAGGCGCACAGTGGTCACAGGGTGACGATGACGACAGAATTACTCCCATCGGTGCAATTCTCCGTAAAACCCGTATTGACGAGCTTCCTCAGCTCTGGCTTTGCCTTACAGGTGACCTTTCACTTATAGGTCCCCGTCCCGAAAGAGAAATTTTCTACAAGGAATTTGAAAAGCACGTGCACGGCTTCAGCGAAAGACTCAAGGTTAAGCCCGGTCTTACAGGTCTTGCACAGGTAAGCGGCGGATATGACCTTCGTCCCGAGGAAAAGGTTGTGTATGACGTTGAATACATCAAAAACCGCTCACTTTTAATGGAAATAAAAATCCTTTTCAAGACTGTTGCAGTTGTATTCACTCACGACGGTGCTAAATAAAAAAGTAAATAAAAAAATTCGTCACACTCATTACGGGTGTGACGATTTCTTTTTGTGTTTTGTTATCAGATGATTCTTATTGCGCTTACACCGGGGATTTCCTTGAGCTCCTCAATGCATTCATCCGTGATTTCATTGTCGGTATCGAAAATTGCGTAGCCTACGTCCTTCTTTGTTCCGCAGGCCTTTGCCTTGATTTCGATGCCCTTTGCCTCAAGTGCCTTTGCAACGTCGCAGCAGATATTACCTGCAGTAACAACGGTGATTCTTACCTTGCCTGCCTTATCAAGAGCTACAGCAGGGAAATTTACGGAATTTTTAACATTACCGTAAAGAAGGTAATCGGAAAGCTGGCAAACTGCCATAACCGCACAGTTTTCCTCTGCCTCGGGAGTTGAAGCACCGAGGTGGGGGATAGCGATAACTCCCTCTGTGCAAAGCTGCTCGTCGGTGGGGAAGTCTGTTACATATGCTGCACACTTGCCGCTTGCAAGAGCTTCAAGTATATCAGCGTTATCAACAAGCTCGCCTCTTGAGAAATTGAGAATACGGATGCCGTCCTTGCACTTTGCAAGATTTTCCTTGCCTATCATTCCTCTTGTGCCGTCGTTGAGGGGAGCGTGAAGAGTAATGTAATCTGCTGCTACAAAAATGTCGTCAAGGTTTGCTGTAACAGTGATGTCACTGTCAAGCTGTGCCTTTGCTGCATCTGTGATGAAGGGGTCAAAGCCGATAACTGTCATACCCAGTGCCTTTGCTGCGTTTGCAACCTTGATGCCTATTGCGCCAAGACCTGCAACACCCAGGGTTTTGCCGAGAATTTCGGGACCTGCAAAGCTGCCCTTGCCCTTTTCAACAAGCTTTGAAACACCGTCGCCGTTGCCCTTTAGACCCTCGCTCCATTTTGAACCCTGTACAATTTTACGGGAAGCAAGGAAAAGTGAGCAGATTACAAGCTCCTTAACAGCGTTTGCGTTTGCACCGGGAGTGTTGAATACGCAGATGCCGTTTTCTGTGCAGCGGTCAATGGGAATATTATTCACGCCTGCACCTGCACGGGCTACAGCAAGAAGATTTGCTGCAAATTCCATATCGTGCATAGCCGCACTTCTTACAATAATTGCATCGGGGGCTTCGAAATTATCTGCGCAGGCGAATTTTGAAGCGTCAAAATTTGAAAGACCGCTTGCAGAAATTTTATTTAACGTGAGAATGTTATACATTTATAAGACTCCTTTGAATCAGGCGTTTTCAGCCTCAAATTTCTTCATGAATTCAACAAGCTTTTCAACGCCTTCAATAGGCATTGCGTTGTAAACGGAAGCTCTCATACCGCCTGTGGTTCTGTGACCCTTAAGGTTAATGAAGCCTGCTGCTGTGGATTCCTTTACGAACTTTGCGTCAAGCTCCTCATTACCTGTAACGAAGGGAATGTTCATAAGTGAACGGTCCTCAACGGGGATAACACTCTTGAACATCTTTGATTCCTCGAAGAAATCGTAAAGGATTTTAGCCTTCTTGATGTTATTTTCCTTAACTGCCTCAAGACCGCCCATATCCTTGATCCATTCAAGAACAAGCTTGCACATATAGATTGTGAAGCAGGGGGGAGTGTTGTAAAGTGAGTCGTTGTCTGCGTGGATTTTGTAATTGAACATTGTGGGAGTGATATCCATAGCGTTGCCGAGCATATCCTCTCTTACGATTACAACAGTAAGACCTGCGGGAGCAATATTCTTCTGTGCACCGCCGTAAACTACTGCAAACTTTGATACGTCAAGGGGCTCTGAAAGGAAGCAGGAGGAAATGTCTGCAATAAGGGGCACGTCACCTGTTTCGGGAATGTAGGGATACTTTGTGCCGTAGATTGTATTGTTCATGCAGTAGTAAACGTAGTCTGCCTCGGGGTCGATATCTTCCTTTGTTACCTTGGGAATATATGAGTAGGTCTTATCTGCAGAGGAGGCGATAACTCTTGCGTTACCGTAGCGCTTAGCCTCCTGGAATGCCTTTTTTGCCCAAACGCCTGTTTCGATGTAGTCTGCCTTGTTGTTCTTGTTCATAAAGTTCATGGGAATTGCAGCAAACTGTGATGAAGCACCGCCCTGAAGGAAAAGAACCTTGTAGTTGTCGGGGATGTTCATAATCTCACGCATAAGTGCTTCTGCGTCCTTGATAATCTTATCAAACACCTTTGAACGGTGGGACATCTCCATTACGGACTGACCGCTGCCTTCATAATCTAAAAGCTCTGCCTGAGCCTTCTTGAGTGCTTCAAGAGGAAGCATTGAGGGACCTGCTGAAAAATTGTAAACTCTTGCCATTGTTAATAACTCCTTTTATTCATTTACTGTGTTAATGCGGGCGGTGCCGCTTTCTGTGGCTGCCCTTGCCACCGCTGCTGCGACGGCTTCTCCTACGCGCTCGTCAAATGCGTGGGGGAGTATATATTCGGAAGAAAGCTCTTCTTCTGATACAAGTGATGCTATTGCGTTTGCTGCTGCAAGCTTCATCTGCTCGTTTATTTCGGAGGCTCTTACACTAAGAGCACCCTTGAAGATGCCGGGGAATGCAAGCACGTTGTTGACCTGATTGGGAAAATCGCTTCTTCCGGTACCAACAACCCTTGCTCCGCCTTCCTTAGCAAGCTCGGGCATAATTTCCGGAACGGGATTTGCCATAGCAAATACAATGGCATCCTTGTTCATTGAGGCAATCATTTCCTTTGAAACTATTCCGGGAGCAGAAACGCCTACGAATATGTCGGCGCCCACAAGTGCATCCGAAAGTGTGCCCGTCTGAAGCTTAGCGTTTGTGATTTGTGAAAGAGCCTTCTGTGCACTGTTGAGGGAATTGTTTGTTCTGCAAAGTATTCCGTCCTTATCGCAAACCTTTACGTCTGCTATGCCGAAGGTAAGAAGCATTTTTGCGATTGCGGTGCCTGCCGCACCTGCTCCGCATATTACTGCGGTGCATTCTTCCTTTTTCTTGCCTGTAAGCTTAAGGGAATTTATAACGCCTGCCGTTACGATTATCGCCGTACCGTGCTGGTCGTCGTGGAAAACGGGAATATCACATTCCTTTTTGAGTCTTTCCTCAATTTCAAAGCATCGGGGAGCTGAAATGTCCTCTAAATTTATTCCGCCGAAGCTTTTTGAAATAAGCTTTACCGTTTTTACGATTTCGTCGGGGTCCTTGGAGTCGATGCAGATGGGAAGAGCATCAACGCCTGCAAATTCCTTGAAAAGAATACATTTGCCCTCCATAACGGGCATTCCTGCCTCAGGTCCAATGTCACCAAGACCTAAAACCGCAGTGCCGTCGGTAATTACCGCAACGGTGTTCCAGCGTCGGGTCAGCTCGTAAGAGAGTGAGGGGTCCTTCTGTATTTCAAGGCACGCCTCTGCAACACCGGGGGTGTATGCAAGAGAGAGGTCCTCCTTGGTTTTTACGGCTACTCTTGAAACTATTTCGAGTTTTCCCTTAAGAGCTTTATGAAGCTCAAGGGAGCGTTTTTTTATGTCCATTGAAAAATTCCTGCTTTAATCGTCTATTTCTGCCCATTTCATAGCACGGGTAACTGCCTTTTTCCATCCTGCATAAAGCCTTTCCCTTGTTTCGTTGTCCATTTCGGGAGTGAAAATTCTTGAAGCCTCACGGATGTTTTCAAGCTCCTCCTTGTTTGTCCAGAAGCCTACTGCAAGACCTGCAAGATATGCGGCACCCAGAGCGGTTGTTTCAACTGTCTTGGGACGGTTAACGGGAGTATTTATGAAGTTTGCCTGAATCTGCATCATAATGTTGCTTACGCTTGCGCCGCCGTCAACACGGAGCTCTGTAAGCTCGATACCCGAGTCTGCCTTCATAGCCTCAAGAAGGTCGGTCATCTGATATGTGATTGATTCAAGCACGGCACGGCAGATGTGCTTCTTGTTTGCGCCTCTTGTAAGACCTACGATGCAGCCTCTTGCGTACATGTCCCAATAGGGAGCACCAAGACCTGTGAAGGCGGGCACAAGGTAAAGTCCGTTCGAGTCGGGAACCTGCTCTGCGTATTTATCGCACTTCTGAGCACTGTCTATAATCTGAAGCTCGTCGCGAAGCCACTGAATAACCGAGCCTGCGTTGAAGGCTGAGCCCTCAATGCAATACTGCACCTCGTCACCGATGCCCCAGGCAATACCTGTAACAAGATTGTTCTGTGAGTGTACGCGCTCCTTGCCTGTGTTCATAAGAAGGAAGCAGCCTGTGCCGTAGGTGTTCTTTGCCTGACCGGGATTGAAGCATGCCTGACCGAAAAGGGCCGCCTGCTGGTCGCCGATTGCGGCACAGATGGGAATACCTGCCAGTGCTTCTATTCCGGGAATGCCCTGTGCCACCGCACCGTAAACCTCACTGGAGGGTGCAACACGGGGGAGGATAGACATTGGAATTTCCAGCTTATCGCAAAGATATTTGTCCCACTGTAGCTTATCTACGTCGAAAAGCATCGTTCGCGATGCGTTTGAGTAGTCGGTAACGTGAACGCGTCTGCCTGTAAGATTCCATATAAGCCAGGTATCGATTGTTCCGAAAAGAAGGTTGCCCTCGTCAGCAAGCTGACGTGCATCGGGAACGTTATCGAGAATCCATTTGATTTTTGTCGCGGAGAAATATGCGTCAACTATAAGACCGGTGTGCTCCTTGATGTATTCATCAAGCCCCTCAGCCTTGAGCTGCTCGCACATAGCAGCAGTTCTTCTGCACTGCCATACGATTGCGTTATAAACGGGCTTACCCGTTCTTTTGACCCACAAAACTGTGGTTTCACGCTGGTTGGTAATACCGATTGCAGCAATTTCCTTGGCTTCAATGCCGCCCTCGATAAGAGCATCCGCAAGAGAGCGGAACTGACTTTTGAGAATAGCGTCGGGGTTGTGCTCAACCCAGCCTGCCTTGGGATAAATCTGCTCGTATTCATACTGAGCCTTTGCTACAATTTCACCCTGCTTGTTGAAAACTATCGTTCTTGAGCTTGTTGTGCCCTGGTCAAGTGATAAGATGTATTTAAGCATAAAGCATCCACCTTGATATATTTTTCTTAAATTTTAGTCCTTTAAAGTATCATTGTCAATAGATTAACAATTAATATAATTGATACTATATATAGAAATTAATAAACGTTTTTTGTTGAATGTGTTTAAAAGAAGCAGGAGGCAGGCCTTGAAATTGTTGACAGAATACATTTTTTTGTGATATTATGACAGTAAAGAAATGCAGATATTTTGTCTGCTGAAGGAGGATTTTATGAGTCTGATAGTTTATTGGCTTTCCTTTGCCGTAATGATGTTTTCAATTCTTTTTAACACCATTGACGCGGCAACATTAAAGAAGGCTCCCGAGGCAAAAAGTGAAGCGGAGCTTGTTGAGATGCAGGATATTTTTGAGGATTACACCATCAGTGATGAGATAACCGTTATAAGCCTCGGCGTGCTGAGTGAGGCACAGAGAGATACCGTAATAGCTCTTCAGGGACTTGTTGCTCGTGAAAAGCCTTCAATTTTTATTGATTACGGCAACAGTGCAAACGCATATACTCTTGCAGAGCTTGAAAAGGCAGGCTATACCCTTTCGTACAATGATGAGGAGGGTAATCCCTGGGGCTTTGAAAGCATAGTCAGAAAATACGCAAGCTACGTAAAGGACGGCGGCTACACCCTTTATAAAACTCACGCGGACCACGGTCAGCTCAATACCGCTACAAACCTTGCTACAATTAACGGCTGGCTTCCTATAGCTGCAGAGCTTGAGGAAACCGCAATTGCATTGGGTCTTACAAAGGCTGCGGATATCAGTGAGGACAATATCGACCTTAAGTATCTTAAGAGCTTCTACAAGGAATACAAGGATTATTTCCGTAATGATACACTTGTTCATCAGTATTATTATGCGATGGGTATGAGAGATTTTGCAATTCAGCAGAATATTTTCGTAATTTACATTGAGGACAGTGATTATCCCGGCAGACTCTTCCGCGATAAGATTATGCGTGAGCTTAAGGAAGGCTCAATAATTTTCGGCTGGTGTCAGTATGAGATTAAATTCACCGAATGTGCATCACGTCACGGACACACGGTTATCCCCTCAGACCATTCCTACAACCTTACCCTTACGTCATCCTTCGATGTAGCCGAGGAGAATTTCACAGAATCCCTTCCTGCGCAGGTAAGCCTTGACCCCGAAAAGCATTACGTTGCTATCGTTTACAGTGACGGTGACAATGCTCAGTGGATAAGCAACGGCTTCAGTGAATATCACACCTGGCAGAGCTATGAAAGCAACGTACCCGTAAGCTGGACCTTCTGTCCCATTCTTTCCGAGATTTCCGAGGTGGATATAAAGAGAACTCTTGAGGCACAGACCTCAGACGTGTCGTTTATCACGGGCCCCACAGGCGGCGGCTATTCAAGAATTTCAAATATGAATTCCAAGGAGCTTGAGGCTTTCTCCGACTACACTGCTTCAATAATGCTCAAGTCAGGTCTTCGTGTTATGACTCTTCTTGATGAAATAAAGAGTGACCGCTTCTTCAACAGTATTGAAAAAAGACTTTCATATTTCTCAAGATATGACAATATCGATGGCGGTATTCTTCAGCTTGACCCCAACAACTACGCAGGCGGTGAGGGCAGAGTATTCTTCGTTGACGACAAGCCCTTCGTATGCGTAGGCTTCAGCCTCTGGTATCCCACGGGAAATGCCGAGGAGGTAACAAACGAATGGCTCAAGCAGCAGGCTGATATCATCAATGCAAAGCAGGCTGATATCAACAGCATCAACGGCTATACTGTAATTAACGTTCATCCCTGGACCGTAGGAACAGACGATTTACAGTACTTTGTAAGTCAGCTTGGCGACAACGTTGAGGTTATCGGTGTTGACGAGCTTTTAGCAGCAGTAGGTCAGAATATTCCTCACGAATCAGCAATCCCCACTAAATAAGCTGAATGAAAAAGGGCCGCACCGGGAAACCGATGCGGCCTTTGTTTTTTTGTTTATTTATCGGAAATTACTTCCTTGAGTCCTGTTGCAAGTGCTGCGATACCCTGAATTTCAGAGGGGATAATAATTTTTGTTGCCTTGCCGTCGGCGGCTCTTTCAAATGCCTCAAGGCTCTTGAGAGTAAGAACTGCATCAGCAGGCTTTGCATTGTTTATGAGCTCGATACCCTTTGCGGTTGCCTCCTGAATTGCAAGAATTGCCTGAGCTTCACCCTCGGATTCCTTGATTTTTGCTTCCTTGACTGCCTCTGCACGAAGAATAGCGGACTGCTTTTCACCCTCTGCGGAAAGGATTCTTGATTCCTTTTCACCCTCAGCCACAAGGATTGCGGCAGCCTTTTCACCCTCGGCACGGAGAATAGCCTCTCGTCTTTCACGCTCAGCCTTCATCTGCTTCTCCATAGCCTCCTGAATTTCCTTGGGCGGGAAGATGTTCTTAAGCTCAACTCTGTTTACCTTGATGCCCCATGCGTCGGTTGCCTCGTCAAGAATAACTCTGATTTTTGCGTTGATTGTATCACGGGATGTGAGCGTGTGGTCAAGTTCAAGCTCACCAATGATGTTACGAAGAGTTGTTGCAGTAAGATTTTCAATAGCTGCAATAGGTCTTTCAACGCCGTAGCAGTAAAGCTTGGGGTCTGTAATCTGATAGAAAACAACGGTGTCTATCTGCATTGTAACGTTATCCATTGTAATAACAGGCTGGGGAGGGAAGTCGGCAACCTGCTCCTTAAGGGATACGATTTTTGCAACTCTTTCAATAATGGGAATTTTGAAATGAATGCCTGTGTCCCAGGTTGTGTGATAAGCTCCGAGACGCTCAATAACGTATGCCTTTGATTGGGGAACAATTTTAACGTTGAGTGCCAAAACTGCCAGTGCAAGACCGAGAATTACAAATACAGGGATAAGAATTTCCATTGTGATATCTCCTTTATTAAATTTTATTCAACAATAAGCTTGACGCCGTCAATGCGTACAACGGTAACGGTAGCGCCGACGGGGATTACGTCGTCGGAAGCTGACCTTGCAGTCCACTCGGTGCCTGCGATTTTTGCGGCACCCTTGCCGAGAAGATTATTTATTTCCTCTGTGACAACTGCCTTCTGCCCGATGTTTCTGTCCGCATTGGTGGGCTGGGATTTTTTGTTTATGTGCTTTTTTACAATGGGTCTTGTTGCGATAAGGAGAGCTACGGATATTACCAGAAATACCGCAATCTGCACGAAAATGCTTTTTACTCCGAAGGCGGCAAGAAGCATCGCGATAAGCGCTCCGCCCGCAAACCAGACGGTTGTAAGCTGTACGGTTGCAATTTCAGTGATGATGAAAAGGACTAAAAGTGCAAGCCATACCCATACCATATATTCGCCCATATACCATCACCTCCTGTATATATATTACATTATGCGCATACAACAGTCAAGAAATTGTAAAATAATTTAAAAATTGTCCACAAAAAGTGAAAAATGCTATTGCAATTTAAAAGGTGCTGTGCTATAATTGTCGAGCAAAACGCACGCAAGGATATCATAACGGGTGTGCAGAGGTTCGACATAGCCCCTGTTCCGTGTGAGATAAGTTCTTGCGGTGGTTAAACAAAAGGAGGAAAAAAATATGTCAGTAGTATCAATGAAGCAGCTGCTTGAAGCAGGTGTGCACTTCGGTCACCAGACCAGAAGATGGAACCCCAAAATGGCTCCCTACATCTTCACAGAAAGAAACGGAATTTACATCATCGACCTTCAGAAGACAGTTAAGAAGCTCGAAGAAGCTTACAACTTCATTCATGAAATCGCAGCAGACGGCGGTGAAATCCTTTTCGTAGGTACAAAGAAGCAGGCTATGGATTCCATCAAGGAAGAAGCAGAGCGTTGCAACATGCCCTTCGTTAACGCAAGATGGCTCGGCGGTATGCT
>JAZTWN010000003.1:0-12645 GCA_045635905.1 Acutalibacteraceae bacterium
CTTATGAGAGTTGAGACCCTTACCGAGAGCGGGAGCCTTTGACTTCTTCTCAAGAGACTTTCTGCTGTTGCGAACAAGCTGATTAAAGGTTGGCAATCCTGTGTTCCTCCTTTATAGATTTTATATCAAAAGGGAAAAATCATGCGATTTTTCCCTTGATAACAAAAATATCATCGCACAGTTTGCAATTTTAACACTAAACGCACCTATTTGTCAACACCTTTTACAAAGATTTTGGCAAAAATTCGTTAAAAGTTACAAAGTGTACATTTATTCTTCAATGTCGTAGTCATTTTTGGAAATTGTTACACCTGAGTAGCGCTTCATGCCTGTACCTGAGGGAAGAAGCTTACCGATAATAACGTTTTCCTTAAGACCTACGAGAGGATCTACCTTGCCCTTGATAGCTGCATCTGTAAGAACTCTTGTTGTTTCCTGGAAGGATGCTGCAGCAAGGAAGGATTCGGTGGCAAGAGATGCCTTTGTGATACCGAGAAGAACGGGAGTGTAGGAAGCGGGTACAAATTCTGTGCCTGCAGCTTCACATTCAGCCTTAGCAGCCTTGTTTGCCTTCTTGAATTCGCTCTTTTCGATTGTAGCGCCTGAAAGAAGAGCTGTGGAGCCTACGTCATCAACCTTAACCTTACGCATCATCTGACGAACGATAACTTCAATGTGCTTGTCGTTAAGCTCAACGCCCTGTGCGCGGTAAGGAGCCTGTACTTCTTTTATAAGGTAATTATAAAGCTCATTTACACCGAGGATGTCAAGAACGTCGTGGGGATTTGCTGAGCCTTCTGTAAGAAGAGCACCCTTTTCGATGTGCTGACCTTCCTGAACGAGCTTTGTGCAACCGAAGGGAATCTTTTCTTCAACAGCGATATTATCTTCAGTTGTGATTACGATGCTTTCTGTAACCTTCTTACCCTTTGTAACAGTCTTGAAGGAAACTGTACCTGTTGCTCTTGCGATGAATGCAACAGTCTTGGGCTTTCTGGCTTCGAAAAGCTCTTCAACTCGGGGAAGACCTCGTGTGATGTCGGCGGTTGTAGCAACACCACCGGTGTGGAAGGTTCTCATTGTAAGCTGTGTACCGGGTTCACCGATTGACTGAGCAGCAACAACACCGACTGCTTCACCTGTGGAAACAGGACGACCTGTTGCAAGGTTCTTACCGTAGCACTTCTTACATACACCGTGAGTAGCTTCACAGGTGAGAAGAGAACGGATCTTTACGTGTGTATGACCTGCAGCAACAATCTTCTTTGCGTCTGCGCCTGTAAGGATATGATCGTTATCCATAAGAAGGCTGCCGTCTTCATTGTAAAGATTTTCGGAAAGGTATCTACCCTCAAGTCTTTCTGCAAGACCTTCAAGAAGGCTGTCCTTTTCACCGTAGATATCGAATACCTCGAAGCCCTCTGTGCATCCGCAGTCATCTTCGAGAACGATGATTTCCTGTGAGATATCAACAAGACGACGTGTAAGGTAACCTGAGTCAGCGGTACGAAGCGCTGTATCGGCAAGACCCTTACGTGCACCACGTGATGAAATGAAGTATTCAAGCACGTTAAGACCTTCACGGTAGTTAGCCTTGATGGGGATTTCGATGGTCTGACCTGATGTATTGGAGATAGGTCCTCGCATACCTGCAAGCTGGTTAAGCTGAGAAGCATTGCCTCGAGCACCTGAGCCGAGCATCATGTGAATGGGGTTTCTGCTGTCGAGGTTTGTGCTGATTTCCTCTGAAATCTTGTTTGTGCACTTTTCCCAGATGTTGATAACGGACTTATAACGTCTTTCCTCTGTGATATAACCACGGTTGAAATACTGCATAATCTCGTCAACCTGGCGCTGAGCCTCTGCAAGGTACTGAGCCTTCTTCTCGGGAATTACTGCGTCGAAAACTGAAACAGTGATACCGGACTGAGTTGAATACTTGTAGCCCTGATTCTTGATTCTGTCAAGAACGTCAGCAGATACGTTTGTGCCGTGAACCTCAATACACTTGTCAATAATCTTACCAAGCTGCTTCTTGTCAACAATGAATTCAGCTTCCATCTGAACCATGCTGTCGGGATCTGAGGGATCTCTCTTTACGAAGCCGAGGTCCTGAGGAACGGGTCTGTTGAAGATAACACGGCCGAGTGTTGTGTTTGCATAGCCTGTATATTCAACGCCGTCAATTTCCTTTGTGATACGAAGCTTGATGGGAGCGTGGAGTCCGAGAACACCTGCATCGTAAGCCATAATTGCTTCGTTTTCATCTCTGTAAACGTTGTTTGCACCGGGCTCGTCTTCTCTTAAGAGTGTAAGATAGTAGGAGCCGAGAACCATGTCCTGTGAGGGAACGGTTACGGGCTTACCGTCTGAGGGCTTAAGAAGGTTATTGGAAGCAAGCATAAGGAAGCGTGCTTCAGCCTGTGCTTCAACTGAAAGGGGTACGTGAACAGCCATCTGGTCACCGTCGAAGTCGGCGTTGAAGGCGGTACATACGAGGGGATGAAGCTTGATAGCTCTGCCTTCTACGAGAACGGGCTCGAAAGCCTGGATGCCGAGGCGGTGAAGTGTGGGAGCACGGTTAAGCATAACAGGATGATCCTTGATTACTGTTTCAAGTGCATCCCATACAACGTGGTCAACTCTTTCGATAAGCTTCTTTGCAGCCTTGATATTCTTTGCAACACCGATATCCCAAAGACGCTTCATTACGAAGGGCTTGAAAAGCTCAAGAGCCATTTCCTTGGGAAGACCGCACTGGTAAATCTTAAGTGTGGGACCAACAACGATAACTGAACGTCCGGAGAAGTCAACTCGCTTACCGAGAAGATTCTGACGGAAACGACCCTGCTTACCCTTGAGCATATCGGAAAGGGACTTGAGAGGTCTGTTGTTGGGACCTGTAACGGGACGTCCGCGTCTGCCGTTATCTATAAGTGCGTCAACAGCTTCCTGAAGCATTCTCTTTTCATTCTTAACGATTGATTCGGGAGAACCAAGCTTAAGAAGAGTCTTAAGACGCTCGTTTCTGTTGATAACTCTTCTGTAGAGGTCGTTAAGGTCGCTTGTTGCGAATCTGCCGCCGTCAAGCTGAACCATAGGACGAAGATCGGGGGGAATTACGGGGATTACGTCAAGGATCATCCACTCGGGACGGTTACCTGACTGACGGAATGCTTCAACAACCTCAAGACGCTTGAGAACGCGAAGCTTCTGCTGACCGTCAAGGTCCTTGATTTCTTCCTTGAGCTCCTCTGCAAGCTTTTCAACGTCAATCTCAGAGAGAAGGATTTTGATAGCTTCAGCGCCCATCATAGCCTCGAACTCACCTGTAACGTCACGGGTAAGGCATTCCTGATATGTGTTTTCATCAATGATGTCACCCTTGTTGAGGTTACAGTCGCCGGGACGGAGTACTATATAATTGTCAAAATAAATAACTCTTTCAAGCTGACGGGGTGCAATACCGAGCATAAGACCGATTCTTGAAGGGATACCCTTGAAGTACCAGATGTGAGATACGGGGCAAGCAAGCTCAATGCGACCCATTCTTTCACGACGGACCTTTGACTTTGTTACCTTAACACCGCAACCGTCACAGACTGTGCCCTTGTAATGCTGTCTTTTATACTTACCGCAATGACATTCCCAGTCCTTAACGGGTCCGAAGATAACCTCGCAGAAAAGTCCGTCCTTTTCGGGCTTGAGAGTTCTGTAGTTTATTGTTTCAGCCTTCTTTACCTCACCGAAAGACCAGGATCTGATCTTTTCGGGTGAAGCAAGGCCAATCTGAATAGATTCAAAATTTAATTTATTGTAATTGTCTTCTGTATATTTCTTTACAGTTACTGAACTTTCGCTCATCTGACAGCCACTCCTTTTATATTTGTCGGAAATCTTGCCATTGTGACCTTAGTCAATATCGTTATCCGCGCCGCTGACAATATTGAAGCCGTTTCTTTCGTATTCGTCCTCAACGTCAACACCGAAGCCCATAAGCTCTGCAGCGTCGAAAAGCTCGTCATCGTCGGATTCGTCTGCAAAATCCTCTGCGCCGAAATCGTCGTCAGAAAGATTTTCATCAACGGGAAGTGCAGGAAGGCTGTCTGCTACGGGAGCATCATCATCGCAATAATCCTGCTGAAGGTCAATTTCAATTCCGTCTTCATCGAATACGGTAATATCAAGAGCAAGAGACTGTAATTCTCGGACAAGAACCTTGAAGCTTTCGGGGATACCGGGACGGGGAACTGCCTCGCCCTTAACGATTGCTTCATAAGCCTTAACTCGGCCAACGATATCGTCAGACTTGATAGTAAGTATTTCCTGAAGAGTATATGCTGCGCCGTATGCTTCAAGAGCCCAAACTTCCATTTCACCGAAACGCTGTCCGCCGAACTGAGCCTTACCGCCGAGGGGCTGCTGAGTAACGAGAGCATAGGGACCTGTTGAACGGGCGTGAATCTTATCGTCAACAAGGTGATGCAGCTTAAGATAATACATTACACCAACGGTTACGGGATTGTCGAACTTCTGGCCTGTTCTGCCGTCATAAAGCACGGACTTACCGTCTTCACGAAGACCTGCAAGCTTAAGACATTCCTGAATGTCACTTTCGTGAGCACCGTCAAATACGGGAGTCATAATCTTCCAGCCAAGCTCACGGCATGCACGACCGAGGTGCACCTCAAGTACCTGACCGATATTCATTCGGGAAGGAACGCCCAGGGGGTTAAGAACGATATCAAGAGGAGTACCGTCTTCAAGGAAGGGCATATCTTCCTGAGGAAGAATTCTTGAAACAACACCCTTGTTACCGTGACGACCTGCCATCTTGTCGCCGACAGAAAGCTTTCTCTTCTGTGCAACGTAGCAGCGTACGATCTTGTTAACACCGGGGTTGAGCTCGTTTGAGTTTGCTCTTGTGTAAACCTCAACGTTTACAACGATACCGTAAGCACCGTGAGGAAGCTTAAGGGAGGTATCCTTGCATTCGCCTGACTTTTCACCGAAGATAGCGCGGAGAAGTCTGTGCTCTGCGTTGAGCTCTGTTTCACCCTTGGGAGTAATCTTACCTACAAGGATGTCACCTGCGCGAACCTCTGCACCTACACGGATAATACCCTGCTCGTCGAGGTCCTTGAGAGCGTCCTCGGAAACGTTGGGGATATCTCTTGTAATCTGCTCCGGTCCGAGCTTTGTTTCACGTGCTTCGATTTCATACTTTTCAATATGAACTGAAGTATAGATATCATCACGAACGATTTTTTCATTGATAAGAACGGCGTCTTCATAGTTGTAGCCTTCCCAGGTCATGAAGCCTACGAGGGCATTCTTACCGAGGGAGATTTCACCGTTGCTTGTTGCGGGACCGTCAGCAAGGACGTTACCCTTTTCGATTCTCTCACCAACGCTTACGATGGGACGCTGGTTTACGCATGTGCCCTGGTTGGAGCGCATGAACTTGATAAGAGAATATACGTCTACGTCGCCTTCATCGGTTGTAACCTCAACTGAATCTGCGCTTACCTTTGTAACTGTACCTGTACGGTTGCAAAGCACGCATACACCTGAGTCACAGGCTGCCTTGTATTCCATACCTGTACCGATGATGGGAGATTCTGTCTTAAGAAGCGGAACTGCCTGACGCTGCATGTTAGCACCCATAAGTGCACGGTTTGCGTCGTCGTTTTCAAGGAAGGGAATCATTGCGGTAGCAACTGAAACAACCATCTTGGGAGAAATATCCATGTAGTCAACCTCAGAAGCGTCAACCTCAAGGAATTCATCTCTGTAACGAACGATAACCTTCTTGTTTGCGAAGAAGCCGTCTTCTGTAAGGGGCTCGTTAGCCTGAGCAACCTTGAAGCTGTCTTCTACGTCTGCAGTCATATAGTAAACCTCATCAAGCACCTTGCCTGTTTCCTTGTCAACGCGGCGGAAGGGAGCCTCAATGAAGCCGTACTTGTTGATTCTTGCGAATGTAGCAAGTGAGGAGATAAGACCGATGTTGGGTCCTTCGGGAGATTCGATAGGACACATACGGCCGTAGTGTGTGTAGTGAACGTCGCGGACCTCGAAGCCTGCACGGTCTCTTGAAAGACCGCCGGGACCCAGAGCGGAAAGACGACGCTTATGTGTAAGCTCTGCAAGGGGGTTAACCTGGTCCATGAACTGTGAAAGGGGTGATGAACCGAAGAATTCCTTGATTACAGAGGTAACTGACTTGATGTTGATAAGAGATGCAATTGTTGCAGGCTCTTTTCTTAATGACATCTTTTCGCGGACAACTCTTTCAAGTCTTGAGAAGCCGATTCTGAACTGATTCTGGAGAAGCTCACCAACGGAACGGATACGACGGTTGCCGAGGTGGTCGATATCGTCAGTGTAACCGATGTTCATAGCAAGACAGTTGAGATAGTTGATTGATGCGAAAATATCGTCAACGGTGATGTGCTTGGGAATAAGCTCGTCGCAGCGGTCTGCAAGCTCCTTGGCAAGCTCATCCTTATCGGTGATTTCCTTGTCGAGGATATCCTTGAGCACGTTGAAGCAAACCTTCTCGTTGATGCCGAGCTCATCAAGCTCTTCAACTGTGAACTGGGGGAAGAATTCGTAGGGCTCTACCATACCGTTGGAGATAACCTTTACGATTTCATCGTCTGCGAATACCTCAACGATGCTGATACCCGCCTGCTCAATCTGAAGAGCGATTTCCTTTGTGATAAAGGTGCCCTCTTCAAATACTTCACCGAACTGGCTCATTACAGTCTTTGCAAGAACGCGGTCTGTAATTCTGTCGGAGATAGCGAGCTTCTTGTTGTATTTATATCTGCCGACTCTTGAAAGGTCATAGCGTCTGTCGTCGAAGAAAAGACCCTCGAGGTGTGACTTTGCGGAGTCAATCGTGGGGGGCTCACCGGGACGAAGCTTCTTATAAACCTCGATAAGAGCTTCAGCAGAGTTCTTTGTTGTATCCTTTGCAAGAGTAGCCATAATTCTTGCATCTTCACCGAAGAAATCGATGATATCGGAATTTGAATCAAGACCTAAAGCTCTGATGAAGGTTGTGATGGGGAGCTTTCTGTTCTTGTCGATTCTTACGCTGAAAACATCGTTTGCATCGGTTTCGTACTCAAGCCATGCACCGCGGTTGGGAATGATGGTTGAGGTGATATCATAGGCTGTTTTGCTTGCTTTGTCGAAATATATACCGGGGGAACGAACAAGCTGAGAGATGATAACTCTTTCGGCACCGTTGATAACGAAGGTACCGCTGTCTGTCATCTTGGGAAGATCACCCATATAAATTTCGTCTTCGATAAATTCCTCTTCCTCGCCGTTTGCGGCTTTCTTGGAAAGACGGACCTTTACCTTAAGGCTGTCCGCATATGTTGCATCTCTTTCCTTGCAATCCTTTACGGTGTAATTACGTTCGGGATTATGGGGATCCTTGGGCTCAAGATGGGCATCGATGAATTCAAGTACAAGGTCACTTGAAAACTCTGTAATACCGCCGATATCATTGAACACCTCTTTGAGACCGACATCAAGAAACCATTTGTATGAGTTCTTCTGCACCTCGATCAGATTAGGCATCTCCATTACCTCATTGATCTTTGCGAAGCTCATTCTGGTATTCTTACCGAGCTTGACAGGTTTCACATTAGGCATGCAATCCAACTCCGTTCTTTGTAACTTTATTTCAGATAATGGTGTGACGCACCGTCAATATAAACCGCATAATATAATATTAATAAGGCCATACTTCAGGACATTCACATCCACAATAATGCATTTTAGTATATTACAGCAAAAGACAGTGCTTGTCAATAGTAAATTTAACATTTTCTGAATATTTTATATTTTTATGAAATATTTGTATGTAACGACGTAATAAAAGGCGTCCGCACCGTCATTTTCTCCCCTCTCCCGTCATATATCTTAAGTGACACAATTTTAGGGAGGAATCATTTCTTGAATACATATCCTGAGGAGCGGGCAGTAGAGCTCGGTGAATACATAGTCAGACACAGAACAACGGTACGGGCAGCCGCGGAAATTTTCGGCATATCAAAATCCACGGTGCATACCGACGTGACGGGAAGACTCAGAAGCGTTGACCCGCGCCTTTACGTAAGCGTCCGCGAGGTGCTTGAAACAAACAAGGCTCAGAGGCATATCCGCGGAGGACTTGCAACAAGGGAGAAGTATCTGAAGGAAAAAGCGGACGTAAAATAATTGACATACCACCGTAAGCGGAGTATAATATAACAATCAAAACCGACGGGAGTATGCTATGAAGCTCTGGGATAAATTAAAAAGCAAGAAAAAGAAAAAGGTGCCTACCGAGCGTTTTCTTTCACTCAAGGCAAATGACGTTCAGATAGAGGCAATAAATTTTTCACTCACAAAAAATGTCGACGGCTCACCCCGTCTTGAGGTAAGAACGCGTGACGTGTGTGAGGCGCTCCACTATGAGCATATCGACTTTGAGCTGAAGACAAACATCAAGCTTCTTAAGGTAGGTGCATCCTTCAAAGAGGCTATGAATGAAAAAAGCTTCAAGGTTTACGTCTTTGACGTGGACGATTACAGCCAGTTTTATATCTAATTTACAAAAATTACTCTCTGTTATTCACATTTTGTGAAAATTTATTGGTCAATTCTCACAAACTTTCATTCATCTATATATAAAAACTACCCAAAAAGGATGTCATTTTCCTCTTTGGGTAGTTATTTTTTTGTGTTATTTTTTATTCAAGCTCAAAAGCACCTGTATAAAGCTTGTAATACGTGCCCTGCTGAGCAATCAGCTCGTCGTGGTCGCCTCTTTCAATAATTCTGCCGTGGTCAAGCACCATAATGGCATCTGAGTTTCTGACCGTTGAAAGGCGGTGAGCAATAACAAATACCGTTCTGCCCTTCATAAGAGCATCCATACCGCGCTGAACAAGCTGCTCGGTTCTTGTGTCGATTGATGAGGTAGCCTCGTCAAGAATCATAACGGGAGGATCTGCAACCGCTGCACGGGCAATAGACAGAAGCTGACGCTGACCCTGTGAAAGGTTTGCGCCGTTGCCTGTAAGCTCGGTGTTGTAGCCGTCGGGAAGACGGATAATGAAATCATGAGCATTTGCAAGCTTTGCAGCCTTTATGCATTCCTCGTCGGTTGCATCAAGCTTACCGTAGCGGATATTGTCCATAACGGTGCCTGTGAAAAGGTTTGTATCCTGTAAAACTATGCCCAGGCTTCGTCTTAAGTCTGCCTTTTTTATTTTATTAATATTTATACCATCATATCTTATCTTGCCGTCAGCAATATCGTAAAAGCGGTTAATAAGGTTGGTGATTGTGGTTTTACCTGCACCCGTAGCGCCGACGAAGGCAACCTTCTGACCGGGCTTTGCATAAAGAGAAACGTCCTTAAGAACAGGCTTGCCCTCTTCATACTCAAAATCAACACCGTTGAGCACAACGTCACCCTTAAGCTCTGTGTAGGTAACGCTTCCGTCTGCGGAATGGGGATGCTTCCACGCCCAATGACCTGTGTGCTCCTCGCATTCGGTTACAACACCGTTTTCGATTCTTGCATTCACAAGAGTTACGTAACCGTCATCGGTTTCCTTCTCGGTGTCAATGATTGAAAAGATTCTGCCTGCACCTGCCATAGCCATAGCAATTGAGTTTATCTGCTGGGATGCCTGGTTTACGCTTCCGGTGAACTGCTTTGTCATACCAAGATATGAAGCAACAACGGAAATTGCAAGAGGTGCTGCAATTGTGCCTGCAGAGAAGATATTTTCAATTGAAATATTGGGTATTTTACCGTCGGAAACAATAATAATACCGCCTACAAATGCAGTAACAACGTAAAGGATGTTACCGATATTGTTCATAATAGGACCGAAAACGTTACCGAAGGTATTAGCCTTTTCAACGTTTCTGAAAAGCTCCTCGTTTACCCTGTCAAAGTCCTCCTTTGAAGCCTGCTCGTGGCAGAATACCTTGATTACCTTCTGTCCGTTCATCATTTCCTCGGCAAAGCCCTCCATTTTACCTACGGACTCCTGCTGCTTCATAAAGAATCTTGCAGAGTTTCCGCCTACAAACTTTGTAACGCGGAACATTGCAAACACGCCAACAAAAACAACAACCATAAGTGAAATGCTGAAATACGTCATAACGCATACAAGCACAACAAGAGTAATAGCTGCGGAAATAATACTGGGGATACCCTGTGAAATAAGCTGACGGAGAGTGTCGATATCATTGGTGTAATAGCTCATTATATCGCCGTGATTATTGGCATCAAAGAACTTTACGGGAAGATTCTGCATTTTCTCGAACATTCTCTTACGCATCTTGTCAAGGAAGCCCTGTACGGCAATTGCGATAAGCTGCTGCTGAAGAGTTGCAACGCCAAGACCGATAACGAAAAGCACTGCCATTACGGCAAGAGAGGAAATAACCTCACCCGACACTGCCTGCCACGCAGCAGAAACGCTTGACGAAGCGGCAATATCAAGACCTCTTACGATGATATCTGTTATATTTTCAATGTAAATTGCGGGCATTACGCCTATTATTGCGGAAACCACAATACACACAAGGGAAATTACAATATGAACGGGATAGTCCTTCAGAAGGAGCTTTATGAGCCTTACGAGAAGCTTGGGGTCAATTCCCTTTCCCGGAGGGCCGCCGTGACCGCCCTTGCCGTGAGGTCCCATAGGTGCGCCCTTAGGGGGCATTCCGGGCTTTTTATTCATCGTCAGCACCTGCCTTACACTGAATTTCGTATGCTTCCTTATAGATCTCGTTATTCTGAACAAGCTCATCGTGAGTACCCATACCGTCGATGACACCGTTGTTCATAACAATAATCTTATCAGCATCCTGCACGGAGGAGATTCTCTGTGCAATAATAATTTTTGTTGTTCCGGGAATTTCTTCACGGAATGCCTTTCTTATAAGCGCATCGGTTTTTGTGTCAACCGCTGATGTGGAGTCATCAAGAATAAGAATTTTAGGCTTTTTAAGAAGAGCACGTGCAATACAAAGACGCTGCTTCTGACCGCCTGAAACGTTAGCACCGCCCTGCTCGATAAAGGTATCGTATTTATCAGGGAAGCCCTCGATAAATTCCTTTGCCTGGGAAAGTGCGCAGATTCTTTCGATTTCCTCATCACTGGCATCGGGGTCACCCCAACGGAGATTTTCCCTAATTGTGCCCGAGAAAAGAACGTTCTTCTGTAAAACAACGGAAACCTCGTCGCGGAGAGCTGTGATATTGTAATCTCTTACGTCAACGCCGCCAACCTTAACGCTGCCCTCGGAAACGTCGTAAAGGCGGGAAATAAGCTGAATAAGAGTTGTTTTTGATGAGCCTGTTGAGCCGATGATTCCTACGGTTTCACCGGATTTTATGTGAAGATTGATTCCCTCAAGAGCATAGTTTTCTGCTGCAGCGGAATACTTGAAGCTTACGTTATCAAAATCGATGCTGCCGTCAGCAACCTCGGTCACTGCATTTTCCTTTTCACGGATATCGGGTGTTTCCGAAAGTACCTCGACAATTCTCTTTGTTGATGCAACCGCCATGGTAATCATAACGAAAATCATTGAGAACATCATAAGTGACATAAGCACCTGCATTGAGTATGTAATCATACTTGAAAGCGAGCCGACGTCAAGATACTGTCCGCCTGAGGAAACAATAAGCTTTGCGGCAAAGAAGGAAATGAGAATCATTGATGCATACATAGCAAACTGCATAAGAGGACCATTGAGCACAACGATTCTTTCTACGTGGGTGAAATCGTTTCTGATATCCTCGGAGGCAGCGGCAAACTTTTTCTTTTCGTATTCTTCTCTTACGAAGCTTTTTACAACGCGCATGCCCTTGATGTTTTCCTGTACAGAGTTATTGAGCTTATCGTACTTTTTGAAAACTGCCCTGAAAAGAGGAAGTGCCGTCAGACCGATAGCAAGAAGACCGCCTGCAAGCACAGGGGCAATAAACAGGAAAATAAGGCTTAATTTCTTACCTACCACGGCTGCCATTACAGTTGCAAAAATAAGCATCAGAGGAGCTCGCACGGCAATTCTTATAATCATCATAAACGCCATCTGCACGTTATTGATATCGGTTGTAAGTCTTGTTACAAGCGAGGAGGTGCTGAAGCGGTCGATATTAGAAAATGAGAAATCCTGAATCTTATAGAAGATATCATGACGCAGATTCTTTGCAAAGCCTGCACTTGCCGTTGCCGCAGTCTTGCCTGCAAGCACACCGAAGGCAAGAGAAAGAAACGCCATAAGCACAAGTGCAATACCGTCCTTTACAATGTCAGAAAGCTCACAGCCTGCGTTGATTGAATTGATGAGCTGGGCAGTAATCATAGGAATAATACATTCGCAGACAACCTCCCCTATCATAAACACAGGGGTGAGTATGGTATGCTTTTTATACTCCCTTATACAGCCTGTCAATTTTTTTATCATTTTCTTTCCTCCCTGAAATTGCTGAATTTTATGCCTATATTTTCAAGCAGACGGACAACAAATCCGTGGAGAAGCAGTTTTTCCTCATCGGAAAAGCCCTTCACAAGCTGTTGTTCGTACATATCTATATGATTTTTC
>JAZTWN010000004.1:0-22064 GCA_045635905.1 Acutalibacteraceae bacterium
GGTCGCTTACAGGCTTGTGGCACGGAGCATCCTGGAACTTTATTTTCTGGGGAATATATTACTTTGCGCTGCTTGCTCTCGAAAAGTACGTGCTCAATAAGCTTATTGATATGCTGCCGTTGTTTATAAGAAGAATTGTGACCTTTGTGCTCGTTCTTATCGGCTGGGTGCTTTTCTCCTTTACGTCAGTTTCTGATTTAGCAGGATTTTTTGTGTCGATGTCTGGCTTCAACGGCTTTATTGACACAGGAGATTTATACCGTCTTTTCTCTGAGGCTTCAATGCTTCTTATTGCAGGCGTTATTTCCTCCGGCTTATTAAGCTTCAATAAGGAAAACGAAAAGAAATCGTCAATAATTCTTCGTTACTGTATAAGCCTTGTGCTTCTTTTTGTAAGCATTATTTATCTTATCGGTGACACGTATAATCCGTTCTTGTATTTCAGGTTTTAAGAGGTGAATCCATTGTCAGACAAATTCAGAAAAATAATTGCGGTGGTATTCACCCTTGTTGTATTCTGTTCGTTTGCAGGTCTTATGACGGCAGGAATTTTAAGTGATGACAGGCAGTATTCCGAGACGGAGAACAGATATCTTGCCGGTCTTCCTGCATTTAGTCCTTCTTCACTTGCCAACGGCAGTCTTATGGAGGGAATCGAATCTTATTTATCCGATCAGTTTGCTTTACGCGATACTGCAGTTTCACTTAAAACCTACGTTTCCCGCATTCTCGGAAAAACTCAGATAAACGACGTATATTGCGGAAAAAACAACAGGCTCTTTGAGGTTCCGTCAGCGGTTGATTCCTCCCTTCTTGCATCGAACTGTGAGGCTATTAATAATTTCTCTCTTCGATGCGGTATTGAAAATCAGTATTTTCTTTTAGCACCCAACGCTACCTTCATATACGATAATGAGCTTCCTTTTTTACTCCGGTGTGAGGATCAGAGTATGCTTATTAATTCCGTATTTATGAAGCTGAGCTCTGATACAACCTGTGTTGACGCTTCCTCTGCTCTTAAAAGCCGACGCAATTTTACAGAGCTTTATTTCAGAACAGATCATCACTGGACTGCCGAGGCAGCTTTGATTGCCTTTGAGGAGCTTTGTAAAAGGCTTGATATTGAATTTAATGAAGATGACTATGAAAATATAGTTTTCAGTAATTCCTTCAGCGGAACACTTGCTTCCTCCTCGGGTATATATGAAACGGCTGATACTCTCAGCTGCATTCTGCCGAAAAACGTGCAGGGTACTTATTTCTTATACAATGCCGACACTCAGGAAAAAAGTGCAAGCGTATTCGATTTTTCAAAGCTTGAAAACAAAAATCAGTATGAGGTATTCTTTGGCGGTAATTTTTCCAGGCTTGTAATTAAGACTGAAAACCTCAATGAAAGAAATCTTCTGATTTTTAAGGATTCCTTTGCAAACTGC
Organism: Acutalibacteraceae bacterium; assembly: GCA_045635905.1. Lineage (GTDB taxonomy): Bacteria > Bacillota > Clostridia > Oscillospirales > Acutalibacteraceae > RUG806. The sequence continues at coordinate 1,437 of JAZTWN010000004.1, forward strand.
TTTATTCCGCTTCTGATTCCTCATTTTGAAAATATTGTCATCATTGACCCGAGATACTATACTGACAATATTGATTTTGTTCTCGAGGATACCTCGTTCACGCACCTTCTTTATCTTTATAATCTTAATACCTTCCTTGAGGACAGCTCACTCAGGGATGTAATCGCATAAAAAAAGCCCGTGAAAAATCACGGGCTTTCTTTTTTTATAAGAAGTAGTTCATAGGCTTTCTTTTTTCGTAGCAGGTGAGTGAGTCAAAGCCAAGCTCCTTAAGCATTGCGGCGGCTTCTGAAAGCCCTGCGCTTATATTTTCAGGAAAATGTGCATCGCTTCCCACGGTAACTCTTTTTCCGCCAAGCGCTTTATACATTTCAAGTATTTCTCTGTCGGGCATAAAATATCCGTCGTCAATGCCTGAGGTATTTATTTCAAGCGTCTTATCTCTTGCTATAACTGCTTCAAGGATTTTCCTGATAACGGGGTAGTGCTTCTTGATATCAACGCTACGGTTGTATTTATATACAACGTATCTCAGTATTACCGTAAGGTGGCAAAGCACGTCGTAATCAGCCTTTATAGCAGTGTCAAGAAGCTGAGCAAAATATTGCGTGACGTACCTGTCAATGAAAGCATCTGATTTGTCTGAAAAATCTATCATAGAAAAGGGCATCTCGAAATCGGGGATATTTACAGCGTGCACTGAGCATAAAACCATATCCCAATCCCTTGCGCTGAGCATTTCTTTTGCAAAGCCTTCGTCAGAAAGCACCTCACCGATTTCAATACCGCACAGAAGCTTAATTTTATTATGATTTTTTCTGAATCCGTCTGCTTCATCATATGAATGAAGCACGTCGTTTACCATTTTTATATTTTCAGCATATTCGCAGTCACAGTGGTCTGTTACTGCAAAGCCCGTAAGCTCAGCCTTTAATGCTTCCTTATAGATATCTCTGAGTCTTGCCTTGCAGTCGTGTGAATTGTCAGTATGAGTATGACAGTTAAAAAGCTTCATATAATCACCGCTATGATTATAAGTCCTGTAAAATTTAATATCAAGTAAAATTTATCTTTATTTTTGGTTCCTTGTGTGATAGTATGTTGATATAAGAGGAGTGGTATTATGAGTTTTTCCGAGCAGCTTGTAAATTTGTTAACAGATAAAAAGCTTAAAATCAGTGCTGCAGAGTCCTGTACAGGCGGTATGTTTATTTCATCGCTTGTAAGTGTTGCGGGCTCTTCTGCAGTTATCGGTGCATCCTATATCACGTATTCCGATGACGCAAAAATCAAAACTGTGGGTGTAAGTGCCGACACTATCAATACCTTCGGTGTTGTAAGTGAAAACGTTGCCCTTGAAATGGCAACCGGTGCTGCAAAAGCAGCCTGTGCCGATATTGGCGTCGGCATTACAGGCTACGCAGGTCCTGCCTCAGATGAAAACGATACAACTGTAGGTACTGTCTGCTTTGGATTTTATATAGGCGGAAAAACACTTACGTCAACAAAGCACTTCGGTGACGTGGGAAGAAACGTAGTGCGAGAGCTTTCCTGTGTTTATGCTACGGATATGCTTATTAGACTTATCGGTAAATTCTGTAAATAAAAAAGGACTGCTCAGGCAGTCCTTTAATTTTTATGATTTTCTCTTTTCAAGCTCTGAAAGAATTCTTTCATATTCCTTTTCGTCAATCTTATACTTTTTCATTGTTATAAGCACACCGATTCCCATGAAAATTATGGGCAGGAAAGCCATAACCGCACGAAGTGCAAAGGTCATGCCGTCCGTGGCTCCGGTGAGAATTTCCTCGATATAAGAGGTTTTATAGGCTTCTGTCCATACCTCAGGATTTGAAATAGCAGCATTTTCAGCATCTGAAATCTTGTTGGTGATATCTGTAAGACCGATTGCAAGATAAACCACCATAATTATAACCTGCTGAAGAGAGCTTGAAAGCTTTGACATAAAGGGACGCACGGAGAATATAAGCGCCTCGTTTCTTTCGCCGGTCATAAGCTCGTTATATTCAACGGTGTTTGCAAGAAGAATTGCTGCAATAAGATAGAAGAGAGCTCCGCCGATGCCGATGAATAATGCCTCAATGCAAAGCACGTAGTAAGCAATATCAGAGCCCTTAAGAAGAGTTTCCGTAAGCATAAATGCAATGTAACCCACAATCAACAGAACAAATGACATTTTAATAATCTGATTTCTTGTGAATTTCTTTGTAAGCATGGGATAGATAACGAAGGTAAGACCTGAGGCTGCACCGTATGCTACAACGAAAAGTGTTGTGTTTGAGCCCTCATAGCCGTATGAAAGATAAATATAGTTTGTGCCGAATGCAGTAAGAAGAGCGCTTGTGAGGCTTGCAAACAGAAGAATAAGTGATGTCCAAAGAACCTGCTTGTTGTTGAAGATTATCTGAATCATCTTTTTTACGCCGATTTTTTCTGAAGCTTCTGTGGGCTTTGGAAGGGGCTTTTCCTTAACACCTGCACACACAAACATCTGGCAGCCGATAAAGGAGATTGCAATTACTATTGAAACCATCTTGTAGCCTGTAACAGCACTGTTGCCGATAGCACCTGAGCCAACAGTAAGAAGAGGGATAAGAATGTTTGCAAGAATTGTGCCGAGACCTGCAAAGAGATTTGCCATAGATGTTATAACGTCTCTTTCTCTGGGCTCACTTGAAAGAGCAGGAACCATTGACCAATAACCGATATCGTTCATTGTATAGGTAAGATCCCAGAGAACGTAAAGGAATGCAAAAGCAATAACAAAGGCAATGCCCTCAAGATTAATGGTGTACATAAGAACAAGTACAATTGCGTTAGTAATAACACCTATAAATATCCAGGGCTTGAATTTGCCGAATTTTGTGCGGGTATTTTCAATTATACCGCCCATAATCGGGTCATTAATGCCGTCCCATATACGGCATACAATCATAATAATGCTGATTGCGGCAAACTGACCGTCAGTTATGTTTTTTGTGTAAAGAATAAAGGTCAAAAGGAAGCCTGTGTAAAGAGTGTAAGCCAGATCTCGTCCTATGCCTCCCAAAGAGTATATCCACTTGTTGCGTCTGAAATAGTCTTTGTTCTTCATTAAATCGTTTTTCAAAGAGCATCCCTCTTTCATTTTGTTACTTAAATTTTAACTTAACAATTAATATCTGTCAATGAATATATTAAACATTTCTATTGAATATAATACAGAAAAATGTTGACTTTTTTTGGTTAAAGTGATAAAGTAATCACATAAAGGCTATGACCGGAAACCAGTAGCATATTTAAAGTTTTCAGAGAATTGTCGGTTGGTGCAAGACATAAACGGATTTTATGTGAATTCATTCTGCGAGCTGTGGGCTGAAACCAAGTAGGCTTCAACGGGAGCACCCGTTACAGTGCGGGAGTATATTGGTACTCCGTGAGGGAATTTCTGTGAAGAAATTCCGAATATGAGGTGGTAACACGGTACGTCCGTCCTCTGCTTTTTGCAGGGGATTTTTTTATTGCAAAAAAAATTCCTCTGTTATCCGAAAATCCCAAAGGAGGAAAACAAAATGTGGCAGGAAAAAATTGAAACCATGCCCCGTGGGGAGCTTGAGGCTCTTCAGAGCGAAAGACTCAGAAATCAGGTAAAAAGAATGTATGAAAGGGTAGAGCTTTTCCGCAACCGTATGGATGAGCTTGGTCTTAAGCCCGAGGATATCAAGGGCATTGAGGACCTTCATAAGCTTCCTTTCTCATACAAGCAGGATTTAAGAGATTACTATCCTTACGGACTTTTTGCCGAGCCTATGGAAAACATCAAGCGTGTTCACGCGTCCAGCGGTACAACCGGCAAGAAGATTGTTGTCGGCTATACCGAAAACGATATCAGTATGTGGTCCGACTGTGTTGCACGTATGATGAGTGCAATCGGTCTTGATAAACAGGATTTTATTCAGGTTTCTTACGGCTACGGTCTTTTCACAGGCGGTCTTGGTGCTCACTACGGTGCTGAAAGACTTGGTGCAACCGTAATTCCTACGTCAGCAGGTAACACTGCAAATCAGCTTCAGACAATGGTTGACTTCGGCTCAACCTGTATCTGCTGCACCCCCTCATACGCTCTTTATCTCAGTGAGGCGGCTGAGGAGGCAGGTCTTATTGACAAGCTTCAGCTTAAGGTAGGTATCTTCGGTGCAGAGCCCTGGAGCGAGGATATGCGTCACGAAATCGAAAGAAAGCTTCACATAAAGGCTTATGACATTTACGGTCTTTCCGAGATTATGGGACCCGGTGTATCCTATGAATGTGAATATCAGGCCGGTATGCACGTTTGTGAGGATATGTTCATTCCCGAAATTATCGACCCCGATACCCTCGAGGTGCTTCCTGCAGGCGCACAGGGTGAGCTTGTATTCACAACCATTACAAAGGAGGGCTTCCCCCTTATAAGATACCGCACAAGAGATATCTGCTCTCTTAACTATGAAAAGTGTAAGTGCGGAAGAACTCACGTAAGAATGAACAAGCCTCAGGGCAGAACCGACGATATGCTTATTATCCGAGGTGTAAACGTATTCCCCTCGCAGATTGAGGAGGTTCTTCTCAACGTCGGTGTCGGCATTACTCCCAACTATCAGATTATTGTTGACCGTGTTAATAACACAGATACCTTCGATATCAACGTGGAAATGAGCGAGGAGCTCTTCTCAGACGATATCAAGACAATTGAAAAAACAGAAAGACTTATCAAGAGTAAGCTTGCAGACGTGCTGGGTATCAGTGCTGCAGTTCATCTTGTAAACCCCAAGTCCATCACAAGAAGTGAAGGCAAGGCTAAGCGTGTTATAGACAAGAGAAAGGTATAAGGAGAAAATTCATGAAGCAGTTATCAGTTTTTGTTGAAAATAAAATCGGCAGACTTTCCGCAGTATTAAACGTTCTCAAGGATAATTCAATTGATATCAGCGCACTTTCACTTGCAGATACCTCTGAATACGGCATCCTCCGTCTTGTTGTTGACAAGCCCGACGAGGCAGTTGTCGTGCTCAGGGAGTCAGGTGTTATGGTGAAGTGCACCCAGGTAATTGCCGCAGCAATGGACGATGCTCCCGGCGGTCTTGCATATCTTCTCGAGCTTCTTACCGAAGCAAACGTCGGAATTGAGTATATGTATGCCTTCATAGGAAAATCCGAGGGTAAGGCCTGGACCGTTCTTCGTGTTGATGATTATGAAACGGCAGTTGAGGTGTTCAATAAGCACGGAATTTCTCTGCACTCAGACTACGAAAATACAAGAAAATAAAAAAAGGGGACTGCTTATGCAGTCCCTTTAGCCTTTGTCAGAAAAGCAGGCTTTTATCTTCTCCGATAGCACTCATACCGTCAAGTCTGTAGCGGTTACCGTCCTCGTCACATACAAAGCCGCGAAGCTCACCGAAGGTGATATGGTAGTCGATGTTTATTATTCCCGTTTTCAGCTTCATAACGAAGCGGTCACCTATATCGAAGGTAACGTCAACCATGCCCTTTGTATCCTCAACGTGCCACTGATTTTTGTTTTTATGCTTGAAAATAACAGGCGTGAGTCTTGAAATTCTATCCTCAAACCAGATGATGTTTTCATTGAAATCATCCTGATTAACAGACTGGTTTCTCGTAAGGTTTATGCCAAAATACTGCTCAGTGCCGTCAATTTCCTTTTTCCCCATGGTTGTAACCCAGTCGTAGTGTGATTTTCTCGGATAATAGCCCTTGTGGTCATCAATAATTGCAACCGTGCTCGCATCTGCTTCAAAGCGTTCGCCGTTAAACTCAAGGTAGCCCTCAACTGCGAATAAATCCTTCTGTGTATATAAGGGTCTGTTTGAGTCGAAGGGTATGCTTACAACGCAGGGCTTTGAGGCTCTTTTAAGCTTCAGCCTGTAGTCAACCGTGCCCGACTGCTTGTCGTCGGCATAGCCTGTAACGATAGCATCGCCTCGTTCAAAATTATTTATAAGTCTGACCTTTACCCTTTTGCCCTTTGAACAGGTTTCCGAGGAATTAATAAGTGTTTCGGCAATAACTGCGTCAGAGGAGCGCACGGTTTCCTTCCAGTAGGTGCATTTTTTTATTCTCTTGTCGTAAATAACGGTAAGAGCGGTACCGAAAAGTCCGACGTCGCACACTGCGGTAAGAAGAATTACCTTATCAAAATTAATTTCTGCTGCCTCCCAGAGGTTAAGTCGGTATTTGTTGAAGAAATTGGGGAGGGGAGAGGGCTTGTTGACCTTAAGCATATTAAGCTTAGGAAATTCCTTTTCGAAGGTGCCGTAGCAGCAGTTACCCAATTCATCGCAGATATTGTCGGGTGTGGGTACTGCAATTCGTCTGTCTGAAAGGTATTTTTTGAAATCCATAGTAATTCTCCTTGCATTCTTTCTTATTTCAGTATAATTCTCCTGATGATAATTGTCAATTAAAACTCTGTATTGTATTTTCTTTGAAAATATGATAAGGTTTATACGGTGATTATAATGGATATAAATGAAATTTTAAGCAAGGTTGACCATACTCTTCTTTCTGTAAGCGCAACCCTTGATGAAATCAGAGCAATTTGTGACGACGGTATAAAATATGGCTGTGCAAGCGTCTGTGTCCCTCCGAGCTTTGTTAGGGATGTAAAGGAATACGTCGGAGATAAAATTGCCGTTTGCACTGTAATCGGCTTTCCCAACGGCTATAATTCAACTGCTGTAAAGTGTCTTGAGGCAGAGGATGCCGTGAATAACGGTGCGGATGAAATCGATATGGTTATAAACGTGGGCATGGTGAAGGACGGACACTTTGACGACGTGCTTTGTGAAATCAATGCAGTGAAAAAAGCCTGTAACGGCAAGCTTCTTAAGGTTATTATTGAAGCCTGTCTTTTAAGTAATGAGGAAAAAATCAGAATGTGCGAAATTGTTTCACTTTCCGATGCCGATTATATTAAAACGTCAACGGGCTTTTCAACAGGCGGAGCAACAAAGGAGGATATTGCATTAATGGCAAAGCATTGTGCTCCTACGCTTAAAATCAAGGCGGCAGGCGGAATATCCTCTATCGCTGATGCTGAGGATTTTATTGCATTGGGTGCTTCGCGTCTTGGTACCAGCAGGATAGTTAAAATTGTAAAAAACGAATCCGCTGCAGCAGGATATTAAATGTAGAATAATTGCATAAAATAGTTGCATTTGTCATAAATTTATGATACAATTCTTAAAAAATTAAAAGGAGTATTTTTATGGATACACAGGCAGTTATACAGTGGTTCTCCGATGTATTCGGTTCGTTTGACTACAGTATTTTACAGTTCTATGCAAATCTTCATGAGGGAGCACTCGGTAAGCTTCTTGATACCTTTTTCCTCATTTACACACATCTCGGTGACGACGGTATTCTCTTTATCGTTCTCGGTCTTATCTTCCTTCTTTTCAAGAAGACAAGAAAGGTCGGCGCAGGTATGCTTATCGGTATCGCAGTAGGCGCATTAATCACAAACGTTACCATCAAGCCTCTTATCGAGCGTCCCCGTCCCTTTGAACTTTTAAATTTCACCGACGATCCTACAGTAGCAGTTTTCCGTGAGTGGTGGATAAATATGGGTGAGGTTCACGCTTCCTCAATGCGCTCCTTCCCCTCAGGTCACACAACCTCCGCCGTTGCGGCTCTTGTTCCCGTATTTATGTTCTGTGACAAGAAGAAGAGCTGGCTTGCTCTTGTGGCAGCTGTGCTTATGGGTGCATCAAGAAACTACGTTCAGGTTCACTATCCCTCCGACGTTCTCGGCGGTATCATCGTAGGTGCAATTGCAGGTCTTGTTGCTTTCTTCCTTGTAAGCCTTGTTATGAAGAAGTTTGAGCAGTCCTCAAACCCCGCTCTCAATAAGGTTGCTTCCTTTGACCTTGCTGCTGCAATCAAGGCAAAGAAAAATAACGCGTAATTTACATAATCCCGTCGCTTTTGTGGCGGGATTTTTCAGTAAGGTGATCTTGTGAAAATCGAACTTATCGGCAATCCCCGTGTAATTATGTCAAATTACGGCTCAAAGCATAATTATTTCGGCTGGCCCTCAATTATAAGGCTTGACGACGGTAAAATTATTGCAGGCGCTTCGGGTTTCCGTCTTGAGCACGTGTGTCCCTTCGGGAAGGGTGTAATCGCATATTCTTATGATGACGGAGAAAGCTTTACCTCTCCTGTTCCCGTAATTGATACCTGTCTTGATGACCGCGACGTCGGTCTTTGTAAATTCGGCAAAAACGGTGTTATTGTTACCTCGTTTAATAACACCCGCAGAATGCAGCGCCGTCATAACGAGGATAATCCTCCTGATATGCAGGCGTATATAAATTCATATCTTGACCTTGTAAGCGATGCTGACGAGGAAGCCGTTATCGGCTCTACCTTCAGGGTAAGTCTTGACGGGGGAGTGAGCTTCGGACCGATTTACAGATGTCCCGTTTCCTCACCTCACGGTCCTGTTGAATTATCTGACGGCAGTGTTTTGTGGGTAGGCTATGTTTTCAATACCGCAGAGCCCGGTGAAAGCTTCTGCGAGCATATTGAGGCATATAGTGTAAGTCCTGCTGACGGAAGCAGTGAATATATAAGCACTGTTCCCGATATCTACGAAAACGGCAGTCGCATTACACCCTCCGAGCCATACGTGCTTGAGCTTGACGACGGCACTCTGCTGTGCCACATAAGAACTGAAGAAAATTTCAGCACCTATCAGTCCGTATCAACAGACAGGGGAAGGTCCTGGTCAGTTCCCGAAAGACTTCTGCCCGATTTCGGAGGTGCTCCCTGCCATATAATCAAGCATTCTTCAGGTGTGCTCTGCTCACTTTACGGCTACAGGGAAAAGCCCTATGAAATACGCGCTATGCTTTCAGCTGATAACGGTAAAACCTGGGATACCGACCATACCGTTTACGTCAACGGTATAAGCGACGATATCGGTTATCCGTGTACGGTAGAGCTTGATGACGGCACGCTTCTGACGGTGTTTTATGCAAAGGAAAAAGATGAAAGCAATCCCTGTGTCATTATGATGCAGAAATGGAAAATATCAGAATAAAAATCAGCAGTATCAGAATTAATCTTCCGATACTGCGTTTTTTTGTTAAATAAGCTTGTCCTGTTCTTTAAGCATATTTTCTATGGTAATTCCGTAGCCTCTTGTCGGCTCGTTTACAAACACGTGTGTCACAGCACCAATTATTCTTCCGTTCTGAATAATCGGGCTGCCGCTCATTCCCTGAACAATACCGCCCGTAAGCTCGAGAAGTCTTTCATCCGTTACTCTTACGACCAAATTTTTGTTTTCAGAGCCCTTGCTGATCTTTTCAATTTCCACGTCATAATAAGCCTTTTCGTTTCCTTCAACCGTGCATAAAATCTGTGCATAGCCTGTTTTTATTTCACTGTCATAGGCTATTGGCATAGCATCAGAGGAAAGGCTGACTACACTTACGCTTCCGTAAATTCCGTTCTCATTATTGGATATAATATTACCGAATACGTCACTGTTAATTGCTCCCTTTAGCTCACCTGCAGAGCCTGCTGTACCTTTTCTGATTCCCGTAAGGGTTGCTGAGCTGATTTCTCCTTTGCTGGTGGGCAGAAGCGTTCCCGTGTCTGTGTCGTAAATTCCGTGACCGAGTGTTGCAAATGCTGCGTTTTCGACGTCATAATAGGTGAGTGTGCCGATTCCTCCCGTTGAATCTCTTATCCATAAGCCGCACTTGTAAAGCCCTGTAAGCGTTGAAATTTCAGGTGTTATGGTAATTTCAATTTCCTGTCCCTCACGCATAATCTCGGCCTCCATCGGCTCGCCGTCACTTGAGGCTATAATTTCTGCTAATTGTGCGTTTGTTGAAATCTCGATATCATCAATCGATACCAGTGTATCACCGACCATGATTCCTGCTTCCTTTGCAGGATTAACTGTCCCTTGCTCCGCCTCAAAATCCTCCGTGCCGACAACAAGCACACCGTCAGTTTTAAGCCTTAAGCCAACAAGCTCTCCGCCGGGAATAAGATACATTCTGTCTGATGCTGCCGTTGAAACGGTTTTAACAGGAAAAATTCCCGAAAGTCTGATTTCGCTTAGCTCGCGGCTTGTATTTTTATCTGACGCTTTTTCAGAGCCCTCGTGGATTTTTGCGCTGATTGTATAGATTCCCGTATTAAAGCCATCTGTCGACAGACCTTTTGCGTCGTCGGGGATAGTAAGATCTCCGTATACAATCAGTGAAAAAATCAAAGTAATAATAATCCCCGTAATTGCCGTGCTGATTTTTATAATTTTTTTCAATCATTCACCCCCGTTCAATTCAATTTTTAACGGTTGGTGAAGAAATATTAAAGGTAATACGATAATTTATCGGCTTAATTTTCTAATAGAATTTTTTGCAAAAAAATAACAGCACCTGCGGATTCACAAGTACTGTCTTTTTTTTTGTGTTGTTTTAATTATTTGATAATTTCGCCCATTGCGTTAGCGCCTGCAAGAACTGCATTTGCTTCGTCTGTGTCGATGTGCATAGCAAGTGCGAAGCTGTCGTTTACACGAACTACAACGTCACCGAAGGTAAGTGAACGCTCGGGGGACTCAACCTTAACGCTTACAACCTGCTTGTCGGTAAGACCGAATTCAGCAGCGTCAGCAGTTGTCATATGGATGTGTCTTTTTGCAACGATAACGCCCTCACTGATTTCAACCTCACCCTTAGGACCAACAAGCTTACAGGGAGCGGAGTCCTTGATGTCGCCGGATTCTCTTACGGGCGCACATACGCCGATTGAGCGAGCGTCTGAAGCAGAGATTTCAACCTGAGTTGCATTTCTTACGGGACCGAGGATTGATACGCCGGGGAAGGAGCTCTTGGGGCCTACAACCTGAACTCTTTCTTCACAAGCATACTGACCGGGCTGGGAAAGGTCCTTCTTCTTGGTGAGCTCATAGCCTTCACCGAAAAGGATTTCAAGATCTGCCTTAGATACGTGTACGTGTCTTGCAGATGTTTCAACAAGTACTTTTTTAGCCATTATATTGCCTCCAAAAATATTTTATGACAACATTATACATTCAAATTTCTGAGTTTACAAGAGAAAATCAAATAAAAATTTCTTTTTCGGGGAGAAAATTGTTAAAAATATAACAAAAATCGAATTTTTCTTCTCGTTATCTATAGACTTATTAAATTATATATGATATAATGCATGATGTATGGTTATGCGCCATCCGATAATTTGTATATTAATTTGATTGGAGGAAATAAAGAATGGAGAAAAAGATCAGTAAACTTCCTTTTATTGATACTCCCGAACAGGCAAAGAAACTCGAGGATGTTATTGCTGCCGCAAAGGGCGACAAGAGCCGCCTTATGGCAGTAATGCAGGATGCTCAGGGTATTTACGGATACCTTCCTTACGAGGTTCAGTGCAGAATTGCTGAAGGTCTTGACGTACCCGTTGAAAAAGTTTACGGTGTTGCTACCTTCTATGCACAGTTTGCCCTTTCACCCAAAGGCAAGTACAATATTTCTGTGTGCCTTGGTACAGCTTGCTACGTTAAGGGTGCTCAGCAGGTTCTTGATAAGATCTGTGAGGTTCTCGGCGTAGATGCTGGTGAGTGCTCTGAAGACGGAAAGTTCTCAATCGAAGCTTGCCGTTGCATCGGTGCCTGCGGTCTTGCTCCCGTAATGACAGTCAACGAAGACGTTTACGGCAGACTTACTGCAGATATGATCCCCGATATTCTTGCAAAATACGAATAATTAATTTTCTCTGAAGGAAATAATCAAAATGAAAATCAGTACCTTAAAGGAATTACTTGATGCAGATGTTCTTTGCGGTGAGGAAAGCCTTGACAAGGACGTTCATTCAGCCTGTGGAAGCGATATGATGAGTGACGTGCTTGCTTTTGTAAAGGATCAGGCTGTGCTTATGACAGGTCTTGTGAATTTACAGGTTATAAGAACTGCTGAAATGATGGATATGCTCTGCATCGTATTTGTCCGCGCAAAGCGTCCCACCCCCGAAATGATTGAAGCAGCTAAGGAAAGCGGCATAGTGCTTCTTGCAACACAGAAGCGTATGTACGAATCCTGCGGCATTCTTTACAATAACGGATTGACGGGTGCAAAGCTATGAGTGAATCATTGCAATTCCACTTTGATGTAGACGGTGATAATTTCGTATCGGCAGGTCAGGCTTCAGTTCAGGTCAAAAAGAACTTAAGACGACTCGGTCTTCCCCCTGAAATTATCAGACAGGTTTCTATTGCCCTTTACGAGGGTGAAATCAATATGGTTATACACGCGCACGGCGGCGAAGCCGACGTAATTGTTTACGAGGACCGTATAGAAATAATCCTTGCAGACAAGGGTCCCGGTATCGCAGATATCGACCTTGCTATGCAGGAGGGTTATTCAACCGCTACCGAAAACGTCCGTTCACTGGGCTTCGGTGCAGGTATGGGTCTTCCTAATATGAAACGCTATACCGACGAAATGAAGATTGATTCCATAGTCGGTGAGGGCACCACAATTACCATGTGTGTTTACCTTAAGTAAATAAGGTGATGGTTTGAATTCTTACAGACACTCTGTTGTGCTTGACGTGGAAAAGTGCACAGGCTGCACTGCCTGTATAAGACGCTGTCCTACGGAAGCCATCAGAATCAATTCAGGACACGCTGAAATCAACACAGACAGATGTATCGACTGCGGTGAATGTATAAGAGTCTGTCCCAATAATGCAAAAAAAGCTATGTGCAGTAAATTTGAGCACTATCTTCACTACAAGTGGAAAATTGCTCTTCCTGCTCCCGCTCTTTTCGGACAGTTTGACGGACTTGACGACGTTGACTCAGTTTTACAAGGGCTTATAGACATCGGCTTCGACGATGTGTACGAGGTTGCAAAGGCAGCTGAGATAGTTTCCAACTATACGCGCCTTTATCTTAAAACCGAGGGGCTTAAAAAGCCTGTAATCAGCTCTGCCTGTCCTGTTATTTCAAGACTTATAAGTCTTCGCTTCCCGTATCTTAAGGACAATATTCTTCCTTTGCTGCCTCCTATGGAAATAGCGGCAACCGAGGCAAAGAAGAAGGCCAAGGAGCTTCATCCCGAGCTTTCGGACGATGAAATCGGAGTTTTCTTCATTTCACCCTGTCCTGCGAAGGTAAGCTACATAAGAAACGGCTACGGAGATTATAAAAGTAACGTTGACGTAGTAGTATCCCTCAGCGATATTTATTTTCTGCTGCTGGGTGCTATGAAGAAAAATGATATTCCCACAATTTCATCTGAAGCAGGTATGATCGGTATCGGCTGGGCTTCATCAGGCGGTGAATCCTCTGCCATACTCAATGACAGCTACCTTTTTGCCGACGGTATCGAAAACTGCATACAGGTTCTCGAGTCGATCGAAAACGGAAATATTCCTCAGATTGAATTTGTTGAGCTCAACGCCTGTACGGGCGGCTGCGTCGGCGGAGTTATGACAATTGAAAATCCCTTTATAGCAAAAACGCGTTTGCAGACCGTAAGAAGATATATGCCCGTTTCAAAGAATTTCATTCCAAAGGAATCGACCTTTGTTCCGGCAAGCTTTATTACGGAAGCCCTTCCTGTATATACTCCCATTTCCCGATTCAGTGAAAGCATGGCTGAATCAATGCGGATGATGGCAAAGATGCAGGAGATAAGAAAATCTCTTCCCGGTATCGACTGCGGAGCCTGCGGTGCACCCACCTGCAGAGCCTTTGCCGAGGATATTGTAAGGGGAGTTGATGATGCCCGCAGATGCGTAGTGCTTGCTCAGGATAAAAAATCAGGGGTGCAAGGAGATTCAACTGAAGATGACGGTTAAAGAGCTTGCAGTAAAATATTCATTTGAAGAGCTTTCTCTTCCCGAGCCCGACAAAGAGGCTCAGGGCGGATATGTAGGCGACCTGCTCAGCTGGGTAATGGGCAGAGCCGAGGCTTCAAATGTATGGCTTACTATTATGACTAATATGAATATTGCAGCTGTTGCTCAGCTTTCCGACGTTGCGGCAGTTATCATCTGCGAGGGTGCAAGACCTGATGACAGTGTTATCGCCACCGCACGCGAAAAGGGTGTCAATATTCTTCTTACTCAGGATGCTGCCTTCAATACGGCAGTTAAAATAAGCGCTGATATATGAATAAGTATTATTACGATCTTCATATTCACTCCTGTCTGTCACCTTGCGGTGATGACGATATGACCCCGAATAATATTGCCGGTATGGCGGCTCTCAACGGGCTCAATATTGTGGCTCTTACCGACCACAATACCACCAAGAACTGTCCTGCTTTTTTTGAAGCGGCAAAGCGCAACGGAATTATTCCCGTTGCAGGTATGGAGCTTACTACAAGTGAAGACATTCATATTGTCTGTCTTTTTGAGAAGCTTGACGCCGCTATGGAGTTTGACAGGGCTGTAGAAGGACGCCGTATGCTCATCCCTAACAGGGTTGATATATTCGGTGAGCAGATGATTCTTAACGGTATGGACGAATTAATCGGTACTGAGCCGTATCTGCTTTCGAATGCTACCGATATCTCGGTTGATGACGTAGCTCAATTCGTAAATTCCTTCGGCGGTATATGCTATCCTGCCCACGTAGACCGTGAGGCAAACGGCATCATAGCCACACTCGGCATTTTCCCCGACAATGAAGCCTTCACCTGTGCAGGCTTTCACGACGGAGATAAAATTAATGAATACACTGAAAAATATCCTGCTCTTAAGACAAGGCGACATCTTGTTTCGTCTGATGCCCATTATCTATGGGATATGCGTGACAAGCAGTTTTATGTTGAGCTTGACGATGAGCCTTATTCAGGTGATAAGGTGAGGGCGGAATTGTTCAGACTTCTCAGAGGTAAATCTCAATGAAAGAGCTTTCGCTGAATATACTTGATATCGCTCAGAACTCTGTCAAGGCAGGGGCTGATACAATTAATATATCGCTTGTTGAGAAGGGAAATTTCCTTACAATCTCCATAAGTGATAACGGTTGCGGTATGAAGGAGGATTTTCTTGAAAGTGTTTCAGATCCTTTTACCACAACGAGAACTACAAGAAAGGTCGGACTCGGTATTCCGCTTTTCAAGCTTGCTGCTCAGCAGACCGGCGGAGATTTGTTTATAACCTCACGCCATAAGGACGAGCATCCCGATTCCCACGGTACCGAAACAAAAGCAACCTTCTATACCGATCACCTTGACTTTACTCCTCTCGGTGACGTTGCTTCCACCGTAACGGTTCTTATTCAGGGACAGCCCCAAATCAGATGGATATTTTCCCACGTAAACGAAAAGGGAAGTGTCAGTCTTGATACGGACGAGCTTCGCGCTATACTCGGTGATGTTCCGCTTGATGCCTTTGAGGTAATTACATGGATAGGTGAATATCTCAACGAGCAGTATAATGAAATAGGTTATTAATAACTAATAAAATAATCCATAAAATGAAAGGAAAATTCTTATGAAGTCATTAGCAGAACTTGCAGCAATCAAGGAAAAAATGCAGAATAAGGTTGTACTTCGTGAAGGCAGCTCAGACGTAAGAGTTGTTGTAGGTATGGCAACCTGCGGTATCGCAGCAGGCGCAAGACCTGTTCTCAACGCTTTTGTTGAAGAGGTTAATGCTCTCGGTCTTACAGACAAGGTTACTGTTACACAGACAGGCTGTATCGGTATCTGTCAGTTTGAGCCCGTAGTTGAAATCTTCGAGGCAGGTAAGGAAAAGGTTACCTACGTAAAGATGGATGCAGCCAAGGTTAAGGAGGTTGCTGAAAAGCACCTTAAGGAAGGCAAAGTTGTTGCTGAATACACAATCAGCAATGTTTGATAAGTAAAATCGTAAGAAATATATTGGAGGTATAAATTATGATTCGCGCTCAGGTATTAATCTGCGGCGGTACAGGCTGTACTTCATCAGGCAGTAACAAGCTTATCGCTGAATTCGAATCCCAGATTGCAAGCAACGGCCTTGTTGATGAGGTTAAGGTTGTCAGAACCGGTTGCTTCGGTCTTTGCGCACTCGGTCCTGTTGTTATCGTATATCCCGACGGTACCTTCTACAGCCAGGTAGAAGAAAAGGACGTTAAGGAAATTGTTGAAGAGCATCTCCTTAAGGGCCGTATTGTTGAACGTCTTGTTTATAATGAAGTTTCAGAGGATACTGTTATTGAAAACGGTAACGTTTCCCTTAACGATACAACCTTCTATGCAAAGCAGAAGAGAGTTGCTCTCCGTAACTGCGGTGTTATCAATCCCGAAAGCATTGATGAATATATCGCTATGGACGGTTACGCAGCACTTGGTAAGTGCCTCACTGAAATGAAGCCCGAGGACGTTATCAAGGTTGTTATGGACTCAGGACTTCGCGGCCGTGGCGGCGGTGGCTTCCCCACAGGTCTTAAGTGGAGCTTCACAGCTAAGAATCAGGCTGATCAGAAATACGTTGTATGTAACGCTGACGAAGGTGACCCCGGTGCATTCATGGACCGTTCAGTTCTTGAAGGTGACCCCCACGCTATCGTTGAAGCTATGACAATCTGCGGCTATGCTACAGGCGCTACAGAAGGTTACGTATACGTTCGTGCTGAATATCCCATCGCTGTTGCTCGTCTTCAGAAGGCTATTGACGACGCAAGAGAATACGGTCTTTTAGGTAAGGATATCTTCGGTTCAGGCTTCGATTTCGATCCCTTTATCCGTCTTGGTGCAGGTGCATTCGTTTGCGGTGAAGAAACTGCTCTTATGACATCTATCGAGGGTAACCGTGGTGAGCCTCGTCCCAGACCTCCTTATCCCGCAGTTAAGGGTCTTTTCGGCAAGCCCACAACTGAAAACAACGTTGAAACATTTGCTAACATTCCTCAGATTCTTCTTCACGGTGCAGAATTCTTCAATACAATGGGTACTGAAAAGTCCAAGGGTACTAAGGTATTCGCACTCGGCGGTAAGATTAACCGTACCGGTCTTGTAGAAATCCCCATGGGTACAACTCTTCGTGAGGTTATTGAGGAAATCGGTGGCGGTATCCCCGGCGGCAAGCCCTTCAAGGCTGCTCAGACAGGTGGTCCCTCCGGCGGTTGTCTTCCTGCTTCAATGCTTGATATTGAAATCGACTATGATAACCTTGTTGCACAGGGTGCTATGATGGGTTCAGGCGGTCTTATCGTTATGGACGAAGACACCTGTATGGTTGATATTGCTAAGTTCTTCCTTGAGTTCACAGTTGACGAATCCTGCGGTAAGTGTACTCCCTGCCGTATCGGAACAAAGCGTCTTTATGAAATCCTTGAGAAGATCACAAAGGGTCAGGGTACTCTTGCTGATCTTGATGAAATGGAAGCTCTTTGCAACTACATCAAGGAAAATTCACTCTGCGGTCTCGGTCAGACTGCTCCCAACCCCGTTCTTTCTACATATATGCGCTTCAAGGATGAGTATATTGCTCACGTTGTTGACAAGAAGTGTCCTGCAGGCGTATGTAAGGAGCTCCTTTCAATCACAATCGTTGAGGATAAGTGTAAGGGCTGTACTCTTTGCTCAAGAGTTTGTCCCGTTGGTGCTATCACCGGCAGCGTAAAGAATCCTCACGTTATTGACCAGTCCAAGTGTATCAAGTGCGGTGCTTGTATCGAAAAATGTAAGTTCGGCGCTATCATCAAGAAATAAGGAGGTACGGAAAAATGGCTGATGTAAATATTAAAATCAACGGCAGAGATTTTGCTGTTCCTGCCGGTAGCACAATTCTTGAGGCTGCCCGTCTTGCAGGTATAGAAATTCCTACTCTCTGCTTCCTTAAGGAAATCAATGAAATCGGCGCTTGCCGTATCTGTGTTGTTAAGGTTAAGGGCGCAAGAAGCCTCGTTGCAGCTTGCGTATTCCCCGTAAACGAAGGTATGGAGATTTTCACAAATACTCCCGACGTAATCGAAGCAAGAAGAACTACTCTTAAGCTTATACTTTCAAATCATAAGAAGGAATGTCTTTCCTGTGTACGCTCTGGCTCCTGTGAGCTTCAGAAGCTTTGCCACGATTACGGCATTGACACAGAAACTGCTTTTGCAGGCTCAAAGACTCACTCCGAAATTGACGCATCTGCTGCTCACATGTACAGAGATAACGAAAAGTGTATCCTCTGCCGTCGTTGCGTAGCTGTTTGTGACAAGAATCAGGGTGTTGGCGTTATCGGTGCAAATGCCCGTGGCTTCGATACTCATATCGGTTGTGCATTTGAAATGCCTCTCGGTGCCGCTTCCTGTATCTCCTGCGGTCAGTGTATCACTGTTTGTCCCACAGGTGCTATTGCAGAAAGAGATGACACTCAGAAGGTTATCGATGCGCTCAACGATCCCACAAAGCACGTTATCGTTCAGACTGCTCCCGCTGTAAGAGTAGGTCTTGGCGAAGAATTCGGCTATGAAATGGGTACTGTTGTTACAGGAAAGCTTGTTGCTGCCCTCAGAGCTCTCGGCTTTGACAAGGTATTTGATACAAACTTCTCTGCTGACCTTACAATTATGGAGGAAGCAACAGAATTCCTTGGCAGATATACTAAGAAGGAAAACCTTCCTCTTATCACATCCTGCTCACCCGGCTGGATCAAGTTCTGCGAAACATATTATCCTGAATTCATTCCCAACCTTTCATCCTGTAAGTCTCCTCAGGGTATGTTTGGTTCAGTAGCTAAGACTTACTATGCAGAGAAGATGGGCATTGACCCCAAGGATATCTACGTTGTAAGTGTAATGCCCTGTACAGCTAAGAAGTTCGAGGCTGAAAGACTCGACCACACTGCAGTAGAAGGTCTTGCTGACATTGATGCAGTTATTACAGTTCGTGAGCTTGCAAGAATGATCAAGAAGGCTGGTATCCTCTTCAATCTTCTTCCTGATGAAGAATTTGACGCTCCCTTCGGTCTTGGCTCAGGTGCAGGTACAATCTTCGGTGCTACCGGCGGTGTTATGGAAGCAGCTCTCCGTACTGCTTACGAAACACTTACAGGTGAAGAGCTTCAGAACCTCGAATTCAACGAGGTAAGAGGTGTTGAAGGCATCAAGGAAGCAACCTACACAATTGCAGGCAACGAAATCAGAGTTGCTGTTACCTCCGGTACTGCAAATGCTAAGAAGCTTCTTGAGATGATCAAGTCAGGCGAAAAGACATACGACTTCATCGAGGTTATGGCTTGTCCCGGCGGTTGTGTAAACGGTGGCGGTCAGCCCATTCAGCCCGCATCTGTTCACAACAACGTTGACATCCGCGCTAAGCGTGCAGCAGGACTTTACAATGATGACAAGAATCTTCCCGTAAGAAAGTCACATATGAATCCTGACGTTAAGGCTATTTATGCTGAGTATTTCGGCGAGCCCAACTCACACAAGGCTCACGAGATTCTTCACACTGCATACACAAAGCGTCCTAAGTATTAATTAAATAAAGAATGCTGTCGGTAATCCGGCAGCATTTTTTTGTTATTTTAAAATAAAAAAGGCAACTGATTTATTCAGCTGCCTTTAATTCTGTTTCGTGCTGCTTATGTCTTTTGCGCTTTTTTAAGCCCGCAATTTTTATAAGCTCCATCATAGCAAAATAAATGAAAATGATTGCGAAAAATCCTGCTATCATAGAAAAAGTGTTTCTGAGATAATGCTCGGTATTAATGAAAATAATTACTCTGAAAAATATTGCAAGCACCGCAAGTATAATGCTTGCACAGATAAGTCCTACAGAAAAAATTCTTAAAACGATATCGGTGGTCTTTCTGAATTTACATGTGCATACACATACTCCGAAGAATACGTAGGGAATCATTTCAAGCATTGTGATAAATGGGTATGTATCCTTCACTCCTACCTCAACCCATATAAGCTGATTAATCAGCAGTGAAACGAAATATACAGTGGGCGGATAGATAAGAATAATAGGTCTGTCCATCGCCATTGTTATGGCGTAGCACGCAAAGCAGATTGATGCAGTGAAGGGAATTATAATATCAAAAACAATGTTAATGGCATTCTTCTCCATCAGAATCAGCTGAAGAAAAAGACAAACACAGCATAACGTGCAATAAAGTATTGCATCTCTTACTCCCTTGTTTGCCTTGATGAATGCCGGCATTTCTTTTAATGGCATTAAATATCTTCCTCAATTTTTTTATCCATTATATACTAAATGAGAGCTTAATTCAATATTTATAACAGAATTTTGTTGTTTTTGTAATATTATCGCATTGTAATCAAACAATAAACTCAGGTGATATTTATGCGCGTTTTCCGAAAAAAGCAATACAAAAGAGTTATTATTGTTTCGATTTGCTTTTCGCTGCTTTGCACAGTGTGCCTTGCGAGAATATATTCAGTACAGCACAATGCAGCCTACCTTGTTGCGGATATGCAGTTTACAAAAGCTGCTATACTTGGAGAAACCCGCGGCAATATATATGATATCAATATGAATCCGATTGTAAATCAGGTAAGGTCAGACTATATCGTTTCCTTGCTTGCCGCTGATGAAGTTGAAGATGTGTCGGAAATTTCAAAAG
>JAZTWN010000005.1:0-24164 GCA_045635905.1 Acutalibacteraceae bacterium
GCTATTGAAATCAAGATAATTCGGTGCATAATATGAATAAATTTATGCATAAAAATATGTATATTCATATGAATATACAAAAAAATATTGTATAATTATTTCATATATGATATATTATACTCGAGATTAAAGAACTTTTACGGAGGTTTATATATGACAAGAAGTGAAGCCAGAGAACAGGCATTTATTCTTATTTTTGAAAAGATTTTCAATCCTGAGCTTACTGTGGACGAAATGAAGGCATTTGCCGAGGAGAGCGAGCTTTTTACTCTTGACGGCTTTGCCAGAAAGATTGTTGAATGTGTCTGTGAAAACGTTGACGCAATCGACGAAACAATAAAGTCATATCTTAAGGGCTGGACTATTGCAAGAATTCCCAAGGTTGCTCTTGCTCTTTTAAGACTTGCTGTTGCCGAGATTATGTATTTCGACAACGTGCCCGACAAGGTAAGTGCAAACGAGGCTGTTGAGCTTGCAAAGAAATATGCAGGTGAGAAGGACGTTCCCTTTATCAACGGCGTTTTAGGCTCTGTTATAAGAGGAAAGGCAAACTGATGCTTTGCCTCGGAATAGATACAAGCAACTACACAACATCAGCGGCAATTTACGACAGTGAAAAAAACACACTCATTCAGTCAAGAAGACTTCTCAGCGTAAAGCCCGGTGAGCTGGGGCTTCGTCAGAGTGATGCGGTTTTTCAGCATACAATAAACCTGCCGGATATGCTTGATGCGGTTATTGCTGAATGTGATGGGAAAATTGAAAGCATTGCCGTGTCCGTTTCTCCCCGTGACGAGGAGGGCTCGTATATGCCCTGCTTTATGACGGGAAAGGGTGCTGCCCGAATGATAGCGGACGTAACAGGTGCAAGGCTCCGCTTCTTTTCGCATCAGGCAGGTCATATTATGGCGGCTCTTTATTCGGCAGACAGCCTGAGCCTTGTGAATCAGGAATTTATTGCCTTTCACGTGTCGGGCGGTACTACCGAGGCGGTTAAGGTGACTCCCCATAAGGATAAAATCTTTACTGCAGAGCTTGTAGCCTCCTCCCTTGATCTCAAGGCAGGACAGGCTATCGACAGAACGGGAAATCTTTTGGGACTTCCTTTCCCCGCAGGTCCCGAGCTTGACAGGCTGAGTCTTGAAAGTGACCGTGTGTATAAAATTAAGCCCTTTATGAAGGACGGCAACTGCTCTCTTTCAGGGCTTCAGAATAAATGTGAAAAAATGAAGCGCGACGGTGAAGGGGATGCTGATATTGCAAAATATTGCATCGACTATATTTCACAGGTGCTTTATGAAATGACAAAAACAATAACGGAGAAGCATCCCGGTCTTCCTCTTGTATATTCGGGAGGAGTTATGTCAAACACGCTTATAAGAAAGCGCTTTTCCGAGGAATTCGGTGCGGTGTTTGCCGGTGAGGGCTTTTCCTCCGATAATGCGGCAGGACTTGCAGTTCTGGCATCAATGTAAATTATGATGAATATTCCGACCTTTACGGTTTCGCAGGCAAACCGTTATATAAAATCTCTTTTTGATTCTGACCTTAGTATGCAGTCAATATTCATTTCGGGTGAGATATCAAATTTTTCAAATCACTATAAAACAGGGCATCTGTACTTTTCACTGAAGGATGAAGCAGCCTCCATAAAGGCGGTTATGTTCAATCGTCAGGCTATGCGTCTTAAGTTTGTTCCCGAAAACGGAATGAAGGTTATTGTCTGCGGCAGGGTAACTGTTTTTGAGCGTGACGGTGTATATCAGATTTATGCCGAGGATATGATTCCCGACGGAGCAGGCTCGCTTGCCGTAGCCTTCGAGCAGCTTAAAAAGAAGCTTGAGGCACAGGGTCTTTTCGATCCCTCCCATAAAAAGCCCGTACCTGCATTTCCGCAGCGGGTTGGCGTAATAACCTCTCCCACGGGGGCAGCTGTGCAGGATATCCTCAACGTGCTTGGCAGACGCTATCCCAAGGCTCAGGTAATTTTCAAGGGTGTATCCGTGCAGGGTGCTTCTGCTCCCGCTGAAATGATTGATGCGCTTGAGGAGTTTGCAAGAAAGGACTGCGCCGACGTTATTATCATCGGACGTGGCGGCGGTAGTGCCGAGGATTTATGGTGCTTCAACGATGAGCTGCTTGCCCGTGCAATATATAACTGCCCCATACCCGTGATTTCTGCAGTAGGTCACGAAACAGATTTCACAATCTGCGATTTCGTAAGCGATATGCGTGCTCCCACGCCCTCAGCTGCTGCTGAAATAGCAGTACCCGATATTATGAACCTTCTGATGAATACGGCTTCTCTTACGGACAGGCTTTATTCGGGAATCAGTAATATAATTTCGGCTGAAAAAAGAAGACTGCAGCTTATTCTTGATAAGAGGGATTTCCGTAATCCCGGAAAATTTTTCAATTCGGAATACGAGTCGGTAAATAACCTTACGTTACGGCTTAAAGCCGCTTCTCAGCGGATAATATATAACGAAAAAAATAATTTCACAAAAACCTTTTCCGCGCTCGGAAGTCTTAATCCCTTAAGCGTGCTTCTCAGAGGCTATTCGCTTGTCAGCGTTGACGGAAAAATTACTGAGAGTGTGGAAAAAATAAAGAAGGACGATATTCTTCAGGTCACTTTGTCAGACGGAAGGGTAGACTGTCAGGTGCTCGGCATCGAAAGGAACAGAAAAAATGGCAAAGAAAACGTATGAAACAGCCATAAAAAGGCTTCAGGAAATAGTAAGGCTTCTTGAAAACGGCGGACTTACCCTTGACGAGTCCGTGAAGCTTTTTGAGGAAGGCGCTAAGCTTTCAAAATTCTGCAACGACGAGCTTAAAAACGCAGAGCAGAAAATTATTGCACTTGAGGATATAAGTGAGGAATGATTATGGAAAATACCGCAAGGCTTATTAAAATGATTGAAGAGGCAGTTAAAAATTCCATGCCCGTGCTTTCCGAGGAAACACAGGCAATAACCGATATGCTTATGTATTCACTTGAAAGCGGCGGTAAAAGAATTCGCCCTCTTCTTTGTCTTGAATTCTGCGCCGCGGCAGGCGGTGACCCCGAAAAGGCGTTGAAGCTTGCTCTTGCAGTGGAATTTATCCATACCTATTCTCTTGTTCACGATGACCTTCCCTGTATGGATAATGACGATTTCAGACGCGGAAAGCCCTCATCACACAAAAAATTCGGTGAGGCAAACGCACTTTTAGCAGGCGATGCTCTTCTTACTCACGCATTCGCGCTTCTTGCCGAGGCGGTAGCTGACGGTGACATCAGCGCTCAGCAGTGCGTAAGAGCAGTGAAGGAGCTTTCAACACTTTCGGGCATGAAGGGTATGATAGGCGGTCAGTATATTGACCTTAAGTATGAAAATACTCCTGCAACTCTTTCCGTGCTGGTTGAAATGGATACTCTTAAAACGGCGGCTCTTATTGAATGTGCCTGTGCACTGGGGCTTATTGCAGCAGGTGTGGAGGACGACGAAATTTCCTATGCAAGGGATTTTGCAAGAGAGCTTGGTATTGCATTTCAGATAACCGACGACGTGCTTGAGGCTGAGGATGAAAACGATTCAAGTGACGTTAAAAACGGTAAGGTCACCTACGTTTCTCTTTTCGGTGTTGAAAAGGCAAGGGAGCTTGCCGCTATTCATACAAGAAATTCACTTGCGGCTCTTAATCATTTCGGTGATGCTGCAGCAGAAATAAGACTTATTGCAGAGGGTCTTCTTTACAGAAAAAACTGATATAACGGGTGAAAGACTGTGAAAGGAAAGTATTTACCTTATATAGACAGTCCCGCGGATGTGAAAGGGCTTAAGGAAGAAGAGCTTGATATTCTTGCCGCAGAGGTTCGTGAGGAGCTTATTGAAACCGTATCGAAAAACGGCGGTCATCTTGCTTCAAATCTTGGTGTTGTTGAGCTTACAATTGCTCTTCACAGAGTTTTTTCCTCTCCCGAGGACAAAATAATCTGGGACGTTTCCCATCAGAGCTATACGCATAAGCTCTTTACGGGAAGAAAAGAAAAATTTGAAACCCTTCGCAAGCCCGGCGGACTTTCGGGCTTTACAAGACGGGGTGAGAGTGAGCACGATATTATGTCGGGCGGTCACTCAAGCGTTGCCCTTTCTGCAGCATACGGTATTGCCGCTGCGAATAAAATAGAGGGTAACAAAAACTACGTTATCGCAGTAGTCGGTGACGGTGCGTTTACGGGCGGTATGGTATATGAGGCGCTCAATAATGCAGGCAGAGCGGGAAACGGCACAAGGCTTATTGTTGTGCTCAACGACAATGCTATGTCAATTTCTCCTAACGTAGGCTCACTTGCCAGATATTTTGCGCAGATGAAGGCTACTCCCCGTTACGTAAAATTTAAATCAAAAACGGAAAGTGCCCTCAATCACATCCCCGTTGTGGGACGTCCGCTCGTAAAGGGCATATACAATACAAAGACGTTTATTAAAAATATCGTATATAACTCAACTATGTTTGAGGATCTGGGCTTCAGGTATATGGGACCTGTTGACGGTCACAATATATCTCAGCTTATTTCCGCACTTGAGGGTGCAAAGGAAGCGGATTATCCCGTAGTGCTTCACATAAATACCCTCAAGGGCAAGGGCTATGAGTTTGCCGAAAGGGCTCCCGATGCCTTCCACGGCATTTCAGCCTTCAATCTTGATTCGGGTGAGCCTGTTTTTTCGCAGCCCAGCTTTTCCGATGCCTTCGGAAAAATTATGGTTGAAGCCGCAGAAAGGGATGACAGAATCTGTGCAATCACCGCGGCTATGAGTCTGGGATGCGGTCTTGAGCAGTTCAAGGAAAAATATCCGGACAGATTTTTCGACGTGGGTATTGCAGAGCAGCACGCCGTAACCTTTGCCGCAGGTCTTTCAAGCGGCGGAATGCTTCCCGTGTTTGCGGTATATTCCTCCTTCCTGCAGCGTGCATACGACCAGATAATTCACGACTGTGCTCTTCAGGGACTTAAAATAGTTTTTGCAATTGACCGTGCAGGCTTCGTGGGCGCTGACGGACAGTCGCACCACGGCGTATTTGATGCCGCATTTATAAATACCATCCCCGATATCACAGTGTTTGCACCCGCAACCTTTACAGAGCTTGAAAAGGATATGCACAAGGCTCTGTATGAGTGCAACGGTCCCGTTGCCGTCCGTTATCCCCGAGGTGTGGACACCGAGCTTCCCGCAGATTTTGTGCCCGACGGAGCAGATTACGCGGTATACGGCGATAAAAATGCCGATATTGCAATCGTAACCTACGGCAGATGCTTCGGTGAGGCGTGTAAGGCTCAGAAGGAGCTTAAAAACAGGGGAATTAACACCTTTATTGTTAAAATCAATACCATAAAGCCCGTAAACAATAACGCCGTTAAACAGGTGCTTTCCTGCAAGAACGTGTTCTTCTTCGAGGAGGGCCAGCGCTTCGGAGGTATTGGTGAAACCTACGGGGATAAATTGTTCAAATTCTCTTACAGAGGAATTTACCGCAATATTGCAGTTGAGGGTGAATTCCCCGGTCAGGACTCCGTTGCAGGTCTTATGAAGCACTATAGGCTTGACTGTGAGGGAATGGTAAAAACGATTTCAGAGGAATGTGAAAATAATGGCTGAAAAATTAAGGCTTGATGCCTTTCTTGCAAACGAGGGCTATTTCGAAAGCAGAGAAAAGGCAAAGGCAGGCATAATGGCAGGCATCGTCTATATTAACGGGCAGAAGGCTCTGAAGGCAGGCGATACCGTCAAGGAAACCGATTCCGTTGAGGTAAGAGGCGGTATGGAGTTTGTAAGCCGCGGCGGCTATAAGCTCAAGAAGGCTATGTCGGTTTTTCCTATAACCCTTGAAAATAAAATCTGTATGGACATAGGCGCATCAACAGGCGGCTTTACCGACTGTATGCTGCAAAGAGGTGCAAAAAAGGTTTACTGCGTTGACGTAGGCTACGGGCAGCTTGCCTGGAAGCTCAGAAGCGACGAAAGAGTTGTAAATCTCGAAAGAACAAACGTAAGATATATCACCGAGGAGCAGATTCCCGAAAAGACGGATTTCTCTTCGATTGACGTTTCCTTTATATCCCTTTGTCTTGTGCTTCCCAAGGTTTACGAGCTGCTTGGCGATGCGGGTGAATGCGTTGCCCTTATAAAGCCGCAGTTTGAGGCAGGCAGGGAAAAGGTAGGGAAAAAGGGTGTTGTAAGAGAAAAAAGCACCCATATTGAGGTGGTTGAGAAGATTACGGAATTTGCCAAGGAGCTTGGCTTTACCGTAAAGGGACTTGATTTCTCACCCATAAAGGGACCTGAGGGTAACATTGAATACCTTCTTTATATATCAAAGGAAAAGGGTGAGCACACAGAAATCTCACCCGAGCAGATTGTAAATGCTTCACACGCAGAGCTTGACAAATAATCGGAGGCATATATGAAAATAGCAGTTATTCCGAATTTAACACGGCACAGGGCGAGAGAGGTTACTCTTTCCTTATGTGAGGAGCTGAGGGCGGCAGGAATTGATTTTGTTTTTTCCTCAGTCCTGAGGGATGAACTTCGTGAGCTTGATGCCGACTGCTTTGAAAATCCTGCACTTTACATAAAAAATTCCGATATGGTAATTTCCGTGGGCGGTGACGGCTCAATGCTGCGTGCGGCAAAGCTTGCAGCAGGGGAGAATAAAAACGTTCTCGGAATCAACGCAGGAAGGCTTGCATATCTTTGCGGTCTTGACAAGAAGGAGCTTTCTCTGCTTTCGTGCCTTAACGACGGCAGATATACCGTTCAGCAGCGTATGATGCTTTCTGTCAGGGTGGAAAGAGAAGGCAGGCTCATTTACGAGGATACCTGTCTTAACGATGCGGTATTTTCAAGAGGCGCAAACCTTAAGCTTATTAATCTGTGCGTAAAAACAGGCGGAAGAGATATTGCGGATTATCTTGCAGACGGCGCGATTTTTGCTACTCCCACAGGCTCGTCGGCATATTCAATGTCGGCAGGCGGTGCTATAGTTGAGCCTACTCTTGAAGCAATTCTTCTTACTCCCATCTGCCCTCATTCTCTTGCCGTGCGTCCCTATATTTTTTCGGGCGGTGCAGAATTTGAGGTTTCCGTAAAGCCCGTATACGAAGAAACCGACAACGTATTTTTAACCTGTGACGGCGGTGAACCCGTGCAGATAGACGAAAGCTGCGTGGTTAAAATTTCAAAGTCGGATATAAAAGCAGGCTTTATTTCAATAAAAACAGATAATTTTATAGATGTACTCAATAAAAAACTTGAGAAATAAAAGTGAGGATGTTTTATGAAAAAGAACAGACAGGCAATAATCGCAAAGCTTATTGAGGAAAATATTATAAGCACACAGGAGGAGCTTCTTTCAAAGCTTATCGAAGCAGGAGTAAACGTTACTCAGGCTACGGTTTCCCGTGACATAAAGGAAATGCATATAGTAAAGCATCCTGCTCCTACAGGAGAATATAAATATTGTCTTCCCACCCTCGCTCCCGAGGAAAACAGCGGAAAATATATGTCAATTCTCATAGGCTCTGCAGTGTGCACCGATATTGCTATGAATACCGTTGTGCTCAAGTGCCACGTAGGCACTGCACAGGCAGCCTGTGCAGCTCTCGACTCTATGGGGCTTCAGGGCGTTGCAGGCACGCTTGCAGGTGACGATACTATTTTCGTTCTCTGCTACAGTGAGGAAACTGCAGTTAAAATTAAGAAAAAACTTGATTCATTACTCGGATTTTAATTATGCTTAAATCTCTTAATATTGAAAATATAGCCATAATTGAAAAGGCTTCCGTGGAATTTTCACGGGGGCTTAATATCCTTACGGGTGAAACGGGTGCAGGTAAGAGTATTCTTATTGACTCAATAAATGCAGTCACGGGTGAAAAAACCTCTCGTGAGCTTATAAGAACAGGGGAGGACAGCGCCTCGGTTTCAGCCTTCTTTCAGGATATTTCACCTGATATAGAAAAAAAGCTCCGTGAAAACGGACTGCCTGTTGAGGAGGACGGAACACTTCTTCTTCACCGCACAATTTACCGCGACGGTAAAAACAACTGCCGTGTAAACGGTGCAGGTGTTACCGTTTCAATGCTGAGGTCCATCGGAATGAAGCTTATAAACATTCACGGTCAGCGCGATTCACAGGCGCTTCTGAACAGTGAGCTTCACATCGATTTCCTTGACGGCTTTGCAGATGCTCAGAGGGAGCTTGAGGACTGCAGTCAGTGCTTCGAAAGGCTTTCCTCAATAAAAAGTGAAATTAAAAAGCTGACCCTTGACGAGGCATATAAGGAAAGGCAGATAGATCTTTTAACCTATCAGATAAACGAGCTTGCAGGCGCGGAAATCACCGTGGGAGAAAGAGCTGCTCTTACAAAGAAGAAGAATATGCTCAACAACTCCAAAAAGCTTTCCGATGCTTTAAGAGAATCGCTTACGCTGCTTTGCGGTGACGGTGACTCCATGGGTGCAGATTCTTTTGTGAGCAGTGCAATTTCCCGTATTTCCTCGGTGTCTTCACTTGCAAAGGGGCTTGATACCCTTGCAGAAAATCTCGGAAACGCCAATGCTTATATCGAGGAGTGCTCGAGAGTAATTGATGACGTCTTAAGGCAGCTTGACGGTATGGACGGGGATATAAACGAAATAGAGGAGCGTCTTGACGCTTTATATAAGCTTTCAAAAAAATACGGTGAAACCGAGGAGGAAATGCTGGCCTTCCTTGATAATGCCGTTTTGCAGCTTGAGAGCATAACCTCAAGTGAGGAAAGGCTTCAGCAGCTTACGGAGCTTTACAATGAAACCCTTGAGCAGTGCAGGGAGAAGGCTGAAATTCTTTCTGAAAAAAGAATTGATGCGGCAAAGAGAATGGCAGCGGCGGTGCAGTACGAGCTGAGCTTTCTTGATATGCCCACCTGTAAATTCGTAATAAGCGTAAGCCCCTGTGAGCTTTACGAGAAGGGTGCGGATACGGTTGAATTTCTTATTTCCGCAAATCCCGGTGAGGAGCCGAAGCCCTTGGGTAAGGTAGCCTCGGGCGGTGAGCTTTCACGTATTATGCTTGCTATGAAAAACGTTCTTAACCGTGAGGGCGGCGTGGACACTCTTATTTTCGACGAAATCGATACGGGTGTCAGCGGCTCGGCGGCAAGAAGAATCGCCATAAAGCTTTACGAAGTATCGAAAAAATCACAGATACTCTGCATTACGCATCTTGCGCAGATTGCAGCCTTTGCGGATGCTCATAAATTCCTTTATAAGGAGGTCATTGACGGCAAGACCTTTACGAGAATAAAGGCTCTTGAGGAAAATGACAGAGCCGCTGAGCTTGCAAGAATGACAAACGGGCTTGATGCGGATGCAATTCATACTGAAGCCGCAGCAAGGCTTATTGAGGCGGCTGACAAGGAGAAAAACAAGGGGGAGAATATATGAAGCTTTATATCAAGCAGAAGGTTTTTTCATTCAAGGATAAATTCAATATCTTTGATGAAAGAGGCGAGGTGAAATATACTGCAGCAGGTGAAATCTTCACCCTCGGAAAAAAGCTTCACGTTACCGACACGGCGGGAAACGAGGTCATATTCATACGACAGAGGCTGCTTACGCTTCTGCCGAAATATGAAATAGCGCTCGCAGGTGCCGACCATGTTGAAATAGTGAAGAAATTCACTGTTTTCAGACACGAATATGCAATACCTCAGTGGGACGTTTCCATTCAGGGAGATTTCTTTGCCCACGAATATGAGGTGTTCAGGGGAAAGGAAAAAATTGCGCATCTTTCAAAGGAATGGTTTACCTTCGGTGATGCCTATGCAATTGAAATACCCGATCAGGCAGACGAGCTTATGGCGCTCGCCGCAATACTTGTAGTGGACTGCTGTATGGAGGTACAAAACAATGCAAAACACTCTTAAATTCAATAAAAACGGAAAATTCGTGCTTATGCAGGTGGCTGACCCTCAGGACCTTCATTTTGTGCGACACACAATGGTAAGAATGCTCAACAAGGCTTACGATACCGTAAAGCCTGACCTTGTGCTTTTTGCGGGTGACAATATTCTCGGCAATCATCTCAAGGATGCACGCTTCGGCTCACGCGTTGTAGTGCACACAAAGGAAAAGGAATATGAGAGAATGGTAACTGCCATCGGTCATATCTGTAAGCCCCTTGAGGAAAGAAAAATTCCCTTCACAATGATTTACGGTAACCACGATGACGTTAACCGTATGACCAAGGAGGAGCAGGCAGATATTTACCGCTCCTATTCAATGTGCGTAGGTCTTGACAATCCCGACAATTCGGTTGACGTTGATACCTTCAATATGCCTCTTTATTCCTCCGACGGTAAAAAGAAGCTTTTCAATTTCTGGATGCTTGACTGTGCAGGCGAAAACAAGGAAACCAAAAAATGCTATGAGGCAGTGCTGCCCGAAACAATTGACTGGTATAAGAGAGTAAGTGCAGAGCTTCGCGAGGAAAACGGCGGAAAGCCTCTTCCTTCACTTATGTTCCAGCATATTCCTATGCCTGAAAGCGCATCGCTTCAGATTGAATGCGACAAGAATGACCCTGCCGCAATTCCCTTTTATGAAAAGGGTGAGCTTATAAAGTACGTAAAGCTTGACCCCGAAAGAGCACACGGACACCTGGGCGAGCAGATGTGCGTGCTTCACGAAAACTACGGTCAGCTTGAGGCGCTTCAGGAAATGGGCGACGTAAAGGCTGTTGTGTACGCTCACGACCATCTTAATAACTTTATCGGTGAGCACGACGGTGTGAGAGTAATTCAGTCCTCCTGCGCATCCTTCCGTTGCTACGGTAACCATTTAAGAGGCGTAAGAGTGTTTGAATTTGACGAAAATGATCCTGAAAACTTCAAGACATATTTCATCACCTACTGGGAGCTTTGCGGCACATCACTTTTCAGCAGGGCTGCACATCTGTGGGATGCCGATGAATGTGAGGAAAAGAAGATTGCACTTCTTGCAGGTGTAGGCGCAGCAGCCGCAGTCGGTGCTGCAGCAGGTGTTGCCGCTCATATTTTAAGGAGAAGAAAATAATGGATAATCTTTTCGAAAAGCAATTAAGCTCCGAAAACGTTTATAAGGGTGTGCTTCTTGACGTTTACCGTGACAAGATAGAGCTTCCCAACGGTAACGGCTCAACAAGAGAATACATAAAGCATGTGGGTGCTGCCTGTGTTGTTCCTGTTGATTGTGACGGAAATATCATAATCGAAAAGCAGTTCCGCTATCCCTTCAGCACAGTGCTTACGGAAATTCCTGCAGGAAAGCTTGATTCAAAAAGTGAGCCTCATCTTGATGCCGCTGGGCGCGAGCTTAAGGAGGAAACAGGCTATACCGCTGAAAAAATGATATATCTCGGAGAGTTTTACCCCACCTGCGCTTATTCCGACGAGGTAATCCATATGTATCTTGCTACGGGACTTACAAAGGGCGAGCAGAAGCTTGACGATGATGAATTTGTAGGCGTTGAAAAAATGCCTCTTGAGGAAGCGGTAAATGAAATTATGAAGGGAAATATCCCCGACGGAAAAACCCAGACAGCAATCTTAAAGGCATATCTTTACCTTAAAAATCAATAAAAAAAGGGTGTAAGCAAAATACTGCTTACACCTTGATTTTTTATACGGAAATTATTCCTCGGACATAAATTTGCTTGCAAGGGTCGTGTAGCCCATAGCATTCATCTTGTTGCCCATAATCTGTGCGGGAGAAAGCTCCTTCACAACTGTAGCGGGAACGCCTGCAACAAGGGAATTGGGGGGTACTACCGTTTTTGCGGTAACTACTGCACCTGCGGCAACAATTGAGTTTTCACCGATTACCGCACCGTCAAGCACTACGCTTCCCATACCGATAAGTGCATTGTCACCGATTGTAGCGCCGTGAACAAGTGCATTGTGACCTACGGTAACACCGTTTCCGATAACGGTTGCATCCTTCATACCAACGTGAACGGTTGCGTTATCCTGAATATTTGAATTTTCACCGATTGTGATGGGGCACATATCTGCTCTTAAAACTGCACTGTACCATATTGAGCTGCCCTTTCCTATTGTAACGTCACCAATGATTGCAGCATTTTCTGCTACGAATACACCCTCTTCAACTGAGGGAGCTTTTCCTGCAAACGACTTTATCATAATTTTCTCTCCTTGTGCTTTTTTCTTATTCTACCATAAAAGGCGGGTATAATCAATAATACAAATTGTTGCCGAGTGTAGGAAAAAATGTAAAATTCTTGACTTATTGCTATATTTATTTTAATATAGTATTAATATTTCGCGGAGGGAAAATATATGAAAATTATACTTGTCGGCGCAGGCTCAATAGGCGGCACAACCGCTACAATGCTCAAGGAAAAGGGTCACGATATTGAAATTATCGAGGCAAACCACGAAAGAGCGGAAAAGATAAGAAACGAGGGCATCACACTTTCAGGTGCTTTAGGAAATCATACACAGAAATTCACGGTTTATGAAAGCCCCGATGAGCTTACGGAAAAATATGACGTATGTATTATCGCTACTAAATATTTTGCCCTTGCTCCCGTTGCTGAAAAAATGCTTCCCCACGTAAAGGAAGACGGCATATTTATGTCAATGCAGAACGGCATCTGCACAAAGATTCTTTCCGATGTTGTAGGTGTGGAAAAAACTGCAGGCTGTATGATAGGCTTCGGTGCTACAATGCTTCCCAACGGTGACGTAAACGTAACCTCGGGCGGTGAGCTTAAAATCGGTCGCGTAAACGGCGTTATTGATGCTAAAATTACAGAGCTTGGTGAAATCTACAAGGCTCTGCTTCCCACAAAGGTTGTTGACAATATTGACGCTCAGCTTTACTCAAAGCTTATTATCAATTCCTGCATCAACTCTATTGCCGCTCTTACAGGTGAATGCGTAGGCGTTATGCTTACAGAGGATGCTGCAAAGTCAATCTTCCTTCAGATTGCAAGAGAAGCAACCTACGTTTCAAAGAAGATGGGACTCAAGGTTCCTCCCTATGCTACGGTTCTTAACTACAATCTTCTTCTTATTTCCGATGCGAACTGGTTCAACACAATTGCAAAAATGCTTGTAACAATCGTTGGTAAGAAGTTCGGTGACGTTCGTCCCTCAACTTTGCAGTCACTTGACAGAGGCGAGAAGACAGAAATCGATATCTTCAACGGCTATATCGTAAAAATGGGTAAGGAATACGGCGTTCCCACTCCCGTTAACGAGCAGATTTATAGCTTTATCAAGAGAATTGAAAACGGTGAAGCAAAGTCCTCAATGGAGAATCTCAAGACAATAAAATTCTGATTTTTTCTGCCGCATTAAACCGAAGTTTAGTGCGGTATTTTTTACGGGTGATATTATGAATACTACAATTAAATTCAACGAAAACGGTAAGCTTCGCGTAATGCATATTACTGATACTCATATTCAGGACGGCAACGCGCCTGCAACCTTATGGCTTATAGAAAAAGCCTGTGAAAGGGAAATGCCCGATATTGCAATCATTACGGGTGACAACGTTCTCAATTACGATGATGCGGAAAAGACAAAGGGCTATATTGACCGTCTTATGGGAATATTCACAAGGTACGGTATTCCTGCGGCAGTCACCTTCGGTAATCACGATTCTGAGGTTGGTGCCCTTTCACGTGCCGAGCTTATGCAGTACTACAGCTCTTTCCCCTGTCACGTTGCAAATGCCGACGGTGAAAGGTCCTTTAAGTCGGGTACGTATAACGTTCCCGTTATGTCCTCAGACGGAAACAGTGTACGCTTCAATCTCTGGGTGTTTGACTCAGGCGATTATGACGGTCACGGCGAATATGGCTGTATGAGTGCCGAGGATGTGCAGTGGTATAAGAATCAGTCTGATAAGATAAAGGCTGAAAACGGCGGAAAAACAGTTTATTCCTTAGGCTTCCAGCATATCATTGTGCCCGAGGTTTACGATGTGCTTAAAAAGTGCAGCAAGCGTAAGCTTTATTCCTTCAGGCACATAATAAACAAGTCCGACTTCTATATGTTCTCACCCGATGAAATGAATTTCGGAACACTCAACGAAACACCCTGCTCGGGCGGTGCAAACTACGGTCAGTTTGACGCTATGGTGGAAAAGGGTGACGTGCTTGCAGTTTTTTCGGGACACGACCATACGAACGCCTTCGGTGTCAGAAATCAGGGCATTGATATTGTAAACTCCTTAAGCACAAGAAGTGAATCCGACCGCTTCTCCTCACAGTATGGCTACAGAATGATTGAGGTTGACGAAAGAGATACAGGGAAATATTCCTGCCGTGTTGAGCGCTGGTATAATATGTTCACACTTGCTGATCTTAAAAGGATAAAGGCAAGCGGTGATGAGGTTGCAATAAAAACTGCAGGCTGCGTAAAATATGCAGGTCTTGTGCAGAGATTTTTAACAAGAACAGGCAGAGTTTTCTGCCATATCGTAACCGGCAGAAAAAATACTTATAAACACTAAAACAGCTTAAACAGCAAGGGGTACCGTTTTTTACGGTACCCCTGTAAAATTAGTTATAATGCTTTCAGAATATCGGGATTCTGATTTATGTTTGTTTTGCTGAAATTGTTGTTTACGTCATAGAAATAGCAGTCGCCGTCCTCGTTTCCTGCCACTGTGTAATATTCGCCGTCCTTGATGCAGAAGCCTGCTCCGTTATCACAGGCAATACCCGAAAGGCTCTTGCCGATAATTGCCCTTTCAAAGCTCTGCCAGTATTCACTCTGGTAGTGGGGACAGTTTATATAGGGGATTATATCAAGGCATTTTATAAATGCGAATTCACCGCCCTCAAGGCAGTCGTCATAGCCCTCGGAAAACCAGCACATAGCTCCTGAGGATACTCCCGAAAGCACGGTGCCTTTTTCGTAGGCTTCGAGCAGATATCTGTCAGCCTTGGTTGCCGTCCATGTGTCCATTAAGAATTTCAGATTTCCGCCCTGCACGAAAATACCGTCAGCGGACAGAATTTTTTCCTTTATGACCTCTTCCGTCACATCCTCGTGAGTAAGAAAAAGAATATCTGCAGTACAGCCGTACTTCATAAAGCAGAGCATTACGTCGTCGTTTTCATCCATATTGTCAAAGCTTGCAGTTGGAATGAAAAGAAAATGAGGATTTTTCTTTCCCGTAAGAGAAATGATGTGCTCTGTTACGTTATCCATTTCACCGTTGTCAAAGCGTCCGCCGCCGAGAGCTACTATTTTACCCATTCTGACACCTCATATGTAGTAAGCTATTACAGAATAAATTATTGCCACAATAAGAGAGGGGAGCATATTTCCCACGTTGAATTTCTTGCCGAAGCAGATGTTTACGCCTACACAGAAAATAAGCACGTTTCCTACAAGGGACATATCGGAAATTACCGTTCCCATTGATAAAAGAGGCTCACAGAATTTTGAAAGTGCGGTTATTGAGCCCTGAAAAATTGCTATGGGAATAAATGCAAAGATGCAGCCCTTTCCGAGGGTTGACGCCATAATCATTACAATTAAAAGGTCAAGAATTGCCTTCGCAAAAAGCGTTGCGGGGTTTCCTAAAAGTCCGTCCTCGATTGAGCCTACAACCGCCATAGCACCCACGCAGATTATAAGCGAGGTGTTTACAAATGCACCCACAAATCCGCCGTCCTCTGTTGCCTTTGCCTTTATTTTCAGCCATTCTCCGAAGCGGTCAAGCTTTTTTTCAATCTTGATAAGCTCTCCGAGAAGTGTGCCGATGATAAGTGATACAATCATCATAAGTGCGTTTGCAGTTTCAATAACGGAATTTTCCGTAACCTTCAGAAGCCCTGCAAGAGCCCCCGAAATGCCGATGAAAATTACTGCAACGCCTGCGGTTTTCATCAGTGAATCTCTTATTTCTTTTTTTATTTTTTTGCCGAAAAGAAGCCCTGGAATTCCTCCGAGAATTACGGCAATTACGTTTACAATTGTTCCGATTCCTGGCATAGCTGTTATTACTCTTCCTTTTTTTATATGTATTAATGAATATATCACAAAAAATTTGCAGAATCAACACAAATAAATAAAACATTATACAATTGACTATAAAAAACAATTGTGATATCATATAGGGAAAAGTAAGGATAAAAAGGAGAGATTATTTTATGGCTTTTTATTACAGTGAACCTTCACATACCTTCAGCGAATATCTTTTAGTTCCCGGCTACACAGATGAAAATTGTGTTCCCTCAAACGTTTCGCTGAAAACACCTCTTGTAAAATTCAAAAAGGGTGAAGAGCCCGCAATTTCACTCAACATTCCCATGATTTCCGCTATTATGCAGTCCGTATCAAACGATACACTTGCTATTGCACTTGCAAAAGAAGGCGGTATGTCATTTATTTACGGTTCACAGACTATTGAAGACGAAGCTGCTATGGTTGCACGCGTTAAGAACTATAAGGCAGGCTTTGTTGTAAGTGCCTCCAACCTTACTCCCGAAAACACTCTTCAGGACGTTGTAGAGCTTAAGGAGCTTAACGGCTTCTCCACAGTTGCTATCACCGATGACGGTACTGCAAACGGCAAGCTTTTAGGTATCGTAACAAGCCGTGATTACAGAGTAAGCCGTATGAGCGCAGACCTCAAGGTCAAGGAATTTATGACTCCTGTTGAAAAGCTCATCACTGCTCCCGCTGAAACCACACTTAAGGAAGCAAACGATATCATCTGGGATAACAAGCTCAATTCTCTTCCCATCGTTGATAAGAACGGCAACCTTATGTATTTCGTATTCCGTAAGGACTATTCACGTCACAAGAACAACCCCAACGAGCTTCTTGACGGCGACAAGAGATATATGGTAGGCGCAGGTATCAACACCCGTGACTTCGCAGAAAGAGTTCCCGCACTTGTTGAAGCAGGCGCAGACGTGCTTTGCATCGACTCTTCAGAGGGCTATTCCTGCTGGCAGGCAAACACAATCAAGTGGATCCGCGAAAAGTACGGTGACACCGTTAAGGTAGGCGCTGGTAACGTTGTTGATAGGGAAGGCTTCCTCTTCCTTGCAGAGGCAGGCGCTGACTTTATTAAGGTAGGTATCGGCGGCGGCTCAATCTGTATCACCCGTGAAACAAAGGGTATCGGCAGAGGCCAGGCTACTGCTATCATCGACGTTGCAAAGGCAAGAGATGAATACTATGAGAAGACAGGTGTTTATATTCCCATCTGCTCCGACGGCGGTATCGTTCACGATTACCACATCACTCTCGCACTTGCTATGGGCTCCGATTTTGTAATGCTCGGCAGATACTTCGCACGCTTTGACGAAAGCCCCACCAACAAGCTTATGGTTAACGGTGCTTACGTTAAGGAATACTGGGGTGAAGGCTCCAACAGAGCAAGAAACTGGCAGAGATATGACCTTGGCGGCAGCTCAAAGCTTTCCTTCGAGGAGGGTGTTGACTCATACGTTACCTATGCAGGTCCTCTTCACGATAACGTTGAAAAGAGCCTTTACAAGGTTAAGTCAACAATGTGCAACTGCGGTGCTCTTTCAATTCCCGAGCTTCAGGATAAGGCAAAGCTTACTCTTGTTTCATCCGTAAGTATCGTTGAAGGCGGCTACCACGACGTAACACTCCGCACAACATCAAACTCAAGAAACTAACTTAGCATAAAATAAGGCGACGTACAGAAATGTACGTCGCTTTTTTTTGCAAAAAAAAGACGGAGCACTCTGCAAGGGAGGCTCCGTAATTTTATTTCAATTCAAGTGTTCTTTTGTAGGCACTTGTTACCGCATTCATTGCCGCGCTTCTGAAGCCGCCGTCCTCAAGTGCGTGCACACCTGCAATTGTAGTACCGCCGGGGGAGCATACCGCATCCTTGAGTGCACCGGGATGAATCCCTGTTTCAAGCACCATATCAGCAGCACCCGAAAGCATTTTTGCCGCATACATCATTGCCTTGTCACGGGGGATACCGCATTCAACGGCACCGTCCGCTAAAGCCTCAATAAACATATATGCGAATGCAGGTCCGCAGCCTGAAACCGCACTTGCGGCATCAATTTTGTTTTCGTCTATTCTGTCAAGAAGACCTGCACCTGACATAGCCTTTACGAAGTAATCAACCTGTGTTTCCGATACAGCATCGTTATTGCAGTAAAGAATTACACCTTCGCCGATGAGGGCGGGGGTATTGGGCATTATTCTTATAACGGGCATCTCTTTACCCGAAAGAGCGCAGAGCTTTTCTATGGAAGTACCTGCCGCCATCGAAACGATAACGGGGTCACATTCAGTGAAAAGGGGAGCGATGTCAGAGAATAATTCCGCTAACATCTGAGGCTTTACACCTATGAAGATATATTCGCTTTCTTTAACGAGGGCGTCAAGTGCCGTTACGCTTACGTTTTCATATTTTTCGGAAAAGCTTCTTGCCTTTTCTTCGGAAACGTCATAAACCGCGAATTTTTCCGAGGGGTTACCGTTTGCGGCGGCAACGAGCAATGCTCCGCCCATATTACCTGCACCGATAAAGCCGAATTTATAAGTCATATTATTCTCTCCTTATCTTATCTGTCCGTCACCGGAAATGATATATTTGTAGGTAGTAAGCTCACGAAGTCCCATCGGACCTCTTGCGTGAAGCTTCTGTGTGGAAATACCGATTTCACAGCCCAGCCCGAATTCACCGCCGTCGGTAAAGCGGGTTGACGCATTGTGATAAACGGAGGAGGAATCAACAAGAGCAGTGAAGAGCCTTGCGTTTTCCGCGTTTTCCGTAATTATGCAGTCGGAGTGCTTTGTTGAATGGCAAAGAACGTGGTCAATTGCTTCACTCACGTCATTTACTGCCTTTATTGCAAGGATATAATCAAGGAATTCCGTGTCGAAATCGGTGTCCCCTGCAGGTGTGCCGTCAATGATTTCTGCGCAGTACGGGTCAAGACGAAGCTGAACGGGAGTAAGTCCCTGTGCAATTCTTTCTTCAACAAGCTTTTTCTGAAGCAGAGGAAGCACATCCCTTGCTACTGTCTTATTCACAAGCACAACCTCGCAGGCATTACAAACGGAGGGACGGCTTGTTTTTGCGTTGTTTATGATATTGACTGCCTTTTCAAGGTCAGCCTCACCGTCTATATAGATGTGGCAGATGCCTGTTCCTGTCTGAATACAGGGCACTTTTGCGTTTGCCACACAGGCAGAAATAAGTCCTGCACCGCCGCGGGGAATAAGAAGGTCAACGTACCTTGTTGCGGTCATAAGCTCGTTTGCGGAGTCGCGGGATGTATCCTGAATAAGATTTATAAGGTTTTCGGGAAGCCCTGCTCTTTCAAGCCCCTTTCTCATAGCATTGAGAATTGCATTTGAGGAGCGGAATGCCTCCTTACCTGAACGGAGGACACTTACGTTTCCGCTTTTAAGGGAGAGAGCCGCCGCATCCGACGTAACGTTGGGGCGTGACTCATAAATCATTGCAACAACACC
Organism: Acutalibacteraceae bacterium; assembly: GCA_045635905.1. Classification (GTDB taxonomy): domain Bacteria; phylum Bacillota; class Clostridia; order Oscillospirales; family Acutalibacteraceae; genus RUG806. The sequence goes on from JAZTWN010000005.1 coordinate 19,532, forward strand.
CATAGGCACTGCAGTCTTTTTAATTACAAGGCCGTTTGGACGCTCAACCGTTTCAAGAACCTCACCTACAGGGTCGGGAAGCTTCACAACGTCCCTTATGCCGTCTGCCATACCCTTGATTCTTTCGGGGGTAAGGCGAAGGCGGTCAATCATAACGTCGTTTATCTTTCCTTTTGCGGCTTCAATGTCGAGAGCATTTTCGCAAAGGATGTATTCTGCATTCTCCTCAAGTGCATCTGCCATTGAAAGAAGAGCCTCGTTTTTCTTTGCTGTGGTCAGCGTAAGAATTACCTTTACCGCTTCCTTTGCGGATTTTAATATTTCAGTTGTTGTCATTTTATTTCACCCTGCTGAGAAATCTTGTTCCGACACTTTTCCCGTCGGCAATATCGTAAAGTATACGGGGATTCTGTCCGTTTGTGATTATCATATCCGTGCCGTGCTCTGTGCAGATTTTAGCCGCATGAAGCTTTGTTTTCATACCGCCTGTTCCGAGGCTTGAGCCTGCACCGCCGCCAAGTGCCATAACGTCCTCGGTAAGCTCGCCAATTTCGGGAATAAGCCTTGCATCGGGATTCTTGTGGTGGTCGGCAGTATAAAGTCCGTCAATGTCGCTCATAAGCACAAGAAGGTCAGCGTCAATGCTTTCGGCAACCAATGCAGAAAGGGTATCGTTGTCACCAACGCTGATTTCATCTGTTGCAACGGTGTCGTTTTCGTTGATAATGGGGAGAACATCAAGCTCTAAAAGACGCATCATAGTATTCGAGAAATTCTGATGACGGTCCTCGTGCTTGAAGTCGGAGCCTGTAAGAAGAATCTGTGCCACGGTATGATTGTATTCGGAAAAGAGCTTATCGTACGTATACATAAGCTCACACTGACCTACCGCTGCAGCAGCCTGCTTCGTGGGAATGTCCGAGGGCTTGCCCTTAAGGGAAAGCTTACCTGCACCCATTCCTATGGCGCCCGATGATACTAAAATTACCTCGTGACCGCTGTTTTTAAGGTCGCTCATAACCTTAACAAGCTCCTCAACTCTTCTGATGTTGAGTCTGCCTGTTGAATGGGCAAGGGTTGATGTTCCGACTTTTATAACAATTCTCATAATATTTCTCCGTTTTTGGCACTTTATCACACTAAATTATTAATATATTATAATGTTTTATTACCCTAAGGTCAATAATAAAATCCGTTTTTACGTTGACAAAAAGAAAACACCGACTTTACAGAAATTAATCGATAAAAAAAGCACCCTCATACGAGAGTGCTCCAATGGGATTAAAGTGATTTGATGATACCCTTGTATTTTGCAATAAATGCGTTATTGATTGCGTCACCGCCGTCAACGTTGCTGCTTGAGTATACCTCGGGAGTAACACCGTGTGAGAGCATAAGCTCGATTGTGCCCGATACCACGGCGTGCAGTATTGCCGCACCGATGCTTGTGGAGGTGGGACAGGCCTTTCTTCCAAGCTCGGGGAAATCCACGCTTGCGTCACCAAGCTCACCCATATTGTCAAGCACGATGTCTGCAATTTCAAAAAGGCGCTTGCCGCTTTTGTGTCTTGAGGGGCTTGCACTTGAGTGGCTGATGCTTGTAAGTGCCACAACGGTAAGTCCCTTTTCCTTTGCAAGAAGTGCCATATCAACGGGAATGCCGTTTCTTCCTGAGTTTGATGCAATTACGATAACGTCATCCTTTTTCATATCGTAGGAATTGAAAAGAATTTCCGCATAGCCCTCAAGTCTTTCAATTTCCGTGCTTTTTGATGCGGATTCGTGAAGCATAAGTGAGGTTTCAAGCACGGGCTGAAGTCTTACAAGACCGCCTGCACGGTAGAAAAGCTCCTCACTTAACATATGTGAGTGACCTGTGCCGAAAAGGAAAATTGTGTTGCCGTTTTCAAGTGCACGGGCAAAGCTTTCCGAGCATCTGTCAATTGCGCTCATCTGCTTTTCGGTTACCTCTGCAAGAATTCTCTGAAGATTGTTAAGATATTCAAGTGACTTTTTCATAAATACTCTCCTTATTCGAATCTTATTCCGTATATAAGACAGTCGGGCCGCTCCTCAATGAGGTCAAAGCCGTATTTCTTGTAAAATGCCATTCCCTTGGGGTTATAGGTTGCCACCGTCAGCATAAGTCCCTTTACCCCCTTTTTTCTGAGATGGGAAAGCAGTGCATCCATAAGCTGATGACCGAGCCCCATACGCTGATATTCCTCTAAAATATCAATGTGAAGGTGGGCAGGGTAGAGCTCCTTGTATTTTTTGTGGTGCACGTAGGAGCTTGATGCGTAGTAGCGGTGCTGCTCGTTTGCTTCGTCAATTTTTGTGAAATATTCCTCGTTGAAGCACTTAAAAAAGCTGTCAAAGTCCTCGGCGCAGAGTATATATCCTACTGCCTCGTCCTTATCGTTTGTCGCAACAAAGCAGTTTTGGGGCTCCTTTTCCGTGTAGTAGTCGCAATAGGTGGACAGAAGGAAAAGCTTTGTGTCCTCGTGGAATTCCTCGTAGCCGTCGCAGTAAAGACAGACGTTTCTTACGTTTTCCTTGTCCTTTATTTCATAGGGGCGAATTGTCATTTCTCTTCTCCTGAAAGGTGGTTTATCTGATAATACCATTTTTTACATAAAAAAGCAATAATTCATCATTCTAAAAAGTCGGAGTATGCTTGATTATTTAATTTATTTTTGATATAATACGCATTTCGGAGGTAGAGAAAATTGCAAAGAAAATTGCCGAGGAAAAGCTCTCCCTTGCCCCCGGTGACAGAATTGTTGTTACAGGCGGTGACACCAGCGGCACCTCAGGCAACACAAGCCTTATAAAAATTGAGAATATATAAAAAGAAAAAGACGATTCTTGTGAATCGTCTTTTTTTAGTATGTGACAAAAATAAATCAGCGGAGGTTTATTCCGTCGTAATCGTATATTGTTTGAGGCACGTTGTTTGAATCAACACTGACTACGCAGTCATATATGCCGACGTCAACGTATACTGTTCCGTCTAATTTAATATATACGTTGAATGATGAAAGTGTGCCGTCATAATCGTAATGGTAATCATCAGGCTCACCGAGCATTTTAGGATAGGCGAGTGCTTCGCGGTCAGAAGAATAGGTATAGTATACCGTTCCGTCATTATTGAACTTTAAGCTTCTTGATTCTGTTGTTTTCCAATACGTCTTATACTGATTAAGGCTGTAATTGTTGTAATCGGAAACAAAGTTATCGTCATCTTCTATGTGACCTGAAAATGACTGTCCCAAGAAATTGTTGTAAATTATTTCAGCTCTTTTCTTATTTTCAGAGGTTTTTGTGCCTATCACAATTGCTACTAATGTGACAATCAGAGCTATAACGGCAATCGTTGTGATTTTAGCTTTTTTGAGCTTGGCGGATTTTATTCTGACCAGATTGTCAATATTTTTACTGCACGCATCAATGATATTAGGAATACCTTCACTGTCTGAAAATTTATTTAATTCAAGCAAAGCCTTTCTGTAATCTGATTCTGTTTTTGCGTTCTGCAGTAAAAAGATTGCGTAATTATATTTGTTTGCTGTAGCGTACTTATTTAACGTTGCGTTGTATTCATCAGTAGAAAAACGAAGAGCCTTTTCGAAATCCTTGTTTTCTGTAAATAAAACTCTACAGGAAAGAAGCTCTTCCTCGTGAGAAATTTGTAACGAAGCAAGCAATAACCCGATATATGCGTGGGAATCCTCAGGTGCTGTGTCAAGAATGTTTTCATAATATTTCCTCGCAGAATCCCAATCCTTATCTTCTAAAAACAGCTCTGCACGTCTGTATAATGCAGCAATGTCTTTGTTTTCCATAAAAATCCTCCAACATAAAATTCGGTTTACTATATATGCTCAGATAAATGATAGCATATAAAAAAAGCTATTGCAAGATAAAATAAGAGAGGCAGATTTTTTAGGGTGTATGAAAATATGGTGCAATAGATAGTATTGTTTATTTTATGTAGCATACTGATAATACCGAATTTATTGTTTTTTCGGCGTGTTCGGCTGAAGCTCTCCCCGTAAAGAGCAGGAGAGACTTATCGCGCAGGCAAAGCCTGCTTGCACCTCCAAAACATAGTCGTCGCACACGCTGCCCTCACGCCGTCTGTTCGCAAGGAAATGTTTGTTTCTTGCAAAACTGCAAAGCACTTTAAAATGTTAATTTTGGATACAAGAAAAGGCAAAGCTTTCCGATAATGCTGACGCATATCGGAAAGCTTTAACACATTATTGTGCCAAAATTAGCTTTTTAAAGAAATATTTTCTTGTGGACAGACGGCGTAATGACACTCCTTGTTTTGTCAAGTGCTTTTCCCTCGCTTCATCTGCCACCGGCAGCGCTCGGGAACGCACACTCCCGCGCCTCCCGTCGCGCTCGTTCGGAGCTCTCCCCGTAAAGAGCAGGAGAGACTTATCGCGCAGGCAAAGCCTGCTTACACCTCCAAAACATAGTCGTCGCACACGCTGCCGCTGTGCCACTCCTTGTTTTGTCAAGTGCTTTTCCCTCGCTTCATCTGCCACCGGCAGCGCTCGGGAACGCACACTCCCGCGCCTTTCGGCGCTCGTGTTCGAGTCTTGCTCCGCAAAATAAAAAACGA
>JAZTWN010000006.1:0-75072 GCA_045635905.1 Acutalibacteraceae bacterium
CCAATCCTTAACGCCTGCAGCAGCTTCGTTAGCAGCCTTGAATACGTTATATACGGTATACATAATCTCATAGATGCCGTCTTCGCTTGCAGCCATCTGTGCGAAGTTGTCAAGAAGTGAAGCTACAAATTCATAGCTATCTGCATCAAGCTCATCCTTAAGGAGAACCTTAAGAGCTTCTGCATTTTCAGGAATTGATACGAAGTAGAGAGCTGCTCTGAGAAGAACAGATGTCATTTCAACTTCGCCAGCACCTGTAGCATATTCCATTGTGTAGTATGTTTCGCCGTTCTGTGACTTGTATGTTACTACAGTACCAACAGTAAGCTCCTTAACTGCAGACATTGCAGGATCAACAAGCTCAAGGTCTGTGTCTTCTTCAAGACCTGCGATAAGCTCGGCAAGAAGAGTATCAAGGTTGAGGTTTTTAAGATCCATACCGATGAGATCATATACGTTGATTTCACCTGTAAGAGGCTCAATAGCATTGAGAACAGTGAATACTGCGTTACCTACATTCTTGATAACTGTATCAAGACCGTTGGAGTTTACGAAGTAAAGAAGTCCGGGAAGGATGTTTGTAAGCTCGTTTACGGGATCAGCAAGAAGTGTATCAACTACTGCAAGAAGAGGATTAAGAACGTTAAGAAGAAGTGCATCTGCTGCTGCATCCTTAGCTTCCTGTGAATCATTTGCAGGAGTTGTTGCTGCGTAGTAAGCTTCGGGAGTAAGAATACCGTCAGCTTCTCTGAGACCGAATGCCTCAAGGAGAGGAATGATACCGTAAGCATAACCTTCAGCACCTTCAACTACGAGTGTGCCTTCTCTTGCTTCGTCTGTGCCGAGAGCTTCATCAGTTGTGTGGAAGAGAGCGATAAGGTCATTGTCAGTAAGGAGCCATCTGAGTACGGGAGCGGCAGGTCTTACCATTCTTACAAGTTCATTTACGAATGTTTCCTTGTCACCGTCATTGAAGCCTGTAACTTCGTATGTATCCCAGTAGTGGATATCTACATCAAGAACAGACTGAATAACTGTTGCAAGAGGTTCATAAGCATCGCCGAGAAGATCAGTAAGTGTGGGAAGAATACCCTGGATAGCACCGAGGATAGCATCAAGGTTAGCCTTAGTGTAAATTGTATCACCAAGAGTACCGTTGATGAGATCTTCAAGACCTCTGTAGATAACGGGGTTACCGTCTGCATCCTTAACACCGGTATCAATACCGAGAAGAAGAATAATTGTGTCAACGAATAAGGGAAGATTTTCTTCGATGTAAGCACCCATTTCCTCTGTGTAGAGGTCGTTGTAGAGCTCACCGAACTTGCTTTCTTCATCAGTTACGGGAGAAAGAACCTCACCTGAGTTAGCCTTATCTGTATGGATCCAGCTGAATTCCTGCATTTCAGGAGTATGAACTGCACCTGAAATGTAAGCATAGATTACGTCATAGATTTCCTGACCGAGCCAATCAACAAGCTGAGCTTCGTTGTCTGTATTAAGAGCACCGTCAAGAACAAATGAGAGAATAAGAGTAAGCATATCTTCTCTGCCGGATACAAGCTTTCCTGCGGGAACGCTTTCATCGCTGTCGTTGAATGCCATATAGTATGCTGTTTCACCGCTTGCTGATTCGTATGCTACGGCCTTACCAACGTAGAGAGTTGCAATGAAGTCCTGAACGCCCTTAGGCCATGAAAGGTTTACAAGCTTTTCAACAATTGCGAATACGCCGTACCAGTCAAGAGTAAGATCTTCAACACCGATAGCGCCTTCAATAAGACCCATGATATCAAGATTTACGTCAAATGCGCTGAGCTTTGAAAGAACAGCTTCTACGGGAGCAAGAAGATTTGTGAAGATTGCATTAAGAGTGCCAGCATTGAGGTTGTAGATAAAGTTGGGAAGTCTGTCGAGCATTGCTCCGACAACACCGTACTGAGCATCATCCATATCACCGCAAAGTGCATAGAGCCAGTCAACAACTGCTGTGAAGATAGCTCTTACAGCCATTTCCATATCAAGCTCGCCGTCAATGTAGAATGCTTCTGCAGGAAGGATAGCTGACTTACCGTCAACGTAGTTACCATCTGCATCGTCCATTGTAGCACTTACTGCCTCAAGAAGAGGAACAAATGCCTTTGCGTAGCCTTCGCCACCTGCGATTGTTACAATTGCCTCACCTGTAGCGTCGTTGAAGAAGGTAAGATCTTCGCCGAAGAGAATCCATGCAAGTACTCTGTAAACGGGTTCAAGAACGAGAACGAAGGATTCTACAAATGCATCTCTCTTTTCTTCGTTGGTTGTTGCTTCATCGAAGCCCCAATCCTTAACACATGTTACGTTACCGTCTGCGTCGATATCAACGTAGTCCTCACTGAACCACTTAGCAAGCTCTTCAGAACCGAGGAGCACGCCTGCAGCCTCAACAAGACCTACGTAATCGATAAGAAGCTCAACTACCATTTCAACGAGAGAGTTAGCAAGAGATTCTGAGTAGATGCCGTCTACAACTGCTTTGTCAAGCATCTGACCGAGAGATGTTTCTTTTGTGAAGCCTGCGATGATTTTGTCAACGAGGTCGTTAACGTTCTTTGCAGTTGCTTCATTCCAGTTGTTTGCATACTGAGTATAGATGAATGCTGCGCTGCCTTCTGTATATTCGGGAAGGTAGCCGTTGTTAGCTTCGAGCTCTTCAACGCCGCCATTATACATATAGCCCCAGTTGATGTCTGCATATTCAAGCGCATCATCTGAGCCCTTGATGATAGAAACGATTGCGGGATAGAATTCGATACCGAGAAGGTCTACGAAGATAACATCACCGTTTGTCTTTTCTGTGCCTGCTACGGGAGCAACAAGACAATCAAGAACTGCAGTTACAAGAATTGTGATTGTGTCTGCAGCTGTAAGAGAAGGCTTGCAAACTGTACCTATTGATGTTTCTTCCTCAACGATACCTGAGCAAAGAGCCTTGATGCCAACGTTTACAAGACCGCTTTCAATAAGGCTTGTACCGAGGTATGCGTCTACGAGAGGAATAAGCTTTGAGCATGTAAGATCGAAGAGGTCAACGTTATACCATACGAACTCTTCGTCATCGTTAAGGTACGTGCCGCTGAATACGTAATCAAGAATTACGTTAACGTCAAGAGTGCCGTAATTGAGAAGCTCGGATACAACAAGTGAAAGAACACCGTTGAGATCAACGTCAACAAGGGGTCTTACTGTATCAACGAGTACCCATACGGGCATAAGAAGATTGCGAAGAAGAACGGAAAGACCGTTTGATTCAATGTAATAGAAGAGGTCGGGGATAAGCTCGATAAGCTGTGCGAGCATATCGTCAGACTCTGTGAGAGCATAGAACCAATCAAGAGTTGCTGTGAGTGTATTTACGAAGCTGCCCATTGAGTCAGCATCAAAATCTGCCTGAGTGGGAAGATTTTCTACACCGAGCATTGTAAGAAGTGTGCCGAGTGTTGATTCATAGGCTTCATAGCCCTTAAGGGTAAGAACGCCGTGGAATGCTGATACGTCGCCGCCTGCGAAGAGGAAGTCAACGAGGATAGATGCACCACCGAGAAGACGGGCAAGAATATTAACAAAGGTATAGCCATCGCCATCTGTAAGTGCCTGTCTGCCGTCAAGAACCCATGTAATTGTACCGTCTTCATTTACGATACCGTCAACACCGAATTCATTTACGTAAAGTCTGTGGTCAGGAGCAATAATTTCAGCATCCTCTGCCCATGTTTCTGCGGGGAAGAGATAACCGAATGCTGTAAACCAGCTATCAAGCTCAATGCCTACCTGTGTGCCTACGATGTCTGCAATGATAGCACTGGGGCTGTCACCAAGACCGCCGAGCATTTCAACAAGAGCAGTGATGTTTGCGTTTGTGAATAAGCCGTCAACCATACCCTTAAGAAGAGCACCGATGCTTTCTGCACCAAGGTCAACGTTTGCAATCTTAAGAATTTCGCCTACAAGGGAATCAAGGTTATCGGCTACGTAATCAGCCTTTTCCTCAGTCCAGTCAGTGCTGTATGCAAGATACATAATATCTGCTGCTGATCCACCTGTGATACCTGCGTAGTTATATTCACCGTCAACCCATTCAATTTCAGAAAGGGTGTACTCTACAGGATTGAGAAGCTCAATGATTGCAGCGAGTGCGCCTCTGGGATTGGTTGTGAACTTTCCTACAACCTGGTCGATAATCTGAGCTACCATAGGATCCATATCTGTGCCGACAAGACCGGTAAGAAGGCTATTGCCGTTTTCATCGGGCTTGAGAGCGGATACGACGTAGTCGAGAAGCCAGTACATAAGGTCGCCCTTATTGGCTACAAGATTTACGCTGCCGTCAGCGCGTGTGGACCAGTTGGAGCTGAAGATGATATCCTGCTGTCTGATTGTGGGAAGAGCCATACCGAGGCTTTCGGTAGCCTTCTTGAGAATTTCATTGAAGTCTGAAATTTCAAAGCCGAGCACATCGTAAAGGTCGATTTCGTCAGCAAGTGCAAGGTCAACGGGGAATTCAATAACACCTGCAAGTGAGCCTTCAAGAAGGCTGAGGATTGAGTTACCGAGACCGCTACCAGCATAAACGTCAAGCTCAAAAATATTAAGGTTCATATGGATATTAAGACCGTCGATAATTTCCTGAACGGTATCCATAGAAATGAAATAAACGAGATTGGGAAGAATTTCAAGAACCTCGTTGAGGGGACTTGCAAGAATTTCTTCTACTCTGCCGAGAAGTGTGCCGATAAGAGCCTCTGCAATGTCGTAACCTGTTGCGTCTGATGCAATTGAAGGAATCCTTTCAACACCAAGAGCCTGGAAGAGAGGAGTAATGATATTGGACCATGCATTAAGAGGATCTATTGTAATCTTAAGACCACCACGGATAAATGTATTATTTGCATTAACGATAAGAGCAGTAACCTTGTTCGAATAAGCAACAGCTGCATTTGAAGATTCGCCTTCAAAAGCCTTATCAGTAAGAACTGCTACAAGAAGAGGCTGGATTGCATCAAGAAGACAAGCCATTACTTCGATAAAGGTATCTTCGTCATATACACCCCATTCGAATTCAAGAGCCTTTGTTTCGTCAACAAGCTCTGTTTCGGGATCGTCTGCACAAACAAGCTTTGTCCAATCTCTGCCTGCAGACTTGAGAGTCTCATAAACAGGTGAGCCGATGCCGTACATTGTGGGGTTGGACATCATAAGAGATTCTGCAAGTGTTGCAGGGAAGATATAAAGACCGATGTCCTTGAATACTTCCATAAAGTTCTTCTGGTTACCCTCGGGGTTATTGGGGGCATACATTGTATCAAGATAAAGAGCAAGCTTACCGGACACAAGACCACCGTCAATAAGACCGCTAAGATCAAGCCAGGGAACACCGTTTGCATCAAGCTCAGCTCCGTCCATTGTGCCGAGAGCGCCTATAAGCTCTGCTTCAATAAGCTCACAAATCATGGGGAAGAGAGCACCAACAATGGTATTCATCATCTTGTCGTTATAGAGCATTGTTTCGAGCATCTGATTTACGTAGGTGCCGAGTTCTGTGTACTCTTCTGTGTCAGCATCAACAAGACCTACGATAGCACCGAAGTCACGGGAGGTGATAAAGCTGTCAAGACGTGTAATGGTATTAACCATCTTTTCCTCTGTTACAACGTAGTTGTCATCCTCACCGTCACGGGCAATATCATTAGGATAACCTATCTGATTGTCTTCTGCATCATACTGGCTGCCTGCATAACGGATAGCATAGTTGCCGTCACCCATAGCATAAGTGAAGTTTTCGTTGAAGAAAGCCTTACCGTCTGTGGTTGAGAAAGCATGATATCTGTCAAGAAGTGTCTGTACCATTGAATACTTGTTTGTGTAATCAGTGGAGAGCCACTTGTTCTGACCTTCGCCGCCACCGTTTACGTAGTTGTAAAGGTCATAGTCAAAATAAGTAAGAGTAGATTTAATAGAAGCAAAGTTGTCAAAGTTAACAACCGTTACATCCTTGTGTGCATAAACTGCATCGAGCTGTGCCTCTGTTCTTGCGATAAGAACAGTCTGAGCAGCATCCTTACCTGCGCTCTTTACAGAGTCAACAAGAGTCTGAAGGAGGTAGGGGCTGCCTTCATAAACAACAGTGAAGATCTTGTCTGCAATTGTGCCGCCCCACTTTGCAACAACATCATTGTAAGAAGCTCTGAGTTCAGCGATCTTTGTATCAAGGTTTGCATGAAGATCAATGAGAGCGTCGTTGTCAAGAGTATCAATCTCAGTTGTATAGATAAGGGGAAGGAAATAGTCATAGTGTGTCTGGAAATCAGCCTTAAGACCGCGAACCTCGTAAACAGTTGCAAGGATAGCCTTGAAGTTTGCCCACTGAGCTTCGTATTCAGCTGTCCAGTAGTTTCTGTAATAATCCTTGCTTGTATAGCTTGCAATAATTTCATCAAATGCCTTAACCTTCTGATCAAGGCCGATAACCTCTGCATCGGAGGGATTTTCAATGTCTTCCTTGTTAAGAACGTTGATATAATCCTCGTATGTAGCAACCATAGCTTCAACTGTTTCCTGAAGCTTCTGCTCTGTCATAACGTCGAAGAGGGTTGCATTGTAGGATGCAGCAGCACTCTTGAGAGCCATAGCTGATTCATACTGCGCTGAATAGCCGCCTTCACCAACGATGTAGTTGATAATTTCAGCATCCATATTGTATACAACGTCATAAGCTGTGCTTGTCTTTGCATAAAGAGCTGACATTTCAGCATAGCTTTCTTCGTTGTATTCGGAATTGATAAGGGTATTGAGAATGTCAATGTTGTGCTTACCTGCAACTACACGGTATGCAAAATAAGCATTATCCATAAACGCATGAATTGCAGCATAATCAAAGCCGAAGTGCGCAAGGATATCATCATTGAACGTTTCCATCATCGCAGTATGGATGCTCTCTGTTGTAAGATAAAGAGAGGTAATCTCATCTACGCTAAGAGCAAGCATATCTGCCCTTGTCATGGAAAGAAGCTCTGCATTGAAGTACTTTTCATAGGAAAGAAGGCTCTTTCTTATGGTGTTGTCCTTCACAAGCTTTCTTGAGGGCTTTGCGCCGAGATAATTCCAGTAGGCTGTTGTAATTGTGGGGGTGTAGTATGTCTTTTTGTTACAGCCTGAGCCGGATGTTCTTGTTGTAACGTTAGAAACTGTTGCAGTTGCAGTATAACCGTGAGTGTAGGTATAGGTCACGCCCTTAATAACGGTTGCGGGGATATCCTCAATCTTTTCAAATCTTGAAAGATATGCATCAAGGTCGATCTGAATAACAACCGTTTTTGTTACCTCAGAAGCTGAAGCACCGTCAACATACATAGTGGAGTTGTTTGCAAGAGGGTATGACTCTGATACGTCTGCACCATTGGTGTGCTCGGTTTCAGTTTCATCAAGCTTTGTACTCTTTGTACCATATGCCTCATACTTGACAATCTTTGTACCGTCGGGATAAAGCACGTTCTTAATAAGCTTATCTGCAGCAGCGTCATTCTTAAACTTGCCTGAGAATTCCTCAGTAAACTCATCGTAAAGGGCCAATGATGAGTTACCTTTACTGGTATTCTCATTGCCTTCACGGTAAAGATTTACCGCGTAGTCGAAAATGGCTTCAGCAGCTTCAAGAACAATACCGTTGTCTGCGGTATATTCCCATTTGTCTGCAGAGCTGCTAAGAGTAAAGCCACTAGCTGTAGCAGCGTCGATAAGCTCGATTACTTCTGCCTGTGTGTACTTGGATTCTTCAGCTGCATATGCGGTATATGCGCCGTCGATTCCGACGTAACAAGCTGAGAACATCATCAGCACTGCCAGGAATGTACTAAGTATTTTCTTTGTTAACTTAGCCTTCGTTTCCATTGAATAATCTCTCCTTTTTTTGTTTTTTACCGTCAAATTCACGCCAAGCTGCGTTAACAAATCCGTCACACTAACCTGTACATCAAATTCAGCGGCGAATAAAATATAGGGACAATAGTCCAATTATTCTATTGAATTTTACCAAGATTCAGTAAACTAAAAATAAACTTTAAGGGGTATTTTATGAACAGTTTGTAAACAAGCCTACCGAGTTTATTTTTTGTTAATAATCTTATGTTACTATGAGCACGGATACTTATACGGGAGAGAAAATACATGTTTCAGATACTTTTAGCAGAGGATAATTTAAGCTCTGCAAAGCTTATGAAAATCATACTGAATCAGGCAGGCTACAAGGTTATTTCCGTAACAAACGGCATTGATGCCCTTGACGTTATGGATACAAAGCATATTGACCTTATCGTTCTTGACGTAATGATGCCGAAGATGGACGGCTATGAATTCACAAGGCAGCTGCGTCAGTCGGGCAATACCACGCCGATTCTTATGGTTACCGCAAAAAATCAGAATGAGGATAAATGGGAGGGCTTTATTGCCGGCACCGACGATTATATGGTAAAGCCCATAAACGAAACTGAGCTTGTTCTCAGAATAAAGGCACTGCTGCGCCGCTCGCAGATTATAAGCGAGCACAAGCTGCAAATAGGCGACGTAACTCTTGACTACGATTCACTTACAGTCAGCCGCGACGGAGAATTTCAGGTGCTTCCGCAAAAGGAGTTCTATTTATTATATACATTATTATCGTCCCCCGAGAAGGTGTTCACCCGCCTTCAGCTTATGGACAGCATATGGGGCATGAACTCAGAATCGGTGGATACCACTGTAAACGTTCACATAAACCGCCTTCGCAAGCGTTTTGAGGGTTGGAATGAATTTTCAATCGTAGCAATAAGAGGTGTCGGCTATATGGGAGTGATAAACGTTGAAAGAAGCAAATAAGAACAAAGTTCTGCGTCACGTAAAAATCATTGTGCTGACAGGGCTGCTTTTGTTCACCCTTTCCTGGACGGTGTACGCTGCAGGGTGTATTTTCTTCGGTACCTTAGGTCACACGGGCATAATAAACGACAAAAATCGATGCTTTATGTGGATTATTATTATATTCACACTGTTTCTGCTTGCAGGTGCCTTTGTGGATTATCTTTTACGGCAAATACTCACAAAAAAGCATCAGAAGCTGTTTTCCGCTATGCAAAAGCTGTCAGACGGTGAGCTTTCCGTAAGACTTGAAGGGGGCACAAGAATCACCGACACCGGAGCACTTACCGTAAGCACCTTCAATAATATGGCATCACAGCTTCAGGCAACGGATACACTTAACAGGAATTTTGCAGGTACCTTCTCACACGAAATAAAAAACCCGGTGGGCACAATCAGCGGCTTTGCAAAAATCCTGAAGGACGCCAACCTGTCGGAAAGTAAAAAAAAGGAATATCTTGACATAATAATACAGGAAACCGAGCAGCTCGGGAGGCTTTCGGGAAGCATTCTTCTTTTATCCCGTCTTGAAGCAACCGACAAAATCGGAAACAAGCTTGAATACGATCTCACCGAGCAGCTGAGGCAGACGGTTGCCTCCGTTTATCCCGAGCTGAAAAAAAAGCAGCTTGACATCAGCCTCACTGAAGTGCAGACAAGCATTACCGCAGAACCCTCACTTATGGCGCACGTATGGCTGAATATCATTTCAAATGCCATGAAATTCTCCCCCGAAAACGGCAAAATCACCGTTGATATAACAAAAAATGCCGACTGCACGTCAGTCAGCATAAAAAATTACGGCTGTACCCTTAAAGAATATGAGGTGCCGCGCATATTTGAAAAATTTTACCGCGGTGAAGAAAGCACAGACCTCAACGGAAGCGGATTGGGACTTTCCATTGTCAGAAAAATCGTAAGCCTTCACGGCGGCGAATGTGCCGTAAGCGTCACCGACGGCGGAGAATTCACAATCACTGTATCGATTCCCTGTCAGTAAGCATTACGCAAAAACAATCTGCCCGTATGGTCGGTATATGTATCACCCTCAGGCAGAAGCTCCCCTACGGAAGCAAAGGAATACCCCTGCTTTTTAAGCTCTGCTACAATACCGTCAAGTGCATTCAGGGTGTTTTCCTTCCCGAGATGAAATAAAGCTATTGAGCCGCTTGTTACCCCCGAGGTAACGCGGCTTATTATTTTTTCAGCCGAAATATTTTTCCAGTCTATACTGTCAACGTCCCACTGAATTGCAGTCATTCCGAGGCTTTCGGCTGCCTCCACGGTTTTATTGTCATATGAGCCCGACGGCGCACGGTAAAGCACGGGTATTGCGCCGGTAAGTGAATAAAGAAGCTCGTTACAGGCATTTATGTCACTTAATATCTCCTCGCAGGTCTGTGTTACGGGGTCCACGTGCCGCATTGAATGATTTCCGATTTCGTGCCCTGCGTTATATATTCTTCTTACCGCCTCAGGATATTTTTCAGCAAACTCCCCTACAAAAAAGAAGGTACATCTGATATCCTCCCTTGCAAACAGCTGAAGAATTTCATCAAGCCCCTGTGTCCCCCACGCACAGTTGAAGGTAAGAGCAAGCTTCCTTTCTTCTGTTTCCACACTGTATACGGGAAGCCTTCTTTCTCCGGCAGACGCCGTTGTGACAAGTGTGTGCCACACACAGAAAATCATAACCAAAACCCACGCAAGCATTATTATAATAAGCGAAGTATCCCTTTTCCCTGACGCAACAATTTTCATAAAAGCCTCACCCATAAAAATAATATTCACCTGTCACAGCAATTATGTTTTGTCAGTTTTCATAATTTCGGAGCAATTAATTTGTATATGCGGGAACTTAAATAAAGTTGTGTTATAAAAATTTATATGATAAAATAAAAATAACTACATCAGGAGGTGTACTATGCTTTATAAGAAAAACGGTGAGAAATCACTCAGCAAGGATTTATTCAGAAATCCCACGTCCGAATTCCGCGGAACTCCATTCTGGGCGCTCAACTCATACCTTACAAAGGATGAGCTATGCCGTCAGATTGACGTATTCAAGGAAATGGGACTGGGAGGCTTCCATCTTCACGTAAGAACGGGTCTTGAAAACGAGTACCTCAGTGAAGAATATATGAACCTTATCAAGGATACAGTCGTTAAGGCAAAGGACGAGGAAATGCTCGCCTGGCTTTACGACGAGGACCGCTGGCCCTCAGGCGCTGCAGGCGGACTTGTTACACAGGATGAAAGATACAGAGGCAGATGCCTTCTTTTCACTCCCTTCAAGGAGGCTGAGGTTTATACAATAAACGACTCCCGCGCAGAGGGCGGCAGAAGCGGCAACGGCAAGCTTCTTGCCTGCTACGACATAGTTCTCGACAGTGAGGGCTTCCTTGCCTCATACAAGAAAATTGACGAAAACGATGAGACAGAGGGAACAAAATGGTACGCCTTCCTTGAGATACACACCCCCTCAAGCTGGTATAACGATCAGTCGTATGCCGATACCCTGAGCCGTGAGGCTATTGAAAAATTCATTGAGGTCACACACGAGAAATACCTTAAGAAGGTTGGCGACGAGTTCGACAAGACCGTTCCTGCAATCTTCACAGACGAGCCTCAGTTCACAAGAAAAACAGTTCTCAACAACTCCTTTGATAAAATGGATATCGCTATGCCCTGGACAGATAAGGTGCCCGAGCTTTATAAGGCTGCCTACGGTGCGGATATTTTTGATACTCTTCCCGAGGTATTCTGGGACCTTCCGGGCTCTGCCCCCTCTATTCACCGTTACAGATATCACGATTTTATCGCCGAGCTTTTTGCAAGCTCCTTTGCAGACACAGTAGGTGAATGGTGTAAGAAAAACGGAATAGCCCTTACAGGTCACATGATGGAGGAGCCTACTCTTCACTCACAGACCGCAGCACTCGGTGAAGCTATGCGCTCATACAGGAATTTCCAGCTTCCCGGCATTGATATGCTTTGCAATTCCCACGAATTCACCACCGCAAAGCAGGCTCAGTCTGCAGTTCATCAGTACGGCTACGAGGGTATGCTTTCCGAGCTTTACGGTGTAACGGGCTGGGACTGTGATTTCAGAACCTACAAGCATCAGGGCGACTGGCAGGCATGCCTTGGCGTTACAATCCGTGTTCCCCACCTTTCCTGGTATGCTATGAAGGGCGAGGCAAAGCGCGACTACCCTGCTTCAATTCACTATCAGTCCCCCTGGTACAAGAAATACAATCTTATTGAGGATCACTTTGCACGAGTAAACACCGCTCTTACAAGAGGTAAGCCTGTTGTAAAGGTCGGCGTAATCCATCCCGTTGAAAGCTTCTGGCTTCATTGGGGTCCCAACGACAAATCCGCAGTATTCAGTGAAAGCCTTGATGAACGCTTCCTTGAATTCACACGCTGGCTTCTTGAGGGCAGCATTGACTTCAACTTTATTTCCGAATCTCTTCTTCCCTCGCTTTGTAAAGAGGGTGGCGCACCTCTTAAGGTAGGTCAGATGGAATATGACGCAATTGTTGTTCCCGGCTGCGAAACTCTGAGAAAAACCACTGTTGAAAGACTTAAGAAATTCCGCGATATGGGCGGTAAGCTCATATTTATGGGAGATGCACCCACACTTGTTGATGCAGTTCCCTGCACCTGCGGTAAGGCTCTTTTTGACGAGAGTGAAAAGATTGATTTCTCACGCGCATCCCTTCTTACCGCACTTCAGGATGCAAGAACTCTTACAATAAGATATGCCGACGGCAGACTAACCGACAATTATATCTATCAGCTTCGTCAGGATAACGACTGCAGATGGCTTTTCATCTGTAATTCACAGGAGCCCGACAACAAGCACGTTGATAACGGCTGCGATATACAGATTATAATAAACGGCACGTATGCTCCTGAAATTTACAACACCGAAAACGGTGAAATTTATCCCATAACCGCCGAATACAGAGAGGATAAAACCATTATCCGCTACCGCATTTTCGGCTACGATTCCCTTCTTTTAAGACTTACCGAGGGCAAAACCGACTGCAAGTCAGCTCAGGCGCTTCCTGAGAAGGCAGACGAGGCGATGGGCGATCTTTATGAATATGAGCTTTCAGAGAAAAACGTGCTTGTGCTCGATATGGCACAGTGGAAGCTTGACGACGACAAGGAATACAGCAAAAAGGAAGAAATCCTTCGTCTTGACAACCTTGTAAGAGAGCGTCTGGGAATAAAGGAAAGAGGCGGACAGGTTGTGCAGCCCTGGGTTCTGGGCAAGCGTCCCAAGGACCACAAGGTTACACTTAAGTTCAGCTTCACAAGTGAAATTGAGTGCAAAAATGCAGTTCTTAATCTTGAGGATGCAGAGCTTGCACAGGTTATCTTCAACGGCAGAGAAATTACCGAAAGAGAGGACGGCTTCTACGTTGATATTTCAATCGGCAAAATGAAGCTCGGCAACATTATGAAGGGTGAAAACATTCTTGAAATCACTCTTCCCTTCGGTGAAACCGCAAATCTTGAAAATGTATTCATCACAGGCGATTTCGGTGTAAAAGTAACAGGCTGTGAGGCAGTTATAACTGCTCTTCCCGAAAAGCTTGCTTTCGGCTCACTGCTTACGCAGGGTCTTCCCTTCTACGGAGGCGCAGTAACCTATAAGATGAAGGCAGCAGCTGAAAACGGCAGCCTTACCGTTACCGCGAGCGACTATATGGGCGCTCTTATAGAGGTCAGTGTTGACGGTGAAGTAAAGGGTGACATCATCTATCCTCCCTATACTCTTGAAATCAGTGACGTTGCCGACGGCGAGCACGATATCGGAGTAAAGCTTTACACCCACCGCTACAACACCTTCGGTCCCATTCACCTTGTAAACGTCAAGGAATCCTGGCACGGTCCCGGAGCGTGGAGAAGTGAGGGCATCAACTGGAGCTATGAATACGTGCTCCGCACAACGGGTATTCTCAAGACCCCCGGAATAAAATAATTACTTCTCTACACAATAAGACAGTTTTTTCAGAGGAACTCCGCTATGATTAAGGCGGAGTTCTTTTTTTGGAGTGATAATATGCATACTGAGATTCAGAACAAGTCCCTGACAATTTTTCTTTCGGGGGAAATTGACCACCATTCTGCGGCTGGAATACGCTCAAGAGCCGACAGTGAAATCATAAAGGCCTCACCGAAGGAGCTTATTCTTGATTTTTCAGGAGTGGGCTTTATGGATTCCTCGGGAGTAGGTCTTGTTATAGGAAGATATAAGCTTGCACTGTCAAAGGGCTGCCGTACTGCAGTCAGGGGACTTTCGGACAGAGATAAAAAAATACTGATGCTCTCGGGGCTTCAGAATAAAATAGAATTCAGGTGATAAATATGGCAAAGCCTATAAATGATTTCAGAATGAACATATCGGCAAAATCCGTAAACGAGGGATTTTTAAGAGCGGTGATTTCTGCATTTTCTGCTCTTTGCGACCCCACAATCGAAGAGATAAACGACGTAAAAACCGCCGTAAGCGAGGCGGTTACAAATGCAATTGTCCACGGCTACAAGGAAAAGCAGGGAAGAATTTACATAGATGCCGCAATTTTCCCCGATAATACGGTAAGAATAAAAATCCGTGACAGGGGCGAGGGCATCGAGGATGTAAAAAGGGCAATGGAGCCCCTTTTCACCACCGCAGGTGATGACCGCTCGGGACTTGGCTTTACAGTTATGGAAAGCTTCTGCGACAAGGTTAAGGTAAAATCCGAAAAAGGCAGGGGCACAACCGTCACGCTTACTAAAAAAATTACGGGAAAGAGTGAATAATGTCATATTCTTCAGAAAATCCCCTTGTTACAGAAAATATCGGACTTGTTCACGCCTGCGCCAACCGCTTCAGAGGCTCGGGCGTTGAATATGACGACCTGTTTCAGGCAGGCTGTGTGGGGCTTATAAAGGCTGCTTCGGGCTTTGACCCATCGCTGGGCTTTCGCTTTTCAACCTATGCCGTGCCTGCTATATTAGGTGAAATAAAAAGAATATTCCGTGACGGCGGCGCAGTAAAAATCGGCAGAAGCGCCAAGGAAAAGGCAAGAAGCCTGTTTGCACTTAAGGAGGAGCTTTCAATAGACCTGGGCAGAGAGCCTACAATTACCGAAATTGCCGAAAAATCAGGACTTGAAATAAGTGAAGCAGCTTCCCTTATATGTGCATGTCTTCCCGTGATTTCCCTTACTGCCGAGGAGGACGAGGGACAGACGGATATTCCCGTTGATTCCGAGGTGGAACGACTTTCCTCACACATAGACCTTATGAATTCTCTGAATTGCCTTGATGACGAGGAGCGTCAGCTTATTGAATACCGCTATTTTTCAGGACTTACACAGACGGTTACGGCTCAGCACATGGGCATATCACAGGTGCAGGTATCTCGTAAGGAAAAGGCAATTCTTCTGAAGCTAAGGAAAATGCTTTCTTGACAACAAACGATAATTATGATACCCTTTCTCTTTGGTTACATTAATTAAGAGAAGGATTTATAATATGAAAAAAAATCAGCTCAAGGGCATTCTGATGCTGTTTCTGACTGCCTTTATATGGGGCTCATCCTTCGTTTCCCAGTCCCTCGGAATGGAAACGGTTGAGGCATTCACCTTTAACGGCATACGTACTCTTTTCGGTGCTGCAACTCTTCTTCCGGTTATCATCGGAATGGATCTTGTAAGAATAAAAAAATCGGGCAGACCCGACAAAAAAAAGGTTAAGGCAGACACTAAGAAGCTGCTTATCGGCGGTACTGCCATGGGCATTTCCCTTTGTATTGCAAGCAACCTTCAGCAGTTTGCCTTTGCATATCCCGACCACTCCCCCGGCAAGATTGCCTTTATCACCGCGTTTTATATGTTCTTCGTGCCCCTTTTCGGACTGCTTCTCAAAAAGCGCATATCACCCATAACCTGGGTATGCGTAATTCTCGGCACAGTAGGACTTTATTTCCTTTGCGTAAGCGGCGTAGGCTTTTCGGCAATCACCAAAAGCGACCTGTTCTCACTTGCCTGCGCGGTGTTCTATGCGGTGCAGATTCTTATTGTTGAGAAGGTTGCTGAGGATTCCGACCCTGTAAAGCTTTCCTTTATTCAGTTTACGGTTTCCGGTGTTATCACCTGCATTTTTATGCTTTTAACCGAAACACCCACAATCAGCGGAATCCGCGAAAGCATTCTTCCCCTTCTTTACTCGGGCATTATGAGCTGCGGACTTGCATACACCTTCCAGGTGGTAGGTCAGAAATATACGGAATCCACCGTTGCATCACTTATTATGTGCCTCGAATCCGTTTTCGGCGTGCTTTGCAGTGCAGTAATGCTTAAGGTAATGCTCACCCAAAACGAAATTATCGGCTGCATAATAATGCTTATAGCCATCGTGCTTTCTCAGTTTTCAGATAAAATCGAAGCACTGCTTCACAGAAAAAAAGCATAAAAAAATCAGGACACCCACCTCAGGTGTCCTGTAATTTTTTATATCAGAAATGTCTTATAAGAGAAATTACCTTGCCGAGAATAATGATTTCATCGGAAATAATAGGTGCATACTCATCATTTTCAGGCTGAAGACGGAAATGACCGTTTTCCTTATAGAAGCGCTTTACGGTTGCCTCGTCCTCTAAAAGGGCTACAACAATATCACCGTTATTGGCAACGGGGGTCTTTTCAGCAATTATGATATCACCGCTCAGAATGCCGCATTTAATCATACTGTCGCCCTTGACCTTAAGTGCAAACATAGGCTTTCCCGAGCCGTCGTTTCCCGAATAAGGAACGTAGCCCTCAATTGCCTCAACCGCAAGAATAGGCATACCTGCAGTAACCGTACCGATTAAAGGCACCTGTGTTACGGTGTTTTCCTGACCGCACACACGGATTGAACGCTTGAGCAGCGGATCTCTTTCAATATAGCCTGCTTCCTCAAGAGCATCAAGATTGCTCTGCACCGAGGAGGTGGACTTAAGACCGACTGCAGCACAGATTTCTCTTACCGTGGGTGGCACACCATTCTGTGAGCGCTCTGCAAGAAATTCATATATTTTTTTCTGAGTATTATTAAGCTCTTTCATATTTTACCTCCGGAAAATATTCCTTCAAGGGCATTATAGCACAAATGTTCAGAAAAAGCAAACATTTGTTTTGTATTTTTTAAAAATTTTTTTTCGGAATAATTTTCTGTATGCGGTACAAAATTAATTTAGGAGGTAATAATATGATAAACGACGAAAATAAAACAAAAATCAGAAAGCTTCTTAAAGCAAACGCAATTTATCTTGTAATGGGACTTTGCCTTCTCGCAGCAGGAATTGCAGGTATGTCCTCACTCGGAAGCACTACCCCGTCAACAACCGACGAGAGCACAACAAAATCCTATGACAGCCTTATAATTCCTGAGGTTACAACCGCAAAAAGCAGCACAGGGAATTCAGTGGAAATAAATATTGATGAATTCACAACCCTTGCAGAGCCTACTACCGCTGCAGTTTTTGACAGCAACGCACAGAAGGTAAGCGAGGAGGAGCCCGTAATATTCTACTCCCCCGTATCGCTTAACATCGGCAAGGACTATAGTATGGGCATACCTGTTTTTTCACAGACCATGAACGATTACCGTACTCATAACGGCGTAGACTTTACAGGCGTTAAGGGAGAAAACGTGAAAGCAACAGGCAGAGGCACCGTGGTTTCCGTAACAAAGGATGCAGTATGGGGCAATACCGTAACCATTGACCACAAAAACGGTATCACCTCAACCATCTCAGGGCTTGCGGACGAGGCTCTTATAAGCGTGGGGACAGACGTTTACGAGGAAACAGTAATCGGTGTTATCGGTGAAATTCCCATTGAAGCAGCGGATGCGGCTCACGTCCATCTTGAAATGCGTGCAAACGGCCAGCTTGTGGACCCCCTTGAAATTTTAGGTCTTTCAGGTGAATAAAAGTATAAGCGTTGCATCCGACCGGACACAACGCTTTTTTTCTTTTATTGCATCGCAAGACCCTTGGATTTGAGATAGGTCTTTGCGGAATACTGCTTACGCTTGCTTGAGAAAATATACTGAATGAATGAGCGGGGAGCCTTTGTAACAGAAAGCTCGGAAAGGATTCTGGGGTCAAGGGGTGTGGGGTCCTTTACGTTGATTGTAATTCCCGATGCCTCAGCTCTTGCCTTCTGATAGAAGCCGCTGTCGGGAAGCACTATGATATTTTCCATTCCTCTCCATCTTTCGGGGAAGGAGGGGTCGTTTGCCGCACTTTCCTTTACAAAAAGCTGGAAGAAGGGGAATTTCTGAATATAAAGGGATTCGATAAACTCGTCAAGCTGAGTGTTATCGTTAAGGTCAGCAAGAATACTGAAAAGCGGAAGCTCGGCAGCATCCTTTCTTGTTATATACATCTGAGGGAAACGAAGGTCTGAGAAGGTTTTATTAAGCTTTTCTCTTCTTTCCTTGGTTAAAAGCGCAGAAATTGCTTCGTACTTATTGCGAAGCTTCTCAAGTGAAGCATCGGTAAGATACCAGAAATATCTGTAGAACTTATTTGTAAGCGCCTCAAAATATACGGTAAGAATTTCCTGTGCAGTATACTCATCACCGTCGAAGGTGCCTGTTTCCTCTTCAATAATGCTCTTGATATCAGCATACGCTCTTTCATAAACGTCAATAAGAATATCAAGATTTTCCTCAGTGGGCTCGGCATTTTCGAAAAATCCGTCCTGATATACACCGTTTCTCTTAGCATATATAGCCGCCGCAACACCTGTCATTTTTGCATCGCAGCCGAAAAGGCACTTTGTAATGAAATCGGCATTGTAATATACGGGAGTTGAGGGGAATTTTACAGAATAAAGATCAAAGAACTTCTTTCTGTAAACTCTGCCGTCGGCATCAAGGGTGTTGAGAAGCGCTCTGTCAAAGCGGTCTATTGCAGGCACGGTTGCAAGCATATCCATCCAGGTATCGTAATAGGGCTCGTTTTCACCTGAAACGTAATATCTGGGAGAAATGATATCGGCCTTTGTTTCATCTGCCGCAGCAAGCACTGCCTCAATTGTTTCGGGAGCAAGATAGTCACCGCTGTCGATGAAATACACAAGCTCGCCCTTTGCATATTTCACGCCCTCGTTTCTTGCATCGGGAATAAGACAATGAGGAATTTCAACAGCTTCAAAGCCTACGTATTCGTCGCAATATTCCTTTATAACCGCCTTAGCATTTTCATCGCAGCCTGTATCAACGATAATTACATCAAACTCCTCCGAGGTCTGACTGACAAGCCCCTCAAGAGTATATTTAAGCTTTTCGGCAGAGTTGAATGCCGTAACGATTGCTGTCAAAGTAGCCATTTTGTTCTCCGTTCAGTTAAAATATTGTCTTACTATCCCCCCGGCACGTACGATGTCGTCGGGATAGGTTATTTTTATATTGTAGGTTTCACCCTTTACAAGGAAAACCCTTTCGCCGTAATATGAAAAAACAGAGCATCCGTCGGTAAAGCTATCAAAAACGTCCTTTGGAGTTTTTGCTATCATTTCATAAAGCCTTTCAGCGGCAAAGCTCTGGGGAGTCTGCGCATGGAAAAGCTTATTCCTGTCGGGCACGGACGAAATAAAGCTTCCGTCCTCACTTAAAAGCATCGTATCAACTGCTGAAATTGCAGTATTGCAGGCACCGTATTTTTTTGCCGCATCAATGTTTTCAAGTATGATTCTGTCTGTAATAAAGGGACGTACCGCATCGTGAGTAAGAACAACACTGCCCTCAAGAAAGCCGCTTTCCTTCATAAAGGAAAGCACTCCGAAAAGGGTGTCGCCTCTTGTTTTTCCTCCCTTGATAACGAAAATTTCTTTATCTGAAGAAATAAATTTCTCAATAAGCCCCTTGGTGTATTCAACAAAGTCTGCGGAAACGCTTACTATGCAGCAATCAATTTCACTTACACGCAAAAATGCCTGTATGCTTCTTATGATTACGGGAACACCCTCAATTTCAAGAAACTGCTTCGGGATATCCGTGCCCATACGCAGTCCGCTTCCGCCTGCAAGAATTGCTGCTATATTCACTTCGTCACACCCTTATTATATTTCTTATTATTTTAACATATTATCTGTGCTCATACAAGCATTATTTACCCTGAGCAATCTTCTTTCTTGTCATATCGTCAATTGCAGCCTTAAGTCCTTCAAGCACCGGTGAGAATTTTACCTCTTCACTACCGTAGGTAAGCTGAAGGTCATATTCAAGAGGAAGCCAGGAGGAAATATCACTCTCGTTATGCTGAATCACCGCTTCAAGCTTATCAAGCGCCTTATAAAGACGTGCCTCAGTGCTTTCAATCGCCTCCATTTCAGAAAGTAATGCACTGAACTGATTTTTCTGAAAATCAGGAAAAGCCTCTATCCAGTGCTCATACGCACTCTTTTCCTTTTCGGAATCAGCCTCTGTTTTATTGAAGGTTGCAATATCACCCGTAAACGCCTCGCCAAGGTCGTGAATAATACACATCTTAAGCACCTTAAGCATATCCGCCTCGGGGAAATCCTCCTCCATAAGCATAGCCATAAGGCAAAGCCGCCAGCAGTGCTCGGCAACGCTCTCACGCCTGCCCGAGCTTGTATCACTGTGACGGGTGGTGCATTTGAGCTTTTCCGCCACGCTTATTATTTCAAGAAATTTTGCAGCTTCCATATTTTCACTCCTGCAATTATTTATCCTGATTTGCCGCAAACACGTCGGCAACCTCGCTTATGGTGATGAATGCGCCTGAGTCAATTTCGTGTACAAGCTCCTTGAGCTTTACAACCTGAAATCGGTTTACAATGAAATATATCATAGTTTTCGGGGAATTGGAATAGCCGCCTACTACCTCAATCTTTGTAGCACCTGTTTCAAAGGCATGCATAAGCTCCTCGCATATAACGTCAGGCTTTGAGGTAATTATCATAGCGCATTTTGCACGATCCAAACCCTCAACAAGAAAGTCGACGGTTTTAAGAGCGGCAGCGTAGGCAACAATTGAATATAAGGGCAGAATCCAGCTCTGTATAACAAGACCGGCAATAACGTAAAGCACACAGTTATATATCATAACAAAGGTGCCTACGGTCATACCCAGCTTCTTTGCAAAAATTACCGCCATAACCTCCACACCGTCAATGGCGCCGCCGCTTCTGATAACCATACCGCTTCCCACACCTGAAATAAGTCCGCCGAAAAGGGCACACAGAAGAAGGTCGGTGCCTGCAAGCGGAGATGCGAGATTCACGTCGACGGGAAGCACGTCAGAAATAAGCCACGCTCCGAGAGAATACATTCCGACAGCATAAATAGAATAAACGGTAAAGCGCACGCCCTGCTTTTTAAGACCGTATAAAAACAACGGAATATTAAGAATTATAAGAAACACCGAAAGCGTAAGATATTCGGGGGTCAGCTGCGCAAGAAGCACTGACGTGCCGGAGATACCGCTGTCGTAAAGATTTACGGGAGTCAGAAAGCACACAACGCCCACGGAATTTATAAGCCCTGCAATTGTAAGCAGTATGAAATTTTTAATTTTCAGCTTTTTCAGCTCACCCGGAACAGTTTTAAGAAACTGCTTTAATTTCAATGCCCTTCCTCCTTGTAATCAATAATAAATCAATTCCCCGATGCAAACGGTCGTCTGTATCGGGGATAAGAATTACTCTGCCTTATTCTTTGAAATAGCAAGAATTTCGATTTCGGACTTCTGCTTTGCACCTTCAAAGGTAACAACGTCGCCTACACGCTTGCCGAGAAGTGCCTTACCGATGGGAGATGTATCGGAAAGCTTCTTAAGAAGCACGTCGTCAACAAGAGAAGAAACAATCTGATAGGTTTCTGTTTCGTTGTAGGTCTTGTCAAGAATAGTAACGTAAAGACCGAGCTGAACGGTTTCTGTTGTGAGAACAGATTCGTCAATGATAACTGCGTTCTTGAGCTGATTTTCAAGCTCTGCAATTCTCTGATTGATTTTAACCTCTTCAGCCTTAGCAGCATCGTATTCACTGTTTTCTGAAAGGTCACCCTGATCCTTTGCGTCTTTGATTGCGATTATATTGAGTTTGTCAAGCTCATAGAGCTTTTTAAGCTCGGCTTTAAGCTTATCATAGTCTTTCTGGGTAAGTTGGAAGCTCATTTAAGTCATTTCCTTTCATATCATATACTGTAAGATTTTATTCAAAAATCCCGCTTTTGTCAAGCATTTTCTGTCGCATCGGGAACTACAATAACACCGCCGTTATTGTCACCGGTAATATCACCCTTGCCTGCAGCTACAATATCCTTGATGCTCTGGATGATTGAGTTGATACCCTCGTTGGAAACAGAGCCGTCACCCTTGAAGCCGTTGATGATATCGAAAATACCGTCAATGAAATCGGACACGCCTGTTGTCACGTCGTCAAGTGTGGGAAGGTTTGTATCCGTATCGTCTGAGGAATCGCCGTTTTCACCCTCCTCGGAATCGCCTGCATTCTCACCGTCAGAGGGCTCATCGGGCTTCTCCTCGGGAATTTCGGGCTCGGGAGGAACAATAACAACAATCTTTATCTCTTCACCCTCGGGAACCTCGCTGAAAACGTCCTCGAGCTCAACGGAAGCACGGAGAATGAATCTTGCATCTGTTGCAGTAATAACACCGTCGAAATCAACGTCAGCATAAATAAGGCTTTCCTGATTCTTGAACTGGTCAAGACCTACACTGTAGCGAAGAGCAGCTCTTGCATCGGTTGCTGTAACCGCACCGTCGTTGTCAACGTCACCGAAGTATCTGGGATTCCAATCGAAATCATAAAGCAGGGTTTCCACGTCATAGCGGATAAATACCATAGTATCCTTGAGCACCTCACGTGCAGTAACCTCGGGAGAGCCTGTACCCTGAAGAATGGGGTTTGCAATTGCAAGACCTATTTCAATAAAGTCTGTCTTTGCATAAACCTCAAGCATTCTGAGAATATCATAGAATGAGAATGAGAAGGTATATGAAATCTTCTGTGTATATTTTGTAAGCTTACCGTCCGCTCCGAGATCTGCCTGAACGTAGGCATCGTGGAAGGTAAAATTATCAAACTTTACGTCGTCGAGGGGATCGTTTACGTCATCGTAGGATGCACCGCCGATAACAACGGGATTGATAGCACCTGAGGGAAGATCGAAAACCTTACCGAGTGCAGAATTTTCTGCATCCTCAAGAGCAGTTTCAGGGAATGCGAAACGGATTTTTGCAGACTGATTTTCAGGATTGAGAAGGTCAGTCTTTTCCTCTGCATAAAGAATGAAAACGTCATCAACAGTAAGGTCGGATACGTAGCTTTCACCCTGCACGGGAATAAGATTTGTTGTATCGATACCCTTATAAACGTCCTCCTGAGTATAATCGGAGCCTGTTTCCGTGAGAACTGCGATAAAGTTATTTATAAGTCCCTTATCGGGATTAAAGAAGGAATCAATAAGAACGGAGAGGTATTTTCTTGCATCATCGGAGATGTCAGAAGCGGTTTTTGAGCCGACAACAACCTGCTCCTCCTTGCTTATTCCTGCGGTCTTTTTATACTTAAAGGAGGGCTTTTCCTCCTTTATTGCGTTTACCGCATCATTGAAGGTATATAAATATTGAAGCTTCTGATCCTCGTCTATAATCTGGTCCTGCGCAAAGCCTGTGCTCACACAGGAGAAAGCAAGAACAAGACTGAGGATAATTGCAGATATGCTCTTTAATAAGGTCACGGATTTTTTCATTGTTATACCGCCTTTCAGGTAAAGAGTATAGCACAGAGGGTCTAAAAAAACAATCTGTTAATATTGGCAAAAAATAAGCTTATTTTACGAGCTTAAGCTTGCTCATAACAAGAGCACCGACAACGGCAGCAACAATTGTTACGAAGAGAAGTGTGCTTACACCGAAGGAAGGCATAATAAGAAGAATGATAATACCTACAAGCACGGGGAATATGGATATCTTCCAGTGCTTCTTGAGGTATGATGCACCGAGAGCACCAAAGAGTGCAGCGGAAACATATGAGAAGGCGGGCTTGAGAGCCTCACTGTTTCTGAGGTCGTCGAGCACGGGAGAGAAAAGAATAACGCCTACTGCAATAATAAGAGTTGTGGTGATAGCTGAGGATGCAACTGCAATTGTGGAAACAATTTCACCCTCCTCGCTGTTTGCCTTGACCTTAGCCTGCTCCATAGCGTTGAGTGCACAAGGAAGCTTGAGGTTTGTGATGTTACCTGTAACGAAGCTTAAGTATGCACCGCCTGCACCGAGCATGGGAGTGAAGGTAATAACCTCGATAATTGAGGTTACCCAATAAAGGGGAACGAGCTTGAGAAGAGCCTCAAAAACAAAGTTTGCTTCGGGCCAAGCGTTATAGTAAACGCTTATTGCAACGGGGAGAGAGAAAAGCACTATAAGAGCACCTATGGACCATACTCTGCCCCAGACGTGTACGGAATCAAAATAATCCTTCTGTTTTTTTACTTTAGCCATTTTTACTTACCCCCACCATGTAAATGAAGTGATAGCCTCGGGCAGATACATATTGAGAAGCACTGCCGCTGCCATTGCGCCGAAAATACTTAAGGGAGTTGCAAAAAGCTCGAGCTTCTTAAGCTTCAGCTTCTGACAGAGAGTTTCAAACACAAGGTAAATTACAATAGCAATCACAAGTGTTGCAATTGACATAAAGCCTGCGTCTGAGGAGCCGTCAGAGGATTTACCGTTGATTGACTGTGCAACGAATGCGGAAATAATACCGATGAAAGCAGATGCTGAAATAACGTCGGCAATATTTGAGCTCTTTTCGCTCTTTGCAGCAGCCTTATTGATTTTCTTGATGATGAACTTACCGATAAAGGTAACAAGAAGAAGACCGAAGCAGATACCTGTTGTCATAACCCAGGCGATAGCAGCAAAGTCAGCTTCCTTTGAAACCTCGGTGTTGATGTTACTGCCGAGAACGTCGAGCATTGTTTCCGCTGCGGTTGTTTCGTAAAGAAGGTTACCTACAACGCTGAGTCTTATCCAGGGAAGAACGATACCCAGTGAGGAAGCAAGAACAACAACGGTAGCAAGAATTGAAATAGCGGGAGCTACTGAGAAAAGAGCACTTGAAACAACTGTATTTTTAAGCTGCTCTGTGGTCATTCCGATTGCCTTACCGCGCTTCCACGCCTTTGTCATAAAAAAGAGAGATTCAACAACGACAAAACCGATTATTATCGCTGCCATAGTCAGCATTAATGGACTTTCCTTAAAGTCCGCAAAATCGAACATACCAAAACCTCCGTAAAAATTATATAAAAATATTATATATTAATAAAAATATAAGTCAAGAATTAAAATTCTTCACAACAGTCTTAAGTGTATCTGCAATCACCCTGTGAGTTTCGGGACCCATTGAATTTGTTTCGTGATAGTGGTTTTCGTCGAAGCGGTCACGGGTTGAATTGAGATAGGGCTGTGTGGGATGCAAAACGAAGTCGTTTTTGGGAACACAGTAGCCTGTCATATCGTTTGTAACACCGAAGGCTATCATTTCGTGGTCACCTGCAATATCAGCAAGAGGCTCGGCATTTACCTCGGGAGCAAGTCCCGTTGTGGAGCTTTCGGCATCCATATAGCCGCCGTAAACGGTAGAAACAAAGTTTTCACCGGGAAGAAGAAGAATCTTCTGACTGCCTATTGTCATATATGTGATTTCCGTCTTCATAGCAACGCCTGTTGCGCTGATATTTGAGGGGAATGCCCTGAAGCTCATTGTGCCTCTCATAGCAAGAAGAGTAAGCACGTTATTGTCAACGGGGAGATAGAACTGCTGGCAGATGAATTTAATTTCGGGAGCAAGCTCCTTTTCGTCCTCAATCTCAAAGGACTTTTCTGCGTAATACTTAGCCTGATTCTTAATCTCCTCTACTCTGTCCTCAAGATGGAAATCCTTTGCATCCATACCGCCTATAGCACCGATACCGAAGATTACGTCGGCATTCTTTTCTGCCTTTATCTGCTCGCGCATAAAGTAGGGATATTCACCTGAAAGCATACGGTTGTCACCGCCGAGTGAATTGGGATGCGCACCTATGTTCATTACCCAGATTTCAGCTGAGCCGTCATCGGGAGTAAAGCGGAGTCTTGTAAGATATTCGTGCTTTTCGGGAAGACGTCTGCCTGTTGAAAGACCGCCCTCAATAGAAACTCTGCCTGTGAAGAGTCTGCCGGGCTTTCTGTTCTTATAAGCCTCGATGCTTACCTCAACAGATTTATTGAAAAGCATTTCCATATATTCGGGAACCTTACCGTCGGAGGGGATGCTTACCATATTTGCCTTGCCCCAGTAGCCGAGTGTATCAATACCCGAGTGGGAGTGTGTGCAGCTGAAATGAACAGCCTTGCAGTTTTTCATTTCGGGACGGGCAAGAATCATACCTCTTATTTTGTTTACCTCTATGTTTGTAAGACCTACAACGTCGGCGCTTATCCAGATAATACCCTCGTCGTTTCCGCATTCAAGCCACATTGCGTGAACGTAAACGGGAGAAAGAATTCCCTCCATCTTGTGTCCTGAGCCGTGACCTGCAATCCAGTAGGTTCTGTCAAGTGAAAGGTCGGGCATAATCTCAGCCCTTGCAAAGCCTGCCTTATAGCAGTCGCCTGAAATCACAACAGGCTTTTCCTCAGGAATAGGATAAGCAGTTGCAGTCTTCTGCACCTTTTTACCGTAATTGCCTGTGATTTTCATTATGCCCTTGGAGGCTAAATCCATTATATCCATTTATTTTCTCTCCTTTTTACTGTGCGTAACGGTCGATTTTTCCGTCCTCGTCAAGCACAGCCATAATTATATAAAGTCTGGGGATATGGAAGGGGCCCTTGAAAATGTTACCCTTGAGAGTTGTGGATACGGTATTGTCATAGTGAAGATATCCGTACCATTCTCCGTTTTCCTTGTCAAGGAAATACTTTTCACAATATTCCTTGAACTGAAGATAAAGCTCGTTATACTTTTCGTCACCGAAAATAAGATAAGCCATTCTGAAGGCAATCATAGCCTCGCACTGAGGCCACCAGAGCTTCATATCCCATTCAAGCTGCACGGGAGGCTTGCCTGAAAGGTCAGTAAATGCAATTATACCGCCGTATTTCTTATCTATGCCGAGAGGAAGCGTGATGTCGATAATTTTCTTACCTGCCTCAATTGCCTCCTTATTGTCTGTAAGAAGACCTTCAAGCATAATGAACCACGCAGCCTCAAGTGAGTGACCGGGATTTACGATCCTGCCCGAGGGTGAATCAACGAATCTGCCGTCCTTTGTCACGCTTTCAAGAAGTGCTTTTTCCTGAAGATAGCCACCGTGAAGGATTTCATCAAGACATTCTCTTGCAATCTTATCGTATTCAGCCTTTTTGTCGGAATCCATGCTTCTCATAACCTGTGCGGTAGAAAGCATAATCATCGCAGGGGAAAGTGCCTTTGCATCAAGGTTATCGGGATTAAGCTTGGGCTGATTCTTTCTTACGCCTGTGAAGCACTCGTATGCTACGGTGAAATATTTTTCGGCAGACTCAAGCACGTCCTTTCTGCCGGTTGCCTTATAAAGCTCTGCACAGCCGATTGCAGCAAATGTTTCGGAGAAATAATATCTTCTCTTCTGAAGCTCTCTGCCGTCCTCGGTTACGGTAAAGAACATTCTTCCGTCAGCATCAGTGCACTTGGGAAGAAAGCCGTAAATACATTCTGCAGCCTTGAGATATTCAGAGTTTTTTTCTATAGTATTGTAAGCCTTTGAGAATACCCATAAGGCTCTGCCCTGAAACCATACGCTTTTGTCTGTACCGTAAATTTCACCCTTTTCGTCAAGCTGGGTATAAATTCCGCCGTTTTTGTAGTCGATGGAATTTTTAAGCCAGAAGGGCAATATATTTTCAACAAGAACTTTTCTGTAACTCATAATGATACCTTCCTTTTATTTATCAATCGGGAAAATCGGAGATAATATTTTCCGTTCCCGAATATTTTACGTAACGTGCAGCATCCTTCTCGTCACCGTCTGTAAGGGCATATAAGAAATACGCATCCTTTTTGCTGCCGAGCTCATTCACGGCAAGCGTGCCTGCATCAAGAATGAATGCAAGAGGCATTTCCTCAACGTAGCGGAACTTATCGGAATTTTCAAGCTGAACGGTGTACTGACTGTCGCTTCTGAGGTCAAGACAGAAGGACATGCACTCCGTGTCGGTAAGAGGTCCGCCGTATTTTTCGTTGGGCAGTGCCGAAATTTCAGAAAATGCAGTAATATCACCGCATAAAATAACCTTATTTCTGCCGATAGCAGCACAGGTATCGGCAATAAACTGAGAAAGCGCCGTGTTCTTTGTCATACCCTCCGAAAAGGAGAGATACACGGGGGCGGCAAGAAGAAAATCCGTGGGGAAGCAGACGTTATCAAGCATTACCTTCCCGAAGCCCGCGGAGATTGCTTTTTTTGCAAGATTTATTATGTAGTCGTGCGCCGCGGTGTTATAGGGATCAAGCCACATATTACCGAGGCTGTCCTTGAAAATACTTCCCGAGGAGGTCAGCACCTCCATACCCGAAAGCGAGGATGCGGCAACACTGTCGTTGAAGCAGCTTATATATGCAATACAGTCAATACCGCCGTCAATCAGCGCCTTTACCTTTTCTGCGGCATCACTGATTTTTTTATCGGCAGAGGCTCCGAGAAAGCCTCCTACGTCAAAATAAACGTAGCCGTATTCACTTTTGAATTCAATAACCGCTGTGTTGTAGCCTGCCTGAGAAAGCTCGGCTATGAGATTTTCTGCGTTTTTTTCCGCAAAATCCGAGGGGGAAACAAAGCAGGCATTCACTGCCGTGCCTTCGGAAATTACAGGCTGAGCGTCTGTAACGTCAGGCTCGTAAAGCGAAAGAGCAACTCCGGTCTTCACCGCGACGAAGGCTACGACAAAAACAAGAACACAAGAAAGAGCAGTAAGAGCTAACGTCCTTTTTGACATTTTCTCTCTTTCATTCACGTTTTCTCTGAAGCCGTCGGGGCTTACAACCGAGGGATAGCTTTTTGAAAAGCGGTAATACGCCTTTGTTCTGAGCGTTCTCGGAGCCTTCTTCTCGGAAGCGGAATTCACTCTTCTCTTAAAAACAGCATTACGCCTTCTTTCCCACTCAAGGCTCTCCTTCTCAAGCCTTTCACGGTAGCTTCGAAGCCTTACCGATTTTCTGACGGTATCGGTGATATTCGGATTTTTTGGTGTCTTTTTATTCTTTTTCATCTTGTCACCTGAAAGAAAAATCAGTCCGTATTACCAATAATTTTGCATTGCGAACAACCTCACACGTGAATAGAATAGAAGTAACAGCAATTCTGCGGAGGTTTTTTATGAATGTACTTGTACTGAACGAATACCGCATCGGACTTACCCTTTCACATAAAGAGCTTGATTACTACGGCATTACATACGAGGAGCTTGACTACAGCAATATTGAAACAAGAAAATTCCTGTGGAAAATCACAGAGGATATAAGGAAAAACTGCGGCTACAATATAAGCCTTTCGGGGAAAATGCTCATTGAGGTTATGAGGGATAGGGAGGAAGCGATAAAAATATATCTTACCTTTCTTTCCCGCAAAAGCTCCGATGATTACTCCCTGAAGCAGCTTATTAAAAACGACATAAAGCCTGTTACGGCGGAATTTTTCTGCTTTGAGGATATGCTTGAGGCAGCAGTCTGCCTGAAGGGTGATATAAAGAGCAGTCTTTTTGAAAGAAACGGAAAATACCGTCTTGTGCTGATGCCCGAGGAAAAGGACAGAGAGAGCGTAATTTTTTCTCTTTGCGAATTTTCTCAGCTTCTAAGCGACTGCCCTGTTGAAAAAGCAAGCAGCGAGGAACACTGGACTCTTATAGCCTCGTCTCTTGCGCTGAGTCAGCTTACACGGGCATTTTCAGCTGAGTAACGGCTTCCCTTCTGTCGCCCTTGAAAACGAAGCTTCCTGCAACAAGCACGTTTGCGCCGGCTTTTTTCACCAGAGGAGCGGTAACGTCGGTTATTCCGCCGTCAACCTGAATATCCGTTGAAAGTCCGCGCGCGTTGCATTCTTTGCGTACAGCTTCAATTTTTGAAAGCTGATTTTCCATGAAGCTCTGACCGCCGAAGCCCGGCTCAACGGTCATAACAAGCACCATATCAATATCGTTGAGATAAGGGAAAACCGCCTCGGCAGGTGTGGCAGGCTTAAGTGCAATACCTGCTTTCATTCCCAGTGACTTTATCTGCTTCACGGTCTGTGCCGCGTCACTGTCGGACTCGATATGGAAGGTAATCATATCTGCCCCTGCCTTGTGGAAATCGGGTATATATTTCATGGGCTCACTTATCATAAGATGCACGTCATAAACTGCAGGAGAACATTTACGAAGGGAGGCAACCACAGGTGCGCCGATGGTAATATTGGGGACAAAGTGCCCATCCATTACGTCGATATGAAGCAAATCTGCCCCTGCCTCGTAGCAGGAAGCCGCTTCCTCTCCGAGCCTTGAAAAATCACTTGCAAGTATTGAAGGAGATATTTTTATCATACACACACCCCTGACAGTATTTATCAATTCAGTATAACATATATTGTCCCCGTTTGCAATAATTATTATATTAATAGTATATAAAAGTAAATGCAATAATCCGTTTAAGGCAGTTTTAAGGATAGGAAAATATTATCTGAATCAAGGAAAATAATTTTCTTGCATTTTTTACTATATTATGATAAAATTAACCGAAAATGTGTTTTTACACGCTCATAACACAGAAGGGAAACAAACAATGAAAAAAATGTATCTCGCTATATTTTTAATTATCCTTGTGGCATTCGTATTTGCAGGCTGCCTCAGCTTCTCAGGCACTCTCTCTACCTCCACAACACAGCCCGAGGATGACGAAATTACTTTCGTTGAAAACAACACAACAACAATTTCAGTTGACCCTGTACCTCAGGAAACAACACAGCAGGCAGACGTAACACAGTCAGAGGTGACCACTCTTCAGGCAGAGCAGACAACTGCTTCCGCTAACGAAACACCCATCGTTAATCAGGCTCCCGCTTCAAGTGAATACGATATTCTCAAGAGCGGTAATTTCTATATGGTAGGCTCAATGACCGACAAGACGGGAACAACCACTCCCATGGAAATTGCAATCACCAAAAACAGCATCTATATGCTTTCCGATTTCAGCGGCGCTGCTATGGGTATGCTTATAAAGGATGAAAAGCTCTATATGATTTACCCCGACAAGAAGGCATATCTTGAGCTTTCCGATTCAATTATGAGCATGGCAGGTCTTGACATGGATGAGCTTATCAGCTCCGACAGCATTAATTTCGGCTCCTACGGCGAGCTCACCTCAGCTGCTGCTGTTACAGAAACCGTTTACAACGGCAGAACCTGTCAGGTATATCACTTCAACGTTGAATCAGGTGAATCAAGAGTTTATATGGACGGCACAAAGCTTGTAAGCCTTGCTTCCTACGACTCAAACGGCAAGTTCCTTACCTCAACCGACATCACCTCAATCTCAGCAAACGTTCCTGCTGACAGATCCGCTCCCTCTTCAAGCTACAAGGCTTACAAGGGCGTTACAGGTATGTTCTCATTTATGACCTTACTCGAGGGTGTTATTGAATAAAATGAAAAAAGTTGCATTGGTAACAGGCGGTGCAAAGGGTATCGGTGCCGCAATCGTCAGAAGGCTTTGCGAGGACGGTTTTTCAGTTGCAATCAATTATAACTCATCAGAGCAAAGAGCGCAGGCTCTCTGCTCTGAATGTGCTTTAAAAGGTTTTTCCGTTATTGCAGTAAGGGCTGACGTAGCCTCTCCTGCAGAGGTTGAAAAAATGTTTCTTGAAATTGAAGAAAAGCTCGGTCCTGTCAGCGTGCTCGTAAACAATGCAGGAATTTCCCTGTGGGGACTTTTCGATACCGTAACCGACGAGGAATGGAGCAGTATAACGGGAGCAAACCTTACAGGAACTTTCAATTGCACAAGAAGAGCAATCCCCTCTATGCTGAAAAACAAATACGGCAGAATTATAAATATCTCCTCCGTATGGGGTCAGGTGGGTGCCTCCTGTGAGGCCGCATATTCTGCTACAAAGGCAGGTATAATCGGTCTTACAAGGGCTCTTTCCAAGGAATATGCCCCCTCAGGAATAACAGTAAACTGTATTGCTCCCGGTGTTATTGACACCGATATGATGAGCCGTTTTTCAGCCGATGAAAGGGCTGCTATATGCGAGGACATCCCTGCGGGACGTATGGGCACACCCGAGGAGGTTGCCTTTGCAGTATCGTTTTTCGCAGACGAAAAAGCCGCATATATCACCGGACAGACACTTGGTATAAACGGTGCAATGATATAACAAAACAACAAAAAAAAAGAATCCGATAGCACTCTCGTGTTATCGGATATTTTTTTCTCTGAGTATCCCCTTATAAAGTCCGTCAATGCAAAAGCCGCAGGGAGTATAGCCACGGTCGGAATAATATTTTTCAAGCACCTTATTATCGTCTGCGGAATCAAGACGGAAAACGACTCTTTCGCAGATACGCGCATACTCCTCAGCAAAATCAAGAAATACTGCCCCTGCACCCTTTTTATCCGTGCGCGAGCAGAAATTGTGAAGATAAAAGGCTGATTTTTCCCTGTAGCAGGAAAGGTGCTCCCAGCGGTCATCTTCATTTTTAAGCACCGCGGCAGCCACTATTTCCCCTGTTTTTACCTCCTCAAGCACGAAAACCTCACCTGCTTTTCTGTGCTCCTCATAGTATGAAATCGGATAAACCTCGTCGTAAAAGGTCTTGTTCCACTGATTTATTCCTACCTCGTCCATCCATTTCATACGGCTTAAAATAATGGAGAACATAACGGAAATTTCATCCTCCTTTATTTTTCTGAAGACGTAGCCGCGGTGTTTTTCGGTAAGCCTTACAATACGGCTTATTGAATTCAGCACGTCCTTTTTATCAGCACTCCACAAGGGAGCAGCAAGGGTATTTTTATTTCCGTCGCCTGTTATTCTGTGCACTGCCACATCCTCGGGAATAAGGGGTATAAGCGACGTAAGAATTTCAAGATACTGCGCCTTTGAAAGCACACTTACCCTACCCTTTTCGTATTCAGCAAAAAGGCGGCTATCGCGAAGAATGTGAAGAAGCTGAAGCTTTATGCCGTCGGTTTTATTATCCAAAGCAAAAAGAAGGGTATTTTTCATATCGTCGGCTCCCTCTCCGGGAAGACCGAGAATAATATGGGTTATAACGTAAATTCCCCTACCGTGAAGCCTTTTTACGGCAGCAATATACTCTTCGTTTTCATAGCCTCTGCCTATGTATTCTATGCTTTCCTTCTTTGAGGTCTGAAGCCCCAGCTCAACCCACACGGGCTTTATTTTATTAAGCTCACCCAATAATTTTATCACGTCGTCGGGCAGGCAGTCGGGGCGGGTTGCAACGGAAAGCACGTCGATATCGGGGTGATTTATTGCCTCATAAAAAAGCTTTTCAAGCCTTTCGGCAGGGGCATAGGTGGAGGTAAAGCTCTGAAAATAAGCAATATAGCCTCCGCCCTTATTTTTATGCTCCACGCGCTTCTTCGCATTTTCTATCTGACAATTTATATCATTTCCCGACTCGGCAAAATCCCCCGAGCCCGAAAAAGAGCAGAAAATGCAGCCACCCGTCCCCCTCGTGCCGTCACGGTTGGGACAGGTGAAGCCTCCGTCAAGAGAGAGCTTATATAATTTTTTGCCGAATTTTTCACGGCAATAGTCGTTCATTGTTTTCATTTGTGATAGCTTTCACCTGCGTTTATTTTATAGCCGCGGTAAATCTGTTCAAGAAGCATTATTCTTGCAAGGCGGTGAGGGAAGGTCATTTTTGACATAGAAAGACGCACGCTTGTCCTTGCCTTTACCTTCTCAGCAAGTCCGTATGAGCCGCCTATTATAAACACAACATGTGACGTGCCTGAAAGAGCAGTATCGGAAAGCAGCCTTGCCATATCCTCGGAGGAATAAAGCTTGCCTTCAATGCAAAGGGATACCACCTTTGCGGACTGGGGGATTTTTTTGAGAATTTCCTCCCCCTCTTTTTCAAGCACAGTATTTATTTCGTGGTCGGAGGGGCTTTCGGGAAGCCCCCCTGCCTTTATCTCAATTACGTTTACCTTTGCAAAGCCCTTGAGCCTTTTAAGGTATTCATCAGATGCCATTTCAAAGAAGGCATCCTTGAGCTTTCCTACGGATATAATAGTAACAGTCTGCATAAAACCTCTTAAAAAATTATGTATTTTCCCATAGCGCCAACAGGTGCTACCTCAAGGGTATAGTCGTTGTTTATTACCGCGCCCGTGCGCCTGAGCACGGAATTTGTGCAAGTGAATGCCTTTTCGGGAGTGTTGTTTTCACGGCTTAAATGTCCTAAAACAAAGCGGTGAACACCCATTTCCAGAAGCTCACGCACCGTTTCGGCACATACGTTATTTGAAAGATGCCCCATATCGGAACGGATTCGAGCCTTGAGTGCAGGAGGATATGGTCCGAAATCAAGCATTGTTTCGTCATAATTTGATTCCATAAGCACAAGGTCACAGTCTGAAAGCTCACGGATAATATCGTTTGTCATTTTTCCCGTATCGGTGCACACACCTACG
This sequence comes from Acutalibacteraceae bacterium, assembly GCA_045635905.1. Classification (GTDB taxonomy): domain Bacteria; phylum Bacillota; class Clostridia; order Oscillospirales; family Acutalibacteraceae; genus RUG806. Next base: position 34,713 of record JAZTWN010000006.1, read on the forward strand.
GTGCGGTCGGGAAGACGGATTTTATATCCGCAGCTTTCCTTTGAGTCGTGGCTTGTGGGGAAATATGAAATATGCATATCGTCAATTGTGACACCCTCGGGCATAATTTTTTCAAAGGGGAATTTCCCGTCAAGCACACCGCCGCCGAGAAGCCCCGACAAGGTACCGCCCGTAGCGAATACGGGAATCTGCCTTTTAGTTGCAAAAACCCGCAGCGCGCCCGTATGGTCGCTGTGCTCGTGAGTCACAAACACCGCCTTCACGCTTTCGGGAGAAAGCCCACATTTCTCCATTGAAAGCAAAAGCTGCTTATTGTTAGTGCCCGCATCAACCAAAATTCCCGATGTGGCAGTACCCACGTAACAGGAGTTTCCGCTTGATGAGGAGCATAAAGTTGCAAATCGCGCCATTTTATTTTACCTTGATATAATCAGATTTCGTTTTTGTCACGGGTTGTATAGAACCAGATTTCGCCCCTTCTTTTAGGGTTATAGAAATTAAAGCCGCCCTCAAGTCCCGTGGAATCGCCCCTTTTCTTGTCCCCTGTTACGGGATTTTCAAAAAGATATTTCGTATCGGGAAGAATATGGGGATATACCACAATGCTGTTTTCCTCAGCATATTCCGTCCTTATAACCTCAATGAAGCCGCTGCCGTCCTGAGGGTTATGGAACTGCACGGCATACCAGCCGCTTTCGGGAGAGGAAAGCTGATAATAGTCGCCGCAAAGCTCAAGCTCTGCCGCCCTTCTCCATATAGGCGTCATTTTCCTTGCAGTATCAAAAATTTTATTACTGTCATCATAATCAAGACAGGCAGTAAGTGCAGGTGTCATAGCCGCAAGGTATGAAAATTCATCAAGATTGCGGTTTTTGTGCATTCTCGTATCCTTATCCTTTGCATGAGCTCTGAAATAAGGAATCCACGAGAACATCTCATAGTAATGGAAAACTCTTCTTGAGGCGTTGTCTATGTGCATATCGGTATACTGCATAGGAACGCTTCTGCGCATAAGCTCCATTTCATTTCTTGTGCCGCCTGCAGCACAGTTATCAATAACAAGTCCCGGATTTCTTCTGCGAAGCTCGTCATACAGACGTAAAAGCGCCTGCATATGAAGATTTTCCTTTGAGCCGCGTCTGTTTTCCTCCTCGTTTTCAGAGAAATATCTGTCGGGAGTGAAATTGAAATCCTGACGGTAAATATCAATTCCGCCATCCTTTATGTGCTTATCAATAAGATCAAGCACAAAAGCAAAGCACTCGGGCTGAGAATAGTCGAGAAGACGGCATTTTTCCTCCTCACCCTCGTCGTTGTGCGCCTTAAGGCACCATTCGGGATGAAGAAAATCAAGCTTCGAGCCCTCCATAACTCTTTCGGGCTCAAACCACACAAGAAGGTCGATGCCGTTTTTGTGAAGCTGGTCTGAAACGGGTCTGAAGCCGTCAGGAAGCTGCTCGGGATTTGCAGTCCAATCCCCCACGTTCCACCATTCGTGGTCACAGGGATACCAGCCTGCATCTATCCACCACGCATCGGGCTTCAATTCTTTTTTTATATATGTATCAATGGCTTCAAGCTGATTTTCGGTGGTAATGCCCTCAAATTCGCCGTAGCCGCCGATACTGTGGGTATGTAAAAACATCACAGGCTTTATTTTTTCACCGTTTTTGCCTGTGGGAAGAATGTGCTTTATGAAAAACCTTCTCCAGAGATTTGTGCCCTTTACCTCATCACCGTCATAGAAAAGCGCGGTAAGTGAAGGGGTACGCATAGTTTCACCGGGGTGCACAACGGAGGCAAAGGATGCCTGCGTAAGAGTAAAGCGCACACCGCCCTCGGTGGGTGTAAACGTCATTTTCCATTTGCCGGGCCAGCCGATTCCCATTTTCATGCTGAATTCGTCAAATTTCAGAGTCATAAAGGGAGATGCACCGTCGGCACCGCGGCAGAATAAGGGAGAAATCTCAATTTCCTCATTGATTTCCCTTTCATCAAAGCGACAGAAAAGCTCATCGCTTCTTGTGTCACCGCTGCCCGAAATAATGCGGGGAGAACTACCCTTTATATCTGCGCTTATTGCAAAATCCGACAGTATTTCAGAATCGGCTCTGCCGAGATTCGTTACCTCCGCAACCCACTCAACCACGGGGAAATCCGCGTATGACGCTTCACGGGCATTGAGAATCATTCCCTTTGCCACAACCGAGGTAATCTCTGTATATGACACTGCGGATTCATTGGTAAAATTCCTGAGAGAGGGTCTGAAATCAGAGGTGAGTCCCTCGTTTTTTAGACCGTCGAAGCTGAAGCACACGGGAACACTCTCAAAGGAAGAGAAGCCGAGCGCCTTATCTCTTAATAACATCAGATTTTTCATTACACATCACCATTTTCTTAACGGTAGTATATTCTTTATGCAAATTCGGAATTAATTATAATTTACTGCCCTTTGTGCCCTTGGTTCCCTTTGCACCCTTTGAGCCCTTTGTGGCAAAGTTTCTTAAAATGTCCGACTGGAAGGAGAATTCAATTGCGTCCTCCTCACGGCTTCTTCTGAGTGCAAGCTGTATCATAGCGTCAAGCACAACGGAATATTTTACACCCAAGGGTGCCCACAGATAGAAGGAAAGTGAGCCGGGTATGGTATTGATTTCGTTAAGATATACCTTGTTTGTTGAGCGGTCAATCATAAAGTCAATTCGTGAAAGACCGTTACAGCCAAGCACCGTGTATGCCTTTACTGCAAGAGAACGGATATAATCTCTTGTTTCGGCAGTCATATTGGGGGGAATAAGACGGGAAAGGCTTGCCATACCCGCCGCAGCCTTTGCAGGTCTTGAAAGATTTATTCTTTTAAGCTTCTCACCGTCAAATTTTGTAAGCACGGTGGAATAATCGTATTCTACAACACCCTCACCCTTGCGCACGTATCTGCCGTCGGGGCTTACCGTGATGGAGGAGTCGTCTTTAAGCACGTTTTCAATATCAATGGGATTGTTTACAAGCTCGGTTATACCCTCCTTGAAGGCCTTTGCCTCCTCCTCGGTAACCTTGCCCTTCTGATATTTTGCGGTATAGTCCAGAAGCTTACCGAAGCTTATGGGCTGCTCAAGCTCTGATGCCTCTGCGGTTTCGGTGTTACCGATTACGGAGCAGTTTATTTCCACAAGATTTGTGATAGCCTTTTCAACAAGCACTACCGTAGCATAACGGAAGGCATCCTCAAGGGAGTTATAAAGCTCCTCTCTGTCATGTGCAAGGCTTATGCCTACGGATGAGCCAAGATTTACGGGCTTTACAACAACGGGATAGCCGATTTTCTCCTCACAGCGGTCAAGCACTCTTTCGGGCTCGGAAAAGTCGGAGGAAATAAAGCGTACGCAGTCAAGCACGGGAATATCGTTGTCCTTAAGAACGGTTTTCATAATGTACTTATCCATACCCACGGCTGATGCGGTAACGTCGCAGCCTACGTAGGGAACGCCTGCAAGCTTCAGATAGCCCTGTAACGTGCCGTCCTCAACGTTTGTGCCGTGAACTATGGGGAAAGCCACGTCAATATCGGAAATTACGTTATTGCCCGATTTTCTGAACGGATAGCGCATAAGCTGAACTCTGCCCTCATTGTTCATAAGGGTGCAGCGGATGCTCTTTTTTATGAGCGCGGGAATGTTTGAATACTCCTCAATGCACGAGCATTCAAAGCCTGTATAGAATTCATTTTCCTTTGTGATATAAACGGGGATAACCTCATATTTATCAGCAGGAATTGAAGCTATTGCCTGAAGCGCGGAGATTACCGACACCTCGTGCTCAACGCTTTTTCCGCCGAAGAAAACACCGACTCTGATTTTCATAGCACTACCCCCTTTTAATAGTTATCGGGAAGGTCATTTTCAAGGAGAATGATCTTCTTTTTGTCTGTATTCATAGCATAAAGGTGCTTCATAGCCTCGGAGAATTCCTCAAACACAAGAAGCTTATCCTTATTGAAGCCCTTTGCTTCAACGCCCTCTCTTATAGCCTCGGTCTGCTTTTTGCCGATAAGCACGATAATATCGCAGCAGACTGCGGCAAACTCACCGAATTCACGGTTGAGCTTATATTCCTCACTGCCGAGCTCTACCATACCGGGAGTTACGAGAATTCTTTCACCGTCCATCTGTGAAAGGGTTGATAAGGCAGCACGGCAGCCTGCAGGGTTTGAATTGAAGGCATCGTCAATAATGGTAACGTCGCCTCTTTTTACAATCTGCATACGGTGGGAAACGGATTCGATTCTTCTTACGTAGCGCTTCATTTCGGAAAGAGGCATACCGAAGCCGTTTGCTGCTGCAATAGCACCTGTGATATTAACTACGTTGTGATGACCTAAAAGCTTTGTTTCAAAGGCATATACGTTGCCGTCGGGAGCCTTTACGGAAAAGCTTGTACCCTTGGGTGTTACCCTTTCGTCAAAAGCATAATAGTCGCAGTCGGCAGTTGTGCCGTAGGTGATATAAGGTCTTTTGGGAAGATTTTTTCTGATGACCTCGTTATCGAAATTTATATAAAGTCTTCCGTCTGCGGGAAGAGAATCTGCAAGCTCGTATTTTGTTTTGATGATATTTTCCTTTGAGCCGAAGGATTCAAGGTGCTGCTCACCAAGGGCGGTGATAATACCGTGCTTCGGATGCACGATATCGCAAAGCTCCCTGATGTCGCCTACCCACTTTGCACCCATTTCGCAAAGGAATATCTTGTGGACTGCCTTAAGGGATTTTCTTATTGTAATTGTAATACCCATAGGAGTGTTGAAGCTTGAGGGGGTAACAAGAGTATCTGTCCACGCACGAAGAATTGTGTAGAGATAGAATTTTACGCTTGTTTTTCCGTATGAGCCTGTAATACCTATGGTTTCAAGCTCGGGCATAAGCTTCAGCATTCTCTTTGCATCATTAAGATAATATCTGTTTACTGCCTTCTCGATGGGAGTGTTGATGAAATTTGCAGCCACTACGCTGAAGGGAGCAAGTGCACAGATAAGACCCACTGCAAGGAATGCAAGATTTTTGCTGTCTGTTGTGAGAAGATATATTGCCGCACCGTAGCAAGCAGCAATAAGCACACCCGTGGTCACAAACATTCTCTTTACACGGGGAGTATACACAAGAGGCTTTTTCTGGGGGCGGTTTCTGTTTTCAACTGCCTGTGCGCCCACTGCCGCTAAAAGTGCAAGGGCGGCAAAGCCCATAAGGGGCTCATAGGAAATAAGTCCCGTAAAGGAAAGGGCGAAAATTATGTATTCCACCGCATATCTTCCGAGATTCTTGCGAAGCCAGCCAACGTGAGTTGAAAAACGGTAGCCGTTAAGCTGGAACATATGCATATTGAACAGTAATGCCTTGAATACGGAATAAATTCCCATCAGGGTTACCGCACCGAATAAAACTTGTAAGTAAGGTACCATTATTTTGCCTCCGAAAAATTAAAGCTCAAGATATGATTCAAGTATTGCCTCAAAGACAACGGGGTTTTCAAGGAAGGAATAGTGTCCTACACCCTCAATACGGGCAAGACCTGCCTCGGGAATAAGACTTTCCATTTTTTCTGCATCAGAAATGGGAGTTGCGGTGTCAAGCGTGCCCCAGATAAGAAGAGTTTCCTGTGTGATTGTGGGAAGTAGATGAGAAAGGTCCTCGTTTACAACGTTCACAAGCACCTCACGCATAAGAGGAGTTGCAGCCTTATAGTCGGCAGAGCCTACCATAGACTGGAAAAAGCCCAGAAGCTTCGGGGAGAAAGAGAGAAGCTTTTTGCCCAGCTTCATAATTTTTTCCTTTTTAAGCTGCTCATCGTTCTTTTCGGGACGAATACCTGCAGAGTCAACAAGAATAAGCCTTGTGACCTCAAAGGGCAGATTTTTTCTGTTTACGAGCTTGATAATAACTCTGCCGCCGAAGGAATGACCCAAAAGGATAACTCTTTTAAGACCGAGTCTATTGATAAACTCAATCACAAAATCCGTATAATCATCCACGTTCCACGCCTTTTCGGGCTCGGCTGTTTCTCCGAAGCCCGGCATATCGGGAGCCACTACATAATACTTTTCGCTTATAAGCTTTGCCGCATTTTCAAAAAGTGTGATATTAGAGCCCCAGCCGTGAAGCATAACAACTGCCTCATCGGTATTTTTATCACCCAGAGTAAAATAATTTACGCTGATATTTCCTATTGAAATATTCATATCTCCCAGATCCTTCCGAAATACATTTCTCTTAACAGTATATACAAGAAAATTTATTGTGTGAATCAGTCTGTAACAAGAGAAGAAATGTCCATGGGAGTGGAATCTGCCCAGAGCTTTTCAAGGTTATAGTATTCTCTCTGATCCTGTAAAAATACGTGGATTACAACGTCATAGTAGTCAAGAAGAATCCAGCCTGTTGCTCTGCCCTCAATCTGACGGGGAGTGATACCCTCAAGACCTAACTGATATTCAACCTCATCTGCAAGTGCGCGCACCTGTGTGGTGGATGAGCCTGCTGCAATTACGAAATAATCTGCAACTATTGTAAGTGAGCCTACCTCAAGTGCTGATATTTCAACAGCCTTCTTGCTGTCGAGTGCCTTTATTGCAATTTCAAGTGTTTTATTCATAATAATTTCCTTCCTTAGTTGTGTTTTTGCTGACATACAATTTCATTGTAGCAGGAAATTGTGTCGGGGTGGATGGGTCTGCATTCCCTTGCAAGGTCCTCAATGGTGAAGCGAAGCCCCTCCTCCATAGCGTATTCAAGAGATTCTTCTGCTCTTTTTCTCATATCCTCTACTCCGTTATAATTGCGGTCAGCGGATATAAAATCGGCAATAAAAATTATTTTTTCAAGAAGGCTCATACCCTCTCTTCCCGTTGTGTGATATCTTACCGCAGTAATGATATCCTCGGAAAAGCCGTATTTTTTTTCAAGATACCGGGCCCCTGCAATTGCGTGCCAGAGCTTCATTGCAGTTTTTTCAACCTCTGAAAGAGTGATTTCCTCTTTTTCAAAAAATGCAAGAAATTCCTCCCTTGAAAGCTCCTTGAGCACGTCGTGGCCAAGACCTGCGGTATATGCAGCTTCCTTATCGAAGCCGTATTTTTCCGCAAGCTGCTTCGCACTTTCTGCAACCTCAATAGAGTGCGTATATCTGAAATCAGAAAGCCTTTCTCTGATATCCTTCAACAGGGTTTCGTTTTTATTCATTCCTATAAAGTCCTTCTTTTTGTATATATGCCGCAACCTCAGTGTCAATAAACTCCGACATATCCTTTCCGCAGGCAATACCCTGGCGAAGAAGAGTGGAGCTTATTACGACAGGCTCAAAATCAAGTATTATGCACTCTCCGAAGGGGCGCAGCTTTTCATCTGCAAACTCTTCAAGAGCCGCTGTTTCCACAGACGCCTCCCTTGATACGGAAACTAAAGTCACCTGTGACAATATATCCTGAAAGCGGTACCAGCGGTCAAAGGATAAAAGCTGGTCGGAGCCTATGAGAAGATAGATTTTCTTATCGGGATAAAGTCTTTTTACCGCTTCAACGGTATCGACTGTGTAGCTTTTTCCGCCGCGGGAAATTTCAATATCCGAAACCTCGAAAGCATCCTCGAAGAATGCGGCACGGCACATACCGAGTCGCTGCTGCTCCGAAGCTCCCGATGATTTTTTGAAGGGTGACAAGGCGGTCGGGATAATGAGCATTTTTTCGAGCCCTAATTTTTCGGTCACAAACAGGGCAAGCCGCTTGTGCCCCTTATGCACGGGGTCAAAGCTTCCCCCGAATATACATATACCCTTATTCATCATTTTGCGGTCTTTTTGGGGATACGCTTATCTCTGCCCTTCTTATCCTCGAAGGGAGATTTTTTCTTCTTTTTACCCTCAAGCTTTGCAAGTCTTTTTCTTGCCTTTACGGGATTTTCCTTCTTCTTTGAGGAATTCTTGGGCTTATCCTCGTGAAGAGCCTTGTTGTAGCGGTATAATACGATAACACCGCCTATTACCTGCACTACCTCACTGCCTGTTTTTGCAGCAAGCTCCTCTGCTGCCTCACGGGGAGTAAGAGGTGAGGTTTCCGTAAGCACGCGAAGCTTTATAAGCTCACGGGTACGAAGTGCACCGTCTGTCTGCTCAACGAGTGTGTCAACGATGCCGCCCTTTCCTACCTGGAAAAGCACGTCAAGTGTATTTGCCTGCCCTCTGAGAGCAGCTCTTTCTTTGCTGGTCATAATTTTACCTCTTTATATAATTTCTGAAAGCTTTTCTTTAAGTGCACGCAGAGAATTGCCTCTGTGGCTTATTGCATCCTTTTCTTGGGCTGAAAGCTGGGCAAAGGACTTATCTCCCACATAGAAAATGGGGTCAAAGCCGAAGCCGTTTTCACCTGCGGGTGTATAGCCGATTCTGCCCTCACAATTGCCTGTTACCGTGTATTCTCTTCCGTCGGGAAATACGACTGCGGCACAGCTTACAAAGCGAGCAGTTCTTTTTTCGTCTGAAACTCCCTCAAGCTCCTTTACAAGGCAAGCCATTTTTTCGGGATAGGGTGTGTCCTCACCCATATATCTTGCCGAATATACACCGGGTCTGCCGTCAAGAGCATCAACCATAAGACCCGAGTCATCCGCAATGCAGGGAAGACCCGATTCCTTACAACCCGAGCGTGCCTTGAGAAGCGCATTTTCGGCAAAGGTTTCACCTGTTTCCTCTACATCGGAAAGCTCTATTCCCTTTTCATAGTCAAGATATACGTTTATCCCCAATGGTGAGAGGATTCTGTGAAGCTCCTCTCTTTTTTTCATATTATGAGTGGCGATTAAAAAGTCCAAAGAATCCACCCCTCTTCTTTTTCTTGCTTTCCTCTTCCTCGCGTGCCTTGCGCTCGGCTTCTGCCTTTTCACGGGCAATTCTTTCTGCCTCTGCCTTTTCGGCTGCAATGCGCTCTGCCTCTGCCTTTTCGGCTGCGATACGCTCTGCTTCTGCCTTTTCGGCTGCAAGGCGCTCCTGCTCGGCTCTTATTGCTTCAATTCTCTTCTGTTCCTCATCATCGTTGCCTTCACCCTCGCAGTTTTCTTCTGCTTCGGATGCTTCTTCAGGTGCTTCTGCACAAGCTTCATCTGCTGTGATGCAACCTGCTTCTTCAGCTTCTTCTCCGATTTCTTCAGCGAGGCTGTCTTCCTGTCCCTGAGAAGCTCCGTCTTCGCCTTCTGCACTGCCGCCTGCTTCAGCGTCGGCAGCTTCCCCGAAGACCTCTGTAAGTAAAGCTTTAAAAGCTTCGGCGCTGTCTTCTTCGTCTTCCTTCGGAGTGTAGTTGATATATTCTTCAGAGTTGACAAGTTCACTTAAGGAATCCCCTTCCTGTTTAAGATCTTTTTCACTTGCGGTTTCAAATAAACTCTTTGCAAAAGCAGAGGGTGAGAAGGGCTGAAGGTCATCAATACCCTCACCTACGCCTATAAACTTAACGGGAAGCTTAAGGTCGTTCTTTATGGACATAACAACACCGCCTCGGGCAGTACCGTCAAGCTTTGTAAGTACAATACCCGTAAGCTCTGCAACGTTCATAAATTCTCTTGCCTGATTAACCGCATTCTGTCCTATGGTGGCATCAAGCACTAAAAGCACCTCACGGTCGGCATAGGGAAGCTCCTTATCGCACACACGGTAAATCTTTGCAAGCTCGTCCATAAGATTTTTCTTATTGTGAAGACGTCCTGCGGTATCGCAGATAATGATATCGCAATCTCTTGCAATACCTGCCTGAATTGTATCGAAAACTACTGCGGCAGGGTCTGCACCCTCCTTGTGCTTGATGATATCAACGCCTGCGCGCTGAGCCCATACGTCAAGCTGGTCTATAGCCGCCGCACGGAAGGTATCGGCTGCGCCTAAAATTACCTTCTTGCCCTGTGCCTTATACATAGCCGCCATCTTACCGATTGAGGTGGTCTTACCTGCACCGTTTACACCGATTACAAGAATAACGGAGGGGATGGTAACAAGACCCATATCCTCACCGCCGTCAAGAAGCTCGGCAATAATATTCTGAAGCTCCTTTTTAACCTCTGCGGTGCTCTTGATTTTTTCACTCTTTACGCGGGAGCGAAGCTCCTCTACCACCTGTACGGCAGTATTGACGCCTACGTCGGACATAACAAGAATTTCTTCAAGCTCTATAAAGAGATCATCCTCAAATGAATCGAAGGCATCAAGCATTTCGTCGATGGCGCCTGCCATCTTGTTTCTGGTCTTACCAAGACCAAAGTTTATTTTACTGAAAATTCCCATTTTATATCTCCTGTTTATTCTTCAAGCTTAAGCTTTTCTACCATTTCTGCAGTTTTGAGCTCAAGAAGCTTTGATACGCCGTGCTCCTGCATTGTAACACCGTAAAGCATATCTGCCTCCTCCATTGTACCTCTTCTGTGGGTAATAAGAATGAACTGTGTTTCGTCGGTCATCATTCTTACATACTGTGCATAACGAAGCACGTTTACGTCGTCAAGGGCTGCCTCAACCTCGTCGAAGATACAGAAGGGTGAGGGTCTTACCTTAAGGATTGCAAACAATAGGGCTATTGCAGTAAGTCCCTTTTCACCGCCCGAAAGAAGTGAAAGTGACTTAACGTTCTTTCCGGGGGGCTGTGCCTTGATTTCAATGTTACATTCAAGAATATCGTTCTCATCCTCAAGCACAAGCTCTGCGCTGCCGCCGCCGAAGAGTGTTGTAAAGGTTTCCTTGAAGCCGTTATTTATAGCCTCGAAGCGGTCCCTGAACTGCTCTGCCATTTTTGAGGTAAGCTCCTCAATCATCTTAAGCAGCTCCTTTTTGGACTTTTCAACGTCGTTTACCTGTCCTGAAAGGAATTCATAGCGGGATGAAACCTCTTTATATTCCTCAATAGCCGCAACGTTTACCGAGCCCAGAGCCTTAATCTGTGCTTTCAGCTCGGAAAGCCTCTTCTGTGCCTTGGGTACGGATTCGATTTCGGGACAGATTTCCTCTGCCTCTCTGCGGGTCAGCTGATATTCCTCGTAAAGCTTTCTTTCGATATCCTGCTGCTCCTTCTCAAGATAAGCCTTCTTTTCCTCAAGACGGATAAGCTCACCGCTTATCTTCTCTCTTTCCTCGGTCTTTGTTCTTTCAAGGATTCTGTTATCGCTGACGCTCTTTTCAAGCTCGTCACGCTGCTTTATGAGTGCTCTGATTTCGTTTTCATTATCGCGGATGCTGCTTCTTATTTCAGCCGCCGCATTTCTTGTGCTTTCTGCCTGTGAAAGAAGCTCCTTGTTTCTTTCCTCAAGCTCGCTGATTTCATTTCTGAGAGCAAGCTTTCTTTCCTCGGCATCCTCAATGCGCTTTTTAAGAGAAATAATTGCTTCCTTCTTTGCCTCTGCTTCCTTAACAAAGGAAACTATGCGCATATTGACGTCGGAGATTTCTCCGTTGAGTCTTTCTCTTTCAAGAAGAAGTGAATCTCTGCCGCCTGTAAGCACACAAAGCTCCTCTTCCTTTGCCTTTTTCCTTTCGCCCAGTGCTCCCTTTTCGGCTTCATAAGCCTTTGAGGACTCCTCAAGAGCTGAAAGTCGGGCGGCTGAGCCCTGCTTTTCCTTTTCAAGCTCATTTATATCCCTTGTGATGTCGGAAATTCTTCTTTCAAGTCCGTTTATGAAGGATTCAAGCTGTAATTTGTTTTCCTGTGCTCTTAAAAGCTCACCGCGGCTTCCCTCAAGGTCTGCCTTGACCTTTGAGTTGTTTTCAGCCGCCTCCTTAAGCAGGGTGTAGCTTTCGTTGACCTTATCGGCAAGCTTATCACATTCAGCCTTAAGCTTTTCAATTTCAGTTCTTCTTGCAAGGAAGCCTGCATTTGAAATCTTCGAGCCACCTGTCATTGAGCCGCCTGCGTTTATAACCTGTCCGTCAAGGGTAACTATCTTGAATTTGTAGTTATATTTCTTTGCAAGGGCAATTGCACAGTCAAGGTCCTCACATACTGCAATTCGTCCTAAAAGGGATTTTATAACCTCGGCATAGATATCGTCCGCATCGACAAGACGGTATGCAAGGTCGATAAAGCCGTAGTGGTCGTCAAGATTCTTTTCCTCAAGTATTCTGCCCTTGATTGCGTTAAGGGGAAGGAAGGTTGCTCGTCCGCCGTGGGAGCTTTTGAGCATATTGATAGCCTTTTTTGCATCGTTTTCGGTATCTGTTACGATATCCTGAATTGCATTACCGAGTGCAGTTTCAACTGCGGTCTGATATTCCTCTTTTACCTCAATAAGGCTTGAAAGAGTGCCGTGAATACCTGTAAGGGTGCCTCTTGAGTACTCCTTGAGAACTGCCTTTACGCTTCCCTGATAGCCCTCCATATTCTTTTCGGTATCCTGTAAGAATTTAAGACGGGATTCAGCGGAAAGAAGCTGAAGCTTGATTTCATCGTTATCCTTTTTGCGGGACTCAAGCTTTTCCTCTGACTTTTTAAGGCGAAGCTCATAGCCCGATACGGCATTGATAAGCTCCTCACAGGTCTGCTTTGCAGCGGCAAGGCTTTCCTTGCCCCTTGAAGCCTCTGCTTCTATGAGAGAAATATTTTCTTTTCTTGTGTTTATATCAAGACCGAGATTTTCAAGTCTTGCCTTTATTTCACTTACGGATGATGATGCTGATGCTATGGCTGTTTCCGTTTTTGAAATTTCCATGGAAAGCGCGGTCAGCTCATCGTTTATGCGGTTATATTCATCGGCATAGGTTTCGTCGTTTTTCTTAAGACCCGAAAGCTTTTCTGAAAGCTCGGCAAGCAGAACGTTTTCCTTTTCTACCGCACTCTCGTTTTCCTTTATGAGTGCCTCGGTGCTTTCGATTTCCTTGAGAATATCAGTATCAGCCGTAGCCTCTGCCTCAAGCTCTCTTTCAATTCTTTCTATCGTTTCCTTGTTGTGACCGACTGAATTTTCAAAAACAACCGCCTGATTGTCAAGATTTGCAGCCTGCTCCTCAAGACGGGAACGGGAATTTCTTATATTCTCCATTCTCATATTGATATCTCTTGTGCCCTCGGCTGCAGAGTCGATTTCCTCGGAAATTCTCTGAAGAGTGGCGCCTGCCTCCTCATACTGTGAGCGTGCAACCTCAATTTTGTGGCTCTGCTCTCTTATAAGCCCCTGAGAACGGCCGAGAATATTTACCCACAAACCTATTTCAAGGTCCTTTTTCTCACCCGCATACAAAAGGAACTGCTGTGCCTTTATGCTCTGCTTTTCAAGGGGTCCTATACGGGACTGCAATTCACTTACGATGTCGCGCAGTCTTACAAGATTTTCCTCTGCCTGGTCAAGCCTTTTAACCGCATCACCGCGTCTGTAGCGGTATGCGGAAATACCTGCCGCCTCTTCAAGCATATCACGGCGGTTTTCACTCTTTGCAGAAACCATTTCCTCGATTCTGCCCTGTCCGACCATTGAATAGCCGTCACGGCCAAGACCTGTGTCCATGAAAAGCTCGTGAACGTCCTTGAGTCTTACGGTCGAGCCGTTTATAAGATATGCACTGTCACCTGAGCGGTAATATCTTCTTGTGACGGAAACCTCCTTTTCGGGGTTGGAGAGTGCTCCGTCGGAATTATCAAGCCTTACGGTAACCTCGGCAAAGCCCTGGGGACGGCGGTCGTTTGTACCGCTGAAAATAACATCCTCCATTTTTGAGCCTCGAAGGCTCTTTGTGGACTGCTCACCGAGAACCCAACGCACCGCATCGGCAATATTACTCTTACCTGAACCGTTAGGACCTACGACTGCCGTAACGCCCTTGCCGAATTCAAGCACTATCTTGTCGGGGAAGGATTTGAAGCCCTGCATTTCCAATGCTTTAAGATACATTTCGTTTTCCTCTCATATAAATAAATAAAATCAGTTAATGATTATAACATCATATTGGAAGAGTGTTTCATCTCCCGTAAATTTTATACTCTTTCCCTTTTCACCGAAATAAAGAATATTACTGCGCTTCTGACCCGCTGCCTTTGAAAGCTCTCTGGGATTTACCTTCAGCGTATATTCTCCGTCGGGGAGAGGGGATAAAATTTTCTCAATTATGCTTTTATATATTTCACTCTCGGCAAGCTCACGGAAGGCGGGGTGATATGCGCCTGCAACAAAGCCCTCCTCAACGTTACCTCCCGAGTGAAGCCCCAGCCTTATAACCTTTATGTCGTTTTCATGAAACATCATAAGAAGCTGTGCCGAAAGTGCCGTTGCCTCCCCGAGGGTGGGCGGAGTATAGCTTCCGCTTCTGTAAAGCCCTTCAAGTGCCGTATTTTCGAGCACCACCGTGGGGTAAATTCTTACCGTATCGGGGTGTATTTCTATAAATTTCTCTGCCGTGTAAATATCCTTTTCATCTGTTGAGCCGTAAAGCCCGGTCATCATCTGAAGTCCTAAGGAAAAGCCGTATTCCTTAATAAGCGCCGACGCCCTTACGGTATCCTCGGGGGTGTGCCCTCTTTCGTTTTTTATAAGCACGTCCTCACACATACTCTGTGCACCGAGCTCAATTGCGGTAACACCGTATTTTTTAAGGATTTCAAGCACCTCACGGTCGATGCAGTCGGGTCGGGTGGAGATTCTTATACCGCCGAAATGCGTGCCGACATAGGGGCTTGCCGTTTCAAGAAAGGATATCATTTTTTCTCTTTCAATGGCGGTAAAGGAGCCGCCGAAGAAAGCAATTTCACTGTTTTTTATATCGTAGCTGCCGTTTTTTGCTATTTCGCAGGCATTTATTACGTCCTCTTTTTTCAAGGGCTCACATTTTCCCGATATGGTTTTCTGATTACAGAAAATACAGGAATTGGGACAGCCCAGATGAGGGACGAAAAGTGACACGTTTACGTGCTTCATGCCTTTATTCCCATAAGCTCAAGGGCTTCCTTTGCTGCTGCCTGCTCTGCCTTTTTCTTTGAGTGACCCTTGCCTGTGCCTATGCAGTTTGAATTGAGATATACCTCAATTGTAAACTCCTTGTTGTGGTCGGGACCGCTTTCTGCAACAAGGCGGTAGGTCAGATGCTCGTCGGGATTTTTCTGAATTACCTCCTGAAGCATTGTTTTATAGTCGGTAGCCTTTGCAGTATCCGTTGTGCTTGTGGACACGAAGCGCAGAACAAATTTCTTTGCCTCGTCCATACCGCCGTCAAGGTAGATTGCAGCAATTACGGACTCAAAGGCATCGGAGAGAATTGACGGACGCTCTCTGCCGCCTGTCATAAGCTCACCCTTACCGAGAAGTATGTGCTCACCGAGATTTATTTCGTTTGCAAAGCCTGCAAGGGACTTTTCGCATACTGCGTTTGCGCGAAGCTTTGTAAGCTCTCCCTCGGGGCGGTCCTTAAGAGTTGAAAACAGATATTCCGCAGTTATGAAGCCAAGCACCGAGTCACCGAGAAATTCAAGTCGCTCGTTATCCTCTTTCCCCTGCCTCTCGTTTGCATACGACGAATGAGAGAGCGCCTGCTGAAGAAGCGCTTTATTTCTGAAGGTATAGCCTATCTTTTTTTCCAACTCGTTCATTTTGTACCTCTTATGTATTTACTGAATTTTCCGCAATATATTTCTGAAGCGATTCCATCGCAATACCGCAGATTTTTCCGTATCTTTCGTGCTTATCTCTGATTCTTTCCTCAAGGGGCGGTAAAAGACCTATTGCCGCACCCATCGGCTGATAGTTTTTGGTTTCGGTGTTTTCAACATATCTTGAAAGCGCACCGAGCATTGTGTTTTCGGGAAGAAGAAGCATCTGCTCTCCTCTGAATTTTCTTGCGGCGTTTATACCTGCAATAATACCTGCCGCCGCCGATTCCATATATCCCTCAACGCCTGTAATCTGACCTGCAAAGAAAATATCGGGCATTTCCTTCATATTGAAATATGAGGTCAGCACTCTGGGGGAATTAAGGAAGGAATTTCTGTGCATAACCCCGTAGCGGACAAACTGTGCATCGTGAAGAGCAGGTATCATTGAGAACACTCTTTTCTGCTCCGGGAATTTAAGATTTGTCTGAAAGCCTACAAGATTATAAAGCGTGCCTGCCTTGTTTTCCTTGCGAAGCTGCAGCACCGCCCAGGGACGGTGTCCCGTACGGGGGTCAACAAGACCTACAGGCTTCATAGGACCGAAACGGATGGTATTTTCACCGCGCTTTGCCATAATTTCAATGGGCATACAGCCCTCGTATATTGCCTTATTTTTTTCAAACTCATGGAGAATAACGCTTTCAGCATTTATAAGCTCACGGTAAAATGCCTCGTACTCCTCCTTGTTCATAGGACAGTTTATGTAGTCATCCTCACCGCCCTTGTCGTAGCGTGACTGTGTGAATGCCCTTTCCATATCAATGCTGTCTGCAGAAACTATGGGAGCCGCCGCATCATAGAAGCTTAAATTCTCTCCGCAGAGCTTTTTTATATCCTCGCTTATACTGTCGGATGCCAAGGGACCTGCCGCAACAACCACAATTCCCTCGCGGGGGATTTCGGTAAGCTCTTCCCTTATAATTTCAATAAGGGGCTCGTTTTCAACGGCCTTAGTGACCATTTCCGAGAAATCGTCACGGTTTACTGCCAGCGCACCGCCTGCAGGCACCGCAGTTGCCTTTGCACATTTTACTGTGATGCTGCCCAGTGCCTCCATTTCGTTTTTAAGAAGACCTGCTGCAGAATCGGGGCGGTATGCCTTGAAGGAATTCGAGCACACAAGCTCGCAGAAATTCTCACTTTTATGAGCAGGTGAAAATTTCTTCGGCTTCATTTCGTAAAGACGGCACTTAATGCCTCTTTTTGCAATCTGCATCGCTGCCTCTGTTCCTGCAAAGCCCGCACCTATTACGGTTATATAATCAATCTTCATCTTTATCCTGTTTCTTTCCGCCTTTTCTTTCAAAGCCGCACTTTTCATCAAGACACTTTATAACGTTTCCTCTTGAACGGAAAAGTGTTTTTCCGCAATCGGGACAGCTTTCCTTTGTGGGAGTATCCCAGGTCATAAAGGTGCAGCCGGGGAAGCCCGAGCAGCCGAAGAAGGTGTGACCCTTTCTTGATTTCTTGCTGATAACGGTGTTGCCGCAGACGGGGCAGCTTCCCTGTGTTTCCTGAACGAAGGGCTTTGTGAACTTACATTCGGGATAGCCGGGGCAGGCAAAGAACTTGCCGAAGCGTCCTACCTTGACAACAAGATTTCTTCCGCACTTTTCGCAGGGAATATCGGTCTTGTCCTCCTCAAGGCTTATCTTTACACCCTCCATTGACGACTTTGCCTTCTTGAGAGAATCCTCAAACTCATCATAGAAGCCGTGGAGCATCTTTATATAGTCATAGCCGCCCTCTTCAATCTTATCAAGGTCAGCCTCCATTCCTGCTGTAAACTTTGTGTTTACAATCTTGGGGAACTTTTCCTTAAGAAGGTTTACGATAACTGTGCCAAGCTCTGTGGGAGCTAAAAGCTTTTTGGATTCTCTTACAACGTAGTCGCGGTCGAGAATGATTGAAAGAATTGATGCGTACGTGCTGGGACGTCCTACGCCTGTTTCCTCAAGCATCTTGATAAGAGATGCCTCGGAGAATCTTGAGGGAGGCTGAGTAAAGTGCTGCTCATCCTTGATTTCCTTTACCTTCACGGGAGCACCCTCGGTAAGCTCGGGAAGCACGGATGCGCTTTCCTCCTCGTCGGTATTATTATCGTAAAGTACACTGTAGCCGTCAAAGCGTACGGTGTAGCCGCTTGCCGTGAATACGCAATATTCCTCACTGCCGTCCTTTTTAGCAACGATTTCAGCCTTCGTGGTATCCTGCACACAGTTTGCCATAAGTGAAGCCATAAAGCGGCACCAGATGAGGTTATAAATTTTATACTGCTCGGAGGTAAGTGATGCCCTTGCCTTTTCGGGGGTAAGATCTATGAGAGAGGGTCTGATGGCCTCGTGACCGTCCTGGGCACCCTGTCTTGTCTTGAAATAACGGGGCTTTTCGGGAAGGTACTTTTCACCGTAGTTTGCCTTGATGAATTCATTACCCTGCGCACGGGATTCCTCGGAAATACGAAGTGAGTCGGTTCTCATATAGGTAATAAGACCAACTGAGCCGATACCCTCGATTTCAACACCCTCATAAAGCTCCTGTGCAACCTTCATTGTTCTCTTTGCGGTAAAGCCGAGGCGCTTTGAAGCCTCCTGCTGAAGTGTTGAGGTGATAAAGGGAGGTGAGGGCTGCTTTTTTCTGATACCCTTCTTTACGCTATCAACGCTGAATACCGCACCGTCAAGCTTTTTAAGAATCTTATCGGAGCTTTCCTTGTCGGTAAGCTTGATTTTGCCTGTTTCGTCACCCCAGAAGGCTGCCTTGAAGCTCTTCTTTGAGGGGGGAGCCTGTAAAACCGCGTCAATTGTCCAGTATTCCTCGGGAACAAATCTCTTGATTTCCTCTTCCCTGTCAACAATAAGACGAAGAGCCACGCTCTGCACGCGACCTGCTGAAAGACCGCGTCTTATCTTCTGAGAGATAAATGGAGAAAGCCTGTAGCCTACAAGACGGTCAAGAATTCTTCTTGCCTGCTGAGCATTTACAAGGTCAAGGTCAATCCTTGAGGGATTACTGATTCCGTTTTCAACGCTCTTTTTGTTAATTTCATTAAACTTTACACGGTTGAGCTTATTTATATCGAGCCCTAAAAGTGTAGCAAGATGCCATGAGATGGCTTCACCCTCACGGTCAGGGTCAGTTGCGAGATATACTTCGTCACTTTTCTTTGCAAGTGCGGATAATTCCTCGATAAGCTTTTCCTTTCCCTTTATTACCGTATAATCGGGCTCAAAGTTACGGTTTACGTCAACGCTGAGCTTGTTTGCGTGAAGATCTCGGATATGACCCATAGAGGCCTTTACCTCAAAGCCCGGTCCGAGATATTTTTTGATTGTTTTGGCCTTTGCAGGCGACTCTACAATAACAAGTTTTGACATATATATAATCTTCCTTCAGAAAAAATTTACAAATTCAATAAAGCCGCAGACAGGCGTTTACGTCTGCCGGACGGAACAGTGCTCAGATTTTTTCAACCGCTTTTCCGGGCAGGCTTTTTACAAAGCCGAAAATTTCAAGCTCGGAGATTGCGGCAAGAATTCCCTGCACGGGAAGCCCTGTAAGTGCGACAAGAGAGTCTGCGTCAATTTTCTTATCGGGCAGAGCCTCATATACTGCCCTTGCATCACCGCTGAGGTAATCGGGAAGCGTTACGTCCTCCCTTTTCTCCTGTACGGGAGCAGGCTTTTCCTTGGCAGGTGTCTTTTTCCTTGCAGGCTTATCCGTTTTCAGCATCAGCGCACGCGGCTGAGTCTTTTCTACGGTATAATCCGCTGCGGACAGTCCCTGCATATCCAGAGGCTTATTGCACCGGACGTCATCAATTTTACCCTCACAGAATTCCCTGAAGGGATAAATGATATCACCTGCAGTATGAAAAACGTACGAATCTGACTCAATAAGCTTTCTGCAGCCGTCGGAGGCACATATATCGGGAGAAAGGGCATACACGCGGCGCTTCTGCTTGCGTGCGGTATCGGCAGTTATGAGAGAGCCGCTTTTTTCACCTGCGTAAGTTACAAGCACGGCACGGCTCATCCCCGATATAATGCGGTTTCTTTCGGGGAAAGAAAATTTCGACGGTGCCGAAAGCGGAAGCATTTCGGTAATATACACCCCGCTTTTACAAAGCTCATCGTAAAAGCCGCCTATACGGTTCATATATTCATTTCCGAGTCCGCAGCCGAGCACACCTACCGTTGCACCGCCTGCTGCAAGAGCACCCTTATGGGCGGCAGAGTCAACCCCGAGAGCAGCTCCGCTTACTATAACCGCACCCGATTTTGCCATATTGTATGCCGCACTGTATGACGCGGCAAGGGCATCGTCGGGAGCCTCTCTTGAGCCGACAACGGAAACAAAGAGCCCTTCTCTGAGAATTTCCTTATCACCCTGACAGAATAAAACCATAGGGAAATTCTTGATTTTCTTGAGCTCCGCAGGATAGTAGGGAGATTCAAAATCAATAGCCTCCCCACCGATATCCTCACAAAGCTTCGTAATTTCATAAGCATCCACAAGGCTGTAGGAGGTAAGACGCTCGGGAGAGAAGCTGCTCAGCAATCCCCCGGTGTCTGCATTTTTCACAACAACCTCATAAAGCCGTTCAAAGCCGCCGTAATATTCAAGCGCCTTTGCCGCCTTCTGATTTGTACCGAAAACCGTGTGATACCACGTAATATAGCTTCGTCTGCTGAACATTTTGTCACCTGTCCTTCATAAACTCCCATATAAGCACCGTCGCCGCCGCCGAAGCATTCAGCGATTCTGCCTTCCCCTTCATAGGGATGGTTATTCTGTGACCTGAAAAAGCAAGAACGTCATCGCTTATGCCGTTGCCCTCATTACCGATAATGAGAATGCAGCCGCCGCTTTTGTCAGCATCAGTAACCGACTGCGCACCGCTGTCAACAACACTTGCAAAGACCTTCATATTCTGTTTTTTACATTCCCCTAAAAGTGCGGCTGCGTCCGACGTCCTTATTACAGGAAAGCGAAGCAGTGCACCCATTGATGCGCGCAGAGCCTTGGGAGAATAGACGTCGCAGCCGGAATTGACAATAAGTCCGTCAGCGCCCATAGCCTCCGCAGTTCTTACGATTGCACCGAGATTATCGGGATTCTGCACGTTATCAGTGAAAACGTACATACCCCCGTAATTTATTTCACGGGAAATTTCCGGCTCCTTACAGACCGCAAAAACTCCCTGTGAATTTTTAGTATCAGTAAGCTTTTCTGCAACGCTGTCAACAATGAGAAAGCTTTTTTCCGCCTTATTCTCAAGAAGCTCTGCCTCCTGAGAATATTTCTCTCTTGCCCTTGCGGTTATGAAAAGCTGCTTTACGGTAATCCCGTTAAGAGCGGCATCCTTACAAAGACGTGCACCCTCAAGCAGGAAAAGCCCCGTATTCTTACGCTGCTTAAGCTCCTTGAGAAGCGCCGCAGCCTTTACGGTCGGATTATTTCTTGACGTTATTTCTTCCATATCAGACTCCTGCTACCATATCAAGAAGAATATTTCTTACCATGAGGACCAATGCAACAAGCATAGCAGGCATAAGAAAATACACCTTTACAAACTGTCCTCTTTTTGCTGCCCTTACCCTTGAGGGATAAAGACGGAGCATATCGGGGTGCCCTACGGCATAGCCTGCAAGAGCAACGAAGCCGATTACAATTGTACCGTAGGTGAAAAGAGCCGAGAAAACAATGCTTGCAGAGCCCGAAAGCCCGTCGCACACCCACGAATATATAAGCGAAAGGAAATTGTTGAGAAAATGAATTATGATACCCGTCCACATAGAGCCCGTAACCGTAGTTGCGTAGCCTATGGCAATTCCTGCGATTATCGCAAAGGGCATCTGTATAAAATTGCCGTGTACAAGTCCGAAAAGAACTGAGGATACAATAATTGCAAAGCCATCGCCGTATTTTCTCAGCGGCTGCATTATAACGCCGCGGAAGGCAAATTCCTCAAAAACTGCAGGAAAAACGGCAATATACATAATATTGCAGATAAGCTGAAATGCATTTTCGGGAAGAGGATTTCCCTGTGAAAGCGCAACGTCGTACGAATATGAGGAAATGCCGATTGACGACATAAAGGACATAAGATACGATACCGCAACGTTGCCCACGTAGCATACGCCGAGCCCGGCAGGAATAAGAAATCCTGCTCCCGATTTTCTTTTCGGTGCAGAAAGCGGAAGCCCAAGCCCTGTTGTCCGCCTGAGAAAAATATATGCGGCAAGGAAGGGACCGCCTATGCTGACTGCGGAATGAAGCATTCCGAAGGCCATAGTAAACGTATAGTTTCCTAAGTAAAGCCTCCACAAATCCGCATCCGACGTCACAACGAATGCCAATGCGTCACCGAGAAGCTGAAAAAGAATAATTGAAGCCGCAGCGGCAATTGATGCCAGCGACAGGGGAAGCACCCTTTTATCTGTAAAAAACTCGGTTATTCTCTTCATAAGAGAGGGCTTTTTTCTGTAGGGAGCACCGTAGGGATAGCCTCCGTAGGGAGGCTGATTACCGTAAGGCGGCTGTCCTCCGTAGGGCGGTTGATTACCGTAGGGGTACTGTCCCGCAAAGGGAGGCTGAGAGGGTGTGCCCTCCCCCGTTTCGGGAGAGGTGGCTTCACCCGTATTTATTTTTTCATTCTCACCGCCGTCGGGAGAATTTACGGAATTTGAATACCAGTCTGACAAAAAATCACATCCGTGAAAAATTTATTTATCTGCCGCAGCAATGCTTATATTTCTTGCCGCTTCCGCAGGGACAGGGATCGTTTCTGCCGATTTTCTCACCCTTTGTAACGGGCTTCTTCTTTTCCTCGGCTGAGCCGCCGCCTGATGAAGCAGTCACCTTGATAACCTGCTGTCTTTTTACATCCTCTTCAGAGCGCACTCTTCTTGTGAAGAGCATCTGAACGGTATCCTCGCGGATTGATGCAGACATTTCATCAAACATATCGTAGGTTTCCTGTCTGAAGGCTACAACGGGATCCTGATTTGCGTATGCACGGAGAGATATACCGCGCTTGAGCTGATCCATAGCGTCAATGTGGTCAATCCATTTCATATCTACGTTACGGAGAAGTGCATACTGCTGAAGCTGCTTCACAACGTCCTCACCGTGCTCTGCAATAAGCTCGTCAAGACGCTTTTCGCAAAGAGAAATAAGGTGCGCTATAATTTCGCCTGTTGAGGTAAAGCGTGAAAGGTCCTTATCCTCAAGAAGCCATGAATACTTTGATACAAGTCCGACAAGATTCCACTTGTCGGAGGAAGCACCCGATGCACAGAAAAGCTCAACGTTGTCGGTAATACTGTCCTTTATCATCTTACGGATGGTAGCATCCATATCCTCGCCCTCAAGCACCTTGTCACGCTGACCGTAAACAATTGCTCTCTGCTTGTTGATAACGTCGTCGTAGCTTATTGTGTGCTTACGTGCGGCAAAGTGGTTTGATTCAACGCGCTTCTGTGCGTTTTCGATTGCGGATGAGAACATATTTGCTTCAAGAGCAAGGTTTTCATCGCGGAACATTCTCATAATTCTTTCAAAGCGGTCACCGCCGAAAACTCTTAAAAGGTCATCGTCGGCTGCAAGATAGAAGCGG
Organism: Acutalibacteraceae bacterium; assembly: GCA_045635905.1. Classification (GTDB taxonomy): domain Bacteria; phylum Bacillota; class Clostridia; order Oscillospirales; family Acutalibacteraceae; genus RUG806. Next base: position 57,983 of record JAZTWN010000006.1, read on the forward strand.
CTTTCACCGGGGTCACCCTGACGGCCTGCACGGCCTCTTAACTGATTATCGATTCGTCTTGCCTCGTGGCGTACGGTACCGATAATGAAAAGACCGCCTGCTGCTCTTACCTTTTCTGCGTCCTCCTTAAGCTCAAGTGAGAACTTCTCCTGAAGCTCGGCAAAAACTCTTCTTGCCTCGAGAATTTCTTCATTGTCTGTATCCGAGAAGCCTGTAGCCTCTGAAATAAGCTCGTCAATAAAGCCGCGCTTCTTCATTTCATTCTTTGCCATATGCTCGGCATTACCGCCAAGGATAATATCAGTGCCTCGGCCTGCCATATTTGTGGCAATTGTAACTGCACCGGGCTTACCTGCCTGTGCTACGATTTCAGCCTCACGCTCGTGCTGCTTTGCATTGAGCACCTCGTGCTTTATGCCGTTTCTTTTAAGAACGGATGAAAGAGCCTCGGACTTATCAATACTTACGGTACCAACAAGAACGGGCTGTCCCTTTGCGTGGCACTCCTTGATCTGCTCGATAACCGCAGCAAATTTCTTCTGCTCGTTCACGTACATTACGTCGGGATGGTCTTTTCTCACCATAGGCTTGTTGGTAGGAATTTCAACTATATCAAGAGCGTAGATTTCCTTGAATTCCTCGCTTTCGGTCATAGCAGTACCCGTCATACCTGAAAGCTTTCTGTAAAGACGGAAGAAGTTCTGGAGGGTAACGGTTGCAAGAGTTTTGTTTTCCTTGCCCAGCTTTACGCCCTCCTTGACCTCAATTGCCTGATGAAGCCCCTCGCTGTAGCGTCTGCCGGGCATTACACGACCGGTGAATTCATCAACAATAAGCACCTGTCCGTCCTTTACAACGTAGTTTACGTCCCTGTGCATTACACCTCTTGCCTTGATAGCCTGGTTGATATGGTGAAGAAGCTGCATATTCTCGGCATCCATAAGGTTTTCAACACCGAAGTGTCCCTCAGCCTTTCTGATACCGTTCTTCGTAAGTGTTGCAGTTCTTGCCTTTTCGTCAACGATATAGTCGAATTCACCTGCGATATCGTCAAGGCTTGTTCTTGACTGAACGTCAGTGATTTTATGAACGGAAAGCTTCTTTGCAAAGTCATCCGCACGCTGATATTCGTCTGATGAAACGGAGCCCGCACCTGAAATAATAAGAGGTGTTCTTGCCTCGTCGATAAGAATTGAGTCAACCTCGTCGACAATTGCGAAGATATGTCCGCGCTGGGATTTCTGCTCTTTATATAAAGCCATATTGTCACGGAGATAGTCGAAGCCCATTTCCGTGCTTGTACCGTAGGTGATATCACATCTGTAGGCTTCCTTCTTCTCCTCGGGATTCTGCATATTGTAAACAAGACCTACGCTGAGTCCCATAAAGCGGTAAACCTTGCCCATCCATTCGGAGTCACGGCGTGCAAGATATTCGTTTACGGTTACAACGTGAACACCCTCACCGGTAAGAGCGTTGAGGTATGCGGGAAGAGTAGCAACAAGGGTTTTACCCTCACCTGTTCGCATTTCCGCAATTCTGCCCTGATGAAGCACGATACCACCGATAATCTGTACGGGGAAATGCTTCATTTTAAGAACTCGCCAGGATGCCTCTCGGCAGGCTGCGAATGCCTCGGGAAGAATATCGTCAAGGCTTTCACCCTTTTCCAGTCTTTCCTTGAAATAAGGAGTCTTCGCCTTGAGCTGCTCATCGGTAAGCGCTGAATATTCCTCGTCGAGAGCAAGAACCTTATCGGCAATAACGCGGATTTTCTTTACCTCTCTTGATGAATAGTCACCGAAAATTTTCTTGAGTAATGACATTAATTTCTTTCCTTTCGTCACCGTGTGAAACGGTATGTATGTTATTGTTTATTATAGTGCTTACAGAACGTATTAAGGGGACACTCCCCGCACAGGGGGCGCCTTGCATCGCAGAGTGCTCTTCCGTGAAGCACTGCGCGGTGGCAGAAATCGTTGCTTTCGGAGGGCTCAAGAAGCTTCCTTAAAGCAAGCTCCACCTTAAGGGGATCCTTGGTATCGACAAGACCCAGTCTGCCCGCAATTCTTATAAGATGAGTATCTGCTACAACCGCAGGCTTGCCGTATACGTCACCCACGATAAGGTTTGCCGTTTTTCTTCCCACGCCGGGAAGGCTTGTAAGCTCCTCTATTGTGTCGGGCACGCGACCGCCGAAGCGCTCAAGCACGCCCTGAGCCATACCTACGATATCCTTTGCCTTCTGTCTGAAAAATCCGCAGGAGTGAATTATTTCCTCAATATCCTTGACCTCTGCCGCCGCGAAGGCTTCAATAGTGGGATATTTTGCAAACAATGCGGGAGTCACAAGATTGACCCGTGCATCGGTGCACTGTGCCGAAAGCCTTGTTGCAACAAGAAGCTGAAACGGATCATCGGCTTCAAGTGAGCATATAGCGTCGGGATAAAGCTTTTTAAGCTCCTCGGTTGCCCTTGCTGCGATTTCCTTTTTTGTCATTCTTCACCACTCCCCCTTTTTATTCTTTATTAGTATATACTCCTCTTTTGTAAAAATCAAGGGAAATTTACATATAATAATATATTATATGTGATTTTATCCGACCGACACTGTCCCGTTTACGGTACTTTGCTGAAAAATTTCAGAAATTTCCTGTTTACAACCGAACATTTGTTTGGTATAATACCCTTAAAAATACCGAACATTTGTTTGCTTTTATTTATCGGAGATGTATACAATGCGAATAATCTTACATTCTGACCTTAACAACTGCTATGCTTCAATTGAGTCCGTAGCCCACCCCGAATACAAAAAAATACCTCTTGCCGTAGGCGGTGACCCCGAAAAAAGACATGGCATAATTCTTGCAAAAAATGAAATAGCAAAAAAATACGGAGTGAAAACAGGTGAGCCGCTGTGGCAGGCGCAGAAAAAATGTCCCTCTCTGAAAATACTGCCGCCGAACTTCCCTCTTTATCAGAAATACTGCACCCTTGCAAGGGAAATTTATCTTGAATACACCGACCTTGTCGAAGCCTTCGGTCCTGACGAGGCATGGCTTGACGTTACTGGCAGCACGGAGCTTTTCGGCTCCGGAGAGGAAATTGCCCGGGAGATAAGAAGACGCATAAAGGCAGAGCTGGGGCTTACGGTTTCCATAGGAGTTTCCTTCAACAAGGTTTTCGCAAAATTCGGCAGTGACTATAAAAAGCCTGATGCGGTAACAGTGATAACTCCCGAAAATTTCAGAGAAATAGTGTGGCCCGCCCCTGTGGGCGACCTTCTTTTCGTCGGGCACTCAACCGTCCGCGAGCTTAACCGACGCTGCATTTTTACCGTCGGAGATGCGGCACGGCTCGGCAGAGAAAGGCTTATGCAAATATTCGGAAAAAACGGTGAAAGATTGTATATTTATGCAACGGGAATGGATACAACTCCCGTAAGACAGATAAATGAAGCAATCCCCATAAAGAGCATCGGCAATTCACAGACACCTCCGAGAGACCTTGAAAATTTCGAGGACGCAAAAATTATGCTCTACATCCTGTCGGAAAGCGTTGCAAAAAGGCTTCGCAGTCACTCTCTTTTATGCACAGGCGTTCAGCTTCATCTGAGAAGCACCGACCTTACCACCTGGGAAAGGCAGAAAAAACTGAGCTTTCCCACAAGCATTTCCGAGGACATCTGCAAGGAGGGGCTTGAGCTTCTGAGTCTTCACTCACACTATCCTTTAAGAAGCATAGGCATACGTGCAATTGACCTTATTCCCGACACCTCACCCATACAGACAACCGTTTTCCGCGACGAGGAAAAGGCACAGAAAAAAGAAAGGCTTGAGCTGACTGTAGACAAAATAAGGGATAAATTCGGAAAGGAAAGCATAGTGCGGTCCGTTATACTCAGCGACAATCTCCTGCAATCGGCAAATCATCCCCGCCTTGAGCCACCTGCTTTTTATACGCATTGAATATTAATTGCCCCTTGAAAACCTTCCGGCGTTGCGATAAAATATTCATTGGTGATATTTATGAAAATAATCATTGATGCCGATGCGTGTCCCGTGCTTGATATTGCACTTGATGCGGCAAGGGAAAAATGCCTTCCCGTTATCATAGTCTGCGATAACGCACATTACATAGTACGAGAAAATGCGGAAACCGTAGTTGTGGACAAGGGTGCCGACTCGGCAGACATAAAAATTGCAAACACGGCTGCAAGGGGCGACGTTGTAGTCACTCAGGACTACGGTCTTGCGGCACTGGTGCTCGCAAAGGGCTGCAGAGCACTTAATCAGAACGGTCTTATATACACAAATGAGAATATCGAAAATTTGCTGTACTCAAGATTTGTCAATAAAAAAATCCGTCTTTCGGGCGGACGGACCAAGGGACCGTCAAGGAGAACTCCCGAAAACGATGCAGCATTTATAAAATCATTCAAGACGCTACTGGAGGAAAAATAATGTCAGTTCAAGGTATATCAAAGGAATACAGATTCACACAGGCTGCCCCCGTATGGGAAAAGGGTGAGGAGCTTACAAGAAATCACTCACTTGTTTTCAGAGCAGTCATCGAAGGAAACGAGGAGCTTACTCTTCGTATTGCATCCCACGCAAGATATCAGATTTTTGTTGACGGTGTATTTTTTGCCGCAGGCCCTGCACGAGCAGGTCACGGCTATTACAGAGTAAGCGAATACACTCTCGGGAAGGAGCTTTCCGACAAAAAAACAGTGATTTCAATTATTGCGGCAGGCTACAACGTAAACAGCTTCTATCTTCTTGATATGCCCTCCTTCCTCTGTGCGGAAATTGAGCGCGGCGGTGAAATTTTATTTGCTACGGGAAGCCGTGAGTTTGAAGCAGTAAGATATGCCTCAAGACTGCAGAAAACTCCCCGTTACTCCTTCCAGCGCCCCTTTACCGAGTGCTATATACTTGACGCATACTACGACCTCTTTATGAAGGACCCCGACATTCAGCTTACCCCCGTGGTGCTTGAAAAAACCGAAAGCAAAAATTTCATCGAAAGAAACGTGCCCTACTGCCTTTATACAGAAAAGAAGGTAAGCGAAATTATCTCCAAGGGCATCCTTATCCCCGATAAGGACAGACGCTATTTCAAGGACAGAAGCCTTACCCACACGGATGACAAGCTCAAGGGCTTCAGCGAAAAGGAGCTTGACGCTTCACCCGTAAACGAGCTTTACGCATATAAGACACAGATTATGGAGGACGGCGGCTACGGTATGGAAAGCGTGTCGCTTGGCATCAACTGCTGCTGCATCTACGATATGGGCAGAAATAACACAGGCTACATCCGTCTTTCACTTACCGCCGAGCACGATACAGTGGTTTATGCGGTATTCAATGAAATACTTCCCGACGATAAGTGCCCCGACCCCGGCAAGGATTCCTGCGAAAACGTTGTAAAATGGGCAATTCAGGGCGGCAGAACCTATGACATAGTCACCTTCGAGCCCTACACCTTCCGTTATATTCAGATAGTTTCAATGTACGCACCCACACTTGTCACAAACGTTTCTCTTTACGAGGAATGCTACCCCGAAGCACTTGTAACAAACAAGAAGGAAATGCCCACGGGAAAGCTTCAGAAGATTTACGATGCGGCAGTTGAAACCTTCAGACAGAATTCAACCGATATATTTATGGACTGCCCCTCAAGGGAGCGTGCAGGCTGGCTGTGCGACAGCTTCTTCACAGCCCGGGTTGAAAAGGAGCTTACGGGTGAAAGCCACGTTGAGCACAATTTCCTTGAAAACTTCCTTCTTCCCGAAAAATTCAACCACATTCCCGAGGGCATGCTTCCCATGTGCTATCCCGGTGACCACTATGACGGCTCATTTATTCACAACTGGGCATTCTGGTTTGTGCTTCAGCTCAAGGACTATCTTGAACGTTCAGGCGACCGCATGCTCATTGACGCTGCCAAAAAGAGAGTTTACGAGCTTCTCGAATTCACAAAAAAATACGAAAACAGTGACGGACTTCTCCAGAATATCGACAGCTGGATTTTCGTTGAATGGTCAGAGGCTAACGATTTCGTGCGCGACGTAAATTACCCCTCGAATATGCTTTACTCGAAGGTGCTTGATGCAGTTGCAGCGCTTTATGACGACAAGGCTCTTCACGAGAAGGCTGCAAAGCTCCGCAAAACCATCCGAGAAAAAGCATTCGACGGCGAATTCTTTATCGACAATGCGGTGCTTGACGAAAATAAAATTCCCGTAACCACAAAGAATCACACCGAAACCTGTCAGTACTACGCATTCTTCTCGGGTACGGCAACAAAGGAAAGCCACCCCGGACTCTACGAAAAAATGTTTACCGAATTCGGTCCTCACCGTAATCCCGAAATCACATACCCCGACGTACCCGTTTCCAATGCCTTCATAGGAAACTACCTTCGCCTTTTCATACTCTTTGAGGACGGTCAGCATGACAAGGTGCTCCGGGAAATTGAAAGCTTCTTCCTGCCTATGGCTGAAAAAACAGGCACCTTATGGGAAAATATGACCGACTATGCCTCCTGCTGTCACGGCTTCGCAAGCCACGTAGCCTACTGGCTGAATCACATTGTGAAATAATAACAATTGACATTTGTCGAAAATATTGTTATTATAATCTTTGTATTATTTTATTATTTATTGGTGATTCTATGAAGACTTTAAAAAAGCTTGTTCTTGCAGTTTTAACGTGTGCTGTGCTTGTTATGCCCTTTGCATCAACCGCATCGGCTGCTGCACTTTTTGACCCCGACAACATCAACTCAATTGCTCAGTATTTCGGAATTGACCTTTCCGACCCCGAAAGCATCAATAAAGCAATCAACGACTTGCGTGAAAACGGTCTTTCAGGTGTTCTGGGCATTCTCGGTATTGATCTTACCGATATTCTTGACGAGCTCTCAAAATATCTTGTTGATATGGAAATGGTTACAACTGCTCCTGCAACAACGGAAGAGCCTACAACAGAGGAGCCCACCACAGAGGAGCCTACAACAGAGGAGCCCACTACTGCACCTCCCGTTTACGTGCCCTCAACCTATCCCTCATATACTGTTCCCACAACTCAGCCCACAACACAGGCTGTAACCACAACCTTTCAGTTCATTCCTCCCGAGCAGGTTTATACAGAGGCATACACAACAACTGTTTTCCAGCCTGTTGTAGAGGATGACGTTAACATTACTGACGACACAAACCCCATCAAAACAGCAATCGGTGTACTTCTTCTTTTAGGCTCAGGCATCGGTGTTGTAATTGTTGTTCTTGCCCTCAAGAGAAACAGAATCTAAAATGTCACAGTTAAAAGACACGGAACATATTGAATATATAGACGGCAGCCTGCAGTTAATAGTATCCGACAGCCACACATTCGGCACAGATGCTCTGCTTCTGGCTGCCTTTTGTGCACCTAAAAGCAGAAATAAAGTATGCGATTTCGGCACGGGCTGCGGAATTATCCCCTTTTACTGGCTTCGTGAGGGTGTTGCAAGGGTTCACGCGGTAGAGCTTCAGGAGCTTGCCTGCGACCAGGTAAGAAGAAGCATAGAATTAAACGGAATTCAGGATAAATTTTTCCTTTGCCACTCAGACCTTCGTGAGCTTAAGGGCAAAATGGAGGAGGGAAGCTTTGACCTTGTTTCCATGAACCCCCCATACACTGCCGAGGGGCACGGAATAATAAGCCGCTCAGGCGCGGACAAAATTGCCCGCCACGAAACGAGCCTTGAGCTTACGGACGTTTTTACCGCCGCCTCACGCCTTCTTAAATTCGGCGGAAGAATGTGTATCTGTCTTCGCCCCGAAAGGCTTACTGAGGCTATGATGGGAATGAGGCAGGCTAAAATTGAGCCCAAGCGACTGCGCTTTGTTTCCCAGCGTGACGGCAAGGCACCCTGGCTTTTCCTGCTTGAGGGTAAAAAGGGCAGAAATCCCGGTCTTATCGTCGAAAAGGAGCTTCACATAGAAAATCCCGACGGCACTCCCTCGGCGGAGATGCTTGAAATTATCGGTACGTACAAAAAAACTTAAGGAGATTTCAGATGTCAGGTGAATTATACGTAGTGGGTACACCCATAGGAAATCTGGGTGACTTTTCCCCGAGAGCCGTTGAAACCCTTCGCACGGTGGATTTTATTGCCGCCGAGGACACAAGAGTTTCAATAAAGCTTCTCAACTACTTTGACATAAAAAACAAGCTTGTTGCATATCACGAGCACAACCGCGCGGAAAAGGGTCCCACAATCGTGGAAAGAATCCTTGCAGGCGAAAGCTGTGCACTTGTTACTGATGCAGGTATGCCTGCAATTTCCGACCCCGGACAGGACCTTGTGCGCCTTTGCCACGAAAGCGGCATAAAGGTAAACACCGTGCCCGGCCCCAGCGCAATAATAACTGCTCTTGCCCTTTCGGGGCTTGAGGTTTCACGCTTCACCTTTGAGGGCTTTTTAACACTTAATAAGCCCAAAAGACGCGAGCACCTTGAGGAAATAAAGACCGAAAGAAAGACTATGGTCTTCTATGAAGCACCCCATAAGCTTGCAGCAACCCTTCACGACCTTTACACCACCCTCGGTGACAGAAAAGTAGCACTCGTCAAGGAGCTTACAAAGATTCACGAAAACATAGAGTTTGCAAATCTTTCCGAGCTTGACGGCAAATACGACGGACAGAAGCTCAAGGGTGAGTACGTCATAATAATTGAAGCAAAATCCGAGGAGCAGCTCGAGGCAGAAAAGGAAGAAATTGACCCCATTGAGCTTGCACGCGCCTATATTGAGGAGGGCTTCAGCGTAAACGAGGCAGCAAAAAAGGCCGCAAAGGAAAGCGGCTGCAAAAAAAGCGACATTTATAAAGCATTGATATAAGCAGGAGATTTTTATGGACATCAGAGAAAAGCTTTGCAAGGAATTTCCGGTCAAGCCCGACCATATGGAAAACATTATTTCACTTATTGACGACGGCAACACAATCCCCTTTATTGCCCGTTACCGTAAGGAAATGCACGGAAGCTGCGACGACCAGCTGCTTCGTGAGATTGCCGACAGATTACAGTATCTTCGCAACCTTGAAAAGAAAAAGGAAGACTATATAGCACACATCGAGGAGCTCGGTAAAATGACCGAGGAGCTTCGAGCTGATATACTTGCAGCAGAAACCCTTGCAGTGCTTGAGGACCTTTACAGACCCTATAAGCAGAAGAGAAGAACAAGAGCCACAATTGCAAAGGAAAAGGGACTTGAGCCTCTTGCACTTGAAATTCTGGCTCAGGACAAAACCGAGGGCACGATTGAAGAAATGGCAGAAGCCTTTGTAAGTGAGGAAAAGGACGTTCCTGACGTTGCAGCAGCCTTACAGGGCGCAAACGACATTATCGCGGAAATTATGTCTGACTCTGCAGATATAAGACACGACCTTAAGGAAATGATTACCGCAAAGGGCATCATCCGAACAAAGGCAAAAACCGAGGAGGACAGCGTATACTCAATGTATTACGACTACTCCGAGGCAGTATCAAAGATTCCCTCTCACAGAATTCTTGCAATAAACCGCGGTGAAAACGAGGACTTCCTCAAGGTTTCACTTGAAATAGAAAGCTTTGCCGCTATGGGCATTTTCTACCGCTATTTTGTAAAATCGGGCAGCATCACCACACAGTTTGTGAAGGAAGCAGCTCTTGACAGCTGGGAAAGACTTGTATTCCCCTCAGTTGAAAGAGAAATCAGGAATATGCTTACCGAAAAGGCTGACGAGCAGGCTATAAAGATGTTCGGACAGAACTTAAAGCCCCTCCTTATGCAGCCTCCAATCAAAAATAAGCGCGTGCTTGCAGTTGACCCTGCCTACAGAACAGGCTGTAAGATTGCGGTTGTTGACGAAAACGGCAAGGTGCTTTCAACAGGCGTTATATATCCCACTCCCCCTCAGAACAAAAAGGAGGAGGCAGCCGAAAAGGTACACTCACTCATTAAAAAGTTCGGTGTAAACTGTATTTCCATAGGTAACGGCACGGCCTCAAAGGAAGCGGAAATCTTCGTAGCCGAAACCATCAAGCCCTACTCAGGCGCAGTAAGCTATATGGTTGTAAATGAAGCAGGCGCCTCCGTTTACTCCGCATCAAAGCTCGGTGCACAGGAATTCCCCGAGTTTGACGTATCACTCCGTTCTGCAGTTTCAATTGCAAGAAGACTGCAGGATCCCCTTTCAGAGCTTGTGAAAATCGACCCCAAATCCATAGGTGTCGGTCAGTATCAGCACGACCTTCCTCAGGCAAGGCTTGAGGAATCACTTACAGGTGTTGTTGAGGACTGCGTAAACTCCGTCGGCGTTGACCTCAATACCGCTTCTCCCTCTCTTCTTAAATACGTTTCCGGTATTACTGCCGCTACTGCAAAAAATATCGTGGCTTACCGTGATGAGAACGGTGCCTTCACCTCCCGTGCAGGACTTAAGAAGGTAAAGGGACTCGGACCTAAGGCTTACGAGCAGTGCGCAGGCTTTCTGCGCATTCCCGGAGGCAAGGAAACACTTGATAATACCGCAGTTCATCCCGAATCCTACGAGGCTGCAAAGAAGCTTCTTGAAATTCTCGGCATTGACAGCAAGAAAATTTCAAAGGACGGCATCAGCGACATTGAGGAAAAGCTCGATGCTTACGGCAAGGTAAGAGCAAGTGAGGAAATCGGTGTGGGCATCCCCACAATCACCGATATTGCCGAAGAGCTCAAAAAGCCCGGCCGTGATATCCGTGACGCGCTTCCCGCTCCTATGCTTCGCTCCGACATTCTTTCAATGGAGGACCTTAAGGAGGGAATGGAGCTTCAGGGCACAGTAAGAAACGTTATCGACTTCGGTGTATTCGTGGACATCGGCGTTCATCAGGACGGTCTTGTTCACATTTCTCAGATTACAAGCCGCTACATCAAGCATCCCTCTGAGGTACTCAAGGTAGGCGACGTTGTAAAGGTAAAGGTACTTTCAGTTGACGTTCAGAAGAAGAGAATCTCTCTTACAATGAAATAAACCGAACCGAATGAATATAAGATTGGAGTTGCTTGTCTATGAAAAAATCAACAAAGGCTCTTATCGGCGCAGCTGCAGGCTCTGCCGCCCTTTTAGGTACCTTCTGTACAGTATGCTACGAATGTATGCTCAACATCCGCCTTGCTTCAAAAATCGGCGAAAAAATGTCCTTTGACGAAAAGCCTCAGACCGAAAATGAAGCGGCTCCTCCCGTAGCGGACGCCTTCACAGAAAAGGTCAATGAGTTTATAAGCAGCGTAAAATCAGAGGATATTTTCGTTACAAACAAAAAGGGACAGACCCGTCATCTTAAGCTTATTGACAACGGTCATCCCGAAAAGTGGGCTGTGATTTTCCACGGCTTCACCTCTGCCCCCGGAGGAATGCTTCACTATGCATACGCATACACTCAGATGGGCTTCAACTGTATTCTTCCCTCAATGCGCGGTCACGGCAAGGACGAAAACCGCTACTGCTCAATGGGCTATTATGATAAGTACATAGGTCTTGACGCAATACAGTATATCATTGAAATGTATCCCGGCGCAGAAATCGTGCTTCACGGTGAAAGCATGGGTGCGGCAACAACAATGCTTATTACAGGTGAGCTTTTGCCCCTCAACGTAAAATGTGCTATCTCCGACTGCGGATTCACAAGGGTAATTGACGAATACCGTCACGTTACAAGAAAGGAAATTTCCCCTGTGATGCTTCCTATGCTTCCCGTAATGAGCTTCTATTCGGAAAAGCTCCGCGGTAATTTCAATTTTAACAAGTGCGCACCCATAGAGGCTGTAAAGAAATCAGTCACTCCCACGCTTTTTGTGCACGGTGAGGCTGATGATTTCGTGCCCTTCAGCATGATGAATGAGGTATACACCGCCTGTAGTGCAGAAAAGGATTTCTTTACGGTAAAGAATGCCGCTCACGCAGAATCCGTTTCAAAGGAGCCCGAGCGCTACTGGACCAACGTATATAATTTCATAAAGAAATACATAAGCTTATGACCAGATCAATAAAAGGCGTAAAAAGAAAAGATACGGATATGACCGAGGGCAGTATTGTAAGACATCTTATACTGTTCTCAATTCCCCTTCTCGTGGGAAACGTGTTTCAGCAGCTTTACAACACAGTTGACACCTGGGTAGTAGGAAACTACGTAAGCAACGAGGCATATTCCGCAGTAGGCTCGGTAGGTCCTATAGTAAACGTGCTTATAGGTACGTTTATGGGGCTTTCAAGCGGCGCAGGCGTTGTAATTTCTCAGTTTTATGGTGCAAAGCGCTTTGACAAGGTACACGAAACCGTTCATACCTGCATGTCGATAACACTTATACTGTCAGTAATTTTCACCATAGTGGGTATTGTTTTTTCTCCCATGATGCTTCACGCGATGAAAATTCCCGACTCGGTTTTCCCTGAAGCTAAAAAATATCTTACAATATATTTTGCAGGCGTCACGGGACTTCTTATATACAATATGGGCTCGGGCATTCTCCGTGCCGTGGGCGACTCAAGAAGACCCTTCATTTTCCTTTGCGTTTCTGCAGTAATAAACACGGTGCTCGACCTTGTGTTCGTGCTTGTGTTCAGAATGGGCGTTGAGGGTGTTGCCCTTGCAACGGTTATCGCTCAGGGCATATCCGCAGTGCTTGTGCTTATAACACTTATAACCTCAGACAGCTGCATAAGGGTTGCAATAAAGGAAATAAGAATCTACTCCGAGCAGCTGAAGCTTATTCTGAAGGTCGGCACACCTGCCGCAATTCAGCTTGCAATCACTGCGTTTTCAAACGTATTCGTACAGTCTTATATAAACCATTTCGGCGAGGACTGTATGTCAGGCTGGACCACCTACACAAAGCTTGACCAGTTTATGTTCCTGCCTATGCAGTCGGTTGCAATTGCAGCCACCACCTTTGTGGGGCAGAATCTTGGTAACGGCAATCCCGACAGAGCAAAAAGAGGCGTGCGGGTGGCGTATACAATGTCACTTTTATGCACCTTCTTCATTATGATTCCCCTTGTGGTATTTGCACCGCAGGCAGGTGCCTTCTTCAACGACAAGCCCGAGGTACTGGAATATTCAACGCTTCTTCTTCGTTGGATGTCACCCTTCTACCTCACCTGCTGTATGAATCAGGTGTATTCAGCGGCACTTCGAGGAGCAGGCAACAGCAAGGTACCTATGATACTTATGATAAGCTCCTTCGTTGTTTTCAGGCAGTGCTACCTTTTCATAATGGCAAACTTCATTTCGAACGAAATTCTGCCTATTGCTATGGCATACCCTGCAGGCTGGATTCTCTGCTCGGTGCTGACGTACGTCTATTACAGAAAAACAAATCTTGTAAAAACTAAGCTTGTAGCTTAAAAATCGGGACTGTAATCAAATTACAGTCCCTTGTTTTTGTCTTTTTTGCCAATTTTCTCCTGTCGAATTATACATATTGATAACCGAATTTATGTTGTAATATAAGTGTTATTATGATAAAATTAATATAACTATAATAAAGGAGAGGTGTTATGGCTAAGGTAAATAAAGAATCCGTTCAGAAATTCTTTACTGAAGTAAAAACACACTGGAAAACTCCTGCCGAGGGAAAATACGTTCCTTATAAGGAATATCTCAACATTTTCTTCTCCGTAGGTGCCAACTACACGGCATCAAAGGTGCTGGAGTACATCTATTTCGCAACAGGCTGCTTCCTTATAATGCATCATTATAAGCTGCCCTATCTTACGTTCTCAATCATAAGCATTATCAATATGCCCCTGGGCTACGTTACTGCCCTTATATGGTGGTTCGTATGCGACAACCTGGGCTTTTTGCCGGGCAAAACGGAAAAGAAGCTATATACGGTTTATTTTTCGATGATAGCCTTCGGACTTGCGCTTATTCTTTTTGACGTGTCCACTCTTTTCGACCCCAACTCAAAGTTCATTATATATCTGAACTCTCTTGAGGGTATGAGTGCTACCGCCTGCTTCAAGGTCTTCGGTACCCATTTCCTGTATTCGGGCTGGGTAGGCGCAAGAAACATCTTCTGGAGAAAGAAGCTTATTCCCAAATTCGGCAGATATAAGTATTCTCTTTATTCCGACGTTATCCCCAAGTGCATCGTGGTTATTCTTATCGGCTGGCTTCCCATTTATGAAATCGCTGACGTTTCCACACGTGTATGGGCTGCAAACCTTCTTTTTGCAATTTACGGCGTATTCGGCTTCGGCAACGTGCTTGAAACCACCACACAGAGTATTTCTCCCGACCCCACGGAGAGAATTCTCGTAAGAACCTACCCCGTAAAGCTTTCACACTTTTTACAGACCATTATGACAATTATCATCCCTGCCCTTGTCGGTTCTCTCAAGAACGGCTGGGCTGATATAAACTTCTTCCGTTGGGTAATTCCCGGAACCTTTATTGCCTGTGCCGTGCTCACTATGATAGGTGCCGGCTCAATCAAGGAAAGAATTCCGCAGCCGCCCCTTGAAAAGAAGGTCAACATAAAATTCTGGGACGGTATGTTCGGCGTTTTACACAACAAGTACCGTTGGATAAACACTATGGTAGGTCTTATTGACTCTCTCGGAAACGGTATGCTTGCATTCACAAGCATTCTTTACCTTTACACCTTCCGTCTTGCAGGTCTTCCCTACTCAATTCTCACTCTTCTTGTTTCCTTCGCAGGTACTCCTCCGGATCTGCTTACTCCCTATTTCTTAAAGAGATTTTCTTATAAGCAGATTATGATATTCTATCAGCTTACCCGTGGCTTCGGTAACCTTGCACTCGTTGCGGCAATATGGTTCTGCGGAGAAAATCTTGTGCTTTGCGGTACACTCTGCATCGTTGTTATGTTCCTTATGGAAATGACAAAGACCGTTCCTACGTCTGCAGGTCACGATATGAACGTTAAAATCAACGACTATCAGATGTATCTTTCAGGTGAAAGACTTGAAAGCTTCTCGGGAATTTTCGGCTGGTTTACAGGTCCTATAACATCCTTTGTTGGACTTATCATTCCCCTTATGCTTCTTGCATACGGCTTCAACAGCAACTGGGACATTCTGTTCCTTGACGAGGCAAGACTCAAAATTGTTGTAATTCCTCTGCTCATTGACGTTGTAGGCTTCTTCCTTATGACGATTCCCTATATTTTCTGGGACTATGATGCAAACAAGCAGAATAAGGTTATGCAGGTTCTTAAGCGCCGCGCCGAGGTCACAGAAAAGCGTGCCCTCGAGGAAGGCGAAAAGATATCCGGCGGATATAAGGGTTAAGGAGGTGCCGACATGAGTAAAAAAGAGAAAAAGATGCACAATGCCCTCACTGATGATACCATCATCGAAATTCCCGAGGACGAAATATATACCTATCAGATTGACGGCCTTGCTCCTCCTCATATCAACAAGCCCTACAGTCACTACACCCTCAAGAAGATAATTTTCATTCTTGTTATCGTAATTTCAATCGGCCTTTCAATGTATTTCTCGCTTTATATCCTTACAACGGATACCTTCACCTTTGCGGAAATATCAGACGGCAATTATCAGTTTACAAAATTCTCGAATCCGGGATATATTGAAGAAATGACAATCAACTGGGTTGCAGATATCGAATATCCCGAAAATGCGGTAAACGATAAAAATTACGTAACCGTAGAGGATGCACCCGATGCACTCCCCGCTATACCCATAAAAACAAAGGAAGAGCTTATTTCCTATCAGAAATATCTTCTCAAGCAGGACCAGCTTGCTGCAAACGAGCGTGCAAAGAATCTGCCCTCCTTTGAGCTTACCTATGATGAAACAAAGCCCGTTACCTCAATTAAGGCTTATGCCCTTAACGGTGACAGCTACGTAAAGACCATATATATCGGTGAAAACGTTCTTGAAATTGACGGAAAGGCATTCTATTCCTGCTGGGCTCTTCAGAGAATCATAGTTGACGAAAACAACCCCAATTACTGCGATATTGACGGTGTTCTCTATGACAAGGACAAGACAGAACTTCTCTGTTATCCCTGTGATCACGACGAATATCTCAGACAGAAGTACGGCTATGAATCAGAACTCTTTACTGCAGATATTACTCCTGAGTATGAAAGAGATGTCCAGACTTATGTTGTTCCCTCAACTGTCACAAGACTCGCCGCAATGTGTCTTAACTATGCAAACCTGAGAGTGATTTATCTTCCCGAAGGACTTACTGAAATTGATACTCTTGCTGTATTCAAACTTCACGAAAGAAAGAATGACTGGGAAACAACTCCCTCGCTTAATAATGTTTACACATACAAGGCTGACGATGTTGCAGACACTCATTTTTCATCGGAAGACGCTCTCGGTGAAATTTATCTTTCACTCCCTGAAACAGTCGAATTTATCGGCTCTGACGCATTCAGTTACAATCAGAATCTGCAGTATATGTTTATTGCTGCATCTGTAAAGGAAATCGGACATCACGCATTCTGGGATACCTGTTATAAAGAAGATGGTGTAATAAAAGGTGTAGCTGTTATGAATGTTGCTGTCAGCGAAGAAGATTTTGCAACCAAAACAGTTGGTGATAACTGGATTCCGCAGTATGATTATCTTCTCTTCAAAAAGAATATTGATATAAATTATTCTGCAGAAAGAGCTGAAAAATAAACAGGGGAGGAGTAAATATGCCAACCTGGAAAAAAATCTTATTTGTTATTGTTCTTGCATCATTTATAGGACTTTCTTTGTTTTTCACATTCTATTCAATTGCACGAGATACATTTGAATTTGAAGAACAGACAAATGTAGGAGAAATTGAAGGATTGAATGGTTGGGTATTTTATGGATTCAATGGCAATTCCTCGGTAAAAGAAGTTCATGTGGATTATGCCAGAGATGAAAACGGAGAAAATCCCGATACTTCTAAGCCTGTTGTCGGTGTTGATTCATTTACAATTGTAAGTGACGAAAATGTTGAATATATTTATATAGGTAAAGATGTTCAGTATATCAGTGATCAGGCATTTTATTACTGTAAGATGCTCAAAGCTGTTTT
>JAZTWN010000007.1:0-76585 GCA_045635905.1 Acutalibacteraceae bacterium
TTGATTCCTTCATAACGTCACCGAGAGAGCCGGTGTATTCAATTTTACCTGTGCCCTGAAGCACCACAGCCTCTGCCTTGAGAAGCTCACCGCCTACGCTTGTCCACGCAAGCCCGTTTACAACGCCTACGTTATCCTCAAGCACTGCCTCCTCGGGGCGGTATTTTCTCACACCGAGAAATGCCTCAAGATTCTTATCGGTAATTTCGAGCTTTTGTGCAATACCGTCGGCAAGGCGCACTGCTTCCTTACGCATAAGTGCGGCGATTTTTCTTTCAAGAATTCTCACGCCTGCTTCTCTTGTGTAGCCGTCGATTACCGCCTTAAGAGCCGCATCGGAGATTTTAATATTTTCCTTTGTAAGACCGTGCTCCTTCATCTGCTTGGGAACAAGGTGCTTTTTTGCTATTGAGAACTTTTCCTCATAGGTATAGCTGGGAAGGTCGATTATTTCCATACGGTCACGGAGCGCATCGGGAATCTGATGCTTATCGTTTGCCGTAGTAAGGAAAAGCACCTTACTGAGGTCTACGGGAAGCTCAATATAGTGGTCACGGAAGGAGAAATTCTGCTCACCGTCAAGCACCTCTAAAAGTGCAGATGCGGGGTCGCCCTTGAAATCTCCGCCCAATTTGTCAATTTCATCAAGAAGCACAAGGCAGTTCATTGAGCCCGCCTCGATAAGCGCATTGATAATTCTGCCGGGCATAGCACCTATATAGGTCTTTCTGTGACCTCGGATTTCCGCCTCGTCCTTGACGCCGCCAAGAGAAATCCTTACGTAATTTCTGCCCGTTGCCTTTGCAATACTTCTTGCAACGCTTGTTTTACCTACACCGGGAGGGCCTGCAAGACAGATAATCTGTCCCTTTATATCGGGGGATACAATTAAGGCTGCAAGCATTTCCGTGATGCGCTCCTTAACGTCCCGAAGTCCGTAGTGGTCCTTTTCAAGAACTCTTTTTGCCTTCTGAAGCGAGGTATTTTCCTTAGTTGTGACACCCCACGGAATTTCAAGGCACTTTTCTATGTATGAGCGGAGCACGTTGCCGTCTGCTGAGGAGGGGGACATTCTTTTGAGTCTTTCGTTTTCCGAAAGAAGCCTTTCCTTGTGTGAATCGGGCATAAGGCTTTCCCTGATTTTTGCAGTAAGCAACGAGGAATCGTCACCCTCAAGCTCACCGAGCTCCTCGGTAATAGCCTTCATCTCCTCACGAAGATAATATTCGCGCTGATTCTTCTCCATCTGCTCCTGAACCTTTTCCTGAATCTCACTGTCGACCTTCAGGATTTCTACCTCCTTTGCAAGAAGGCAGATAAGCGCCTCGGCTCTTTCATAGATATTGGAAAGCGCAAGAACTGTCTGCTTATCCTCAAGAGGAAGCATAATGTTACCTGCAATATAGTCGCAAAGCTTACCAAGCTCCTTTGCCTCGAAAATTTTCTGATACATTTCGGGGGTAAGATTTCTTATAAACTCCGAATATTCGTCAAAGTGATTTTTAAGACTGAAAATGGATGCAGCCTCAAGAAGGGGCTGTCTGTCGCGGAACTCTGCAGGAGGGGTTATATCGTCCTCCACAGGGGAAATTTTTGCTCTGTAATAAAGACGCTTTGACACAAGCTCGTCAATCGTTGCCCTGTACTTTCCCTCAACCACAACACGCATAGCGGCGGGACCGTCGGAAAGCTTTATAATCTGACGGACCGTGCCCACAACGCCTACGGGGTAAAGGTCGTCAAGCTCGGGCTTTTCAACGGTGATATCCCTTTGGGAAACAAAGAAAATATCCTGTCCGTTGGAATTTCTCAGTGCGTGAAGAGAGGAGGCTCTGCCCACGTCGAAATGAAGAGTCATTCCGGGGAAAAGGCTCACTCCCCGCAGGGGCACCATATTGAAAATACTGTTACTGTTACTCATATATAAACTCCGGGAAAAATTTTAATTTGCGCCTGAAACCGTAATGCCGTCAAAGGCTGCGTAGGGCATAATACAGGTTCCGTAATTTACGCTTTCGGCGGATATGCCCTTAAGATTTTTAAGCATATCTGCCATATTGCCGCTTATCATGGTTTCGGAAATAGCACCTGCTATTTTACCGTCCTCAATAAGAAAGCTGTTTTTGGCAACACCTGAGAAATCACCGTTGCCTGCAGGCTCACCGCCCGAGAAGCGACACACAAGTATGCCCTGCTTTATATCTGAAATTATATCCTCAAGGCTTACTTCACCCTCAGCCACCCTGATACAGCCGCTGGTGGAGGGAGCACGGCTGAGCCCTGTTTTTCTTGCAGCATATTCAGAAAGGCAGTAGGACTCCAGCACACCGTTTTTAATGATATCAAAATTTCTTGATTTATAGCCGTCGGAGGTGATTCTCTCACCGCAGACGATTTCGTCGGATTCGGGAATTACCGATAAGGTAAAGTCCTTATGGGCTACCTCCTTGCCGAGGCTGTCCTTCCAGGGTGAGGTGCCCTCTATAAGCGAAAGGTCACCTGCGAAGGATTCTGCAATATTGGCAACAAAATCGCAAAGGCAGGAGGGTGAAAATACCGCAGTGCCTGTGAATTTTCCTGAAAAGGGCTTACTGTCAAGCTCTCTTACGGCACGCTCAAGCATAATTCTTACGTCTGCCGCCTCAAGGATATCCTGATTGGGGTCGAGGTAGTCAACGGCAACGCAATTGAAGGAGGTAACCTCCTCATCGCGGTGTGCGGAATACATTATGCTTACGGAATATGAGCCGTCCTCCTCGGTGAAGAGCACTCCGTTTGTGTTTGCGAATACGTGCTTACCGTAGGAGTACGAGGCAATTACCTGCTCGAGCATAATTTCGGGAAACTGCTCCTTAATGTCGGCATTGAATTTCATTAAGCTTGCAAAAAATGCCTGCTTGTCGGGATTAAGTGCACCCGATACGAAATCGCAGTTTTCCTCTTTTTCCGAAATTGAAAGAGCCTCGTCACGTACGCCTGTATCGGCGGCTGCCATACACTCGGTAACGGCATTGTCAATTGCTTCCTTATCAAGCTGATTGACCGCTGCGGTGCCCTTTCTCATATCCTTTATAGCCTTCATTGATGCGCCCGAATTGAACACGCTTCTTATAAGTGAAAACTCGCCTGCATCAACGTTGAATTCCTCTACTCTGCCCTCTGAAACGCTTACCTGTGCACAGTCTGCGCCCTCGCCTTTAAGGGATGAAAGTATATATTCAGCTGCTCTTTTAAGTTTTTCCATCTTATCTGCCTCCTATATTTACCTTACATCTGATTGAGGGTCCGCCCATTGAAACTGCCATAGGCTGCTTCTTTCCGCAGTAGCCTGAGAAATCCCACTCTACGTTATCGGAAAGCATATCAACGGTTTTGAGCATATTGAAGGCAACACCCGAAATGGTTGTATCACGAAGGGCTCTGCCTAATTTTCCGTTCACGATTTCATAGCCCATTGTGATGCCGAACATAAATTCACCTGTGGTGTCTGCCTGACCGTTCTGTGTTCTTGTAAGATAATAGCCCTTGTCGATTGAGGCTATCATATCCTCCAGCTTATCCTTACCCGGATGAATTGCGGTATTTCTCATTCTTATAAGAGGCTCGTCGGAGAAGGCATAGGCACGGGCATTACCTGCAGGCTTCACTCCGAAGTGCATAGCACTTTCAAGGTTATTCATATATCCCTGTAAAATACCGTCCTTTATAATCACGGCATCCTCGCAGGCAGTGCCCTCATCGTCCACGTATACGGGAAGCGGGGCGCGCTTACCGAAGGCAGTATGTGCAAAATCGGTAAGGCTTACAAGGGGGGATGCAACCTCCTTTCCGAGATTGGTTGCGGCAACGCTGCCTGCAAGCACAAGGTCGGATTCAACGGTATGACCTACTGCCTCGTGGGCTACCATACCGCAGATTGAGGAGTCGATTATACAAAGGGCTTCACCTGCATCGGGGAAAATACCCTCCTTCTTCTTCATAAGCTCCTCATAAAGAGCGTCAACCTGAGAAAAAAGAAGCGCAGGGTCGCTGTAGTGGTCGTAAAAATATCCTTCACCGCCGCCGAGCACGTCGAAAAGCTCGATATTCGAGCCGTCCGAAGCCTCTACGGACATTGAAACTATAAGATAGGTACGGGGGAAAAGCTGATATGCGAAGCTGCCCTCAGAGGTGCAAAGGGTCTTTTCAATAGTACCTGTTGAAAGTCCCACGTGACGTGAAGCAAGGGCAGGATAGGTCTTTTCAATATATGCGTCAACCTCTTTTGCAAAGTCCACAAGGGTCTTCTGAGGAACGTCCTCAAAGGCTCTTTCCTCAACGTATTCCGTTTTCTGTGCATTTATAAGCGCACCCTTGTTTCTCGGACAGCCCGAATGCAGTAAAAGTGCGTTTTCCCTTGCGCTTTCAAGCACCTTGCGGGCACTTTCCTCACTGCAAAGGCTTTCCGAGGCAAAGCCCCATACGCCGTCCTTATACACTCTTGCGCCTATACCTCTTGAAACAGAGGACATATTTCCTACAAGTGAGCCCGAAACGATGGAAACGCGTCTTGTGCGTCCCGTCTGTGAGCGAAGCTCTGCGTGTCCGGGAACCTGTGAAATAAGATTTTTCATATATTCTGTCATTTTGCATCAGCCTCCGTAATTAATAATAATAACATAAATTAAAAAATTTTGCAAGAAATATATTATATATAAAATAATACTTTACAACGCCCGGAAAATTTGTTAGAATAATATGCAAAATTTACCGCACGGAGGTTATGTTATGAATTATACGTCAACCCGTAACGACACTCTTTCTGTGTCCTCAAGCTTTGCTATTGCAAACGGCATCTCTGCTGAGGGCGGTCTCTTCGTGCCCACCGATATTCCCAAGGTAACAGCCGATTTTATTGAATCCCTTGTTCCTATGTCATATATTGAGCGGGCAAGAAAAGTCCTCTCCTTATACCTTACCGATTTTTCAAAGGAGGAGCTTGAGGCAGACACCGAGGGTGCCTATGCTGCAGGCTTTACCCACGAAAGGGTTGCTCCCCTTGTAAATCTTCACGACAACGTGAATATTCTTGAGTTATGGCACGGTCCTACCTGCGCCTTCAAGGATATGGCGTTACAGCTTCTCCCCTACCTTCTTACGGGCTCAGCCTCAAGAATGTCGGGCGGCAAGGAAACCGTTATCCTTGTTGCAACCTCAGGTGATACAGGCAAGGCTGCACTTGAAGGCTTCAAGGACGTAAAGGGTACGAAGATTCTTGTTTTCTACCCCAGCGACGGCGTAAGCGCAATGCAGAAGCTTCAGATGACAACCCAGAAGGGCGACAACGTAGGCGTATGCGCTATAAGAGGCAATTTCGACGACGCTCAGACAGGTGTAAAGACCATCTTCACAAGCGACGACGTTAAAAAGAAGCTTGAGGAAAACAATATGACCTTCTCCTCAGCAAACTCCATCAACTGGGGCAGACTTGTTCCTCAGATTGTATATTATTTCTCTGCATATGCAGATATGATTGCATCAGGTCAGATAGTAAACGGAGAAAAGGTGAACTTCACCGTTCCCACAGGTAACTTCGGCAACATTCTTGCCGCTTACTACGCTATGGAAATGGGACTTCCCGTAAACCGTCTTATCTGCGCCTCCAATGCAAACAACGTGCTTACCGAGTTCATTGAAACAGGTAAATACAATCGCTTAAGAACCTTCCACACCACCGTATCTCCCTCAATGGATATTCTTGTTTCAAGCAACCTTGAAAGACTTCTTTACCATTTAAGCGAAAACGGCAGCGCGGAAATAAGAGAGCTTTTCGGTGCACTTTCCGAAAAGGGCGAATACACAGTACCCGCAGATATGCTTAAAAAGATTCAGGCAGTATTTGCAGGCGGCTGCTGCGACGATACCGACACAAAGAAGACAATCGGTGAAACCTTCAGTGAATATAACTATCTTGCAGACCCCCATACAGGCGTTGCAATCAACGTTTATAACGCTTACCGTGAAAAGACAGGTGACACCACACCTACGGTTATCGTTTCAACCGCTTCACCCTACAAGTTCACACCCGCAGTTTTAGAGGGTATCGGAAAGGATGCCGGCACAGACGATGAATTCACAATGCTTGAAAAGCTTGTTGAGGCATCAGGAGTGAAGGCACCCGAAAGACTTACAGAGCTCAAGGGCAGCACACCCCGCTTCACTCAGGTCTGCGAAAAGACTGATATGAAGAGCGTTGTGTACGACTTACTCGGTCTTAACTGAAAATAAGGCAGCAGGCCTTATCTGCAGCCGTCCTTACAGTTTTTCATTGTAAAGGTTGCGCAGCAGGTATCCGTGCAGGAGCAGGCGTTACTGTTGCTTACCTTAATAGCTTCAGCTGTGCAGCCGCAGTCTGTGGTATGATAAACACAGTTCTTCGCATCACAGCTGATTTTTTTGTTTTCGTTACATTTCTTGTTCATTTTCTGTCATCTCCCGTTATATAATCCCATGGGATACTTTTCGGAGGAAAAGAAAGCGCTTTCAGCATAAGTGTTCCGCTTTTTATCCTCATAAAATCACGGAAATTTTTGTAAAAAAGGAAGCCTTATGTCCGTATTTGTAATTGCAGATCCGCATCTTTCCTTAGGCAGTGAG
This sequence comes from Acutalibacteraceae bacterium, assembly GCA_045635905.1. GTDB lineage: Bacteria > Bacillota > Clostridia > Oscillospirales > Acutalibacteraceae > RUG806. The sequence continues at coordinate 6,637 of JAZTWN010000007.1, forward strand.
AAGCCTATGGATATATTCAGAGGCTGGCAGGACTACACCTCACGCCTTAAGTCAAGCTGGGAAGGCCTTGTTTCTCCCGGCGATACGGTTGTGCTCCCCGGAGATATTTCCTGGGCCATGTCACTGCCCGAGGCGTTGGCGGACCTTAAATTCATCGACAGTCTTCCGGGCACTAAAATCATCGGCAAAGGCAACCACGATTACTGGTGGGCAACAATGAAGAAAATGAACGAATTCACAAAGGAAAACGGACTTACCACGCTCAATTTCCTTTTCAATAACACCTACGTTGCCGAGGATATTGCCGTATGCGGCTCAAGGGGCTGGTTTTTTGACGACAAGGCAGATAACGCAGAAAAGGTAATTGCCCGTGAGGCAGGCAGACTTTCAATGTCAATTGAAGAGGCACTTAAAACAGGCAAGGAGCCCGTAGCCTTTATGCACTACCCCATAGTTTACGAATCGGGTGTGTGCGAGGAGCTTTTGGCGGTGCTTAAAAAATACGATATAAAGCGCTGCTATTTCGGTCACATCCACGGTGACAGGACAGGCAGATACGGAAAATATGAGTATGACGGAATCACCTTTTCCCTCATTTCGGCAGATTTTCTTGCATTCTGCCCAAAAAAAGTTATGCTTTAAATATATTATTATAAAGTTTTTTTGTAAAAACAGTAGAAATTTAAAAATTAATCTGTTATAATATTGTGGTTATTAATTGACTGCCGACAGGCAAATATAGTCAGGAGGACTTAAAAATGTTAATTTCAGCAGAAAAGACAGGCAAGAACGAATTTTCAGTTGCACTTTCCATTGATGCAGAAACCTTTGAAAAGGCTGTTCAGAAGGCATACAACAAGGAAAAGGGCAACATCGCACTTCCCGGCTTCAGAAAGGGCAAGGCTCCCCGTAATATGATTGAAAAGGTTTACGGCGCAGGCGTATTCTATGATGATGCACTTGACATCGCATTCCCCGAGGTATACGAAGCAGCTCTCAACGAAGCAGGCATCACTCCCATCGACAATCCCTTCGATTTCGACATCAAGAAGATCGGCAAGGAAGGCGTTGAGCTTACCTGCAAGGTAACCGTTAAGCCCGAAATCACAATTGAAGGCTACAAGGGCATCACAGCAGTAAAGCCCGCAACAGAGGTTACTGACGAGGAGGTTGAGGCAGAAATCACTCTCAAGCTTCAGCAGAACGCAAGAATCATCTCCGTAGAGGACAAGGCAGTTGAAAACGGCAACATCGCAGTTATCGACTTCGAGGGCTTCGTTGACGGTGAAGCATTCGACGGCGGCAAGGCTGAGGAATACGAGCACGAAATCGGCTCAGGCTCATTCATCCCCGGCTTCGAGGAGCAGATTATCGGTCACAACATCGGTGAAGAGTTCGACGTAAACGTTACCTTCCCCGAGGAATACTCAGAGCCTCTTGCAGGCAAGCCCGCAGTATTCAAGATCAAGCTTCACGCTATCAAGGCTAAGGAGCTTCCCGTTGCTGACGACGATTTCGTTAAGGACGTTTCCGAATTCGATACACTTGACGAATACAAGGCAGACATCAGAAAGACTCTTGAGGAGCAGAAGGCAAATTCCGCTGAAAACTCATTCAAGAACGAAGTATACAACAAGCTTGCTGAGCTTGTAACCGACGAAATCCCCGAGGTTATGATCAACCGCTCAGTTGAAGGCATGATAAATGAATTCAAGTACAGAATCGAAAGCCAGGGTCTTCCCTTCGAGCAGTATCTCGGCTACCTCGGCATGAGCGTTGATTCTCTCAAGGATTCCTACAAGGAAAGAGCAGAACTTGACGTTAAGGTTGAGCTTGCACTTGAAAAGATTGCAGAACTTGAGGGCATCGAGGTTTCAGACGAGGACGTTGAAGCAGAATTCAAGACAATGTCTGAAAAGTACGGCGTTGACATTGAAACAGTTAAGAAGGCTGTTATGGCTGAAACTGTTAAGAAGGAGCTCAAGGCAAGAAAGGCTGACGAGGTTGTTATCTCCAACGCAGTAGCAGAAGGCGCAACAAAGAAGAAGGCTGCAAAGAAGCCCGCTGCAAAGAAGACAACAAAGAAGAAGGCTGAGGCCAACGAAGAGGTAAAGGAAGAGGCTGCTGAATAAGAATTACGTTTTCTGACTATAATAGCAGAAGATGGAAATTCAAGGCGATAGCTTCCCCACAGAATTCTTCAATTCATAAAGATAAACGGTCGGGGTTGTTTCTTCCGACCGTTTCTGAAAATATACAGGAGGATTTACTATGTTAACAAATCCCTATATGTCACTTGTACCCACCGTTATCGAGCAGACAAACCGCGGTGAAAGAGCATACGACATTTATTCAAGACTTCTCAACGACAGAATCATAGTTCTCTCCGAAGAGGTAAACGACGTAACAGCAAGCCTTGTTGTTGCTCAGCTTCTTTTCCTTGAGGGTCAGGATCCCGAAAAGGATATCTCTCTTTACATCAACTCCCCCGGCGGCTCAGTTTCCGCAGGCTTTGCAATTTTCGACACTATGAACTACATCAAGTGCGACGTTTCCACAATCTGTATGGGTATGGCTGCATCAATGGGCGCATTCCTTCTTGCAGCAGGCGCACCCGGCAAGAGATATGCTCTTCCCAATGCGGAAATTATGATTCATCAGCCCCTTGGCGGTGCAAGAGGTCAGGCATCCGACATCAAGATTGCAGCAGACCACATTCTTAAGACCCGTCAGAAGCTCAATGAAATCCTTGCAAAGGAAACAGGCAAGCCCATCGAGGTTATTGAGCGTGACACAGACCGTGACAACTTTATGAGCGCTGAAGAGGCTCTCGAATACGGTCTTATCGACAAGGTTCTTTATAACAGATAAAAGCGGGAGGAAATTCCATTGGCTAAATATGACGAAACCAAGGATAAGCTGCGCTGTTCCTTCTGCGGAAGAACACAGGATCAGGTTTCAATGCTCATTCAGGGTCCCGATGCCTTCATCTGCGATGAATGTATTGAAAACTGCGTAAGCATTATCTCTCAGGGTGACGGTGCTCAGAGAAAGGGCACCAAGAAGAAGACAGGCTCTCCCCGTATTCTTCCCAAGCCCGAGGAGCTCAAGGCTAAGCTTGACGAGTACGTTATAGGACAGGATCAGGCTAAGATTGCCCTTTCCGTTGCAGTTTATAACCACTACAAGAGAATTTACAGAAAAGCAAAGACCGACGTTGAAATCAACAAGTCAAACGTGCTTCTTTTAGGTCCTACGGGTGTAGGTAAAACCTTCCTTGCACAAACCCTTGCTAAAACTCTTGACGTGCCCTTTGCAATTGCCGACGCTACCACGCTTACAGAGGCAGGCTACGTTGGTGAGGACGTTGAGAATATTCTCTTAAGACTTATCCAGGCGGCTGACTTTGACATTGAAAAGGCAGAGCGCGGAATTATCTACGTTGACGAAATCGACAAGATTGCAAGAAAGAGTGAAAACACCTCTATCACCCGTGACGTAAGCGGTGAGGGTGTTCAGCAGGCGCTTCTTAAAATTCTTGAGGGTACGGTTGCAAACGTTCCTCCTCAGGGCGGAAGAAAGCATCCCCAGCAGGAATTTTTACAGATAGACACCACAAATATTCTCTTCATCTGCGGCGGTGCCTTTGACGGCATTGAAAAAATCGTTGAAAAGAGAACAGGCAACACGGTGCTGGGCTTCGGCAGTGAAATCGTGCTTAAGTCCGAGATGGACAGTGATGCAATTATGTCAAAGGTTATTCCTCAGGACCTTTGCAAATTCGGTCTTATTCCCGAGCTTGTAGGCCGTCTTCCCGTGCTTACCGCTCTTCGTAACCTTGATGAGGAAGCACTTGTGAAGATTCTCAAGGAGCCTAAAAATTCTCTGTTCAAGCAGTATCAGGGACTTTTCGGTATTGATAACATCGAGCTTGAATTCACCGAGGAGGCTTTTGCAGAAATTGCGAAATCCGCTCTGGAGAAGAAAACAGGTGCCCGCGGCCTTCGTGCAATTATGGAGAAGGTGCTTCTTCCCATTATGTACACCGCTCCCTCGGATGCATCAATTGAAAGAATTGTGGTAACAAAGGACTGCGTTACAGACGGTGCGCTTCCCGAAATTCACAGAAACCCTGCAAGACTTGCAGCATCCAAGGATGCACTCAAGCCCACAATTGCATAAATTTTGCGTCTTCAGTTCAGAAATGCTGCTGAAGACGTATTTTTATTGCATTAAGCTTTTATTTTGTATATAATTATTATATCAATTTTATATTGAGAGGTAGTTATGATAAAAAAATTGTATCTCGACACCAAGGAAAAAATCTACCGCACCACGGCAATTATGTTTATTGTTCAGCTTTTCGGCGCATTGGGTGCAGGCTTTTTCTTTGTAATTCAGAATCTTTTCGGCACCTACCACATCTTCGGTCTTACAGGCGCGAAAAACGAGCCTACCTTATGGTTTATTCTTTTCTGGGCAACCGACTTCTTCTTTGTGGCGCTGGCGTTGGTGCTTTCCTACCTTATTGCAGGCATCCCTGCCATCGCACCCTCACTTGCACTTTCAATTTATTTCTGCCATTTCGCAGCCCCCACTGCGGATGCGGTGAATATGTATCCTGCATTCTTTTCAACTCCCGCAGGCTATTCCCACTCCACGGCAATCGGCTATATGGGATATCTTATAATGGCAGTTATTCTGTCGCTTCTTATAAAGCTTTTATATGCAGGCTGGTCGGAGCTTAAGGTAATCATCGGAAGAAGGCTCGACTCTCTTCTTTTGGGGCTTAAAAAGAAAATAAAGCTTATTCCCGACACACTTAAGGGCATTGAAATCATTGAGGGTGTTGACCTTATCGTGCTTGTGCTTATTATTCCCATAGCAAGTGCAGCTACCACCTTCGTGCTTATAAAATACGGCATTGAGCTTCCCTTTGCTGCAATTGCAAAGAGCCTCGGTGAAATGCTTACGGGTATGGCAGACTCAAATATTGTCATAGCAGCTCTCATTATGGGGCTTATGGTAGGCGCCGACCTTATAGGTCCTTTATCCCTTTCCGCATTTTCCGTTGCAACCGCTTCGTATTTTATGACAGGTGATGCAAGGCTTATCACAATCTATTCCGTATGCTTCATTACCGTTGGCTGGACTGCATTTTTCGGTGTGATCTGCTGCAAGATATTCAAAAAGGGCGGCGTTACCGACACAAACGATTTCAACCTTGCAACAACAGGTCCTATAAATGCCTTCTTTGAAAACATAAAGCTTACTGTTGCTCCCTCAATGCCTCTTGCAATGAGAAGCCCCCTTACCTACATTCCCGGCTTTATGGCAGGCTCTGCCGTGGGTGCGGTTATAACTGCACTTACAGGCATTGTGAACACCGCCTACACCGACGGCTCACTCCCCAATTACATGTCGGGCGATTATACCTACGGCGGCGTTGACATCACGTTTTCAGAGCTTTTCGCCCGCGGTGAAATCTTTATGAGCTTCACTCTTCCCCTGCGCTCAGGTGATTTCCTCACCTGCCGTCTGCCCCTTTTCTTCATCATTATAGGAAGCGCATTCATAGGCGGTATGGTTATTATGGCTCTTCGTCAGGGTGAATACAGGTTCCTTAAAAAGAGAGATTGCTACTATGCTCCTGAAAGTGACATAGTTATTGAAATAAGAGAGCTTGGTCAGAAAATGGCGCAGCAGCTCAGAAAATAAAACAAAAAAGCACGGATACGCTCCGTGCTCTTTTTTATTCTGTAATCATATAGTAATTGTGGATTTTTTCAAGCTTATAATATTCTTCCTTTGCCACCTTGAAGCCCAGTTTTTCATAAAAGCCTACGTTGTCAGGGTTCTGTGTTTCAAGACCGACCTTACATCCGCGGGATTTCATATCCTCAATACCCATTTTAAGAAGCCTTGTGGCAACACCCTTGCCCTGATGCTCCACACCCACAAATACAGGGGAAACTATGTAGGTATTCTCATCAAAGATATCCTTGTTATCAAGATGGGAATATGCCATAAGACACTTAATTGTAAGGGGGAAATAGAGCACAAGAAATGGCCAGTTGATGCATTTCATAAACTGCAGCATCGTGTAGTCGTAGTGTGCCTCACGGAGAATAAGAAGTCCTCTTTGCTCCTCGTCGAAATAGAAGATATCCTTTTTTCTTGAGGAATTAAGACGGATTAAAAGCCAATGATAAATAAAGCGCTTACGGATACCCTCGTTTTTACAGGCAAACACGTAAACGGGATCATTTACATATGCTTCACTTGCCATTTTTGCGTAGTATTTCAGAGTTTTTCTTGTAGGTCTTGCGTCCATAGCTTTTCTCCTTACACGGTTATATATTTATTTTACCATATAATGAGAAAAAAGCAACAACATTTCCCGTAGGACAAGCTTATCCGACTCACTGCAAATGCCGACCTCCGGCCTCTTACGGATTGTTTACAACGCCTGCGAAAAGGACTGTTTCGTTATCGAGAGTGATTGCGAATGCAAAGGGGCGGTCCAGGGTGAAATACACCTCTTCGTCGGGGGGCATTGCAGCGCCGGCACCTATCATTACCGTATATGAGGCGGCAGAAACACCCTCCTCGTCAATTTTCACTCTTACACCGTGGGACATCTGATTTATAAATATACCCTCGGGATTTGTTGCAAGGACGGAAAAGTCGGAAGCGGCAGAGTCGGTAATATCTGAAATTCCCAGTTTCTTTATGCTTTCGAGAATATTCTGCTCACTCTTTACGTCAAATTTCGGAATGGACATATGCACCTCGATGTATTTCGATTTTTCATTGGTGTCAAGTCCGACGGAGTCACTTGAAATAAGCTCGAGCATTTCGGAATCGGAGAAAATTGTGTCGGCATCCACACCCTCGTCGGGGAGAATAAACCACATTTTACCGCCGATATCAAGAGGAAGGCTTATTGCACCGAATTTTTCACCCCAGCAGTAATACATATCCCTTGTGGCCTTCATAAAGGATACGGTTTTGTCACCGTCGGGGGCGTGGAAGGTACCCTTTTCGGTGGCGGCAGTCTGAAATTCATTTTCCCACTTTGTCTGATAAAGTATTGTGGTAGCAATTGCCATAACGGTATCGTAATCCATCTGCACGTCGGGGGTGAGAAGTCCGCCTGTGTTATCCTTGAGCCAGGAATTCAGCATTTTATTGTAGCGTGCGCTTCCCATAGTACCGCTGAAAACAGAGGCATAATAATTTTCAGAAATGCTTTTTACCGCACTCTTTTTATATAAAATACTGTCATTAAGCCAAAGTGAGCTTGCCATAATGCTCTTCATAACACCGTCATCGCGGTAATTTTTCTGCCATATTTTACTGCTTTGTGCGCGAAGGTCAGTAATACTTTCGGCACCCAGCACATCTAAAATCTGCTGACGGGAGCTGCCCTCGGTGCATTCTGCAAGAATGCCCAGCGCCATATAGATATTAAGCGGTGACACGATATTGTTCTTATCCTGTGAGGCGGTGAGCACCTCACTCATAAGAGAAGATGAAAAATTCGTTATATTGTCCGTTTCAACATCTATGCCTCGCAGCTCTCTTATATCCTGCCACCAGGAATCATAGGAGGGGGACACTTGTCCTAAAAGCACGGGATACTGTGCCTGCTTCGGATATGAAGCCTTCGCAAGCGTTACGGGCTTTATATCCTTACTGCTGTCATTTATATGGATATTGGAAGCATCGTTTTCCGCTCCTGTAGTATTCTCCGCTGCGGTAGTGGGTGGCGGAAGTCCTACAAGGGTTGTTGGAGGCTCGGTTGTTTTTTCCTCTGAAGACGGAGCATCCGTTACAGGCGGCTGCGCGGTCTGCGTATCGGGGACAGAAGTGGAGCTCTCCTCGGTAAGCCTGTCCTGAGTAACCTCGGGGAGCTTGCTGACAGGGATGTTGCTTGACGTAAAAAAGCCCGTGCCTTGCAATACAAGCCCCACGCCCACAAGAAGAATAAAGGCGGCGGCAAATGACACTGCAACGTAAAGGAAGGATTTTTTTCTTTTCTTCAGCTTCTTTTCTTCGGCTTCAAGCACAAGGTCTTCGTCAATTTCCGTAATTGCGTCAAAAAGCTTTTCACTGTTCATACCGTTACTCCTTTCTCCGTAAGCTCTTTTTTAAGCTTTTTTCTTAAGGCAAAGAGAAGTGAGGAAAGCTCCGCAGGGGAAAAATCGGACTGCGCGGCAATATCCTTTACACTTTCTCCGTACCAGTAGCGCTTTATAAATATAATTCGGTTTTCCTCACTCAGGCTGCGAAGCCACTCGGATATAACCGAAGACAGATATTTGGCATCAAGCTCCGCTTCGACGCTTTCCTTTGAGGGGAGGCACTCCTCAAGCTCCGATAAAAGCACGTACATTCCGCTGCTTCTTTTGGCGGCGGTGTTTTTTCTGTAGAGGCTTATTGCAAGGTTTCTTACGACTTTTCCTATGTAAGCCTTGAAATATTCGGGGCGGTCAGGCGGAATGGCATTCCAGAGCCTTAAGTAGGTATCGTTTTCACATTCCTCGGCATCCTCTGATACTTTTAAGATGTTAAAAGCAATATGATTTATGAAGCCGCCGTATTTTGTGCGTGTTTCGTCTACGGCTTTTTCATTACGGGCGAAATACATTTCAATAATTTTCACGTCATCCATATTTTTCCCTCCTCACCCTTTAAGACGCAATTTACGGTAAAATATTTAAAAATAAAAAAAGAAAAGCGTTCGCAAGCGAACGCCATTCTTCAACAAACTAACTTATGCATCTGCGCCTTCGTCTGCGCCGTCCTCAGTAGCTGCACCGCCTGTCATCTTTGCAAAGAAATCAGCGATTGTGTTGAGGAGCTCCTTAAGGATATCGATGAATGAATAGATGAATGAAAGATCACTATCAAGAGTACCGAATGAACCGAACATTAGTTTCACCTCTTTTTTGTTTTACATTATATTTATGCACTTTTATATTATCACAACAAAAAAATTATTTCAACACTTTACCGAAAATTTTCCTAATTTTTAATATTTTACAGAATTTTATTCAAAAATGTCCAAAAATGTTCATATATAATACACATTTAAAGGAAAAAACCGACGGCGTACCGTCGGCTCTTTAGCAAAGTGCTATTCCTGCCCCGAGGGGCTTTAACGATAAGATTTAATCTTATTCGCCTGCTTCTTCTTCACCAGCGCTGAACCTTGAGAAGAATTCCTTGATCATCTGAATGAAATCTGCAACGTACTGTGCAAATGTGTTGATGTAATCTACTACTGACATTGTGTGCACCTCTTTTCCTGTGACTTTTTATAAGAATCAATTATTCTTCTGTTGTAAAAAGACCTGAGATCTTTGCCCAGAATTCCTTGAAAAATGCGATCATATCAGCAATAATTGTTGACCATTCACCAAGGAAGCTGATAGCGTTCTGTGCCTTTTCGGGATCGTACTGTGTTGTGAACATTATGTTAACGCTCCTTTCATAGGATAGTATCAGATAATAAATATAATATCTTGCATACTAATAATATCATCACTTGTCCCTCAATGCAAGCAGTTTAACAATAATTGCGGAAGATTAACATAAATGTCACAATTATATCATAATTTGCAACAATGCTCGCGGTACAATGTTTATCGGAATTCAATTGTCAGACAAAACGGAGAACAGTGATGGAAATATTATTTGACAATTCTCAGCTTACCGTGTGCGTGAAGCCTGCAGGAATTTCCTCGGAGGAATCGGGAAAAAACAGTATGCCTGCGCTTATCAAGGAAAGGCTGGGGCTCAGTGAAATATACACCGTGCACCGTCTTGATACGGTGACCTCGGGAGTGATGGTGTATGCAAAAACAAGGGAGGCGGCAGCCGCACTCTCACGGCAGATTACCGACGGCAGCTTCGTCAAGGAGTATCTTGCGGTAGTCCACGGTGAGGTTTCACCCGAAAGCGACGTGCTTGAGGACCTGCTTTTCAAGGACAGCCGTAAAAACAAGTCCTTCGTTGTGAAGCGTGAAAGAAAGGGAGTAAAAAAAGCCTCCCTTGAATACAGGGTGCTTGAAATAAAAAACGGTCTTTCCCTTGTAAGGATAAGGCTTCACACCGGAAGAACTCATCAGATAAGAGTGCAGTTTTCCTCGCGCAGACATCCCGTTTACGGTGACGGAAAATACGGTGCCAGCGACAACATTCCCTTTATTGCTCTTCATTCTGCCACAATTTCCTTTACTGATCCTGAAAAAAAGGAAAGGGTAAGCTTTTCGGCTCCCCTTCCCCATTACGATTTTTTCTGATTATAATACCTCTCGTTCAAAAAGTCCTGCGGTTTTTCTGCCTGCAAGGGCTTTTTTGTTTTCATAAGAGAGGATTATATTTTTAACGTCATATTTTTTCTCGGCAGTAAAGCTCATAAGCACAAAATCCGTCTGAGGCAGTGCCTTGTCACCAAGGTACAAGGGCACGGTGTTATAAAGCACACTGTACTGCCTGTCCTTACACATTACAGGGAATTTTTCACCCATACGGTCGGTGATTGTACCGAAGCCCTTACATTCACCGCAGCCGCCCTCGGTCTGCATGGGGCAGCATCGGAAGTGCATCAGCGGAAGATGTCCGTAAATCATAAGACCCGTGCGTGCGTGGGTCTTTATATTTTTTATGCCCCTTGAGGAAAGCTCAGAGGACAGGGTAACAGTATTCACACCGAGGCTGTGATACATCTCGCAGGCGTCGGAATTCATTACGTTAAGAAGCGTGCCGCCGATTATTTCAAGACCTGCATTTTTTGCCATAGCCACGGCACCTATGTTGTCACAGTATGCCGATTTTATGCCGAGTGCGGAAATTTCTTCAAGCTGACGGCGGATTTTTTCCTCCTGCAAGGGGTAAATAAGTGCCGGAAGTTCTGCAGAGAGGCGGTGGCAAAGACCTTTAGCCGCCTCACGGTTTTTAAGTATTTCACCTATGGGAAGAATTATGAGCCTTGCAGGCATTTCCTCGTAAAGCTGGGAAAACGAGGTAAGCCTTACATATAAATCGGGCTTTCCTGCGGCATATCTTGAAAAGAAGCTGCGCTTAAGGGGGAGCATTTCATAGCCCTCGGCTCTGCCTCTTGCTTCAGTGAGTGCCTCGCAGGCATCGCGGCGCAGGGCATTTATATCCGAGGCTCGAAGCATAAGCCCGTCGTCGATTTCGCAGGAAATTTCACTTACCTTAAAGAAGGTTGAGCCTACCTTTGAAAGAGATTTTTCTGCACCTTCGGCGCTCAGCGCCACCTTTTCTGCCCTTTCGGGCACTGCACCCTTTACCGAAACGGTATTTTCTCCGTCGGTGATTTCAAGCACCGATTCAGTCCCCTCTCGGACTGTAAGCTTCATTTTTATATCAACAAGGGGGTTTTCGTTTCTGTAGGTATTGGCAACGGCATTGAGAAGGCTGTTTCCTGCGGCAACGACATCATCCCTTGTTCTGTAGCCGAACATTGAAAGGCTTCTTTTGCCCTCGAAATATCCCTTTGTGAAGCCGCTTCGTGAGAAAATACTCTGCAGAAGCGACACGTCGGGAGTAAGCCCCATAGCCGCACTTTTATAGGCGGCGGTTGCGGCGGCAACGTACTCGGGACGCTTCATTCTGCCCTCAATTTTAAGAGAGGTAACGCCTGCCGAAATCAGCTCGTCCACATTATCCGCAAGGCACATATCCTTAAGGGAAAGTGCATATTCACGGGAATTTACCTTGAAATTAAGTCGGCAGGGCTGTGCGCAAAGTCCGCGGTTTCCGCTTCGGGCACCAAGCACCGAGCTCATATAGCACATACCCGATGCGCTCATACAGTGAGCACCGTGAACAAAAACCTCAATCTCTGTATTCACCGCTTCGCATATAGTCTTTATTTCCTTAAGGGAAAGCTCACGGGCAAGCACGATTCTTGAAAAGCCGAGAGCCTCAAGTGCCTTTGCTCCCTCTACGTTATGCACCGCCATCTGGGTTGATGCGTGAAGAGGAATATGGGGGCAGCACTGCCTCACAAGGGAAAGCGCACCCATATCCTGTAAAATTACCGCATCTGCACCGCTTCGGGCAATAAGACTCAAGGTGGAAAGAAACTCCTCGCGCTCACTGTCCTTTATAAGGGTGTTGAGGGTGATGTATGCCTTTACTCCCCTTTCACGGCAGAAGCGTACCGCACCGATAAAATCATCATCGGTGAAATTGTGTGCATTTCTTCGTGCGTTGAAGGAGGATGCTCCGAAATATACGGCATCCGCACCGCTTCTGACGGCGGCAATAAGCTGCTCCTCGCCCCCGACAGGAGCTAAAATTTCGACTTTTTTCATTGGTATCTCCAAAAAAACATGATACCTTATATTATCATAATTTTTTTACTTTTTCAACATACATTCACTTGACTTATTTTTCAATTGCTGTATAATAATTTGAGAATAATTCTCAATTTGGAGTTGATATATTGGCTACGTATAACACTCACCAGAAGGAATTGCTTATAAGCTTCTTAAAAAGCAATCCCGACACACCCTTTTCCGTTGACGAGGTTGCCATAAGGCTTCAGGAGCTTTCCCCCGATGCCCCCGGAAAAAGCACGGTGTACCGTCTTATGAGCGGACTTGTTGAAAAGGGCACGGTGAAAAGATTCGTTAAGGGAAACTCAAGGCAGTTTCTTTATCAGATAGCAGGCGGTGAGGAATGTCACCATCACCTGCACCTCAAGTGTACGGAATGCGGCAAGCTTCTTCATATGAAGCACGAATTAAGTGAGCAGCTCCTTTCCGACATTCTGGGTGAAAACGATTTCACCGTAAAGGTAGACAGCACCACACTTTTCGGCTGCTGCAAGGACTGTAGGATAAAAGGAGACGCGGTATGAAAAAGAAAATTTTAAGCCTTATTCTTGCGGCAGTGGCAGCCATTTGTATGCTGACCTCATGCGGCGGGAACATAAGTGATATAAACGCAGACGGCACACTCAGAATTGTCTGCACAACCTTTCCCCAGTATGACTGGGTAAGGGAGCTTACCAAGGGAGCAGAAAACGTGGAAATCGAGTTTCTTCTCGATTCGGGCACAGACCTTCATTCCTATCAGGCAGGAGCAAAGGATATTGTAAAAATTGCATCTGCTGATCTTTTCATCTATACCGGCGGCTCAAGTGAGGAATGGATAAACGATGTTTTATCCGCATCGGGAAATAGCAAAGCAGTTATACTTGACCTTATTCACAGCCTGCCCGAGGACAGCCTTCTCTGCGTGGAAGCTATCGGCGAGGAGAATCATACCCATCACGAGGATGATGAGGAGCATCACCACGCCGAGGATGAGCATATATGGCTTTCAATAAAAAACGCAATAAGGCTTACAGGCATAATAAAGGCTGTGCTTTGCGATCTTGACAAGGAAAATGAAGCCCTTTATACAAAAAATCACATTGAATACCAAAAAGCCCTCACAGAGCTTGATAAGGCTTATGAGAATATGGCTGCAGCGGCAGAAAAAAATACCCTTGTTTTTGCAGACCGCTTCCCCTTTATTTATCTCACAAAGGACTACTATCTTTCATACCATGCGGCTTTTTCGGGCTGCTCGGCAGAAAGTGAGGCAAGCTTTGAGACCGTAACGCGACTTGCAGAAAAAATTGACGAGCTGGGACTTTCTTATATTCTTATAACGGAAACCTCCGACGGCTCCATAGCAAAGACAGTAAAAGATGCTACAAAGGATAAGAATCAGGAAATTCTTACACTCAATGCAATGCAGTCTGTCACAAAGGACAAGCTCTCAACCACATACCTTGAGATAATGACAGACAATCTCGCAGTATTGAAAACAGCACTTTCATAAGAAAGGATATTATATGGCACAGCTTATATGTAAGGACGTCACCTTAGGCTACGACGGAAAGGTCGTAACCGAGCACCTGAGCTTTCAGGTGGAAAGCGGTGACTACCTGTGCATCGTGGGTGAAAACGGTGCAGGTAAAAGTACACTTATAAAGGCGCTTTTAGGACTCAAATCTCCTATGAGCGGTGAAATTACAACAGACGAGGGCTTAAAGCATACCAAAATCGGATATCTTCCTCAGCAGACCCTTGTGCAGAAGGATTTCCCTGCATCGGTAAAGGAAATTGTTCTTTCGGGGCTTCTTAATAAATGCGGTCTTCGTCCCTTCTATTCAAAAAAGCAGAAGGAATTTGCAAGAATGCAGATGGAGAGAATGAATATTCTCGACCTGCAGAACCGCTGCTACAGAGAGCTTTCGGGCGGTCAGCAGCAGAGAGTGCTGCTTGCTCGCGCACTTTGCGCAACAGGCAAAATGCTTCTTCTTGACGAGCCCGTGGCAGGTCTTGACCCCAAGGTTACAAAGGAAATGTACGAGCTTATTCACAGCCTCAATAAGGAGGGAATCACCATAATTATGGTATCCCACGATATTGCGGCGGCGGTGAAATATGCCTCACATATTCTTCACGTAAGCCACACTCCCCTGTTCTTCGGAACAAAAGAGGACTACGTAAAAACCGATATCGGGAAGGCGTTTACCGACACCGAGGGAGGTGAAGCATAATGGCAGTTTTTTCAACGCTTATGAATTATCTTCAGTATCCCTTTGTTCAGCGCACTCTTATCGTAGGTGTGCTTATTGCCCTTTGCTCATCTCTTTTAGGCGTAACCCTTGTGCTTAAGAGATTTTCATTTATTGGCGACGGACTTTCCCACATAGCCTTCGGTGCTATGGCAGTTGCAGGCATTACGGGACTTACAAACGAAATGGTGCTTGTGCTTCCCGTAACCGTTATTGCGGCAATAGTGCTGCTTGCAACGGGACAAAAAACTAAAATAAAGGGCGATGCCTCACTTGCTATGCTTTCCGTTTCGGCTCTGGGAATCGGCTATCTTCTGCTTAGTGTATTCTCATCCTCGGGCAACGTAACCGGTGACGCATGCACAACCCTTTTCGGCTCCAACTCAATTCTCACTCTTTCTACCTTTGACGTGTGGCTTTGCATTGTGATGTCCGTAATCGTGATTCTCGTTTTCGTGTTCTTCTACAACAGAATTTTTGCCGTAACCTTTGACGAAACCTTTACTACGGCTACAGGTACAAGGGCATCGCTTTATAACCTTCTTATTGCAGTAATCACTGCGGTAATCATTGTGCTTGCTATGAATCTTGTAGGCTCACTGCTTATTTCCGCTCTTGTAATTTTCCCTGCACTTTCGGCTATGCGCCTTTTCAAAAGCTTCAGAAGCGTGGTCATCTGCTCAGGGGTGGTTTCCGTGGTGTGCTCACTTACGGGTATTCTTGCTTCAATTATATGGAATAGCCCCGTAGGCTCAACCATTGTTGCAATTGACCTTATTGTTTTTGTTATTTTCTCGGTCATTGCCGCTATAGGCAGGAAAGGATCACGGTTATCGGCTGATTCATAAGCACTCCCCTTCGGACATACAATGCTCCGAGGGGGATTTTTTATGATACTGACTGACGTGCTGCTTCCCGTGGTGCTTTTGTCCGCAGGAATTTTTCTGACGGTAAAGCTGCGGCTTGTGCAGGTAAGATATCTTTTCACAGGGCTTTCGGGTATGCTTTCGAAAAAAAGCACAGACAAGGACGGCATAAGCCCCTTCCGTGCTCTTGCAACCTCACTTGCTGCACAGCTCGGCACGGGAAATATCGTGGGGGCAGGCACGGCAATTATAGCAGGCGGTCCGGGGGCGGTTTTCTGGATGTGGGTGTCGGCATTTTTCGGAATGGCTACCGCCTACAGTGAGGCAGTGCTTGCGGTTATTTCGAGAAAACGGGACAGTAAAGCAGGACTTTACGGTGGGGCAGTCTACTATATTTCTTATGCCTTCAGGGGGCGTGGCGGAGCGGTGCTTTCCTCGCTGTTTTCTCTTTTTGCCACGGCGGCTCTGGGCTTTACGGGGGTTGCGGTGCAATCAAACTCCATAGCCGCATCAATGAACGAGGCATTTTCCGTGCCGTCCGCCATTACGGGAGCATTAATCGCGGTGCTTGCAGGAATTTTTATTATGAAGGGAGCAGGTGCGATATCCGCCTTTGCGGAAAAAACCGTACCTCTTTTTGCCTGCCTTTATATGGCAGGGTGTATAGGTGTAATTTTATTCAACGTAAAAAATCTGCCCTATGCCCTCAGTCTTATTTTCAGGGATGCCTTCAGCACCCCTGCACTGCTTGGCGGGGCTGCAGGCTCAGTTCTATCCAAAAGCATAACCGAGGGAATAAAAAAGGGGCTTTTCACCAATGAGGCAGGAATGGGCTCAACCGCATCCGCTCACGCTATGAGCAGCACGGAAAGCCCTCATTTTCAGGGCACGCTTGCCGTGGCAGGTGTATTTATCGACACCTTTGTGATGCTGAGCCTCACTGCCCTTGCGGTAATTACGGTGCTTTATACGGACACGGACGTCCCCGACGGATCTTTTTCAGGTTCGCAGGCGGTGACCGCAGCTCTTGCAAGCGTAATATCGCAAGGACCTGCAAGAGCCTTCGTTGCCCTGTCGGTGCTATTCTTTGCATTTGCCTCAATTCTCGGGTGGAGCATTTCGGGAAAAATCTCCGCAGAATATCTTTTCGGAGAAAAAAGCGGTAAAATCTACACCGCCTCTTCACTCCTTTTCGTTTTTCTCGGCTGCGTTATGCCCTGCACTCTTGTGTGGACTCTGACGGACGTTTTCAACGCCCTGATGGTGATGACAAACGTGCCTGCACTCATCCGCCTTTCACCGCTTATAAGGAGGCAGTCGGAGAAGAAAAATTCCGATACTGTGAATTTCAACAAAATCTGACGCAGAAACAGTCTTTCTCGTATAATATGCACAAGCCAAATGTAAACGTTTTGTTAATATTATAATATAACTAAGAAAACAATTGACACTTTGTCATTTTTTTGGTATCCTAATAAGGCTGAAAATGACAAGGTGTCATTTTTTTATGCCCTTTCACAAAAACTGACAAACTGTCATTTTTTTAAGACTGCTTTAATATTAATAATATATTATGAATTGTAAAAGGAAAATTTTATGTCATCAGTTACTAAGAAGCTTGAAAAAAAGTTGAAGATAATTGATACTGCGTTTTCACTTTTCAGGGAGCATTCCGTAAACGCCACTGCGGTTGACGATATCGTAAAGGCGGCAGGAATTGCACGAGGCACCTTTTATCTTTATTTCAAGGATAAAAGCGACCTGCTTGAGCAGATAATTCTCTATAAGAGCACCGAGTATATGCGTCAGGTGCTGCGCACAACCTTTTCAGAGGGACTTTCTCAGCCCTCCGACTTTTACAAGCTTACAGAGAATTTCCTCAACTGCTTCATCGACTTTCTTATTGACAACAAGGAGATACTTCCCGTTATGTCAAAGAATATGTCGTCGTGCATTAAAAATCTTCCTGATTTCCACGACAGTGAGATTGCAGAAATCTACAAAACACTTATCGACTATATGGTAAGCCTTGGCTACACTCCCGAGAATGCACATATCACAACCGTTATGATTGTTGATATGACCGCAAACATCTGCTCGGATGCCATTATGCACGAAAAGCCCTACCCCATAGAAAGAATCCGTGATATTGCGGTTTCCTCCGCAATAGCCGTTATTAAAAACAATGCTGAATTTACGAGAGGTGAAATCTGTGAAACGACTGACTAAATTTATTGCAACAATGCTTGTTTTCATTCTTGCCTTTACTCCCCTCACATCGGTTTTTGCAGGTGCCGTCACATATCCCGACGGTGTAACAAAGGAGCAGACCCTTGCGGTGATACCCAAGCTTAACTCCCTTGTAAAAGCTTTACTTGAGGCAGGCGGTGACCAGACCGACATTAAGGGAATGCTTTACGATACCCTTTACAAGGATGAAACCGTAAACACACTTTTTGCCGAAATATATACCGCTCTCGGTGAAAGCGCAGATACACTTTCAATTGTCGGCGTAAATATCACCCCCTCCTCTCTTTCTGCGGCTCTTCTGAACTATCCTGCAATTTCACAGAAGATTGCTTCCTGTCAGAGCCTTGATGCAGTTGTGAAGGCATCAAAGAATTTCAGATGGGAGATAAACTCCAAAAAGGAGTTCAGTGC
The DNA here is from genome assembly GCA_045635905.1 of Acutalibacteraceae bacterium. GTDB lineage: Bacteria > Bacillota > Clostridia > Oscillospirales > Acutalibacteraceae > RUG806. The sequence continues at coordinate 24,778 of JAZTWN010000007.1, forward strand.
AGCTATTGCCGCTATACTTTCTCCCTTCAACGCACTTCTCAATGCACTTTTATGCTCGGGAAAGGTTGAAATCAACTCCCTCCTTGCAATTCAGGGTGACGACGGCTACACTGCCGCAATCGTTCCTCTTCTTACGGCTCTCGACTGTCCCGAAATTATGTCTGGCACAGACTTTGCCGCTTCTGCAGCAAAGAACCGCTCAAATATCATCAAGAACATTCTTTCAATGGCTTTTGCAGCAATTGACAAGCTTCTTGCAGACCCCATAACAGGTCTTACGGAAACTCTTCCCAAGCTCGCTCTTTATCTTGATTCAGGTAAGCTTTCCGCTTCAATCACAAGCCTTCTTGAGCCTCTGTCACTGAAGGTTGCAGGCATTCTGACAATTCCCGGAATTTCAGACCTCATCACCTCGGCTACAGACCTTGAGGCAAGCCTCAACATCAACGAGATGCTTGAGAGTGCGGATTTCTCGGAAATGCTGGGCTCAGACGTAAGCCTTCAGATTCCCGAAATAAGCCTCGGTGAGCTTGCAGCGTGCGCTACAGAAAACGGCGGAGTATACACTGTTGACACCGCAGATGCCTTCGTGGTTATTATGAGCTTCCTTATTGAAACACTCAAGCTCAACAAGGACAGTCTCGGCGCTCTTATGGGCGGCACCGACTTATCAATGCTCGACCCTCTTATGGCAAAGAGCGCAGACGAAATGCTCGGTACTGTCATAAAGCTTTTCTCAATAACCTCAGCACCTCAGAACACCTATCAGTGGACCTATCCTGCATTTACCGCAGCGCTTACAACCTACACTCCCACACTTACAGCAAACGACTACCTCACCTACCTTGACAAGGTTGACCCTCTTTTAACTGATTTCGTAAAGGAAACAGACCCCGAGGGCACAATTGAGGACACAATTAAAAAGACGCTCTATTCAAATTCACTTGTTTCCACCCTCGTAACGGGAATCTTCTCTGCAATAGGCAGTGAGGAAATGGCTCCCCTCTTCTCACTTTTAGGAATGGACGTTACCCCCACAGGTGTCGGAAACGCAATATATCAGTACTATCCCTACACCGCAAAGCAGCTCTACAAGTATTCATCCTGGGACAAGGTAAATCCCAACTATCTCTCATGGGGCTTCTATGACGGTGACAAGGCAGGCTTCGAGAAGGCAATCACAAGAATTCTCACTCCCTTTATCCCCCTGCTTTCGTGTATGCTTGCAGGCAGTAACGTAACACTTATGGATGCCATAACAATTCCCGGCTCAGACGGCTACAACACCGCAATCATTCCTCTTCTTGAGGCTCTGGGCTGCCAGGCAGACACAATAAAAACCTACGAGCAGTATAAGACCGGCGCCGGCACAACGGCGGTTATTTCAGACATCCTTGAGCCCATCACCGCTTTGCTTGATAAGCTCTGTGCTTCACCCGTGAAGACTGTATGCGGCATTCTTCCCAACATCATCTACTTTATGAATTCGGGACTTATGAACGGCGTAATTGAAAACCTCATTTACCCCGTAAAATATATGCTTGATACCGCAGGACTCGGCGAGCTTCTCACCACTGCTATGGGTGATATGACAAAGCTTGACCTCAATTCCCTTATAGGTGATATGACCAAGGATATGGACCTTGGCATAGCACTTCCCGAAATTGATATCAATTCCTTCGGCACACTCGGTACTGCAACGGCACTTACAAGTAAGCGCACGGTAAACGGTGCACCTGCACAGTATACCTACATCGTTGCAGATTCACCTGCAGTTTTCCTTTCAGTTTTAAGAGTGCTTGTAAGCGCACTTTCAATGGAGGAAAACAGCAACCTTCTTACAGACCTTATGGGCAGCGCCGATATGGGCGGCTCAGGTACAGAGGGTATGCCTGATATGTTTGCAATGTATGCAGGCAACATCACGGAAAAGTTCAAGACAATGACAAACGACGAGATAATTGAGTGGCTGTGCGACCTTCTCTTCAGCGAAACTCCCACAGTGGACGTTCCCGAGGAGGAAGAGGAAATTCCCACAATTATCTACGAAAAGAAGTTCGAGCTTTCCACCACCGCAAAGCTTATTATCGTTTTCGTTCTGCTTGCGGCTATAGCGCTTGCCTACTATATTCTTTCCGTTTCAGGCAAGCTTGATAAATTCAAGCTTAAAAGAAGCAAGAAGCAGGAAATGAAGCGCCGCATGAAGGAGCAGGAGAAGCTTGCACGTGCAAGCGGTGCTCCCGTACAGAAGAAAAAGTCCGCAAAGAAGAAAATGGCGGCTCCCATTAAGGAAGAGGCTCCCATTAAGGAAGAGGCTCCCGTTAAGGAAGAGGCTCCCGTTAAGGAAGAGGCTCCCGTTAAGGAAGAGGCTCCCGTAGCAGAGGAAATCAGCGAGGATGCCCTTTTCGATACACACAGTGAAAACGACATCTCCTTCACAAAGCCTGTAAAGACTACAGTGAAAAAACCCTCTGAGGCTGAGCTTCCTGCGCCCGATATGAGCAGTATCTACACCGAAGCGGCTCTTAAGATTCTTGCAAAGGAAGCCGCAAAGGAGGAAAAGCACGTAAGCGAGCGTGCCGTTGCCCGTAAGGAAAGGGCTATGGCAGCTGACGATAGAAAGTCAGAAAAGCTTTCAATGGCAAAGCTTCCCGACGAAAAGGCATCTGAAAAGCTTATGCGCCGTCAGCAGGCTGCCGCAAAGAAGGCACTTAAGAACGAAAGAAAAATTCAGAAGCAGTACGAAAAGGCAAAGCGTCAGGCTGCTAAGAAAAAAAAGAAATAATTACGGGAGGGAACAAAAATGCTTGTACTTAAAAATATAGTTAAAGACTACGTAGCAGGCGATACCACGGTACGCGCCCTTAAAGGTATAAACATCAATTTCAGAGAAAATGAGTTCGTTGCAATTCTCGGTCCTTCAGGCTGCGGTAAGACCACAATGCTTAACCTTATAGGCGGTCTTGACAGATACACCTCAGGCGACCTTGTAATCAACGGCAAATCAACAAAGGATTTCACAGACGGTGACTGGGATACCTATAGAAACCACTCTATCGGCTTCGTTTTCCAGAGCTACAACCTTATCCCCCATCAGACAGTCCTTGCAAACGTTGAGCTTGCTCTTACTCTTTCAGGTGTTTCCAAGAAGGAAAGAAAGGAAAGAGCAATAAAGGCACTCGAGCAGGTAGGACTCGGTGAGCAGATTTACAAAAAGCCCAGCCAGATGTCAGGCGGTCAGATGCAGCGAGTTGCTATTGCCCGTGCACTTATCAATAACCCCGACATTCTTCTTGCCGACGAGCCTACAGGTGCTCTTGATACTGAAACCAGCGTTCAGATTATGGAAATCCTCAAGGAAATCTCCAAGGATAAGCTTATTATTATGGTTACTCACAACCCCGACCTTGCACACGAGTATTCCACAAGAATCATAAGCTGTCTTGACGGTAACATCACAGACGATACAGACCCCTTCGAGCCTACTGAGGAAGACAAGACTAAAGAAACAGAAAAGAGAATTGAAGAGGAAAAGAAGGGTAAGAAGCCCTCAATGTCATTCTCAACCGCTTTCGCACTTTCTCTTCGTAACCTTGTTACAAAGAAGGCAAGAACCTTCCTTACAGCCTTTGCGGGCAGTATCGGTATTATCGGCATCTCACTTGTTCTTGCGCTTTCAACAGGTATTGAAAACTACATTGACAAGATGCAGAACGACCTTCTTCTTGCAATGCCCGTTTCCGTTGAAAAGGAAGCAATTGATATGAATAACGTTATGGGCGCGCTTATGGATATCGGCTCATCCATTATGGAAACCGACCACGACCTCGACCAGATTTACGTTAACTCCACCTTTACCGAAATGGTAAACACCTTTATTTCACAGTCAACTGCAAACAACCTCAAATCATACAGACAGTATATTGAGGACAACCGTGCAGCCTTTGACGAGCTTTGCAACGACATTCAGTATAAGTACGAAACTCCCCTTAATATCTATAAGGAGGACACCTCCGAAGGTATTGTTCAGGTAAACCCCAATGCGATGCTTGACACTCTTATGGGCTCAACTCAGCAGTCGGGCACAATGGCAACAATGACAAACTCAATGACCAATATGTTCTCCTCATCAATCACAAACTCCTGGGTAGAGCTTATCGGTGACAACGAGCTTCTTGCGCAGCAGTATGAAATTGTTACAGGCCGTCTTCCCGAGGCTTATAACGAGGTTGTGCTTATCGTTGACAAGAACAATGAAATCAACGAAATGGTTATGTACGCTCTCGGTCTTAAGGATCAGTCCAAGTTTATGGAGGATATGGTCAATATGATGGCTGCAGGCGGCGAAATGGATACAACAATCGTTGACCAGTACACCTATGACGATATCTTCAATATGACCTTCAGACTTGTTCTTAACTATCAGTATTTCGTAAAGGACAGTGAAACAGGCCTCTGGAATGACCAGAGCTCAAACATCTACTACGTAAAGCAGCTTATTGAGCAGGGTCTTCAGATTAAGATTGTCGGCATTTTAAGACCCGACCCCAACAACATTATGTCAACAGGTATGGGCAGCATCGGCTACACCACAGAGCTTATGGACTATGCACTTGAGGCAACACTCAACTCTGAAATCGTTCAGGAGCAGCTTGCAAATCCCGAAACCGACGTGCTTACAGGCTTCGAGTTCTCAGACCTTACAGTAAACGATTTCTCACTTGCTGATATCGACCTTTCAATCATCGATTTCCAGTATCTTGACCTTACTCCCTTTATGAGCCTTATGGAGGGCATCGACCTTTCACAGATTGACATTCTTAATCTTGATATTGCTGACCTTATCGATTTCAGTGATATGTCAGAGCTTAAGAAAAAGCTTATGGAGGGCTTCCTTTCCGACGAGCAGGTTATCGCCTTCAAGCAGGCTTACATTGATACTCTCAATGCTCAGTGCTCTCTTGAAAAGACCTACGCAGCAATTGGCTACGCAACAGCGGACGCTCCCTCTTCAATCTATCTCTATCCCAAGTCATTCGAGGCTAAGGACGAGATAAATGCAATGACCACCTACTACAACGAAAAGATGATTGAGCAGGGACACCTCGGCTACACAGTAACACTTACCGACATCATCGGTATGCTTATGTCAACAATCACAAGCGTGCTTAACATCGTTACGGTTGTTCTTGTTTGCTTTGTTGCTATCTCACTTGTTGTTTCATCAATTATGATCGGTATTATTACCTATATTTCAGTTCTTGAAAGAACAAAGGAAATCGGTATCCTCCGTTCAATCGGCGCCTCTAAGGGCGATATTTCGAGAGTTTTCAACGCAGAAACAGTAACCATTGGTCTTGGAGCCGGTGTGTTCGGTATCCTTACAACGTTGCTTCTTGAAATCCCCATCAACCTTATGCTTAAGTACCTTACACACACAGGTGCAGCAGCCGAGCTTCCCGTTATGGCAGCAGTATTACTTATCGTAATAAGCGTTTCTCTTACCTTTGTTGCAGGTCTTATCCCCTCATCCATCGCAGCAAAGAAGGACCCCGTAGAAGCGCTCAGAAGTGAATAAAAATTTAAGGAATCTTCTTAACGGAAGATTCCTTTTTTTATTCACTTCAGTGATATTTTTTGCTTCGCAAAAAGTGATATTGCTTCGCAGTGATATTTATGCTTCGCATAAGTGATATATTTTCCTACGGAAAATGTTAAGGAAGGGCTTACGCCCTTACTCCGCTTCGCTCTATTTTTATCAAACTCACGGCGTCGCACGGAAACAGGACAGAATTTGTCGTATTTGTTGTTTTCGGCTCTGGCAAGCTGTGCAAAGGTACTGCGAAGAGCCGAAAACTAAGCTCCGGAAAAGGCTTATGCGTGGAAAATAAAAAAAAATATCTGCCACTTGCTTTGTGGCAGATACCGTTTAATTTTCATTTGCGTCAAAGACGATGAATTGTGCGCCTGTTTCCCACTTATGCCTTTTTCTTGGCGAGTACCTTAATAACGATAAGAGAAGCTACCATAAGCACCATACCGATGGGAAGTGAGATATACCACTGAGGCAGGAAGCCTGCGATGATATAGGTTACGAAGGATACACCTGCAACTGTAAGTGCATAGGGAAGCTGAGTTGAAACGTGGTTGAGGTGGTCACACTGTCCGCCTGCGGAAGCCATAATTGTTGTATCGGAGATGGGTGAGCAGTGGTCGCCGCAAACTGCACCTGCCATACAAGCAGAAATGGAAACGATCATAAGAGGATTGCCTGCCTCGAATACGCTGAGCACGATGGGGATAAGAATACCGAAGGTACCCCATGACGTACCTGTTGCGAATGAAAGACCAACAGCAATAATGAAGATGATAGCAGGAAGGAAGGACTGAAGAGCGCCTGCGCTGCCTTCAACGAGCTGAGAAATAAAAATCTTCGCGCCGAGGCTGTCTGTCATAGCCTTAAGAGTCCATGCACAGGTAAGGATAAGGATAGCAGGTACCATAGCCTTGAAGCCCTCGGGAAGAGAAGCCATAGCATCCTTGAAGGAGATAACGCGTCTGATAAGAAGGTATGCGATTGTGAAAACGATTGCAATAGCTGAACCGATTACAAGACCAACGGAAGCATCGGAGTTTGAGAAAGCGTCGATGAAGCTTTCGCCCTCGAAGAAGCCACCGGAGTAAATCATACCGAATACGCAGCAGATAATAAGAACAACAACGGGAAGAACAAGGTCGATAACCTTACCCTTGGGGTTGCCCTCAACGTCGCTTGCATCTACTCTTGTGCCGCTTGTGAAGAGGTCACCCTTTTCAATAGCGTTCTTTTCGTGAAGCTTCATGGGACCGTATTCGAACTTAGCAACAACAAGAACAATCATCATAACGATTGTGAAGATTGCGTAGAAATTATAGGGAATTGCCTGGATGAAAAGGCTCATACCGCTGTCCGCACCTGCGCCTCTTGCGAAGCCTGCAACTGCTGCTGCCCAGGATGAAATGGGAGCAATAATACAGATGGGAGCTGCGGTAGCGTCGATAATGTAGGAAAGCTTTGCACGGGAAATCTTCTGCTGGTCAGCAACGGGACGCATAACAGAGCCTACGGTGAGGCAGTTGAAATAGTCATCGATGAAGATAAGACAGCCGAGAAGAATTGTTGCAAGCTGAGCGCCTGCACGGGACTTGATGTGCTTGGAAGCCCAACGGCCGAAGGCTGCGGAGCCGCGTGCCTTGTTCATCATAGCAACAAGTGCACCGAGAAGAACAAGGAATATGATGATACCCATATTATAGCTGTCGGAAAGGCTTGCTACAAAGCCGTCGAAAAGCACGTGGTTGATAGCAGTTTCGAAGTTGCCGCCTGCATAAATAAAGCCGCCTACAACGATACCGATAATAAGTGAGGAATAAACCTCCTTGGTGATAAGAGCAAGGATAATAGCAATTACGGGAGCAATAAGAGCAGCCCAGGTAGCATAAGAGCCGATGCTTTCACGAACCTTTGCAAGTGCTGCTTCAATATGAGATTTGAAGGCAGGGTCATTTGTAAGGTTGTCAGCATAAGAATCTACGTATGCTGCTGCGCTGTCGCCGTCGGCAAGGTCATAATCAACCTCTTCACCGTCAACGTCAACTGTAAATACAGGAGCCTCCTCGGTACCTGTTGTAAGTATGGGAGCGTCAGCCGCTGAATCGTCAGCAGCATCCTTTTCATCCTCAACTGCTACAGAAAGAGTGATATCCTCTGCGGGAGCAGCATCGGTGTCTGCGGTGTCAACTACTGTAGCGCCTGCTGTCGTAAGCATAAGACAGGAGAACATTAAAGCAATCAACATACAAAAGAGTTTTTTGCGTGTTTTCACAAAAATCTTCCTTTCATTAATATATTTATATATATTTTACACTATAAGTAAAAAATGTCAACAAATATCAAAAAAAAGGGACTGCAAAAATACCAGATTCTTGCAGTCCCTTACCTTAATTATTATCAGTTAAAAAGATTTCTGAAGAAATCGCCGATTTTCTTGAAGAATCTGCGGATAAGCTCCCAGATGGAAACCTTTTCTGCATTGTCGGGATCGTCGTCAGTGATATCTGTAACTCTGCCTTCAATTCTTACGTGTGCGTCACCTGTGTTTGCTGCGATTGTGTAGGTGCCGTTTTCGTCGGGTGTAACAAGCTGATCATTTACGTATACAACGTATTCCTTGAGTGTGCCTGTTGCAATAACTCTGAAATGAATGGGAGCAGAGGGTGACCAGAAGATGTTTGTTGTGTCCTCAATGATACGGCTGCCTTCAACAACGTAGTTTGCACCGTAAAGAAGTGAGTCAAACATAATAACTCTTGCTGCGCCGCCTGTGGTAACGTCAATTGTAAGCTCAGCCTTAAGGTTGCCCTTAACTGCGGTAATTGTAACAGTACCGGGTGCTGCAGCATAGAGAATGCCGTTTATTACGAATACAACGCTTGAGTCGGAGGACATCCAGATTACGTCTGTTACCTCGGTATCAGCAGGCATCTTGAATACCTGAAGATTGAGAACAGTACCTGCGTGATACGTGCCTGAGCCTCTGATTTCGAGAGCAGAGCCTGCATCGGGACAAACTGTATTGATAATTGCCTCAAGTCTGTCAACTACAAGGTCAACTGCTACCTGCTCGGATACGTCACGGTAGTTCTTGTCTGCCTTGATAGCTTCAATAGCACCGAGAACTGCGTTGATTTCAGCCCAGTTTTCTTCAAGAACGCCTTCCTCTACGGTGTAGAAGCCCTCAAGAATCTTTTCAAGGGTGAACTCAAGTCTTTCAAGCTCTGAGTAGTCACAGGGCTCGGTGTAGAGTGCGTAGTAGGTTGCGTTGCCGTTTACAGGTGTAATCTCCTTATCCCAGCTCTTGAATACGTGAACGAAATTATCGGATGCAACGTAGTCATTAACCTCGGGAGGAGTGAGCACGTCACCGTTATAAGCCTTTTGTGTAATTACCTGATCCTTGAGAACGAAATAGATAATTCTTTCAAGTCTTGTAAGCTTATGTGTTCTGCTGATTTCGTGACCGCAGCCTGCAACTGTACAGTAAACAACCTCGTCATAGCTGCCGTCCTCTGTTTCTGTGGGATCAACAACGTTTTCAAGAACGGGTTCACCGGGTGTATGGTCAGCAACGGGAGTTGTGTAATGCTTTGTTTCAAGAACCTCGCGGATGCCCTGAGCAAGACATACTGAGCAATAAACTACCTCATCGTAGCTACCGCCTGCAAGACAGGTTGCCTTAACCTCATTTTCCTTAACTGCCTCAGCTGCAGTATGTGCAAGCTTAGCGGTTGTTACGGTATTTCTTGAAATTTCGTGCTTGCAAGCCTCAACCATACAATAGATTACCTCGTCATAGGAGCCGTTTGCATAGCAGGTTGCTGCAGTTTCGTTTTCAACCTTAACCTGTGAGGGTGAGTGAGCGGTCTTATCAGTAGTAACGGTTGTTCTGCTGATTTCGTGACGGCACTGAGCAACTGAGCAGTAAACTACTGACTGATAGGAGCCGTTTGCATAACAGGTTGCGGGAACAGTATTTTCTGTAACTGCCGCAGCAGGTGTGTGAGCAGTCTTTTCTGTGGTAACGGTTGTTCTGCTGATTTCGTAATGGCACTGAGCAACTGAGCAGTAAACTACTGATTCATATGAGCCCTTTGCGTAACAGGTTGCAGCAACAGGATTTTCCTCAACTGCAGCAGCAGGTGTATGTGCAAGCATTTCTTTTGTGCCTGCGTTTTCAATTCTTGAAAGCTCTGTTGTGAAGCCTGCAGCCTTACATACACTACAGTAAACAACAAGGTCGTAGGTACCCTCCTCGTAGCAGGTTGCAGCCTTTGTTATAACCTCTGTTGCAGTAGCTTCGGGAGTATGTACGTTTGACTTGGGAATTACACTACCCTCAGCCTTGAGAGCGTCGCAGCAGTAGTAATATTCGTCACCTGAATATCCGTTCTGATAGCAGGTTGCGTCCTGCTTGTTAACTAAATAGGTTTCTGTTGCGCTGTGAACTGCAGGATTCTTTCCGCCTGCAACGTATTCGAAGGTTTCATCGGAAAGCTCAGTTTCACACATTGAGCAAACCTTATGGTAAACTGCGTAATCGGTACAGGTTGCAGCTGATACAAGCTGACCGGGAAGACCGCTTACAACAATTTCAGATGCGTTGTGAGGAAGGTATGCTACAACAGTTTCACGGCTGAGCTGAGCATCACAAGCCTTACAGTAAACAACAACGTCATAGGTGCTGGGATCAAGACAGGTTGCGTCATCGTCTACGTTTTCGTAAACCTCATCACCGGGCTGGTGACCCACGTGAGCGATAATGAAGGAGGTATTGTCTTCCTTACCGTTTTCGGAATAGCTGCCCTCTGCTTCAGCAAAGAAGAGGTTACATGCTGAACAGGTCTTGTATGCGTGATTACCGTCTGTAGTACAGGTAACTTCAACTGCAGGAATAACTGCTGAGTAGCTATGACCTGTCTTTGAGATTTTCTCGGTATAGGTGTGAGTGCTGTCGTTTGAGCAGGTGTAGGTCATAACACCGTCTTCGGTACAGCTTGCTGCAGTTGAAACTGAGCCTGTGTAGCTATGACCGAGTGCCTCGATTACGAATGCGTCAGCACTGTCGAAATCGTTTGCTTCGTATAAGCCTGCAGCGCCATCGAAGTATGCGTTACAGGTATTACAGATCTTATATGCGTTGTTACCTGCTGTTTCACAGGTTGCGGGAACTGCGGGGAATATTGTGAAATCGTGACCTGAAGCAGGAACGGTTTCACCCTTTGTTGCATTACAAAGGCTACACTTATAGGTGCAGTATACGTCTGCTGAGCAGGAAGGACGGTTAGTACCGATGTAGCCCCATGCGCTTGTGCCGTCAGCAAGAGTATGATTGTATGCTAAAACTGTCTCAGTTTCAATGAATCCGCAGGAGCAGGATACTGTTCTTGTACCGTCGGAGGTACAGGTTGCAGTATTTGTTTCGGTAAGGCTATGAGGTGTTACTGCACTGTAAACTGCCTCGAAGGTTGCCTCACCTGTGATTGTTGCTGCGATGTTATTCCAACGGGTAAAGGTCTGATGGCTTGTTTCGTTGAAAAGTGACTTGTTGAAATTGCTGAGCTCTGCTACCACGTCATTGAACATTGTGCCGTAGAGTACGGTCTTTTCAACTGTAACGGGGAGAGCATCAATAGCAGTAAGGTACTTGAAGGTTACCTTGTAGGAATTCTTTATCGGCTTGAAGGTTGCGGTGTAGGTTGCTTCACCTGTAACTGCTGCTACGTCGGGAGCCCACTTGTCGAATTCGTATGAGAACTCTGCAGTGCCCTCCTTGGTGGGAAGCACGCCTGTGTATTCGGGCATTTCACCGTATTCAACTACGTCGGTTGCAAGAGTGTTGCCGTTTGCATCAAGCCATGTGATTGTGTAGGATCTTGCTTCTGACTTATATGAAGCAGTAAAGGACATATTGCCAGAAACTGTCATACCCTCGGTGTAGCCTACCCACTTGTCAAAGGTGTAGCTGTTTGCTGCATCGTTTTCCTTTAAGGGAGCCTCGGGAGGAGTGGGAACGGGTGAGCCGAAATAGAGATCTCTGTAGGTAAGATAGGGAGTGCCGTCCTCCTTACAGAAGGTAACGGTGTATAACTTATAAACGGACTCGAAGGTTGCAGTGTATACTACGTCGCCTGAAACAAGACTTACGTCGGGAGTCCAGCCGATGAAGGTATAGGTATAGGTATCATCCTCAGGCTTAACGGGGTCTGCACCCTCGTAATAAGGCATATTGCCGTATGCTACGGTATCAGTGTCAAGCACTGTGCCGTCGTAGTTTTTCCAGGTTACGGTGTAGTTTACGGGCACCCACTGTGCAGTAAGTGCGATATTGCCGTACTTGCCGGAAATCTGAGCACCGGGCTGGAAGCTTGCGTTCGCATCCCAGTTACCGCCTGCAGAGGTTACCTTCCAGCCTGCAAAGGTATGACCTACCTTTGTGGGTGTGGGAAGAGTGAAGCTGCTTTCAACATCGTAGCTGAGGCTTGATGCAGCAGTCATTGTACCGCCGACGAGATTATATGTAAGTGTGTATGAGATTTTCTGCCATACTGCATAAAGATTTACAACCGCACCGTCTGAGGTGGAAAGATTCTTCACAACCTGATTTGCAGTATAGGTTGCGGCTGTTGCGTCAGCTGTTTCTGCCCAACCGAGGAATGCATAGCCGGATCTTGCAAACGTATTATCAAGAGTTACACTGTTGTTAGTCATAACAACTTCCTTGGTAACAGCATTTCCGCTTGCACCGTTGGGATTGAGCACAACTGAATATTTCATTTCTTCCCATATTGCGGTAAGCTCAATTACACCGTTTTTGGTATCTGAAATTTTAAAGCTTGTTTTATCTATAAGACCTGATTCATCTCTTGTGGTTGACCAGCCCTTAAGCTTGTAGCCTGTCTTGCTTACAGTTACCTCGGGAATAGCAACCTCGTAATTCATCTGAACGTTTTTTGTTTCTGAGGTCTTGCTGATTGATGTAGCGCCGTTGCCGTTGAAATTAATTGTAACCTGAAGACCGTCAGGAGCCCATTCAGCAGTATTGCCGGGGTGCTGACCGATTTCGCAGCCGTTTATGGAAGCATCAAGACGGGTGATAGCAGTATTAACATCAGTTTCACTTGCAGTGGGGTTACCGAGAACGTATGCAGCGGTCTGCATATCCTGCATAAGAATATCCCAAGTGCCGTTTTCAACGTAGTTTGACCTGGTAAGGCTTGTTGCTGCAATAACCTTTGCACGAAGAGCAGACTTATCAACGCCTGTTACGTTCATCTGAACGAAAAGGTAGTTCCACGCTGAACGGTCAACTGTACCGCCTGTTTCTTCTGCATCGTATGCAGACTTAAGCTGTACGGTGCCTGTTGCTATAGCCTTATTCCACGTACCGTTATATTTAATGTCACAGTCCTTATTGGTGCTGCTTCCAAGCTTTGTGCCTGTGGGCTTATCGTAGATGCTTGATCCATAGTCACTCTTGGTACCACCACCGGCGGTGGAGTTTTCTACATTGTCGGTATAGCCTGTGTAGTCAGCAACAAACCATTTACCGCTGTCTGAATTTTCAGAGTCGGTGATAATAAAGCCGACGGTAAAATTAGGAATCTGATTGAAATTTGAATAACGGCTTGTGTCAACAGTAAGCTTTGCCACGGGGCTTACTACGTTAACACGGCGATGGTTATTACCATCACCTTCCTTATAGGTTACGGTAGGATCGGGTGCACTTGCACTTGACTGAATCCAACCGCCTGTAGGACGGGTGTTGTTTTTCACCTGAATAGTACCGAGCATAGGAAGAAAGCCTGATGTTGTGGGATAATATGCAGTTGCGCCTGAAAGTGTGCTTGCAGTATAGCCGTGAACACCGGATACCCAGAGAATTGAGCCTGCCCATGCCTTCTGAGCACTAGAAATACCCTGACCAGACCATGCCTCGGCTGCCGCACCTACGGGCTGGTAGTAGGGAGCGTAAAGTGTTGAATATGCGTAGTAGGTCTTGCCAGTGGTGTCGGAAGCACCGAAATACAGTGTAACCTCCCACATAATTGAAGCAACGCCACCTTTTGACATACCTGTTCCGTTTATGTAAAGATGAAGGCCATCAAAATCGAAATAGCCGTTAGTAATATCATATACGGTATTTTCATATGAATCTGCGGTAGCAGAAGCAGCAGAGCCGATATTGGGCTCACCGATTGAGCCTTCACCCTTAACAACGTTAAGCTTGAAGCTTGTTGCTCCGGGAGCATAAATACTGATACGTCCCGTTGTATCGCCTGCCGATGCAGCAAGAGTTACCTTGCCGTCTGCACCGACAACATTTTCAACGTAGTACTGACCTGTAACGGTTGTACCTGTTGAGGGTGTCATATAGATTGTTTCGGGAACGCAGATTACAACGTTATCCGCCGAAGAATAGTTTGCGTCCTTTGCGCCGTCAATTGTACCCGAAACGGCATTTGCCTCGGGGATTACAAAGAAGCACAATGTTGTGAAAAGCATTACTAAAGTTAAAAGCACGCTGAGGGATTTCTTTAACTTATTCATATTCTCACATCTCCTTTTTTGTATAAATTTTTTCGTCAAGTCCCATATATACGGGGACAATTATACTTATAGCCATTTTAGCATTTTTCTTCAATTTATTCAAGGAAAATACACAGATTTTTTACTCACATATTAACCAAAAATTAAGCGCCGTTTTTATACATAATAATTAATATTATAATATATAAGCCGCAGGCTTCTGCTACGAACAAAAAAAGCACCCCTTCCGAAGAAAGGATGCCTGATGCCTGATGTCTGTTATGCCTTTTTGATATCAAACCAGAACTGCACGCCGCCGTGGGTGTTTTCCACACCGTATTCCTGTCCGTGAAGCTTCTGTATTGAGGATACAATTGCAAGACCGAGGCCGAATCTGCCCTGCGAACGGGAAAGAGCCTTGTCGGCACGGTAGAAGGAGGTCCATATCTTATCAATATGCTTTTCCTCGATATGCTCACCTGTGTTATATACGTACAGACGGTATCTGTTGCCGAGATTTTCCGCACGGCATACAATTTTCTTTTCGCCGCTGACGTGGGATACTGCGTTTGAAAGGTAGTTATTGAGAACAGATTCAAGAATTATACTGTCACCGTTGCCCACGTATTTTTCATCAACCTGATTTTCGGCAGTGACGCCCTTTTCAGCAAGAATCGATGCGTTTCTGTCAAGCCACTCCTGCACCATTTCACGCAGTGAGAAATTATCGCTTGCAGGCTCGTAGGCTCCCGATTCATACTTGGTGATTTCAAGCAGGCGCATAACCATATTGTTCATTCTTACGGATTCCTCGTAAATTATGTCGCAATACTGAGAAGCCGTTTCGGCATTTCCTGCCTCATAGAACATTTTTGCGCCCTCTGCATAGCCCTGAATTATAGCTATGGGGGTTTTAAGCTCGTGGGAAATGCCCGAAATAAAGGTCTGACGGAGATTGTCGATTGTTCTTTCGTTTTCAATGTCCTGCAGAAGCTTTTTATTCTTTTCATTAAGGTCGGAAAGAGCGTTGTCAAGGTTATCGGAAAGGGTGTTAATGCTTTCCGACAGGATTGTCATTTCAATAAGCTTGGTGGGCGGACACTTTTCCGAGAAATCAAGCCTTGCCATACGGTCGGTAATCTCGCACATATTGTCGATAGGCTTTGAAAACTGTCGGAGGTATATAACGAAGGCTATGAAGGAGATAAAAAGCACTATCATAACCATAACGAAGGCAACGCCGAAGTCAATCTTTGTTGTAGAGATAACCTGACTTACCTGCATACAGATTTCAACGCGCTCACCGTGGGGCAGATGGAAATATACAACAAGAAAGTCAACGTCGATAGTACCGCTTTCATACACCTTCATAAGGTAGCCGCGGTCACCTGCCTCAATCGAGCCCTCTGTGGTTTTATATGCAAGGCGGTACTTTTCGTCAACCTCGTCTGCAACGGAAAGGTTATGGGGCAGCGTTCCCTTGTCGGGGTCAAGGCTTGAATAAATAAAGCGTCCGTCACCGTCGTATATTTCAACGTTGGAGTCGTAGCCCTTTTCAATATCCCTTAAAACGTCACTGAGCTCTGCAGTGCCGTAAGCGTTTGCAACCTCGTCTGCAGCAAAGTAAAGCCTTACCGCGGGGTTAAGATAGTATACCCATTCGGGAAGAGAATTGTATGCCACCGTAATTACTGCCATCGCTATAAAAAAAATCAAAGCGATGCTGCTCATGAGCCTCGCCGTGATCTTTCTCTGTCTTTTAATGGGCTTATAATTACGGGAGGCGTATTTATTTTTACGCATCCTTATTCACCTCAAGCTTATATCCTGCGCCGTATATGGTCTTTATGTGCTGTGCGCCCCAGTCACCCAGCTTTGTGCGAAGACGGGCAACGTGAGAGTCAACGGTACGTACGTCACCGTCAAAATCGAAGCCCCATATATCGTCAAGCAGCTGCTCACGGGTGAACACTCTGCCGGGAATAGCAAGAAGCTTCTGAAGAATACTGTACTCCTTCAGAGTAAGGCTTATGCTGTGTCCGTTGAGCCATACCTCGTGGGCAGATGAATCGAGCTTAAGCTCGTCAATTGCCATAACGTCTGCACCCTTACCGCCGGCTCCTCTGCGAAGAAGTGCCGCAACACGCTTCATTAAAATTGAAGGACTGCAGGGCTTTGTTACGTAGTCGTCTGCTCCTGCATCGAAGGCGGTGAGCTGGTCAAACTCGGTGCTTCTTGCAGTAAGCATAATAACGGGAACTGTTGAATGCTCCCTCACGCGGCGGCATACCTCCCAGCCGTCGATGCCCGGCATCATAATGTCGAGTATCATAAGAGCCGTATCGGGATGAAGCTCGAACATCTGAAGAGCCTCTTCGCCGTCGTTTGCAAGAATAGGCTCATAGCCCTCCTGCACAAGGAAATCACTGACGAGTCGTCTTATAAGCTCCTCGTCGTCTGCAACAAGAATTTTTTTCATACTGAACCTTCCTTCCACGGTGTGCCGTGGTTATATTTACAGCGGTGTGCCGCTGAATTAACGTATATTATCGGGAAATAATATTCCTTAATTTTTCATTTCTTCTGAAAAACACAACAAGTGCTGTGCCGAGTGTTGCAATAACCGCAAGCTCACCTGCACCTACCGACAGTGCATTTGTGATAAAAACGGGAAGAAAAACCTGCTCACCCGAGAAAAATGCAAGCTCCGCGCCGATAAAAACAGCGTTGAATAAAACGGGGAAAAGCATTGATAACACAGGGATTCCCTTAATTGTGACGTGCCTTGCTTTTCTTGTGCAGATTGCGGCAAGAAGAGTTGCTGCCGAGCCGATTAGGGTATCAAGAGGGGTTACGGAGCTGAAGATATTCGACACTATGCAGCCCACGGTGAGCCCCGGAATTGCGGCAGGCGTAAACAGGGGAAGAAGAGTCAGAGCCTCGGAAAATCGGAACTGAACCGAGCCGTAGGCAAGCCCCATAGCGGCACTGACAAGGGTTAAGACGGTATAAAGCGCACCTATAAGGGCAGACTTTACCGTAAACAGAGTTTTCTTATTCATTTTTACACTTCCTTAGTTTTGTTTATTGTCAGGATGGTTACGAACTGACATTCTGCTATGCAGATACGCTTATTATATCAAAAACGGCAATTATAGTCAACCGCAAAAAGCGGCAAAAATCACAAGGACAATACTCTGAAGCACAAGGTGGCTTGTGACCGTGGAGCCTGAGCCTATAGCCTGACGGAAGGTCTTTTCACCCTTTTTCAGAGCAATTAAATTATCGGGCTGAAGGGTGTACATCACGCACGCACCCGTGTAGCCGAGGGTATATGAAAGCATTGTGTCAAGAAGACTGATGCTTTCGATATTCATAAAAAACCAGACGGGCAGAAGCACCCACATCACCCAAAACGGGGCGCGAAGCCAGGTCCTGAAGCGTGAATTTTCGTATTTTTCCAGGGCACATTTTTCGCAAAGAGCAAAAAACAGCGTTCCTGCTGTCGCAAAGGCTGCGGCTGAATATGAGCCGAGGAAAATAAGAATAAGGGGCACTGCAGACCACAAGGGTCGCTCGATTATCTCAAAGATATTCACGTCGGGCTCGTAGCCCTTTTTCTTCTGAAAAATATAAATT
Organism: Acutalibacteraceae bacterium; assembly: GCA_045635905.1. Lineage (GTDB taxonomy): Bacteria > Bacillota > Clostridia > Oscillospirales > Acutalibacteraceae > RUG806. Next base: position 42,542 of record JAZTWN010000007.1, read on the forward strand.
ACGGGGTACTGCAGGGTTGTGAAAAGTAAAAGTCCGAAGCAGACTGCCGCGCCCGTGTACTTATCATTCCCCATTATGAGGGCAGATAAATCAATTTCAGCGCAGATATTCTGAATACGGTCTGAGAAAAGGGCAAAATAAAGCATAAGTCCGCCGCCTGCAATAGCACCGAAGGCGTGCTCCATAATTTTCCAGCCGTCGATGACGCCCTTATCCCAAATTTTTCCGAAAAGCTTTCTGCCGTGACGGCGCTCAAGGTCAAAAAGAATAAGACCGATCAAGAAGCCGAAGCCGCCTACAATGAAGCCGACTGCACCTGCACCGACGGCAAAAAAATCACCCTTAATAAGAGAAAATACCGTCAGGACAAGAATAATCATAACGTTGCTTCCCCACTCCTCACGGCGGTCAAGTGAGAAATAGAGCCTCGGAAAAAGCTTTTTCTCCTTATTGTAGGGAGTGTTGAAGATTTTTGTGCCCATAAGGGACACCACGGGAAAAAGTGCGAAAAGAAGAATAATTTCCCACGCCTTATATTTTCCTGCAAGTGCCGAGGGCAGAAGGCTGAGCACAAGACCGGGAATTGCAAACCACAGTCCGCCCTTTAAGAATATACCCACAACACCCTTTTTCACCTGATTGAAATAGGGGCCCTCCTTGTCGCGGGACAAAATCCAGGACATTGTCTGGGCATAGGTTTCAGTGCCGCCGTAGAACACAGAAAGTGCACCTGCACCGGCAAAGAACATCCAAAGGCTGCCTGCGTTTTCACCGAGAGTGAACACCGCCACACATATGCCCAAAAGAGCACCGGGCAGCAGCGCCCCCTTTTCACCGCCTATTACAAAGCCGCGGACACCCCAACCGTAGGATACCGCAAAGGCAGCAAATATTACAGAAAATAAAATTAAGCCTGCTGACATAAAAAAACCTCCCGGAAATCATAATTCAGATGGGCCTTTGCCCTGCAAATTATGCTTTGCAAACGTCTATCCATTCAAGGCAGTCAGAATACCTTTCAAGCTCATCGGGTGAAAGCTCTACGGCGCTTGCGGCATTACCCGCGGCAGGATAAACAATATCAAAGCGCTTAAGGGAAACATCAAGATACACTCTGCAGCCCTCATTCACCGCAAAGGGGCACACTCCCCCTATGGAGTGACCGACAAGGGTGTCAACCTGCTCGGGGGAAAGCATTTTTGCCTTTGTGTGAAAAAATGCCTTGAACTTGGGATTGTCTATCTTCATATCACCTGCGGTTACGATTAAAACCGCGGCATCGCCGACTAAGAACGAGAGTGTTTTTGCAATTCTTGCACCCTCGCAGCCGAGAGCCTGTGCCGCAAGCTCAACAGTAGCCGAGGACACCTCAAACTGCTTTATTCTGTCTGCCATACCCACAGACTCAAAATATGAAATTACCTTTTCAATTGCCATAGCTTTCTCACCATCAAAAATTTTTTAGCTGTCTGCGGGCGACGCCCCCCTACAAGAAAGGGCTACGAGCGCCGACCTCATCGCGTGAGTGTTTTTATCCACTTATACCGGTTGACCTTTACTACTGCCACGAGGCATTTTGTAATCTGGTCGGATTTTAATATAAAGAAGGTTACGGGCACGGGCCACTTAAAGACGAAGGCAGACAAAAATGCCAGCGGAAGCACCATACACCACATAAAAATTATGTCGTTTTTGAATACGAATTTCGTGTCGCCGCCACCTGAAACAATACCGCAAAGGCAGGGGGCCTCATAGGCAGAGCCTATAACGGTGACCGAAAGAACGTTGATAAATATTGCGGCAAGGGCTGCAGTTTCCGCAGAAACGTCGTAGCAGGAAATTACGAAATCCCTTGTAAGAAGAAGGATTGCGCAGGAGATAAGACCGATTGCAAGGTAAATTATCTGCAATTTTTTTGCATAGAGCTTTACCCTCGGGATATCTTTTTCACCTACGGTTTTGCCTATAAGCACGCTTGAAGCGTTAGACGATGAGGCATAAAGCACCGATACAACCTGAAAGATGGGGGCAGTTACGGCATTTGCGCCGATGCAGGCTTCACCCAGTCTTCCGATAATTGCAGTCTGCACGGTCATGGCAATACCCCACGAGCCGCCTGAGCCCATAAGGGGAAGACCTGCACGGATATAGTCCTTTACGTAGGCTTTTTCGATGCGTATAAGGTCACTTACCTTAAGTGCGAGGCGCTTATCGTAGCAGAATACGTAGAAGATCACGAAAAGAAGCTCAACCACTCTTGAAATAAGAGTAGCGATTGCCGCACCCTCTACGCCCATTTCGGGGAAGCCGAAATTACCGAAAATAAGGCAGTAGTTAAGACCTACGTTAAAAATCAGGGCAAGCACCGAGGTATAGAAGCCGATTTTCACAACCTCGATACTGCGCATAAGTGCGATTAAAATGTTGGTTACGGCAAAAATCACGTAGGAGAATGCCATAATCTTAATATATTTTGCACCCTCAGCCACAATTTCCGCTTCGTTTGATAAAATCCCCAGAACTCCCTCGGGAGATATAAGCACCACCGCCATAAGCAGGGCACTCATTGAGATGCCTGCCCAGAATGCCACGGCGGCAACCCTTTTTACAGGCTGAAGATTTTTCTTTCCCCAGTACTGCGAGGCAATAACCACAAGACCGTTAGCAGCTCCGTTTACAAACATATGTAAAAGAAACTGAATCTGATTTGCAAGTGAAACACCGCTCATGGCAAGCTCACTGTAGGAGCCTATCATAATACTGTCGGCAAGGTTTACGCCGAATACAATAAGGCTCTGAAGAGATACGACTCCGAAGAGGCTGAAAAAGGTTTTATAAAAATATTTATCCTTAATCATTGTAAAGCACGCTTTCTATGTATTCACGGAAGCAAAAGCCTGTAAGCACGGTGGCAGACTCGTTGTAGTCGGACATAAGCGCCTCAAGCTCTTCTCTTTTGTCAGCCCCCTCAAGATATTCCAGGGAGAGGTCTAAAATATCACTCATAAGGTTGAATTTTTTAATCCAACGCGAAAGCTCAGTATAGATTTTGCCCTGAGCATTCTTGAATACGTCTGCTGCAGCTCTTACCCTTTCGGCATATTCCCTTACGGTGGCAACCGCGCCCTCAAAGTCACCCGTCTGGAATTTTACGGATGCAAGGGACAGGTATTCACCCATAATTTTTGAATTTTCATCCTTAAGGCAAGAGGTTCTGAACTGGTCGCAAAGAAGAATGAAGGCTTCCCTTTCGCTTTCATCAATTACAAAATTCACCGCCTCAATAAAGCTTTCCTCGGGCTCGTAGGCTTCACTGTTCCACAGATATGCGGCAACGGTAATAAGGGGAAGCTTATTGCAGTCGAAATATTCCATACAGTTTGAAATAAGACCTGCACTGCCCTTGTAAAGGTCGGCACCTCTGCCGATTACGGGACCTATGTGCATTTCCATAAACATTTCGGCATCGTTTACGGGGTAGTTATCCCAATAAAGAGGCTTGTGAAGGTTGGCTTCTTCAAAAGCTCTTGCCTCCTCAAGGGTGATTTCCTTTGAGCAGATGTCACTGCCTGTGAAGAATACAAGCACCTCGGGGGGAACAAGGGAGGCAAAGCCTGTTACCTCAGGCTCGTTGCCCTTGCCGTGGTAGGCGGTGGGGCACACCGTAAGCACGCAGGAGTCGGAAAGGGATTTCAGGAAGCTATAGTATTTATTTACAAGCTCAACGTGGGCAGCAATTGCAGTGCCGTACTGCTTTTTATCCTCTGCCCAGAAAAGGTCGGCAGGAATATCGTCAAGAAGAAGACCGAAGCTGTATATACCCATAGAGTAAAGCTGACGGGTCTTTTCGCAAAGGCAATCAAAATCCTCCCCGGAGGTATATCTCATTGAAAGGCCGGGAGCAATACAGTAGGTAAAATTCACGTAAAGGCTTTTTGCCTTATCCACAAGCCTTTTAAGGGCGGCGGCATCCCCGTCGGGGTAGCATTCGCGCCAACGGTTTCTGTGGTAGGGGTCATCCTTGGGGGCATAGTAGTGGGTATTTTCCCCGAAAAGTGCCATAAGCTCAAGCATTTCAAGGCGCTCGTCACTTTTCCAGGGCTTGCCGTAGAAGCCCTCGATATAGCCGCGCACGGCAAAGGAGGGATAATCGAAAAGCTCACCCACGGGGAATTCATTTTTAAGAAGCATTCTCTTTATTGCAAAAAAGGCTCTTATAAAGCCCTTATCGCCTGAGGAGCACACCCTGCAGAAAAGCTTATTTTCATTTTCATCAAAATAAATTTCATAAGCCTCGGGGGAAATTTCAAGAAGCTCAGGCTTAATTTCGCATACAACGTGAAGGCTGCCGTTTTCCGACACCTCACCGAAAGCGGTCACGGGGATGCTTTTATCGGCAAGACAGTCGCAGCTCACCGACACCGAAGCACCCCGGGGAAATGAGAAATATCTGTCACAGGAAAGCCTTTTAGGTCTTGGAAAAATCATAAATCCATCTCCTTAAAAACGTGAATCTGAGAAAGTAAGCTCTGCAAGCCCCTTGAAGAAGAAGCCCTCGGCGGCGGTAAGCTCACTTGTGACGTCCCTTGTATAAAGGAATCTGCCGTTTCTGTAGACAAGAGGAATAAAGGGCATATCGTTATTGAAGGCTGCGATGAAATCGTCAAGTGTGATTTCACCCTTTTTGTATCGGTAATACGCCTCATCGCAGGTAAGATTATCAAAAATCATACCGTATGCGGCTGAGCCGCCGTAGGTGAAAAATTCCGATAAATCCATATTTGAGGGAAGCTTGATTTCTGCAATATAAAGGTCATACTCCCCTGCCTGCACTGCCTTTTTAAGGTCAGCGGAGCTTAAAAGGCGCACGGTTATATTTACGTTACAGGGGGCAAGCGCCGCGGCAATTTCGTTTGCGGTATTTCTTATAAAGGCGTTGCTCTCGTTGCATACAAGCACAAGCTCAAGGGGATGTCCGTCGGTACCGAAGGCTCTTGCGCCAAGCAGCTCCTGAGTTTTAGCGGTATCGGCAGTAAGTGCGATTGCAGAGGCGCTGAGGCTTGACGCATAGCCGCTCCAGGAGGTATTGAAGGGCACTGCCGCCGCTCTGGCGTAGCCCATAAAGGCATTCTCGGCAAGGCTCACACGGTCAATGCCGTAGGAAAGAGCCTGACGGAAGGATGCAAGCACAAGGTTTACGTTTGCATGGTTTACACCCATATAAACAAGGTTATTGAGGTATATGCCCGTTGCGGAGCAGTTAACCCCTGCGGTGTCCGCATCGGAAAGGTCGGAGTAACAGAAATCAATTTCCTGTGTACCCACAAGGTTTTCGGGAGCGGCATTACCCTTTACGTCAGTAAGGCGCACCGTGCCTATGTCGGGAAGGTCGCCTGCATAACGCAGATTTGCCTTGAGGCTCAACCGGATACCGTCACGGCTGAACTGATAGAAGCCGCAGCCTGTGGGAAGGGAATCCTTATCCCCGGCGGTGGAGTCCTTTACAATGGGGAAGGTAAGGCAGGCAGTTACGTTTACGTCATAGGTGGAAAGCTCAAATACGGCTACGCTGTCGCTTTCAGCATAGCAGCCGGAAATATCGGCAAGACAGGCAGAATATCTGGGAGAATATTTTGCGCAGTCAAAGGAATATTTTACGTCTGCCGCAGTAAGGGCAGTGCCGTCGGAAAATACAAGGTCGGGATTAATATACACCTTGAGCACAAGCCCCGAAAGGCTTTCGGAAAGTGCAATATCCTTCACGGGTGTAAAGGAGGTGTCAAGGGTATATAAATAGCGGTATGTAAGTGAGGTAAGGGCGCAGTTTGTTACGGTTTCACAGTAAAATGGGTTGAGTGAATCCGTTGAAAGATAGGGCACACTGAGGCTTCCGCCGGGAATCTGCTCCTCGGTGACCTCCTCGTAGGCGGTGGTCTGCTCCTCACCCGAGCCGTCGCAGGCAGCAAGGCTCAGCGCAAGCACTGCCGCAAGACTTAATGCCGTTATTTTTTTAATAAATGATAAAGCGTTCAATTGAAACAGCCTTTCCTGTAGAATTTTCGGTTTCCACTATTACACATTCCATTTTGCAGGGTCCCTCGGGATTGCGGAAATGCACGGGCAGTCCCGTGATTACCTTTCTTGAGGCGCAGCCTATTTCAACACCGAGCACCGAGTCAATAACACCTGTCATGCCCGTGTCAGTAATATAGGCACTGCCCTTGGGAAGAATTACGTTATCGGCGGTCTGCACGTGGGTATGTGTGCCCAGCACCGCACTTACCCTGCCGTCGAGATAATAGCCCATAACTCTTTTTTCCGAGGTTGCCTCTGCGTGGAAATCAACAAGGATATTCTTAATGCCCCTGTCGTTCATTTCCTTTACAATGCGGTCTGCCTCGTCAAAGGGATTTTCAACACTGTCCATATAGACTCTGCCCATAAGGTTTATAACACCCAGACGCAGACCCTTTTTTTCGAGGACAAAGCTTCCTCTGCCCACTGCGGTGCGGTGGAAATTCGAGGGACGGATAAGGGGAATGAATTCATTTTCAAAATATTTTTCTATTTCGATTCTTTTCAGTGCGTGGTTACCTGTTGTGATAAGGTCCGCACCCGAATCGAGTATGTAATCACAGGAGCCCGGAAGTATTCCGTTGCCCTGTGCCGAGTTTTCTCCGTTAACAACAGTAAAATCAATATTGTGCTCTTTTTTGAATTGGGGCAGCACTCTTCTTAAGTGCTCGCAGCCCTGAGGCGCTACAACGTCGCCGACAAACAGTATTCTCATAGGTTACCTTTTTCTATTTACAGTTTCAGACGCAAGGCGCCTTCATACAGTGTCACTGTTCACTGCTACCTTTTACTTATTATTTCAAAAAATCTCCCGGATTTTTTATTCCGGGAGATAAGTTTCTTATTTTGCGTAGTCAAACACACGGTTTTCTCTGATGATGTGAACCTTTATCTGACCGGGATATTCAAGCTCTTCTTCAATCTTCTTGGAGATATCTCTTGCAAGAACCACCATCTGATCGTCGCTTACCATTTCGGGCTTGACCATTACGCGGATTTCGCGGCCTGCCTGAATTGCGAAGGACTTGTCAACGCCCTGGAAGGATGTGGAAATTTCCTCAAGCTGCTCAAGACGCTTGATGTAGTTCTGAATGTTTTCTCTTCTGGCACCGGGACGTGCAGCGGAAACTGCGTCGGCAGCCTGTACAAGAACAGCAACAAGGGTCTTAGCCTCAACGTCACCGTGGTGAGCCTCAATAGCGTGGATGATTTCTTCCTTTTCCTTGTACTTTCTTGCGTATTCAACACCAAGAGAAATGTGAGTGCCTTCGATTTCGTGGTCAAGTGCCTTACCGATATCGTGGAGAAGACCTGCACGCTTTGCAGCCTTCACGTCAACACCGAGCTCGGAAGCCATAAGACCTGCAAGGTATGAAACCTCAAGTGAGTGATTAAGCACGTTCTGACCGTAGCTTGTGCGGTACTTAAGACGGCCGAGGAGCTTAATGAGCTCGCCGTTGATTCCGTTGACGCCTGCTTCAAGGGCGGCTCTTTCGCCTGTTGCCTTGATTGTTGCTTCAACTTCCTTCTTGGACTTTTCATACATTTCCTCGATTCTTGAGGGATGTATTCTGCCATCGGTAATGAGCTTTTCAATAGTAAGTCTTGCGACCTCACGACGCACGGGATCAAAGCTTGAAACCGTAATTGCCTCGGGAGTATCGTCAATGATGAGGTCAACACCTGTAATGCTTTCAAGTGTTCTGATGTTTCTGCCCTCACGGCCGATGATTCTGCCCTTCATTTCGTCGTTGGGAAGGTCAACTACCGATACGGTAGCCTCGGCTGCGTGGTCAGCGGCACAACGCTGGATTGCAGTTGTGATGATTTCCTTTGCAAGGTTATCAGCCTCTTCACGGGTACGCTGCTCAATTTCCATAATCTTGAGAGCCTTTTCGTGAACAAGGTCACCTTCAAGGTTCTTAATGAGATATTCCTTAGCCTGCTCTTTTGTAAAGCCTGAAATCTTTTCGAGCATATCGAACTGACTTCTCTTGAGGGCTTCAACCTCCTCAAGACGGTTTTCAGCCTCCTTGATTTTGTTCTGGAGAACCTCTTCCTTCTTCTCAAGAGCCTCAGTCTTCTTATCAAGGGACTCTTCCTTCTGAATCATTCTGCGTTCCTGACGCTGAACTTCATTTCGTCTTTCCTTGATTTCCTTTTCGTGCTCTGTTCTTTCGCGGTGGATTTCGTCCTTTGCCTCAAGGATTGCTTCACGCTTCTTGGTTTCGGCTGTTGTAAGAGCGTTGCTTATTATTCTTTTTGCTTCTTCAGTTGCTGAGCCTATAGCCTTTTCCGCTGTCTTTTTTCTGTAGATACCGCCGACAACAAAGCCGACACCTCCGAAAAGGATTGCCGCAACTGCTGCAATTATAATTGCAACTGTAATAGAAATCTGCATTGATGGATACACCTCCTGTTAAAAAAATTTCGTTATAGTTAATGTGCCGTAGCGGCACAGGAAACAGTAATAATGCCTAAATAAAATCTATATAAAAATCTATTTAAAAGCCGGATAAAATACCGCATTTTACCCCTGCCTGCATTATCCATTTTATTTTATAATTAAAAGTATAAAAAGTCAAGGGCTTTGACTTTACATTTTAGATGAAATTTACAATTTTTTTTAATGATTACGATTAAAAAATTGTAAATCTAAGGCATTTGGCATTAGCGAACGGTATAGCTCATTCCTGCCTCACATGAAGCCTGCGGGCTCTGACCTTCGCTCCCTATAAAAAAAGCACCCCTCTTACGAAGGATGCTTCGGTTATTTATTTGATTATCGCTTCTCTTGCTGCAACGCAGGCGCCGTAGCAGGGCTCACTTGTAAGCAGCCCGCAGGAGGATATTTTACCCTGCAGAAAACTGATGAAGCGGTTGCGGTAGTCTTCATCGTGCTGGAAAACTCCGCCGTATAAGGCGATATGAGGAAGCGGGGGCATTTCGGGTAAAATTGCTTTTACACTGTCCGCAAGAAGCTCACATTGGGTAAAAAGGATTTTTTCCGCTACCCTGTCCCCCATCCTTGCTGCCCTTGAAACGTAGGGAGCAAAGGCGGCAATTGCCTTTCTGTCCTTTTCGGGGCTATAGAAGGCGTCGATAAGCTCCTCCTTTTTCTTCACCCCGGAAAACTCAAGAAGATATTCACCCAGCACGGTGCTTTCCCCTGTGCCGTCAAGGCTTCTCACGGCCTCACGGATGCCGTCAAGGGCAATTCTGTAGCCGCTGCCCTCGTCACCGAGGATATAGCCCCAGCCGCCACGGGTAACGATTTCACCACCGGCATTGAAGCCTGCAACCATTGAGCCTGTGCCTGCAATTACTACGGCTACGTTTTCCTTTTCTGCCGCCTTTAAGGCTATGAAAAGGTCGGAATCCATAATAACGGAACCGGCATCAAACACTCCGTCGCAGAAATCGGACCTCGTTTTTTCGTCGGCTCTGCCGAAAAGTGCGGATGAGCCCACGCACACACCGTCAAAATAAGAAATGCCCGTTGCATTTTCAATATCAGAGAGCATTTTTTTCATATTTTCACGTGCCAAGTCCAGCCCCTCGGAATAGAAATTGATGGAAGAGCCCACGGTGCGGTATATTTCATTAAGCTTTTCGTCTGTTACAAGACAGGTGGTTTTTGTGCCACCGCCGTCAATGCCGAGAAAAATCATTTAGCATATCTCCTGTTTTTATTTAATGCTCCGTCAGACCTGCCGTTTGACGGAAAATGTTCATATTTTGTCTGTATGCGCCGTTTTTTAGCAGAAAAGCGGATGCAGACAGGCGGAATATGGGCATTTAGCGGAAATTTATCATTTTTCCCTTACGTGTGTGCTGAAGCTAACCTATACAAGTCTGCACAAAGTAAATTTACTGCGGGGCAAAGCATGCAGAAATTGCAGGATTTGTTGTTTTTGGCGGTGGCAAGGTGTACAGCGGTACTCCGAACCGCCAAAACAAAGCACTGAAAAAACTCATTCAGTGGCTTATAGCATAATCTTCCACAACATTACGGCTGTGGAAGATTCTTTTTATTATTGAATGTGCGTCAAGGACTGTGATTTATGCTTGCTTTGCCGATTTTTTGGCGAGCTTTGCTGCCTTCCTTGCGTCCTGGATAGCAACCTTTTCCTCTGCACGGGCAAGCTCCTCGTGAGCCTTGCGGTGCTTTTCCTCAAGGGACTTTATTTTCCTTGCCTCTGCCTTTGTAAGCAGCTCGGCATCATTTTTTGCCTTGAGCACGGTAAGCTCCTCACCCAGCTTATCGGTAAGCTTTTTCATCTCTGCCGCCTTTTTTCTGTGGCGGTACAGGGGTATTTCAGCGTAGTAGTCAACACCCTCTATGGGCTTGGGATTTCTTGTAAACTTTATTGTAAGCACCACTAAAAGAGTGCCGCAGACTGCCACAAGCATAAGGGAAACAAGCTGAGAAACTCTTATGTTGGTGTCACCGATATAAAGAGAGTCGGTTCTCATACCCTCAACGATTGAGCGTTCAATGCCGTAAAGAAGACCGTAGCCTAAGAAAAGCTGACCTGAGAACTTACGGAATTTCTGACATATTATGTAAAGCACAATGAAGCTGAAGATGCACCACAGGGATTCGTAAAGGAAGGTGGGGTGCACGGGTGCGGAGGGGTCAACGATAATATCGCTTCCCGAGTTTTTCAGTGCAGTAAGGTAAGCCTCGGTTTTTACGGAATACATACCGATAAAGGAGTCGGTATTTGTGCCGAATGCCTCCTGATTTGCAAAGTTACCCCAGCGTCCGATGCCCTGTCCGATAAGAAAGCTCATACCGCACAGGTCGAGAAGATTGAGGATATTGAGCTTTTCAACCTTGCAGACAATAAGACCCACTATGATGCCGCCGATAAGACCGCCGTAGATGGCAAGTCCGCCGTTCCATATCTGAAAAATCTCGTCAAGATGAACGCTGTAGTAGTCCCATTTACTGAATACGTAGTAAAGACGGGCACCGAGAATGCCGCCTACTGCGCCGTAAATAAGCACGTCAAGCATTTTGTTTATATCCATCTTCCATACGTAAGCCTTTCTTCCGCCGAAAAGCACGGCAAGAGTAAGACCGAGGGCGATGATAACACCGTACCAGCGTATGGTTAAGGGATTTTCCATAAAGGGGAGATTTATCTCACAGAAAATTGAGGAAACGCTTACGGGGTTTTCTAAAAATGAGAAGAAAACCTCTGTCTTGTCGGGACAGAACTTAAATATATTATTCATAGTCGTCTTCGTTTTCCCAGTTGTGCCATACTGCCTGGATGTCGTCGTTGTCCTCGAACATTTCAAGCATCTTGCCCATACGGGTGATATCGTCACCCTGAAGTGCAGTATAGGTGGAGGGAACATATTCGGGCTGAGCGGAAACCACTGTATAGCCCATCTTTGTGAGAGCCTCGGCAACGTCAGCAACGGCATTGATGCCTGTTCTGATGTCGAATACGCCCTCATCGGGGATGATGTCGTCTGCACCTGCTTCAAGTGCATCCTCCATAATCTTGTCCTCGTCAACGTCCTCGCCGTCAACGAGCACTACGCCCTGACGGGTGAACATAAACATAACTGAGCCTGACTGACCCATATTGCCGCCGAACTTATCGAAATAGTGACGGACGTCACCTGCAGTTCTGTTTCTGTTGTCGGTAAGAGCCTCAACTACAACTGCAACGCCTGAGGGACCGTAGCCCTCGTAGATGATTTCCTCGTAGTTTTCGCCGCCGCCCTCGCCTGCAGCCTTCTTGATAATTCTTTCGATGTTATCATTGGGAACGTTTGCAGCCTTAGCCTTAGCAATTACGTCCTTGAGCTTTGAGTTACCTGCGGGGTCGGGTCCGCCCTCTTTAACAGCAACTGCGATTTCTCTGCCGATTTTGGTAAATACCTTTGCACGGGCATTATCGGTCTTTTCTTTCTTTCTTTTTATGGTGCTCCATTTGGAATGGCCAGACATAATATACATCCTTTCAGATAATTTATGGTTTTACAACAGATTATCTTACCACAAAGGTGAATAATATGCAAGAAAAAACCTTTGTCTTATTGAAAAATTTAACAAACTATGATACTATCTTTTTGGTGATTATATTGAAAAAGCTTCTTGAATTTATGAAAAATTACAGGCTCGAAGCAGTTCTTGCGCCTCTGTTTAAGATGTTTGAGGCACTTTTAGAGCTGTTCGTGCCCCTTGTTGTAAAAAGAATAATTGACGTGGGCATAGGAAATGCCGACGTGACCTACGTGCTTAAGATGTGCCTTCTTCTTGCACTTTTAGCGGTGGTGGGCCTTTCCTTCTCGCTTACCGCGCAGTATTTCTCCGCAAGAGCGGCAGTGGGCGTTTCCTCGGCTCTGCGATACTCACTTTTTGAGCACATAGGCACACTTTCGCATACCGAGATTGATACCCTCGGCACGTCTACGCTTATCACACGAATGACAGGTGACGTAAATCAGGTGCAGAGCGGTGTGAATCTCACCCTCAGGCTTTTAATGCGCTCGCCCTTTGTGGTATTCGGTGCTATGATTATGGCATTCACCGTTGACACTACACCCTCCTTTACCTTTGCAGGCGCAATACCTCTTCTTAGTGTGGTTGTATTTGCAATAATGCTTGGCACCGTGCCTCTTTATAAGACCGTGCAGAAGCACCTTGACGGCATTCTTTCAAAGACAAGAAACTCCCTTATCGGCGTGCGCGTGCTTCGTGCCTTTACCACCGAAAAGGAGGATATCGAGGATTTCGGAAAAAGAAATTCACTTCTTTACTACGCACAGAAAAGGGCAGTAAGAATCTCCGCTCTTCTCAACCCCCTTACCTTTGTCATTATCAATATCGCCACCATAATTCTTATTTACACGGGTGCTTTAAGGGTTGACGAGGGAATTATATCACAGGGAAGCGTTGTTGCCCTTTATAACTATATGGCACAGATTCTTGTGGAGCTTATAAAGCTTGCAAGCCTTATTATCACAATCACAAAGTCTGTTGCAGGTATGAACAGAATATCTGCGGTGTTCGACGTTAAGCCCTCACTCACCTACCCCGAAAAGGGGGCAGCTCCCGATTTCAGCGCACCTGCGGTGGAATTCAGAAATACATCCTTTACCTACAAGGGTGCAGGCGAGGAATCACTTTCCGACGTAAGCTTCACCGTGAAAAGGGGTGAAAAAACAGGCATAATCGGCTCAACGGGCTCGGGTAAATCCACACTTATAAGCCTTATTCCCCGCTACTATGATGCAACAGGCGGCGAAATTTATATCTTCGGAAATCCCGTTTCAGCCTATGACAGAGAAACACTCGGCAGCCTTGTGGCGGTGGTTGAGCAGAAGGCGGTGCTTTTCTCGGGCACTATAAGGGAAAACCTTTTATGGGGCAACCGAAACGCAACCGAGCAGGAGCTTCTTTCGGCAATTAAAGCCGCACAGGCGCAGGACGTTATTGCAGCCAAGGAAACGGGGCTTGACGAAAGACTTTCACAGGGCGGAAAAAATCTTTCGGGCGGTCAGCGTCAGCGTCTTACAATTGCCCGTGCACTTGTAAAAAAAGCTCCCGTGCTGATTCTTGACGATGCGGCATCAGCCCTTGACCTTGCAACGGATTTAAGGCTTCGCAGAGCCATTAACGAGCTTGAGGACTCCCCCGCGGTTTTCATTGTATCGCAAAGGACCTCATCGGTTATGGGCTGTGACAGGATATTGGTTTTAGAGGACGGAAAAATCGAGGCAATCGGTACTCACGAGCAGCTTCTCACATCAAGTGAGGTATACAGAGAGATTTATACGTCCCAGAACGGAGGTGCTGCAAAATGAGCAACAAAAAAGCACCCAAGGGAACGGTAAAAAAGGTTCTCGGCTTTATTTCACGCTATAAAATTCAGGTTCTGTTTTCAATTTTACTTGCGGCGGCAAACGTAGCACTTACCCTTTATATACCTCTTTTATTCGGTGACGCAATCGACCTTATTTTGGGCAAGGGTGCGGTTGATTTTGAAGGAATTGCAGAAATTTTAATAAAGACAGCGGTACTCACCGTCATCTGCGCGCTTACTGCGTGGATTATGAACACCATAAACAATAAAATCACCTTCGGCGTGGTAAGGGACATAAGAAACCGTGCCTACGAAAAGATAAACTCCCTGCCCCTTTCCTATATCGACGCACACAAGAGCGGTGAAACGGTATCGAGAATGATTTCCGATGCTGACCAGTTTTCAGAGGGTCTTTTAATGGGCTTTACCCAGTTTTTCACAGGCATTTTAACTATTTTCGGCACGCTTGCCCTTATGCTTATGCTTGATTGGAAAATAGCACTTGTTGTGGCGGCGCTTACTCCCGTGTCACTTTTCGTTGCAAGGTTTATTGCCACTCACACCTATGATTTCTTCCGTGCACAGTCGGAAATAAAGGCAAGGCAGACCGCGCTTATCGACGAGATTACGGGTAGCCTTAAGACCGTTAAGGCATTTATGAAGGAAAAGGACAGCCTTGAGGAATTCGGTAAGATAAACGAGGAGCTTAAGAAAATTTCACTTAAGGCAATTTTCTATTCCTCCACCACAAACCCCTCCACACGCTTTGTAAATTCAATTGTTTATGCGGCGGTTGCCTTTGCAGGTGCCTTTGCCGTAATTTCGGGCACGGGAATCACCGTGGGTATTCTCACCTGCCTTCTTTCCTATGCAAATCAGTACACAAAGCCCTTCAATGAAATTTCAGGTGTTGCGGCTGAGCTTCAGAATGCACTTGCCTGTGCGGCAAGGGTTATTGAGCTTTTAGAGGAAAAGGAGGAAATCCCCGATAAGGAAGACGCACTTATAAAAACCGATTCCGAGGGCATAATAGAAATTAAGGACGTTGCCTTTTCATACACAAGCAGTCAAAGGCTTATTGAGGGCTTTAACCTCAGTGTAAAAAGCGGTGAAAAAATTGCAATTGTAGGTCCTACGGGCTGCGGCAAGACTACCTTTATTAATCTTTTAATGCGCTTTTACGACGTAAATTCGGGCTCAATCTCCGTTGACGGTGTTGACATACGGGACATCACCCGTGAGAGCCTTCGCAATACCTTCGGTATGGTGCTTCAGGAAACCTGGCTTATGCCCGGCACCGTAAGGGACAACATCCGCATGGGACGTCCCGATGCCACCGACGAGGAGATTATCGCGGCGGCAAGGCTTTCTCATTCATATTCGTTCATAAAAAGACTTCCCGAGGGTCTTGATACCGTAATAGGTGAGGACGGCGGAAGCCTTTCGCAGGGTCAGAAGCAGCTTCTTTGCATAACAAGAGTTATGCTTACAGACCCGAAGATTCTCATTCTTGACGAGGCTACCTCATCAATTGACACAAGAACAGAAATAAGAGTACAGAAGGCTTTCCGTACTCTTATGGAGGGTAAAACAAGCTTCGTTGTAGCACACAGGCTTTCAACAATTCTTGAATCTGATAAAATTTTGTATATGGAAAAGGGGCGTATTCTTGAAACAGGCTCACACGAGGAGCTTTTAAGACTCAACGGCAAATACGCCGCCCTGTTCGCAAGCCAGTACGAGGAATAGGTCGCAGGTCTGAATTCGCAGGCTTCATCCCTCCTAAATGGCAGTAGCATTAATATTTCATTACAGGGGACGTCACCACGGCATCGTGCAATACAAAAATCACAAAAGCGCATTAATACACTCAGATTATAAATTATCAGATATATTTATAATTTCAAGCATCTCTTTCCGTGCGTATTTTATGGTATCGGCAGTGCCGCCCGTAGTGCGATTAAGGTATGCAATACAAAGTGAGGATGCGTCCGCCATATATCGGTTTCTTATCTGCATACAGCCCTTGAAATAAAAGGGTGAAAGGATTTTTACCTCGTCGGCGCAGGCTATTACCCTTTCGTATTTCTGCCTGTTTTCATAAGACCATTTGTCAGCCTGTGAGGCGCAGGGCACAATGATATGAAGCCTTATATCGGGATGCTCCCTTTTAAGCTCAAGCACCGCTTCGGCGGCAAGCTGGTCAAAGCCTATGGCACCGCCGTTATAAAAATCGGTATAGCCGCGGTCTATGGCATCGGAAATTATATTTATAAGCTTTTCCTTGATTACGGGAAGCTTTTCAGGTACAATATCCCTGTGACCCGTAAAGCAGCAGGATGTATTTTTCATTCAGCTCTCCTTATGGATTTTATTATGAAAGGATTTTTCATTATGATAATTGATTCAATTAAAAATGCAAGCAAGTACTACTGTGTTCACCCCTCCTTCAAGGCAGCCTTTGAGGCTCTTGAAAAGCTTGATGAAAGCACTCCCAACGAAAGAATTACCGTTGACGGTGACAACATTTTCATCAATATGGCAGAGTACGTGAACAAGAGCATTGACGAATGCCTTTATGAATCACACAAGAAATATATAGACATTCAGTACGTTGTATCAGGTGAGGAATACATTGACCTTTGCGATCAGGATATTCTTGAATTCACTGACAACCGTCTTGATACGGACGATATTGCATTTTTCAAGGATACAGATAAATTCTCAAGAGCAGACCTTACCGAGGGTATGTTCGTTGTGATTTTCCCCGGTGAAGCACACAAGCCCTGCATCGCACCTGACGGCAAGGGTGTAAAGGTACGCAAGGCCGTTGCAAAAATTATATATTAAGCTGTCGCACGGTAGTGCGGATTGAAGTTTTCGTTGACCTTTTTCAAAAGGTCACGGTGTCAAGAGGCGGAGCCTTTGCCGCACGCCGCAGCGTGCGGAACCCTTACGCTTCAATAGCGCAGGAAGGGCTTTATCCCTCAGAAACATAGTCGCATTGCGTCCCTTGGTGCGGTCGCAATTCTCCTTGTTTCTTCACCAACTCCGTGTGCCTTCATCTTCCACAGGAAGCGGCACACGAATTTGCCCCTCGCCGGGGGTTTCCCAAGTGCGAAGCACATAACAAATTAAATAATACAAAGACTGCTCGTTATTTTGCGAGCAGTTTTTTTATGCGCATTTCAATAAGGCCGGCAGCTTCATCCTTATAAAAATCACCGTTTTCAATATGCTTTTCCTCGTGGCAGAGGCTTTCATACTGCTGCTCGGCAGATAAAGCCTCGTTTATGTAAATATTATAATCTCCCTGTGAATCAGGAATCGTAAACGCCCTGACAGACATGGGAAGCTTTATTTTTCTTATAATATTTTCGTTCATTTAATCTCCTTATAAATTACTCGCTGATGAGTGCGTCCACGATACGAAGAATTTTGTCAAGGTCCTCCTCAGTTGCCTTGGCGGACAGGTCGAAAAGGAGCTTTCTTTTTCTGAAAAGCTCGTTCTGCTTTTCGTCGGTCTTGTCCTTCTCACCGGTAAGGAGGCTTAAGGGGACGCTGAAATAATCGGCTATTTTTTCAAGAGTCGAAACGGAAAGCTTTTTCGTTCTTCCCATTTTAAGCTCGGTAAACACAGAGTTTCGCACCCCGATGCCTGAAGCCAGCACCGAAAGCCTTATTCCGTTTTCATCGCAAAGCTGCTTTATTATTTCATAGGTTTCCATTTTCCTTCACACTTTCACCGTAAAAAATTTAAAATACCGCTTGACAAATACAGAGTTCTGTACTATTATATGAGTATATTACAGAGTTCTGTATTTTATGCCTTGTATAACATAAGTATAATACATTTTTCTGTACTTGTCAAATATTTTTTCATAAAAAACAGAATTTTGTCGACAAAAAAATTATAGCACACAGAATGTACCATAAAAGGTACAAGCAGGAGGTAGTATGCGTTTTACAATTGACTCAATCATCCGATGCCCCTTTTTCCTGAGCGTTGACAAAAATCTTTTGTGCTGCGAGGGCTTTGTGGACAACACCTGTATGACAACGAAATTTGCCGACAGGAGCACCGCGCTTCAGTACATATCAGATAATTGTCAGCACGTAGAAGGCGGCAGCTGTCCTATGGCTATGAATCTTTTTGAAAAGTACCGCCTTATAGCCGAAAGGGAGGAGCGCGAGGAGCGCGAATGGTACGAAAAGCTTACCCGTATAAAAAAACAGGCGTCGCCCGTACAACAAATGTCAGAGCCGGCGCAAAAAGAAAACCGACAGTTTTAAACTGTCGGTTTTTCTCAGCATAAAAGCTTATGCGTATATTCTTTTTTCAGAGTGAAACCTTAAGCAAGACCGAGCTTCTTCATAACACCCATAATAGTTTCGATGAAGGATTTAATTAAATCACCTAAAAAGCTGAAATCAAAGCCTGACATATATTTCACCCCTTGAATAAAAAATTAAGAAATTATTCCTCTTCGGTAGTTCCGCCGAGTTCAACCTCAAAGCCGAGCTTTGCAAAAAGGCTTGCAAATGCCTCAAAAAGAGCACCGAGGAACTTAAGAAGAGCAGTAAAATCAAAGCTTGACATCATTTTCATTCACCTCTTGTAAATTGATTACGGAAAAACGGTACACTTATTTTGTAAGGTCAAGGATACCGCCGAGAAGTGTGCCCATACCGCTGACAGTTGTGTTACCGCCAAGGAATTCAGCAAGAGCGGAGAAAAAGTCTACAAAGAAACCAACGAAAGCATTGATTAAATCTTCCATTTTGCTATGCTCCTTTCTTAGTGTAAAACGAAAAATTACTGCAATTATGCTTCAGCAGTTGTTTCTTCGTCAGCAAAAATCTTGATGTCGAATCTTGCGAAGAATTCAACGATAGCATCAAGGAGCTTCTTGAAAAGCTCATTCCAGGTGGTCTTGGACATTTTGAAATCTATAACCATTGTGTTGCACCTCTTTTATAAATTATTTAAAAGCTGAAATAAAATTATTCAGTGATTTCGCCTTCCTCGGGCATAACGAGAATACCAAGCCATGCGAAGAAATTCTTGATAGCTGTAAGCATTGCGTCAAAGAAGCGGAGAACGTCATTTTCTGTGAAGCTGAAGATAGGACCCATTAGTGGCACCTCACTTTCAAAATAAATATTTAGTCACTATTATATTATCACAACAAATTATACAATACAAGAGAATTTTGCACCATACAATAGATTTATTTGCAATTTTTACACAAATAACACAATTATGACACAATTAAGTTTATATTTTATTAACAAAAAGCGGAAAACCGCAATTGATTTTCCGCATAAGAATTAAAGTACCTTTGAAAGGAAGTCCTGAAGAGCAGGGCACTTGGGATTTCCGAAAAATTCCTCGGGTGTACCCTCCTCGGCAATCTTACCATCGTCAATAAAGATTACTCTTGTGCCGACCTCACGTGCAAAGCCGATTTCGTGGGTAACGATTACCATTGTCATGCCTTCCTCAGCAAGCTCCTTCATAAGCTCCAGAACCTCGCCTACCATTTCGGGGTCAAGGGCGGAGGTGGGCTCGTCGAAAAGAATCACTCTGGGGTTCATAGCAAGTGCACGGGCAATTGCAACACGCTGCTTCTGACCGCCCGAAAGGGTTGAGGGATAAGCCTCTGCCTTTTCCTCAAGACCTACGCGGCGAAGAAGCTTCATAGCGTTTTCGTAGCAGGCAGCCTTTAATTCCTTGGCAGTTTTAGGACCTGTGTAGGAGGGGTCCTTCCTGAGAGCCTTGAGCTTCTTCTTGCCGAGGCTGAAGGGAGCGAGCATAACGTTATCGAGCACGTTTTTATTATTGAAAAGGTTGAACTGCTGGAACACCATACCGATTTTTTCACGGTGGCGGTTTATGTCAACGTGGATATTGGCAATATCCTCACCCTCGAAGATGATTGAGCCGCCTGTGGGGTCCTCCATACAGTTGAGGCAACGAAGGAAGGTACTCTTACCGCTGCCTGAGGCACCGAGAATAACGACCTTTTCACCCTCGGTAATGGTGGTGGTAATGCCCTTTAATACTTCGTTTTTTCCGAAGCTTTTATGAAGATTAACGACGTCTATCACTCTTAGCCAACCACCTTTCCATAATTTTGAGAAGAATTGTAATGAATACAACAAGCACTATGTAAATAACCGAAAGCACGATATAGGGCACGGTGTATTCGTAGGTGCTTGTACCAATCTGCTTGAAGGCATAAACAAGGTCAAGAGCACCGGCATAACCGATAATTGAGGTTTCCTTTATAAGTGCAATAAATTCGTTGCCGAGTGTGGGAAGAATATTCTTCACAGCCTGGGGAACAACGATTTTCAGCATACTTGCAGAGTATGAAAAGCCCACAGCCCTTGCAGCCTCAAGCTGACCGGGGTCAACGGAATTGATACCGCCACGCATAATCTCGGAAACGTATGCGCCTGAGTTCAGACCGAATATTATAATACTTGCCTGAAGAGCGGTAATCTTTATACCCATTGTGGGGAAAAGCACGAAATAGCCGATAAGAAGCTGAACCATAACAGGTGTGCCTCTGAAGAGTGCTACGTAAAGAGTGCAGATTTTATTGAGAATAATGGGGATTCTCTGAAGCACCCACATAATTGCATAGAAAACGTAGTAAAGGGTTACTATGCGAAGACCGACGCTCTTGGGGAATTTTTCAAGGAAGCGGTCATATACGTTCTGCAGCTTATAAGGAAGAACGGGATATTTGGGCATTACGTTTACAATGGCGATGACAGTACCGATGAGCATACCGATAAGAAGACCTAAAACAGCAACCTCTACGGTATTACCAAGACCGTCAAGCACCTGCTTATAACCGCCCTTGTCGATGAAGGTGACAAGGAATTTATCCCATTTTACGGAAAAATTATTAAGCATAATAAGTAGCCTTTCTTTCTTTAGTAAAAGACTCAACCCCGTCGTAAAAGGCGGGGTTGAAAACGGTTAAGCTTTATCAGCCGTTAACACCTGCAACAAGGCTCTTTGCGGGAGCTTCGTCGATAACAACGTACTTAACGTTGCCGTTGATAATATCCTGAACTGCGAATGCACCTGATGTGTAGCCTACACCTTCAAGGTTAGCGAAGCCCTCGAAGCCCCAGTCTGCATCACCGTCGATGTAGTATGCACCTGTTGTGCCTGTCTGGTAGCCGATCTTTGTGCCTTCGGGAAGAGCCTTGAGAACTGCTTCACATTCTTCAACTGTTGTGCAAGCGTCGAATGCTGTGTCATCTGCTGCTGCAATAATCTTCTGAGAAGCATTGTAGTAGGGAGTTGAGAAGTCAAGGATTTCCTTACGCAGCTCAGTGATTGTAAGACCGGATGCTGCGATAAC
Organism: Acutalibacteraceae bacterium; assembly: GCA_045635905.1. GTDB lineage: Bacteria > Bacillota > Clostridia > Oscillospirales > Acutalibacteraceae > RUG806. The sequence continues at coordinate 63,831 of JAZTWN010000007.1, forward strand.
GTTGTTGTCGCCTGCTGCAGCTGCTGTGCATACGGAGTCAAATTCCATATCGTTTACTGCAAGGTTCATGCCGAGTTCCTTAGCAAACATAGCCATGATTTCGATTTCGATACCGTAGTAGTATTCACCCTCAACGTACTCGAAGGGAGGGAATGCAGCGTTTGTAACGATTACAAGCTGATTTTCCTTTGCACCTACTGTAGCGTCAGAAATAAGAACGCCTTCGGGAGTGCCGTCACCGAAATACTTGTTCATGATAGCTTCGTATGTGCCGTCATTCATAATCTTGTCAAGGAAAGCGTTAAGCTTTGTAAGGAGCTCTGTGTTGCCCTTTGCTACTGCAAAGCCGTATTCTTCACTTGTGAGAGCGATATCAACAACCTTGAGAAGGTCTGTTGTTGCGTTGTCGCCTGCCTGAGTTGTTTCTTCTGTGGTGTTACCGCCGCAAGCAGCAAATGCGCCTACAACGAGAACGAGTGTTAAAAGTACTGCAATTATCTTTTTCATTTTATTTTCCTCCAATTCTGTGTAACGATATTGCGTGCTAAGAATATACCACCATATTCATAAAAATGCAAGCCTTTTTGCATAAATATCTGAACTTTGTATACTTTTACCTTGATTTTGCGAATATTTATGCACCATTTATGCACTTTGACCCGATTTATCATAATATTTATGCATAATATTCTGCATATATTCATATTTTATGCATAATTTCAGTTTTTGATAGCATTCATTAATACGTGTAATATAAGCATTGTAATAATTATTACATTATATATGGCGTTTAAAAAACAAAAGCACGGAAATTAATCCGTGCGTCTGTTTCGTAAGTTTTTAACTTAAGCAGCTGTTGTTTCTTCAACAGTTGTTTCTTCAGCAGCTTCAGTTGTTTCCTCAGCAGCAGCTTCTGTTGTTTCTTCAGCAGCAGCTTCTGTTGTTTCTTCAGCTGTTTCGCCTTCAACAGTTGTTTCTTCAGCTGTTTCGCCTTCAACAGTTGTTTCCTCTGCAGCTACAGTTGTTTCGTCAGCAGCAGTTGTTTCTTCTGTTGTTGTTGTGCCGCAAGCAGCGAATACGCAAGCAACAAGAGCGAGAGTTAAAAGAACAGCGAATAACTTTTTCATAGTTAATTCCTCCAAATTTAATATACGTTTTTTGTGCGTTCTGTCTGAACGCAAGCAGTAATATACCACCAGATGTAAAAAAAAGCAAGTGTTTTGTAATAATTGTCACAAAGATTATGAAATATTAACCAAATTAATCGATGCAATTAAAGTAATTTATTTAATTTGATGATGAATAGTTACAAAAGGGTGACAAAACTCTTAACTGAAGCTTAATCCGGTAATGGAAGGACATTGGCAATCAGGAATCAAGAATTCAAAAAAAGGCTCCCCTTTCAAAAAAAAGAGAGCCCTTTATCTATTATCTGATGCCTGATGCCTGTTATTATCGGAGCGTCAGGGTCGCGTTATACTCATCCACGCCGTAGTGACCGATGGAGCTTCTTACAAGCTCCTTCACGTCGAGGGGCTTGCCGCCCACACGTACCTTTTTCTTTACGATAAAAAGCACTGGAGCAAAGCGAGAGAGGATTCCCATAACAACCTTATATTCGGGTGTACCCTCAACCCAGGGTGCGTTACCGACAAAGATGTTCCTTACGATTTCCATAAGGAAGCCCTTGAGGGGACGCTCCTTAACGCTCTTGTCGCATTTTACAAGAAGCATTCTGCAGACCTTACCTACGGTGGCGTTGTCAATCCATCTGCCCACACCGGGTAAAAGCTTATTCAGCGTATCGTTTGATTTTGCGCCGAATTTGCCGATAAGCCTTGCAGGGTCATTCTTCATGCAGTCGAGATACGTATTAATCATCATATCGAACTGACGTCTGAAATATTCGTCCTTTGTAAGACCGCCCATATCCCAGTTGAACTCGGGCACGGGTACGGATTTGATATCTACCGTGTTTTCGTCCTTGATTTCAACAAGACGCATAACGGCAGGACAACCGATAAGTGCGCTTGTGCATACGTCCCAGAATTTGTTGCCCTTTTCGGTGGTCTTGCACTTTATGCTCTGATTGTGCATATGACCTGTAAAGGCAAGGTGCACACCGCCGTCGGCAAGCATAGTTGTCATTTCATCCCAACGGGGCATAACCGCATCACCGACAAGTGCGAAAACAGGACAGGCAGGCAGAAGGGGGTAGTGATTCATAGCAAGCATTACGTCGCCTGCTTCCCTGCCCTTTCTCATTTCCTCTTCAATCCACTTCACCTGTGAGGGAGTGTATGTATGGCGGTTTTCCGCGTCACCGTCATTATTGAGTGCAAGAAGTCTTACGCCGTCGGCAAGCTGAGCCACGTAGGAAAGACCCTCACGGTCAACCGAGGAAGCCTCGGAAAAGCCGAATTCATAATAAAGGTCAAAAAGCTCGTCCCTTCTTGTGCCCTCGGGAGCAAGTCTTCCCGTTTCGTCAAAGGCAAAGGGATGCTCGTTGCAGTCGTGACCTGCAGTAATTACGCATACTCTTTTACCTGCCGCCTTCAGCTTTTTAAGCAGCTCTATAAACTCAAGATGGCTTCTTTTTTCGCCGTTGAAGCTGAGATCGCCTGCAATAAGCACGGTATCTGCCTCGTCAGATTCACAGAGAAAATCAATTGCCGCCTTGTTAATTTCTGAGGTTTCGGCAAAGCATTTCTGCTCAAACTGCATAAATTCCTCATATTTTTCTCCGCGGCAGCCCAGAGAGGGTGCGAAATAGTGCGTATCGGTAATAAGCCAGAACTTAAAGGGTTTCATAGTCAAACTCCTTTACGATTTTGAAATTTTCGGGTCTTCTTTCCTTGGGTGCAGGTGACTCGTCCTTTTCACCTACTGCTATTGCTATATTGAAAACAAAATCCTCGGGGATATCCACGATTCTCTTCCATTTGTTTCCCTCTTCAGCCTTAAGAAGAGCGCCGACGCTTGCGATGATACAAGATCCCAGTCCCATACCCTCGGCGGCAATTGCAATATTCTCAACTGCAATACCGCTGTTCATCGCGTCCTCAGTGGGGCAGTAGATAAGAAAAAGAGCAGGTGCGCCCTGATATACGGGATTCACGTCACATTTCGTATAAGCAGGCGTGCCTCGTCCCACCTTGCTCCAGAAATCACGGTCGAGGGCATCAAGAGCCCTTTTATCTGCAATTACCCTTACGTGAAAGGGCTGGGAATTTCTTCCGCTGGGCGCCCACATAGCGCACTCGAGAAGCTTCTGAAGCACCTCGTCAGAAAGAGGGGTATCCTTGTATCCGCGGATTGTTCTTCTTCTGAGGATTGCCTCGGTTACGGGGTTATTTACGTTAATGCTCATCTGCCTCTTGCCACCCTTTCAAAAATATCCTTTACCGCTGCGGTATCGCGCACGGACTGATATGCGTTACACATAACGTTTATTTTAGACTGCAGAGGCTCCTCGCTTACTATTTTAAGGCATTCGTCACGAAGCTCGGAGAAAATTATAGCCTCATTCAGGATATTCACCTTATACACAAGGTAAACGTACTCACCGTACTGGAAGATTTTAACCGTACCGTCGGTCTGTGCCCTTACGGTATCATAAAAAATTCTCGGAAATTCATTGTCCTCGTTATCTATAACCTGTGTTTCGTAGCTTCTTTCCGACAAAGGGAAGGCTGCCGACACGGTATTATAGGCATTGTCGATGCCGTAGGAGGCAGTCACCTGCCCTGCGGCGGTATTATAAACGGAATTGAGAAGATTTATTTCCTCGGCGCTCAGCTCACGCTCGTTTCCGTAAACGTCGATATTCTTAAGGGGTGTGCGCACGTAGCGGAAGGCTACGAAGCTTTCCTGAAGCACTCCCCTGAGCACTGAGTCGGAGATTTCGTCTGTGCCGCCCTTGTCGAAAAAGGCGGTGCGGAGCTTTTCTGTATATGCCTCGTAGGTCTTGATTTTCATAAAGGTCTGCTTTGAAACACCGATACCCTCATAGTATTTTCCGAACATATTCCAGAGCACGTTTGCAGTATCGGATACCGTTACCTTTTCATCGTCGGTGAGTGAAAGTCCGTAGGCAAGGAAGGTGGAATTGACTGCCACGTAGCGTATGCACATATAGGTAGCCTGTGTGATTCTGCCGTCGCGGGTGCCCAGTGCCTCGGGCTTGTCCCAGACCGAATCAAGGAAGAAGCTAAAAATTTCGGAATCTATGGGCGTGCCGTTTACCGTTATAGGGTGTACGGTATCCTCTGTGCGGTTGCAGGACACCAGTGACGCACCCAGCAATAATATTATCAATAAGCCTGAAAGAATTCTTTTCATCGGGTTCTCCATTAAAAAGGTATATGTAAATATTATATGTTAAAATATTTTACTTTTCAATGCTTTTTTGAAAACTTGACCTTGCAGAATGTTTATGCTAAAATCAGTTGTGTAACAAAGCTTGTGAAAGGTTGTTTATTTTGGAAAAGACTGCAATCACCTCGTTGAAGGCATTAAGCGCAGTAGCCTACGCGGCTATATTCCTGCTTATTTTTTCCCTTCCCGTAATTTTCATATATCAGGCATTCAAGGCACCCGTTTTCGTTTTTGACAGCGTTGCCGTTACGGCTGATTTTCAGGGAGATGAAAATATCCCTCAGGACGAAGCCGAGGGATGGCAGAAAATTGAATTTTCACTTGTAGCAGAGGCAGGGACCTTTTCTCCCTACAGCTTTTATATTGAGGAATTTGCCCTTTCCTCCGAGCTTGTGCCCGGCGGTGCAAGCGACGTTCTTATTGCAATTGATGAGCCTGTTTCCTGCACAAAGGACACAAAGGACCCCTTCACCCTCAGCCTGTACGTTAAGGATGCCGCAGACGCAAGCAGTCTTGCAAGCGGTGTATCCTTCAAGGCAGTGACCTACGAAAAGTCCTTCGGTGAATTTTCATTGAAATTCGTTGACGGAAAAGCGAAGATATTTTAAGGGATCGGGCATCAGACAATAGTGAAAGTCTGAATTCCTGATTCTTAATTACATTAGCCTCCGTCACCGGAGCACATCGCCCCACGCCGTCAGCTATACAAAAAAGATAAACTCCGTTTCCCATGCGGGAATGCCCTTGTAGTGACGCATAAAGACTTTATATTCGGGGCACAGCTCAAGCACCTTAAGGGGCAGCGTGAAATAGTCCTCACTGCGGTGGTAGCAGGAAATGAACATCACGGGCTTATATTTTCTTATAGCTTCCCTTGCGCCCTCAAGAGCCTTCAATTCATTACCCTCAACGTCAAATTTTATTACAAGCTGTCCGTTTTCGGGCGGCTGTTCTTTTTTTATTACGGTGTCGATGGTGACTGCCTCGGCTTCAAGCCTTCCCTCACCGCTTTCGTGTGCTCCCCTGCCCTTGTTACTGTCAAGATATACCGTGCCGTCGCGGTCAGACACCAGCGCATTATAAAAGGTTATATTATTTATATGGGCGGTGTTTTCCCTGAGCTTTCTGAAATTGCGGCGGTCGGGCTCTACGGCAATAATTTTTGCAGGACGGTGCTTTTCATAAAAGGCGGTAGCGGTGTCGCCGTTATATGCACCAAGGTCAAGGAAGGTGCAGCCGTCCCTTATATCGGCTATGCCGTCGTTTTTGTATTCGCAGGCGAAAAGATCGGCAATTTCACCCGTAAGCTTGAAATGCACAAGACGGTCGAGGGTTTCAAGGCTTTTTTCATCACAAAGGTGACTGCGCACCTCAAGAAGCTCCTCCCTGTGAGAAATGAAGAAATCGGAGGTAAAAACGTTTTCTCCGTATACGGGCACGTCGGGGGCTGATATTTCGTTGGTCTTCCCGATTTCCCTTACGTTTGCAAGCACCTCTTCCCTTGCAGAGCCGAAGCACATAAGCACAAGCATATCGGGGTAGCGCCCACGAAGAGCCTCAAAGCTTTCCACGCGGTAGCCTCTGAAAAAGCGGTCGCGGACAAAGGCGGCACTTGAAAAAATACCGCTGATTTTTATATTTTCACGCTCCAGAATATCTATTACACGGTCGGCTCCGTTGCCCGTGCCGTAAAGCACTATGGGGCGGGAGTCGGCTTTAAGTCGGGTCCAGATATCAATTACAGGGGCTGTGCTCGAATAAAGGTCGGGGAAATTGTTCACAGTCATTTGTCCTTTAAGCTTTTTCTTTTATATTACCATACGTACGGCACTGCAGGCAATACGGATTTTCGGGCAAAAAAAGGGGTCTCCTTGCGGAAACCCTTTTTTAATTATGCATAATTTTATAAAAAATTATAAACTAAGATTATTCAGCCTTGGGGAAGTTGTCGGGATAGTTCTTGGGATCTTCGTAGCCGTTTACCTTAACTACACCCTTAAGAGCATCTTCTACACCAGCAACTACTGCCTTGATGAATTCGATGATTGAGTTGAGAAGTTCTCTGATATCCATTGTGTGCACCTCTTTTCAAAAAGTTAGTAATAAAAGTTAAAAATTAATTATTCTTCTGTTGCGAAGAAGTGTTCGTACCAAGCCTTCATGGACTCTACGAGAGTGATGAGCTGGTCTGCCCAGTACTGGAACCATTCAAAGAAGCCGTTTTCTAACATTGTGTTGCACCTCACTTCACTGTGGGATAAAAATTAAAAAAGTTAAAAACCGAAATTATTCAGCATCGGGTGTTTCGAAAGCAAGACCGCTCTTGAAACCGTTGATGAACTTTGTTAAGTTAGCTACTGCTGACTTGATGAAAGCAACGATATCGTCGATAATCTTTGTGATCTGTGCGAAATCCATTATGTTGCACCTCTTTCCATTTTTAAGATAGTAAAAATTTTTAAGTTTAATAAAACTTATTCAGCTTCGCCACCGAAGTTGATTTCAAGCCAATCCATAGCTTCCATAAATGTGTGGATGAGCTCCTTGAGCCATGCGCCAAGGTATTCAGCGATTGCACCAAACTTTTCCATTATTCTGACCTCGCTTTCATTGTTAAATTATAAAATACTCCGAAGAATATTTTTACGTTATTATAATATCAAATGAGAAATTAATTTTCAAGCATTTTAAGGTATGTTTTACAATGTTTACACTTATAACAAAATGTTGCAAACATTGAACGGATTTGCCACCCTTTGCACCTGACGTTGTGCCTGTTTTTGTCGGATATTTCAGGTTTTTACCTCTGAAATACCTCTCAATTGTGAACAAATTGTGTCCTGTTTTTTGAATTTTGCATTTTTTTGCGTAAAAACACCTGATTTCTGTTGCAATACGCCTTGCTTCTTCACCTCATTCGCGCATCTTCACCTTACACAGGAGGCGGCACACTCATTCACCCCTATTCCCGAATAACCCTTGCATTAAAATTAATATTGTGCTATTATAAGATGTATTTTAATGTAAAGAGGTAAACACAGTATGAAGCTTGGTATAGTAGGATTACCTAACGTTGGTAAGAGCACACTTTTCAATGCCCTTACAAATGCAGGTGCACAGGCAGCAAACTACGCATTCTGCACAATTGAGCCCAACGTAGGTGTTGTATCCGTTCCCGACTACAGAATTGATAAATTAGCCGAGATGTATGACCCCGATAAGATTACACCTGCGACAATTGAATTTGTTGATATTGCAGGTCTTGTAAAGGGTGCATCAAAGGGCGAGGGCCTTGGCAACAAGTTCCTTTCACACATCCGTGAGGTTGATGCAATCATCCACGTTGTACGATGCTTTGAAAACGATGACATTATGCACGTTGACGGCGAGATTGACCCTGTAAGAGATATTGAAACCATCAACCTTGAGCTTATTTTATCCGACACAGAAATTCTTCAGAGAAGAATTGACCGTGATACAAAGGCTATGAAGGGCGACAAGTCACTGGCTTCTGACGTTCAGTTTTTCAATTACTTAAAGGAGCAGCTCGACAACGCAGTAAACGCACGTGCGGTTGAAATGACTGATGACCAAAGAGAATTAATGGCATCCGTTGCTCTTTTATCCTCAAAGCCCGTAATTTACGCCTGCAATATGAGTGAAGAGGATTTCTCAGGCGACATTAACGCAAACAAGTATTTCAATAAGGTTAAGGAAATTGCCGCAGCCGAGGGTAGCGAGGTGCTTCCCATCTGCGCAGAGCTTGAGGCACAGATTGCTGAGCTTGAGGGCGAGGAAAAGGAAATGTTCCTTTCCGAAATCGGCGTTGAAAAGGGCGGTCTTGACAGACTTATTCAGAAGAGCTACGACCTTTTAGGTCTTATGTCATACCTTACTGCAGGTAAGCCCGAGGTAAGAGCCTGGACTATCACAAAGGGCACAAAGGCACCTCAGGCTGCAGGTAAGATTCACTCCGACTTTGAAAGAGGCTTCATCCGCGCAGAGGTTATCTCCTTCGATGACCTTATGGCACACGGCTCAATGGCTGCCGCAAAGGAAAAGGGTCTTGTAAGAAGTGAAGGAAAGGAATATGTGATGCAGGACGGTGACATCGTTCTCTTCAGATTCAACGTGTAATATGGAAAATATCGGTATCGGCAGAGTATCCCCAAAGGATACCGAGGAATTTATTGAGGTGACGGTGGTATTTGAGGACGGGGAGGTAACGGACGCTCAGTTTACCTGCTCACCCGATGAAACACTTATCGACTGCGGTGAAGCAATCTGCAGAATGATTAAGTACCACACTGCCGAGGACATTATGCAGGTGACAAATAACGTTGTTTTTTACAACACAAAAAATGAAATCCCCCGCAGTAAGCTTTACCTCGGTGCAATGGCAGTTATGGCGGCAAAAAAAGCCGTTGCCGACTGGGGCAGAAAGCACGGCAGAGCATACAATAACCCGAACGGCTGTTCGTGTTATTAAGGCATCAGACAACAGGCATTAAATTAAGGGTATCAGCCACATAGGTTGATACCCGATTTTTTTGCACATATTTTCCTGCACCACACTCCCTCGGGGGCACGGTAAACGGGAAAAAGTGACTTCCTTGTTCTTTTCGGCTCCGGCAAGGTGTACATAGGTACTCCGAAGAGCCGAAAGACAAGCACCAAGCAAAATTTCCTGCGTGTCTGAACACATAAAAAATCCTGCCACAGAAAAAAATCGTGGCAGGTTTATTTTTATTTTTTTGTGCGTCAAAGAGATAGCTTTTGCTCCCCGTTTACAATATCATTTATGGTAGAGCTTCTTGGTCTGACTGCGCGGCTCACAGGTCATTCTGACACCCAGCTTCTTGAAGGTCTGCACGTCAACGGATGCGAGCATTACAGAGGAATGTGCCTCAAGTCCGCGAAGGGCGGGAAGCTGCTCGAGAGCCTTCTTTGCCACGGGATTTGTGGCGGCGCAGATTGAAAGTGCGATAAGCACCTCGTCCACGTGAAGACGGGGATTGACGCTGCCCATTGAATCGGTCTTCAACTTCTGGATAGGCTCAATAATTGAGGGAGAAAGCAGAAGCACGTCATCGGGAATATCGGCAAGGCGCTTGATTACATTAAGAATCATAGCCGAGGAAGCACCGAGGAGGGTTGATGTTTTACCCGTTATAATTTCGCCATCGGGAAGCTCCATAGCAGCCGCAGGGTTACCTGTCTGCTCTGCCTTATCAAGAGCGGCATCAACTGCCTTTCTGTCCTTGGTGGAAATGCCCAGCTGATTCATCAGCATTTCAATTCTGTGAACAACCTGAGGGTCACCGATGCCCTGACGAGCAAGGCAGGCTGCCTCGAAATAGCGGCGGATAACCTCCTGCTTTGATGCGTCGCATACGGCTTCGTCATCAAAAATGCAGTTGCCGACCATATTAACACCCATATCGGTGGGAGATTTATAGATACATTCGCCTGAAATCTTTGTGAGGATTGCATTGAGCACGGGGAAGATTTCAACGTCGCGGTTATAGTTTACAGCCTTTTCACCGTATGCCTCAAGGTGGAAGGGGTCAATCATATTTACGTCGTTAAGGTCTGCGGTGGCTGCCTCGTAGGCTACGTTTACTGCGTGCTTGAGGGGAAGATTCCAGATGGGGAAGGTTTCGAATTTTGCATAGCCTGCACTCATACCGCGCTTCTGCTCGTGATAGAGCTGAGAAAGGCAGACTGCCATTTTACCTGAGCCGGGACCGGGTGCGGTAATAACGACAAGTGAGCGCTGAGTTTCGATGAAATCGTTTCTGCCGAAGCCGTCATCGCTTACTATAAGGGGCACGTTTGCAGGATAATCGGGAATGAGGTAGTGACGGTACACCTTCATACCAAGGCTTTCAAGACGCTTCTGGAAGCTTATGGCTGCAGGCTGCTCGGCAAACTGAGTGATGCAGACGCTGCCTACAAAGATTCCGATTTCTCTGAAGGCATCTATAAGACGAAGACAGTCGGAATCGTAGGTGATGCCGAGATCTCCTCTTCTTTTATTTTTTTCGATTGCGTCGGCAGAGATTACAATAACCATTTCTGCCTGCTCGCGAAGCTCGTAGAGCATTCTTATCTTACTGTCGGGCTGGAAGCCGGGAAGCACGCGTGAGGCGTGGAAATCGTCGAAAAGCTTACCGCCGAATTCAAGATAAAGCTTACCGCCGAACTGTGCGATACGCTCCTTTATGCACTCCGACTGCATACGGAGATATTTGTCGTTATCAAAACCTGCTCTTGCCAAAACATCCACCTCTGAATAAATTAACAAACATAATAATTATTATATCACTAAAAAAAATAATGTCTATAGCAAAAAACAAAAATCAGGTCAACAAATAGGGAAAAAAGGGGATTTTTTGCGGTTTATTTTCCGTAATCCGTAGCTGTGACGACACGGTATAACATCCTGAAGCCTAATCCCTTAATCCTTCCACTGCTCAATATACGTCGCAACGCTGCGGCTCATTTCCCTTGCAAAGTCACTGTTGTATTTTCTGTTGCAGAAGGCCTTCATCCAGTCCTCGTAGGATTTTTCCTTTGCCTTTGCCGAAAAAAGCTCCTGAAGCTCCCCGGCGCCCATTTCACGGTAGGTGTCGCGGTGTACAACGTGCTTCATTTCGGCCCTTTCGGGCTTTATGCGTCTTATCTGACTATCCTCGGGATAGCCGAAAACAAGCATAGCGGCAGGGAAAACGTAGTCGGGCAGGTGAAGCATTTCACGGTGGATTTCGCAGTTTTCCATAATGTCACCGATGTAGCAGGAGCCGATGCCGAAGCTTTCAGCGGCACATACTGCATTCTGCGCGGCAATAAGAGCGTCATTCACCGCCAGCATAAGATCACCCTCACGGGGAGTGCGCGGCTCACAGCCTGCAAATATAAACGCATCGTACCATTTTCTGAAATCTGCACAGAAAATGAGAGTAAATTTCGAGTCCGCAATAAAGGGCTGATTGTCGCAGGTGACGGAAAGCCTCTGAAGAAGCTGTGCGTCACGGATATCGAGGATGGTATACAGCTGCTGATTGCCTGCCGTGGGGGCATTTACGGCACAAAGAAGAATTTCGTCCTTTATGGCTTCGTCAATCTCCGTTTCGCGGAAAACACGCACGGATTTTCTGCTTTTAAGGCTTCTTGTAATTTCGTTCATTTTGTCTTCTCCTTACGGGGTGTTATTTCATTCCACAATGTAAAGCCGAGGATAAGCACGCCGCCGATAAGCTGGGTGAGGGTCATTTCCTCGCCCAGAATTGCGACGGAGCAGATTACCGCCACAAGGGGGTCGATGTAGCTTAAAATTGCCGCCTGACTGCCTGTAAGGTCCTTAAGTGAGCTGAAATACATACAGTAGGTAATACCTGTATGAACAAGACCCACAACGAGAAGAAGGGCAATTCCCTTTGTGTCGAGGCTCATAATATTGATGCCGTCGGTTAAGAGCACGTAGGGCACAAGGACGATTACAGCCGCAACAAACTGAATGAAGGTGCGGTGTATTCCGTCAACGCCCCTTGTGAATTTATTAAGAATAATAACGGTGGCGTAAAGGCTTGCAGCGCCAAGCCCGAAAAGTATGCCCTTGAAATGGCTTGTACCCGTATCAAGTGAGCCGATGCCCGTTATAAGCACGATGCCAAGGGTGGACATCACAAAGCAGATAGCGCTTTTCAGCGTCATTTTCTCTCTGAAAAGCACGGGACACAAAACGGTGACAAGAACGGGGGCGAAATAGTAGCTTAAGGTCGCAACGGAAACCGTTGTGTAGTTATACGCTTCAAAAAGGAGAATCCAGTTGAATGCCATAGCCGCACCCGACAAAAGAAGCACGGGCATCTGCTTTTTTATTTTACCGAAGGGGATTTTATTTTTTGTGATAAGCAGAAACAGACCGATAAAAACGGTAGCAAGCGCGGCACGGTACAATGCCAGCTCACCCGATGACACGTTTATGCTTCGTCTTAAAAGCCCGATTGTTCCGAAAATTGCCATGGAAGCAATCAGCATAAGCTTGGGATTAGAAAGTTTTTTCATAACGCACTCCGTGATGCAGTAATATATAAAACATTTTACACGCAAATTAAATTTTTCGCAAGGGGGAATTAAGGCATCAGGCATTTGGCATTAGGCATTAGTGAACGGTATAGAGGCAGGCGGGCGGAGCAAGACACGGAGTGTCTTCCGAAATTATTCATTATTCTTTATTCTTTATTCATTAATCCCGATTGCGGGATGTCGAGGACGCCCCCGGCAGCGGCACACTCATTCTCCCTCAGAAACATAGTCGCCTTGCTCGCTTGGAGCGCTTCGCAATACTCCTTGTTTCTTCACCTCATTCGTGT
>JAZTWN010000008.1:0-18463 GCA_045635905.1 Acutalibacteraceae bacterium
TGTAGCAAGAGTTGTCACTCACGCCCAAAGCACAATCGGTAAATGCGAAAGGCACAACGAGAGGAAGAATGAAAGCTATGCCAATATGAATGTTGATACAACTCGGTGTGATATGAATGTTCATTTTAAAGGTTGCGGTGAACTGACCTACAACGAACAACTGAATAAGCTCATAGCCGAAAAGAAGGTATGTATGCGAGGTCTGAAAGCTGATGCAAAAGTATTTGATGAAATGATATTCGATGTCAACACAGACTACTTTGAAACACACGGCGGTTATGAGTATGCCAAAGAGTTTTATGAAGAAGCCTATCGTTTTGCAGTTAATCTTTACGGTGAACAGAATATCATCTCTGCTGTTATGCACGCTGATGAACTGAATGTAGCTCTCACGGAACAGTACGGAAAACCTGTGTATCACTATCATATGCACCTTGTTGCTCTGCCCGTTGTTGAGAAACAAATACTGTGGACAAAGCGTTGCAAAGATAAGTCACTCGTGGGTACGGTCAAAGAAACCGTCAATCAGATAAGCCACTCAAAAAAATGGAAGTCACCTCAGGCTGTTGATGAAAACGGCAATGTTGTATTCAATGAAAAAGGTAAGCCTGTGCTGATTCCGTCTTACAGTATCCTGCAGGATGATTTCTTCAATCATATGCAAAGAGCCGGTTTCAACGATTTCATCCGTGGTGAAAAAGGCAATACAGCTGAGCATCTGTCTTGTCTGCAATATGAGATTCAGCAGGATAAGAAACGTCTTGAAGAAATCAAAGAACGGTTGCAGACGGAAGAAGTCAGATATGATGAAATTCAGACCGTGCATAAAACATTCAGCGAGATTGACGGTATGGGTAAGAAAACTATTACAGGCAAAGTCACAATTTCAAGTGAAGATTTCAATGATCTGAGCAATATGGCAAAGCAGTCTGTTGCAGCAAGGAGCAAGATTTTTGACCTTGAAGGAGAAAATGAACGACTCCGAAAAAGGAATTGGGAATTGCAGAGCCATATAAACAGACTAAGCAAAAGGCTTAGTGAGCTTGAACAAATCTGTGCACCGTATCTTGAGGCATTGAGGCTGATGCCCGAAAAAGTAAAAGCATTTATCTCGGATGTGCTGAAAACTGTCCAAAAAGAGAAACCCAACAAAAAGATAGAAATTAAAAAAGAGAGGTAATTAAATGAATAAAGAAGAAAAATTTATTGAAGAACTATTTGGAAAGACAGAAGAACCTAACGAGACAGAGGCAGTAAAGCCTCAGACAACAGAAATCGTAAATATGGCTGTAGGAAAAATTGTTCCGAATTTTAATAATCCGTATAAGTGCCGTGAAGAGGATATGAAACCGTTGGAAGATAGCATCCGTGAGAACGGCATTATACAGCCTCTTATGGTGCGAAAAGATGATAAGGCGGATGTGTTTGAAATAGTATCAGGACACAGAAGATACCTTGCAGCAACAAGGCTTGCAATGACAGATGTGCCGGTGGTAGTGCTTTCAATCAGCAAGGAAGAAGCCGATATTATTCTCGTTGACAGTAATCTGCACCGAGAGCATATTCTGCCCTCTGAAAAAGCCTTTGCATACAAGATGAAATTGGATGCCCTTAAAAAGCAGGGCAAACGCACTGATTTAACTTCGGACCCGGTGGGTCCAAAGTTAAGCTCTGCAGAAAAAATCTCACAGGATAGTGAAGACAGTGCAACACAAATCAAAAGATATATCCGCCTGACTAACCTTGAAAAACCTATTCTTAACCTTGTGGATGAAGGCAGAATTGCAATGCGACCTGCGGTTGAACTCTCATATCTTACTCCCGAAGAACAGATGATGATTTTTGAAACCTATGAGAGTGATGAGGTTACTCCCTCACTTGCACAGGCACAGAAATTGCGTAAGCTCTCTGAACAGAATCAGCTTAATGCTGATATGGTGTTAGCAATTATGACATCACCTAAGCCTAATCAGGCAGAAGCTATTAAAATACCTGAAGAACGTATCAATAAGTTCTTTGGTAAAAATTACACTAAGCAACAGAAAGAAGAGCATATCTTAAAGGCTTTGGAATATTACCACAAATATCTTCAGCGACAGCGTAACAGAGATGCGAGGTGAGAAAAATGAAAAACGCATTTCCCGACAACAAAAGCATATTTGTAGTACCGCCTGAGCCTATTGATGAAAATGAGCTTACAAGCCTTTCTGATATTATGGCATCCCGTAGTGATGAAGCTGTTGTTGACCGTAGAAAAACACGTCGATTCGGTGAAGAAACCTTTCAAATGAAAATAGGCGGAACAACCTATGAGGTTTCTACGCATTTTAACCCTAAAGGCAGACAGTGCATCTTTGAACAGTTCAAAGAACTGATTTTAGCTGAAAATTTATTGTAATATCACACATTTGAAAAAAGACAATCGGACATTGTAAAATGTAAATATCCTTGCGATGTCCGGTTGTCGGAAAGGAGAAATTTTAATGACAACGGCAACAAATATTTCAAGACAAGCAATAAATGATGAATTAATCACGGCTCTTTACTGCCGTCTTTCTGTTGAAGATATAAAGGATGATAAATCCAAAAAGAAGAACGGCAGAGAAGATGAGTCAAACAGTATATCCAATCAGAAACAGATTTTGCTTGATTATTGTAAAAAACACGGATACAAAAATACAATGTTTTTCATTGATGACGGTATTTCAGGTACAAGCTTTGACAGAAGCGGATTTAACCAAATGCAACAAATGGTTGAAGAGGGCAAGATATGCAGAATCATAGTAAAAGACCTGTCACGTTTTGGTCGTGAGCAGGTCGAAGCCGGCAGATTAACGCAAATTGTATATCCGTCACTTGGTGTAACCTTCATTTCAATTCAGGAAAATGTAAACAGTTCCACAGGTGACGGTATGGAGATGTTACCGTTCTATAACATCTTTAACGAATGGTATGCCGCACAAACCTCGAAGAAAATCCGAGCTGTATGGCAGTCAAAAGCTAACAACGGCAAACGAGTATCTTCTACCGTGCCTTTTGGTTATGTAAAAGATTCAACCGATAAAGAGAAATGGCTTATTGATGAACCTGCGGCAGAGGTTGTACGAAAAATATATGATTTGTGTCTTGCGGGACATGGTCCTCTGCAAATTGCTCGTATATTGGAAGCGGAAAAAATATTGATTCCTTCAGCATATTATGAAACCGTAGGCAGAAAGCACTCACAAAAAGTTCCTACTAATCCTTACAGATGGGAACAAGCTACTGTTGTTCACATTCTCGAAAACAGACAGTACACCGGCTGTGCGGTAAACTTTAAATCAACTACTGTCAGTTACAAGGTTCATAAGGTAATTCATAATCCGAAAGAAGAGTATCAGATAATTCCTGATATGCAAGAACCGATTATCAGTGAAGAAAAGTGGTTAAGAGTTCAGGAGCTCCGTGAAAATCGTCGCAGACCTACTGCAACAGGAAGAACAAGTTTGTTCTCAGGTTTGGTTTATTGTTATGATTGCGGTGCGAAATTACACTTCTGTGCAGCTAAAAGTCTGAATAAAAATCAGGAGTTTTTCAGATGTGCAAACTACAAGGACGGCAGAGGCGGAACATGCAAAATCCATTATATCCGTAATATTGTTCTTGAAAAAATTGTACTTGAAGCTATACGAAACTTAGCAGAATTTATTCGCTACAATGAAAAGGTCTTTTTGTATATGATTGCAAAGCAGAATGATGCTATGAGAAAAGCAGAGTATGAAAGGCTGAAGAAGACAGTTGCTGACGGTGAGATCCGCATCAAAGAGTTAGACCGCCTTATTGAAAAGGTTTACGAAGACAATGCTCTTGGCAGGATAGATGATGACAGATACCGAAAGCTGATGTCAAAATATGAGCGAGAGCAAAAAGAGCTTGCTGTAACAGTTTCGGAAGGTAATGAAACATTGAAATCTGCTGAACAGAAATCTGTTGATTTAAGGTTGCTTCTTCGCACATTCAGAGAAATGACGGATATACAGGAGCTGACACCGACACTTGTCAATTCACTTATTGAACGTATTGAGGTTCATAATAATGACAAATCAAGCGGTCACTGTTTTGTAAAAGTGGATATTTATTTTACAGCTATAGGAATGATTTGTATTCCGACAGAGGAAGAGGTAATTGCTATGATGGAAGAAGCGAGAAAGAATCCGCAAGAATACCGCATTGTAGCTTGACAAACAAGAAAACGGTGCAACCCCAAACGGGGTTACACCGTATCTCTCAAAAAAACATCCTTATGGGGCGTGCCCATCGCTTGAGTTGTCTTTTTTTTGTGCCTTGCGTGTGGTAAAAATAAAAGCCTCCGATAAAGCTCGGAGGCCTTTGTTCTTATTGTGCTGCGGGAGCTATCGCCTTGTGCTTCTTTTCGGAAAGCTTCTGTATTACAATTATAAGAACTACAAGTGCAATACCTACAATGTCTGTGATTGTTTCGGGAACAATAAGCATCAGACCGCCTGCAAGTGTCAGAAGACGCTGCCATACGGGAAGCTTTACAAACATATGTCCTTCCATACCTGCGGCTACCGCATAAATGCCTATAAACGAGGTGATGATGATTGATACAACATCGAACACGCCTGCGTCAATGAAGAGCATTTTGGGGTTATAGGCGAACATATAGGGGATTACGAATGCCGCAATTGCAAGTCGCGTTGCCGTGACGCCTGTTTTCAGCGGATTTGACTTCGCGATAGCAGAGCCTGCGTAGGCTGCAAGTGCTACGGGAGGAGTGATATCCGCTACGATACCGAAATAGAAAACAAACATATGAGCGGCAAGTGCGGGGATGCCCATCTTGATAAGAATGGGAGCCGTGATGGTTGCCATAATAACGTAGTTCGCAGTAGTGGGAACGCCCATACCGAGAACGATACAGCAAAGCATTGTAAGGAACAGAGCAAGGAACATACTGTCCTGTGCGATGGGCACGAGGGTGTTGAGGAGAAGCTGACCGAGGGCGGTCATTGTAACAACACCTGCAATAAGACCTGCCATACCGCAGGCTACTGCAACACCGATTGTGTTCTTTGCGCCGTTGTGAAGAGATTCAATAACAATACCGGGATTGAGTGCTGTGTCCTTCTTTGCAATAAAGGATACTGCGAAGCAGGTTACGATGCCGGCAAATACTGCCTTGGTCATCATAGGAGCGCCGAAGGGAAGCCATAAGCCGAGAGTTACTGCAACGGGAAGCACGGGAAGCAGAAACTTTGCAAGGTCTGCTGCCTTTGCTCTTCTGTGGAAGATATCGTCGATTACAGTCTTGGGAATAAGGCTTACCACAAGAGATGCTAAGATTGCAAAGCAAGCGGAAACACCTGCGCTGAAATAGTTCATACAGATAACAAGAACTACGATGGGAAGAAGCAGATATCCGTTTTTAGCAATAAGCTTGAAGAAATTGGGAATAGCATCCTTGGGCAGACCCTTAAGTCCCAGCTTCTTTGCCTCAAAGTGAATCATAAGGAAGATTCCTGTGAAATAAAGAGCCGCAGGAAGAATTGCAGTAACTGCAATAGTTGAGTAGGGAACACCTGTGATTTCAGCCATAAGGAAGGCTGCAGCACCCATAATGGGAGGCATTATCTGTCCGCCTGTTGAAGCCGCCGCCTCAACCGCTGCCGCAAAGTGTGGCTGATATCCCGTTTTCTTCATAAGAGGAATTGTAATAGAACCTGAGCCTACTGTGTTTGCAACGGAGGAGCCTGAATACATACCCTCAAGTGCACTTGAAATAACCGCAACCTTTGCAGGACCGCCCACAGAGCCGCCTGCGATGGAGTTTGCAAGGTCAACGAAGAACGTGCCGATGCCTGTTCTTTCAAGAAGAGCACCGAGAATAATAAAGAGAACTATGAAGGTGGTGCATACATAAACGGGTGTTGAGAAAAGTCCGTTTGCTACATCATAGAAAAGGCTGTATGCAAGGTTTCTTAATGCCTTGTCGGGATTTTCCGAGAATGCCTTAATTGCTGCATACAAAATGAATGCACCTGCAACAAAGATGATGGGAAGACCTACGGCTCGCCTTACAAGCTCAACCAGCAGTATTATTGCAATAAAGGCAATAACTATCTGCAGTGTGCCGATTCGTCTTGACATCATTACGATTTCTTCCTGGTTTATTGTGTAATACAGGAAGGATGCTGCACCCGCAAGACCTAAAAATATATCGTATACGGGAACATAGTTTATGCGCTTTGTCTGTTTTTTATAGGCAGGGAAAATAAGATAACCTATAAAGAGAATGAATGCCATAAAGGTTGTAAGCTTTGTGTACTTTGTGGCATTCGGAAAAAGCAGCGCCATTGAAATCATATAAACGCTGAAGGAGCAAAGAAGACCTGTGATAACGTGCTTTCTCCAGCCTGTGAAGATTCTTGTGTTACTTTCACGGTCGAATTCCTGCATTATCTTGTCGGAATCGATAACTTCTTCTTCCTGTGTGAGTTTTGCGGTGTTTTCGTTCACTGTTTTTCCCCTTTCCTTTTTATTCTAAATGAAAGTGCCGCAATTTATAAAAACTGCGGCACAGCTATTACCGATTTGTCAGTTACTTAAGCAGCGGTTGTTTCCTCAGCAGCAGCTTCAGTTGTTTCCTCTGCTACAGCTTCAGTTGTTTCTTCTGCAACTGCCTCTGTTGTTTCTTCAGCAGCAGCCTCAGTTGTTTCGTCTGCTTCAGCAGCGATGATGCCCTTTTCTACGTAGTACTTAAGAGCGCCGGGATGAAGGGGAACGTCACCGATACCGTTTACGGTTGTGTTGATGTCCATCTGTGCAGCCTTTGCGTGACAGGTAGCAACATCCTCAACCTCCCAAAGGTTCTTTGTGATTTCGTAAGCCTGATCCTCGCTCATTTCGTTTGTTACAACGTAAGTAGCCATGATAGCAACTGTGTTTACGGGTGTTGTGATGAAGCCGTAGTCAGCGCTTGTCATTTCATACTTTGTGTAGAAGGGGAAGTCGTTCATAAGCTTTGCGATAACGTCTTCGCCAAGGTCAACAGCAACAACGTTTGTAGCAGTTGCAAGCTCTGTGATAGCTGTTGTGGGAGTACCTGCTGTGATGAAAGCAGCGTCGATAGCGCCGTCCTTGAGAGCAGTTGCACTGTCACCGAAGGAAGCAAATGTTGCCTTGATGTCTGTTTCGTAGTTGATGCCTGCTGCTGCAAGAATCTGAGTTGCGTTGTAGAATACGCCTGAGCCTGCGTCGCCGATAGCAACATTCTTGCCCTTAAGGTCAGCTACAGTCTTGATGCCTGAAGCTTCAGTTGCAATAAGCTGGCAAACCTCGGGATAAATGCAAGCAATAGCGGAGAAGCTCTTGATGGGCTCTGCGAAGCCGTTTGTTCCGTTGTAAGCATAGTTCATAACGTCGTTCTGAACTGTAGCCATGTGATAGTCGCCGTCATCAATGCCTTCGATGTTAGCCTGTGAGCCACCGGTGGATACAACCTCAAACTTGTATGTGCCTGTTGTGATAGCCTGTGTGGAAGCACCTGCAAATGCATAGTATGTGCCTGTTGTGCCGCCTGTACCAACCTTGATTGTGTCAAATGTCTTGTCGCCGTAAACTACGTCTACGGTAGCTGCTGTTGTTTCGTCACCTGCAGCTGTTGTACCTTCAGTTGCGTCGTTGCCGCATGCTGCAAAGCAAGCTACACAGAAGGTGAGTGCAAGAAGAACTGCAATAATTTTCTTCATTTTGGGTTACCTCTTTCTTAAATTTAGTACTAAATTATTAGTCCCGCTTATATTACCACAAAAAATATGATATGTAAAATATAAATAATATATGGTAACTATAAATAAAATTTATGGATAATAGAAAAAGTATAAATTTTTTTACATAATAAGTGCAATTCGGGCTGGAAAAATCTTGTTTTTTTCATATTTTCAATATATACTGTTATTAAACTGATAAAAACGGGTGGAAAGTTATGTTTGACGGAATGGATTACGTATACGAGGTGTATCTGGAAAAAAGCTTTTCGGGAGCGGCAAAGAAGCTTTTTGTTTCTCAGCCTGCCCTGTCAGCCTCGGTAAAGAAGGTTGAAAAGCAGCTTGGCATTACGATTTTTGACCGCAGCACAAATCCCATTTCCCTGACTCAGGCGGGAAGAGTCTGCATTGAGTCTATTGAAAAGATGCGTGCCCTTCAGCACAATATGCTCAATCAGCTCAATGACCTTTCCGAAATGAAAAGCGGCAGTGTTATAGTAAGTGCCGAAAACTTTATTTCCTCCTTTATTCTGCCCGATATTATAATTGAGTTTATGAATACCTACAGCGGCATTACCGTTGAGCTGGTGGAATCACATTCCCACGACCTTAAAAATCAGCTTTTGGAGGAAAAGGTGGATATACTTGTGGCTCACGACTTTGACCCCGAGCTTTTCATATCCTTTCCTCTTGCCGATGAAACTCTTCTGCTTGCCGTCCCTGCCGCATTTCCCGTCAACGAGCGCTTCAGTGACAGGATGCTCAGCTACGAGGACGTAAGGAACAGGAAATATCTCGACCGTGCCTGTCCCACTGTGGATTTGCAGGAGTTTTCCAACGAGGAGTTTCTTGTGCTGAAAAAAGGCAACGATATGTACACCCGTACAATGCAGCTTTGCGAAAATGCGGGCTTCGTGCCCAAGGTAAAGATTTATCCCGACCAGCTTCTCACTGCCTACAATATGGCCCGTGCAGGGCTCGGAATCACCATTGTTACCGACAATCTTCTTAAGGCTGAGCGCGGTGAGTCAAAGTGTGTTTTCTACAAGCTTTCAGGTGACAACACCCGAAGAAAGCTTGCTATGGGCTACAAGAAAAAACGATATCCCTCAAGGGCGATGGAGGCTTTTGTTCAATGCGCAAGACAAGTATATGACAGAAAGTGAGTGCGTTTGTTATGATTAAGAAAAGACATTGGCTTAAGGGTGACTGCCACCTTCACACCTGCAATTCCGACGGAAAATTCACTCCCGCAGAGCTTTATGACAAGCTTTTTGACAAGGGTGTTGATTTTGCCTTTATTACTGACCACAACGTAAACACTCCCGGCAGGACTGCCTTCAATTACAGAGGCATTTCAATTTTTCCCGGTATGGAAATTTCGGGCAGTCTTGGTCACGTAAACGTATGGGGCGAAAATCTTCCCTTTGAAAGAATCTCCCGTCCCGAAACTCCCGAGGCATACTATACGCTTATTGATAAGGTAAGACAGGCCGGCGCGCACGTAAGCGTGAATCATCCCTTTGATCGCAAGCTTACCTGGACCATTGACCGTGACAATTTCCCTATGGATTCCGTGGAGGTATGGAATTCACCTATGCATACGGACAATATATACTGCCTTAAGTGGTGGACCGATAAGCTTCTGAAGGGACAGTTTATTCCTGCCGTAGGCGGAAGCGACTATCACGAGGACTACGTTGTAACCGACCTTCTGTGCAATCCCACTACCTACGTATATGCAGAATCAAGCTCTCTTGAGGACGTGCTTGCCGCTATAAAAAGAGGTAACGTTTTCGTGACTAATTCTCCCAAGTCTTCACGCATTTTCCTTACCTCAGGTGACTGCGTGCCCGGTGACCGCAAGGAGTTTGCTGAGGGTGAATTCGTGCAGATTGCCGTTGACAGTCTGAAAAAGGGACACACCTTAAGAGTGTATCACAATGAAAACGTTATTTTCGAGTACAAGGCAGGGAAGACTGAGAATAATTTCTCGCAGTGTGTTGCCGTGCCCTCAGCGGGCTTTGTGCGTGCTGACGTGCAGTATACCTTACCCGGTCCTGCAAGGCAGATTTATGCAAAGGGTGCCGGAAAGCTTTTCGGTATGCATGATAAGGGTGAACAGGTGCCTGACTTTATTTATTCCTTTACCAATCCCATATTCTTTGATTGACAGAAACGGGAAATTATTATACGGATACTCGGCAGATAAAAATAAAAAACCGCAGAGCCTGTGCTCTGCGGTAATTTTATTGGTTTTTATTAAAGTCCGATAAGGTCGAAAAGCATCTGGAAATATGAGCTGAGCATTTCCTTGATGGCAGTGATGAAATTTCTGAGGTAGCTGAGAACGCTTACCTTCATTGATTCGTCAAGGTCACTGTCTTCAGCCTTGCCGCCTTCTTCCTTGATGATACCGTATGTGTCAACAAGAGTGATTTCCTGGGTTTCATCGTCAACAACGTATGCCTTGTAGATAAGTCTGCCGCCGTCGATTTCAGTGATGCAGAAGCAGCCGCCCATATCGCTTGTTGAGAATGCCTTGTCAGCAACGTCAAGAATGGGGCTCATAGCATCCTCGTTCACGCTGTATCTCTTTGTGCCTGCGGTTGAGGGGAGAACGTGAACTGTGCCTTCGGGATTTACTGCAAAGGTGATTTCCTCACCGTTTACTGTTTCTGTGATATATTCAACGTTTTCAACTGCTGCGTCGCCGTAAACCTGAGTTGTACGGAGGTACATATGGTCGTGACCTGCATATACCATATCGATGTCAAGCTGGTCGATGATGGGAAGAAGCACGTTTCTCATAATAACCGTGTCAGGCTTGTTGATGTTCTTGCCTGCAGAGTAAAGAGCACGGTGCATAAAGATGAACTTCCAAGTAGCATCGGAGCCCTTCATATCGTTGATGAGCCAGTTCTTCTGAGCCTCACTCATAGGATACATATCGTTTGAGTTGAGAACTGCGATGTGAGCGTTGCCGTAGTCGAAGGAATAGTAAACGCCCTCAAGTGACTGATTGTCGCTTTCGTCAAGTGCGAAAATGTTCTGGAAAACGTTTGTGTTGAACTTGTCTGTGATGCTGCCGTCGTGGTTACCTGCAGCAGGAACAAGTGTGTAGTTGTTGTTTGCGAATGCGAAATTGCTGAAGTACCAGTCCCACTCCTCGTTGGTGTTGTCGTTTACGAAGTCACCGAAGTTTGCAATAAATTCTGCATCGGGAGCAAGGCTGAGAGCACCCTTAAGAGTGTTTGATGCCTGTGCGAAATTTTCGTCAGAGCTTGCCTGAACGTCGGTGATTGCGATGAACTTGAAGCTGTTGTCACCGTCGTCTGTTGTGAAGGTACAGGGCTCGCTCCACATATTCTTTGCTGCATCGCCTACTCTGTAGGTGTAGGAGGTGTCTGCCTCAAGGGTATTTACGTATACCTTGTGAGAATACTGATCTCTGAACTTTGTGCAGGTGCCTGTGTATTTTTTTGCTCCGTCGAAGCTGCCGTCGAAATCCTCAGTCTTTACAATCTGAAGGTCGGAAGCGCCGTCCTCGTAGGTGTACCATGCGAAGCCTCTGCCTGAAGAGCCGTCTTCAATCATGGTGCAGGAGATTCTCTTCACCTCGTCTGCAGATGCGCCCATAGCAAAGGTGCCGAGAAGCATCATCATTGCAAGAACTACTGCAAGGGTCTTTCTGAATGTGTTTTTCATAATAAATTCCCTCCGGAAAAATTAATCATATAAAGTATAACATCGACAGGGCAAAAAGTCAAACTTTAATTTTTTGTGTCGGGAAAGAAAAATCTTTGTGCAAAATGTATAAAATTTTAAAAAAAATTGTAACAGCGCTTCTAACAAAATAGTCAAATTTTCCTTGAAATCGGGAAAATTATTTGATAAAATCAATTGTGGAGGTGTTTAAATTTGAGCATCGTAAATGAAAAAGCCTCTGATATTCCCGTTTACCTTTTCAGACAGGGCAGAAACTGCAGGTCCTATGAATTTTTCGGCTCCCATTTTTCGGGAGGCAGTGTTGTTTTCCGCGTATGGGCCCCCGAAGCGGTCAGTGTATCCGTTGTAGGTGAATTCAACGGCTGGAACGAGCAAAGCCATCCTATGGAAAAAATTGCCGACGGTATCTGGGAAGCACAGATAGAGGGTATAAAGCAGTATGACAGCTACAAATATGCCGTGTGCGGAAAGGACGGGCAGGTAAGGCTCAAGGCTGACCCCTATGCCTTCCACAGTGAAACCCGACCTGCAAACGCATCGAAGGTTTATGACCTTGGCGGCTTTATATGGACTGATGAGGACTATCTTCAGGGGGTATACGGCAGAAATATCTATGCCTCTCCCGTGAACGTATACGAGCTTCACGCAGGCTCGTGGAGGACCTATCCCGACGGCTCACCCTATTCCTACAGGGCTCTTGCCGACGAGCTTGTGCCTTACCTCAAGGAAATGAGCTATACCCACGTAGAGCTTATGCCCGTGCTTGAGCATCCCTTCGACGGAAGCTGGGGCTATCAGGTTACAGGCTATTTTGCCGTGACCTCGCGCTACGGCACGCCTCACGATTTTATGTATCTCGTGAACAAGCTCCATAATGCGGGAATAGGCGTTATTCTCGACTGGGTGCCTGCACATTTCCCCAAGGATGCCCACGGTCTTTATGAGTTTGACGGCTCGTGCTGCTATGAATACTCCGACCCTCTCAAGCGTGAGCACGCCGACTGGGGCACAAGAATATTCGATTTCGGCAAGAACGAGGTTATAAGCTTCCTGACATCAAGCGCAGCCTTCTTCTTTGATAAATACCATATAGACGGTCTTCGTGTGGATGCGGTGGCATCAATGCTTTATCTTGACTACGGAAGACGCGACGGCGACTGGCGTCCCAATATTTACGGCGGACGTGAGAATCTTGAGGCGGTTGCCTTCATAAAATATCTCAATGAAAGCATTTTCAGGGAATATCCCCACGCACTTATGATTGCCGAGGAAAGCACCGCCTGGCCTCTTGTTACAAAGCCTGTTTCCGTTGACGGTCTGGGCTTCAATTTCAAGTGGAATATGGGCTGGATGAATGATATTTTAAGATACTCCGCCCTTGACGGTCTTTCAAGAAAATATAATCACGACCTTATAACCTTTTCTATGTTCTATGCATTTTCGGAAAACTTCGTGCTTCCCATTTCCCACGATGAGGTAGTGCACGGCAAGAAATCGCTTCTTGACAAGATGCCCGGAACGTATGAGGAAAAGTTTGAGGGCCTCAAGGCGTTTTTAGGCTATATGTATTCCCATCCCGGCAAGAAGCTTCTGTTTATGGGACAGGAATTCGGACAGTTCATTGAATGGGACGAGAAGAAGCAGCTCGACTGGTTCTTGCTTGACTATGATGCACATAAGAATCTTCACGGGTACGTCAAAAAGCTCAATAAGGTTTACAAGGACAATCCTGCCTTATGGGAAATTGACTATTCCTGGGAGGGCTTCCGCTGGCTTGTGAGCGACGATAATTCAAACTCCGTTGTAGCCTTCCGGCGTATGGACAGCGAGGGCAATATTGTTGTTGTAATCTGCAATTTCACTCCCGTGAGAAGAGAGGGCTACAGAATAGGCGTTGAGCAGCGAGGCTCGCTTACCTATCTTATCGATTCCGACGATATGGCCTTCGGCGGACAGGGTAATAACGCAAAGAAGCGTATATATACACAGAAGGAGCCCATGCACGGCAAGGACCACTCCTTCAGCATTGATCTTCCCCCGCTTTCGTGCACGTATCTAAAGTACAAACCCTACAAAACAAAACGTAAATAATATCAGAAAGGACGACTCCAGATGGCAAGAAAAACAGAATGTATAGCTATGCTGCTCGCAGGCGGACAGGGCAGCAGACTCGGTATTCTTACAAAGAATATCGCAAAGCCCGCAGTACCCTACGGCGGTAAGTACAGAATTATTGACTTCCCCCTTTCAAACTGCACAAACTCAGGTATTTATACAGTAGGTGTTCTCACACAGTATCAGCCCCTTGAGCTTAACGATTATATCGGTAACGGTCAGCCATGGGACCTTGACCGTGCAGAGGGCGGCGTTCACATCCTTTCACCCTATCAGCAGATAAAGGGCACAGAGTGGTACAAGGGTACTGCAAATGCTATTTATCAGAACATAAACTTCATTGACCGTTATGACCCCGAGTACGTTGCAATTCTTTCGGGTGACCATATCTACAAGATGGACTATGCAAAGATGCTCGATTTCCACAAGGAAAAGGATGCAGCCTGCACCATCGCTATGCTTGAGGTACCGTGGGAGGAGGCTTCCCGCTTCGGTCTTATGTTTGTAGACGAGGACGGCGCAATCACTGCCTTTGAGGAAAAGCCTAAAAATCCCAAGTCAAACAAGGCTTCAATGGGTGTTTATATCTTCACCTGGAAGAAGCTTCGCGAATATCTTATTGCCGATGAAAACACAGAGGGCTCATCAAACGACTTCGGCAAGAACGTTATTCCCGCTATGCACGGCGCAGGCGAGAGAATGTTTGCTTATCAGTTCGACGGCTACTGGAAGGACGTTGGTACTATCGACAGCTTATGGGAGGCAAACCTTGACCTTCTCAATCCCCGTATCAACATTGACCTCAGTGACACTGACTGGCCCATCTACTGCAAGAATTCTGCTCTTGCACCTCATTTCGCATCAAAGGATTCCGATATCCAGCATTCAATGGTATCGGGCGGCTGCGTAATTGACGGTAAGGTTGATTTCTCAGTGCTTTTCTCAAACGTTACGGTTGAAAAGGGCGCAGAGGTTGAATATTCAATAGTTATGCCCGGTGCGGTAATCAAATCCGGCGCAAAGGTAAGATATGCTATGATTGCAGAAAACGCAGTCATTGAAGAGGGCGCAGAAGTCGGTGAGGCTCCCGAATCCGTGAAGGAGCTTGAAAAGTGGGGCGTAACCGTTATCGGTGCGGACATCGCAATCGGCAAGGACGCAAAAATTGCAGCAAATCTTATGATTGACGAAAACGTTAAGGAGGGCGAAGTAAGATGAACGGAAAAGACGTACTCGGTCTGATTTTTGCAAATACAGACGATGATGTAATAAGTGAGGTTACAGGTGTCCGTTCAATGGCATCCGTTCCCTTCGGCGGTGCATACCGTCTTGTTGACTTTGTTCTTTCAAATATGGTAAACGCAGGCATCACAAAGGTGGGCGTTGTTACCAATAATAACTACCAGTCACTTATGGACCACATCGGTACCGGCAAGAACTGGGACCTTTCAAGAAAGAACGACGGCATATATTTCCTGCCTCCCTTCAATGCAGAGGCAATTGAAAACTACAATGCATCAAGAATCGGTGCTCTCAAGAACATTCTTCATTTCCTTGAAAAGTCAAACAAGGAATACGTGTTTATGACCGACTGCACCTACGTTGCAAACCTTGACCTTCAGGAGCTTTTCGACTGTCACGAGAAAAACGGCAGCGATATCACATATCTTTATATGCACGGCAAGGCACCTGCAATCAAGGACAATCCCGTATTCGAAAAGATTGAAGAGGGCAGAGTAACAAAGATGGCTCTCGGCGCAGCAGAGGGTAAGACTGCCGATTTCGCACTCAAGGCACTTATCATTAAGAAATCTCTTCTTGAAAGCCTTGTTTCCGTTTCCTATGCAAAGGGACTCGTATCCTTCGAAAAGGATATCGTCATGAAGAATCTCAAGAAGCTCAACGTGGGCGCATACGAGGTTAAGGGCTTCTGTAAGGTAATCGATTCAATCGCTTCCTACTCCGAGGCTAATTTCTCACTTCTTGATTCCAAAAACTACCGTGAGCTTTTCAACCGTGAAAGACCTGTTTACACAAAGATTTACGATGATATGCCCACTGTATATGCTCCCGAGTGCAAGGTTAAGAGCTCTCTTATCGCAGACGGCTGCATCATTGAGGGTGAGGTTGAAAACTGCATCATCTTCAGAGATTGCCGCATTGAAAACGGCGCTAAGGTTACAAATTCAATCATTATGCCTCACGGCTTTATTGCTGAAAATGCGTCAGTAAACTACTGCATCGCAGATAAGGCAGTTACGGTAAGAAGCGGTAAGCACATTTCCGGTGCGGATACCTATCCCGTATACGTAGGCAAGAACATTCACATCTAAGGAGAATAAAATGAAAGTTTTATATGCAGTAAGCGAGGCTAAGCCCTTTATCGCTTCGGGCGGTCTCGGCGACGTTGCGGGAAGCCTTCCCGTTGCGTTAAGAAAGCGTCTTATCGGCTGCAGAGTTGTAATGCCCCTTTATGAGGGTATTCCCGAAAAGTTCAAGGCTGATATGAAGTTTATCACACACATTACCGTGCCCGTTGCCTGGAGAAGACAGTACTGCGGTATCTTCGAGGCAAAGTATAACGGTGTTATCTACTATTTCCTTGACAATCAGTACTATTTCAAGCGTCAGGGCATTTACGGTCATTATGACGATGCAGAGCGCTTTGCATTCTTCTCACGTGCCGTGCTTGAAATGATTCCCTATATTGATTTCAAGCCCGACGTAATCAACTGTAACGACTGGCAGACAGCTCTTGTGCCTGTTTACTATTCACTTTTCTACGGCAACCGTCCCGGCTTTGAAAATATCAAGACCGCCTTTACCATTCACAACATTCAGTATCAGGGTAAATTCGGTGATGAAATCCTTGAGGACGTTATCGGTGTGCCCCACGAATATTCATCCCTTCTTCACAATGACGACTGCATCAATCTTATGAAGGGTGCAATTGAGTGTGCAAATGCGGTAACCACCGTAAGCCCCTCCTATGCAAAGGAAATTCTCGACCCCTACTATTCACACGGTCTTGACAATATTTTACGTATGAGAAGCTGGAAGCTTCACGGCATTCTGAACGGTATCGACACCGTTTCAAACGACCCCGGCGGAGATAAGAATCTTGTTAAGAATTTCAGTGCCGACGACGTAGCAGGCAAGGCAGAATGCAAGGAAGACCTTCAGAAGACTATGAATCTTCCTGTAAGAGCCGACGTGCCCCTTATCGGTATGGTAACCCGTCTTGTATCCCACAAGGGCCTTGACCTTGTAGAATGCGTGCTTGAGGAGCTTTTATGCACAAGCGACGTGCAGGTTGTGGTGCTGGGCTCAGGTGACTGGCAGTATGAAACCTTCTTCACAGAGCTTGCCGCTAAATATCCCGATAAGCTTGCAGTAAAGATTGGCTTCGTGCCCAGTCTTGCAAGTAAGATTTACGGCGGAAGTGATATCTTCCTTATGCCCTCACAGAGTGAGCCCTGCGGACTTTCACAGATGTTTGCTCTTCGCTACGGCTCAATTCCCGTTGTTCGCGCCACAGGCGGTCTTCGCGACTCCGTTAAGGACTCGGGCGACAACGAGGGTAACGGCTTTGTATTCGAGGATTATAATGCTCATGATATGCTTCACGCAATAAGACGTGCCCTTGACGGCTATAAGGATGCTGAGGGATGGGCAATCCTTCGCAAGCGTGCTATGGAATGCGACTATTCCTGGGGCAGAAGCGCAAACGAATACATCAAGCTTTACAAAGCACTTATCAAAGGAGAATAATATGGCAGAATTCATTTTTTCCGCATTTGCCGATGAAGCAGGCGGCGGATTACTTCATCAGATAGAGGCCCTCAAGGCAAACGGAATCACTCACATCGAGCCCAGAGGACTTGATGCAGGTAATATCTCAAACTTTACCGCCGAGCAGGTAAAAGAGGTTAAAAAGATTCTTGACGAGCACGGCATAGGCGTTTCCTCAGTGGGCTCACATTTCGGTAAAATCAACATCAAGGACGCATTTGAGGAGCACTTTGATTCCTTCAAGCAGTGCGTTGAGAATGCACACATCCTCGGCACTGAAAATATCAGAATGTTCAGCTTCTATATCGACGAGAATGAGAATTACGATTCCTACCGCGATGAGGTTTTTGAGCGTCTTGAAAAAATGGCAGACTACGCAAGAAGCGGCAATATCTGGTGCTGTCACGAAAACGAAAAGGGTATTTTCGGTGACAACGACGTAAGATGCCTTGATATTCTTACTACCTTCGAGGGAAAAATTAAGGGTATATTTGACCCCGCAAACTTCATTCAGTGCAAGGTTGAGATTCTTCCTGCCTTTGAAAAGCTTAAGAATTACATCGAATATATGCACGTTAAGGACTGCAGAATGAGCGACGGCTTCGTTGTTCCCTGCGGCAAGGGTGACGGCAATATCGAAGAGGTTATCCGTCGCTTCAGCAGGATGGAGGGTAAGCATTTCCTCACTCTTGAGCCTCACCTTAAGGTGTTCGACGGACTTAAGGACCTTGAGCTTACAGGCGGTGCAGAGTCGGTTAAGGAGGAATTCGAATATCCCACCAACCGCGACGCATTCGACGCAGCCTGCAAGGCATTCCACGAGGTTTATGCCCGCGCTATGAACTGAATATAAAATCAAAGCTCTGTCTGTGCTTTTGCAGACGGGGCTTTTTTTTGCAGGGATTAGGGCAAAGGGAATAGGGAATAGGGGCGAATGAGTGTGCCGCTGCCGGGGGCAGATGAAGGCACACGAATGAGGTGAAGAAACAAGGAGTATTGCGAAGCGCTCCAAGCGAGCAAGGCGACTATGTTTCTGAGGGAGAATGAGTGTGCCGCTG
>JAZTWN010000009.1:0-1772 GCA_045635905.1 Acutalibacteraceae bacterium
TTTTACAAAATGTTATCAAAAGTGGTAATATGCTTTGTATATTTTAATAATTGCTAATTTTTTAACAATGTTGTAAAATATACAAGGTGAAATAAATCAGGCAAAAAACTAAAACGTATATAAAGGAGTATTTCAAATGAGTTCACTTAACAAAAAGACAGTTGAAGATATCGCTGTCAAAGGCAAAAGAGTTCTTGTTCGTTGCGATTTCAACGTAAAGATGGAGAACGGTGTTATCACAAGCGACAAGAGAATCGTAGCATCTCTTCCCACAATCAAGTATCTTCTTGATAACGGTGCAAAGGTTATTCTTTGCTCACATCTCGGTCGTCCCAAGGGCGAATTTAACCCCGAATTCTCAATGGCTCCCGTTGCAGCACGTCTTTCCGAGCTTCTCGGCTTTGAGGTAAAGCTTGCTTCCGACGTTGTAGGCGAAAGTGCACAGGCACTTGCAGCTGAGGTTAAGGAAGGCGAAGCAGTTCTTCTTGAAAACGTTCGTTTCGAGAAGGGTGAAACAAAGAATGACGAAGAGCTTTCAAAGAAGTTCGCTGCTCTTGCAGACATTTTCGTAAACGATGCTTTCGGTTCAGCTCACAGAGCTCACTCCTCAACAGCAGGTGTTGCTGATTACCTTCCCTCAGCAGTAGGCTACCTTATCCAGAAGGAAATTCAGTTCATCGGCGGCGCTCTTGAAAATCCCCAGAGACCTCTCGTTGCTATTCTCGGCGGTGCAAAGGTTTCTGATAAGATCGGTGTTATCGAAAATCTTATCGACAAGTGTGATACACTTATCATCGGTGGCGGTATGGCATACACATTCATGCGCGCTCTCGGTCACTCCGTAGGTACATCTATCTGTGAGGAAGACAAGGTTGAGCTTGCAAAGAACCTTATGGCTAAGGCTGAGGCAAAGGGCGTTAAGTTCCTTATCCCCAGAGATAACCGCGTAGGTAAGGAATATGCTCCCGACACAGAAAATATGCTCGTTAAGTCCGACGCTATTCCCGACGGCTGGATGGGTCTTGACATCGGTCCCAAGACAGAGGAAATCTTCTCTGAGGCTGTTAAGGGCGCAGGCACAGTTATCTGGAACGGACCTATGGGTGTTTCCGAATGGGAAGCATTCGCATCAGGTACAGTTGCAGTTGCTAAGGCAGTTGCAGAATCAGGCTCAATCTCAATCATCGGCGGCGGCGACTCAGCAGCAGCTGTTAAGAAGCTCGGCTTCTCCGATAAGATGAGCCACATCTCCACAGGCGGGGGGGCATCTCTTGTATATCTCGAGGGCAAGGTTCTTCCCGGTATTGCTTGCATTGACGAAAAGTAATTAAAATAATAATAAGCGGTTTACCTTCATTTTTATGTCGGTAAACCGATTTTTCGGAGGAAAATATAATGAATAAGGCAACAAGAAAAGCAGTTATCGCTGGTAACTGGAAGATGAATAAGACTCCCGCACAGGCAAAGGCTCTCATCGAAGAAATGAAGCCCCTCGTTGCAGGTGCTGACTGCGAAGTAGTACTTTGCGTACCCTTCGTAGATATCCCCGCTGCTATTGAGGCTGCAAAGGGCTCAAACATCAAAATCGGTGCAGAAAACATCCACTTCAAGGCTTCAGGCGCATACACAGGCGAAATCGCAGGCGATATGCTCAAGGAGCTCGGTGTTGAATACGTTGTAGTAGGCCACAGTGAAAGAAGACAGTATTTCGGTGAAACAGACCAGACCGTAAACCTTCGTTCACTTGCTGCTCTTGCAAACGGTCTTAAGCC
>JAZTWN010000010.1:0-25663 GCA_045635905.1 Acutalibacteraceae bacterium
CACAGAGCTTGTAGCACCTTTACACAGAAATAAGTTTACCCGTGCACTTATCAAGCCTATTCTTGATACCTCACACGAGCTTGCTTCACCCAGCGAGCAGCCCTCACGTTGGGCTCACGACATTATCTGTCCCGAAATGACAAAGGAGCAGATTCACGAAATCATCGAGGCATTTGCAAAAACCGCAAAGCTCTGCCGCGATGCAGGTGTTGACGGTGTTGAGGTTCACGCTGTTCACGAGGGCTACCTTCTTGACCAGTTTGCAATTGAATTCTTCAACAAGCGTACCGATGAATACGGCGGAAGCTTTGAAAACAGATTCCGCTTTGCTGCTGAGGTTGTTAAGGCAATCAAGGCATCCTGCGGTGACGACTATCCCGTATCCCTCCGTTACTCCGTAGAGTCCAAGATGAAGGGCTTCTGCGAGGGTGCTATGCCCGGCGAGGATTACGTTGAGGTCGGCAGAAATATGGAGGAATCAGAAAAGGCTGCTAAGTACCTTCAGGATATTGGCTACGATATGCTCAATGCCGATAACGGTACATACGACTCCTGGTACTGGGCTCATCCCCCCATGTATATGCCCGAAAACTGCAACCTCGAGGATGTTGCTCACATCAAGAAGTTTGTTGATATCCCCGTTGTATGTGCCGGCCGTATGGACGCTGCAGTTGCTGCAGGCGCTATCGCAGAAGGCAAAATTGACGGCGTAGGTGTTGCCCGTCAGTTCCTTGTAGACCCCGAATGGATTACAAAGATTATTGAAGACAGACTTGAGGACATCAAGCCCTGTATCTGCTGCCACAGCGGTTGCTTCAATTTCTCATCCTCAAAGGGTCACGCAAATACTCAGGATCTCTTTGACACAATGGGTCTTGCACGTTGCGCACTTAATCCCCTTACAATGCAGTCAAAGAAATATAAGGTTGAAAAGGCTAAGAAGCAGAAGAATATCGCAGTTATCGGCGGCGGTATCGGCGGTATGGAGGCTGCTATCCTCCTTGCAAAGCGCGGTCATAAGGTTACACTTTATGAGAAGACAGATAAGCTTGGCGGCGTATTTATTGCAGCTGCTGCTCCCTCCTTCAAGGAAAAGGACCGTGATCTTATTGCATGGTACAGACGCGAAATGACCAGATATCCCATCGAAATCAAGTTCAATACTGAGGTAAAGAACATTGAGGCTCTCGGTGCAGACGAGGTTATCATCGCAACAGGCTCAACTGCAAACAAAATTCCCGTACCCGGTGCAGACAAGGCTATTGAAGCATGCGAATACCTTCTCGGTGAAAAGACTGTAGGTGAAAACGTTGTTATCGTCGGCGGCGGTCTTACAGGCTGCGAAATCGCATACGACCTCTTCTTACAGGGTAAGAAGCCCGTTATCGTTGAAATGCAGGATGACCTTATCACCACTCCCGGTGTTGCTCTTGCAAACACAAGCTTCCTTCGTGACTGCTTCAAGGCTAACAACGTACCCGTATATCTTGAAACAAAGACAACTGAAATCCGTGATGACGGCGTAACAGTTATGGACAAGAACGGCAAGAAGACAGACATCCCCTGCGACAATGTAATTCTTTCCGTAGGCTACAAGCCCGCTCCCGTTGCACAGAAGAGCAAGCACGTTCACGTTATTGGTGACGCTTGCAAGGTCGGCAACCTCCGTACTGTTATCTGGCAGGCATGGGACGTTGCAATGAAGCTGTAATAAGCCCTATAAATAAAATTTTCCCGTATCTTACGATACGGGATTTTTTTTGCTCAAAAAAAAGGATGCAAGGCTTTTGCCTGTGCATCCCATAAGTCTTATCGCATTTTCTGGAGTGTGATTATCATACGGAGGATTTCGGCTGCATTTTTCTGCATTTCACCTGTGGTGATGCCGCCCTCCTTGCCGAGAGATTCAAGAAGCGTGCCGTCGGGCTCGCGCTTGCCTGTTCTTCCGCCGCCGGGCATAAGCACGTTTACACCTGCTCTGACACGGTATGCCTGATTTTTCATAACAGGGAACTCGGGGGATTCACTCGGCTGCATCCACCAGTCGGTCATAACGCAGCCCTCATAGTCCCATTCGCCTCTTAAAATACCTGTTATAAGGTCATAGTTATAATGTCCCCACACACCGTTTATTTTGTTGTAGGAGGTCATTATGTTAAGCGGCTTTGCCTGCTTTACGCAGATTTCAAAGCCCTTAAGATAAATTTCGCGGAGGGCTCTTTCGGAAAGCACGGAGTTATTTTTAGTGCGGCGCACCTCCTGATTATTACAGGCAAAATGCTTGGGACAGGCGCTGACGCCTGATGACTGAAGACCTTTAGTAACTGCTGATGCCATATAGCCTGCCGATACAGGGTCCTCGGAGAAATATTCAAAGTTTCTTCCGCAAAGGGGATTTCTGTGAATATTAAGACCGGGGGCCAGAAGCACGTCGGAGCCTCTTTCTCGCATTTCTGTGCCCAGAAGCCTGTAAAGCTCCTCAACAAGCTCGCAGTTCCAGGTGCTTGCAAGTGCTGTGCCGCAGGGGAAAAGTGCACTGTATGCACCGATACGGATGCCTGAGGGACCGTCGGTTGTTGTGATGGGGGGAACTCCCTTTTCTCTTAAGGATTCAGAAACGCCGCCGAATACACCAGCATTTCCCTTTGCACCGAGAGGTGAATTCATAACGTAGTCACCGCGGGAAATTGCTTCAAGCTCCTCGTAGGAAAGAGTTGCAACAAAGCTTTCCATTGTTGTTCTTTCTTCCTTTACGTCCTCGAGGGTGTATTTTTGTCCCACGGTCATATAAAGCGTTTCGGGAAGCTTCTTTTCGATAGTTTTTTTGAGAGATACTGTCCTTACAGGTGCTCTTTCATAGGTTACACGGGTCTTACCGTTTTCCTCCATAGGTACAAAGCGCATAAATGAATTTTCTTCCTCAACGGCAGAAATCTCGGTAAGCTGCTTTATAACCTCTGTTTTCTCACAATTAAATTCACCTGCTGTAACAGTGTTTCTTACGTCGAAGCCCAGGCTGAAGGTGTATTTGCCCTCGCATAAAACGTAAGCACTCTTAAAGCCTGTTTTGCCTGCATCGTCGTAGGATGAAATATCATAGTAGGATACGGAGAAATCAAGACGCTGCTCCTCGTCGGGTGCAAGCTCCTTTGTTTTACAGAAATCCTTGAGTACGGTAACGGGCACGGGCATTACGGAGCCTGTCTGATTAAGGTAAAGACCCACTGCCTTTTTGCCGGGCACCTTTCCCACGTTTTTAATAACTGCGCTGATATTGATGTTTTCGGTTCCGACGGAGAAATCAATGTCCTTGATAATGAAATCGGTGTAGGAAAGACCGAAGCCGAAGGGGAAAAGCACCTTGTCTTTTGCGAAGGTTTCAAAATATCTGTAGCCTACGAAAATATCCTCAACGTATTCGTTTTTGTCCTTGCCGCCGAAATTAGCGGAGGAGGGGTAGTCCTCATAGGAAAGTGCTACGGTGTCTGTAAGCGCACCCGAGGGGGAAACCTTACCTGTAAGCACGTCGGCAAGACCGTTGCCTGCCTCCATACCGCCCTGCCAGGAAATAAGCACGCAGGGAACGTTATATTTTTCAATCCAGGAAAAGTCGATTATATTACCGATATTGAGTACAACCGCCCATTTCTCGAAGGTTTTGCTTACAAGGAAAAGCATATTCTTTTCAGCCTCGGTAAGGAAGAAGCTGCCCTCTGTAAGGGTGTTTTCTCTGTCCTCGCCTGCGGCTCTGCCGATGAAAACAAGTGCGGTATCACTGCTTTCGGCGGCGGTGCTTACGGTATCGTAATCAAGAGGCATTTCGTCGTAGCACATAGGCCAGTTGCCCCAGAAGCCGTCGTCGGGCTTATTTGCCTTGCGCCATTTTGTGTAAATTTTAAGAAGCTCCTCGTTGAGCTTTACGTCGGCATTTTTAAGCCCCTCAATGAAGCTGACCTTATAGTGAGGCTTAACGTCACCGCCTGAGCCGTAGCCTACGTAGAAGGTATCACCCTGAACTCTTCCGAAAAGAGAAACGGTTTCCTCTGCCTTAAGGGGAAGAACGCCCTCATTTTTAAGAAGCACAACGCTTTCTGCGGCAGCCTGACGGGACGCTGTATCGATTCCCTGTGCCATTGAAAAGCTTTTGTCGATATCCTTTCCCGAGGTCTGTGAAACGGAATTTGCAACAAGAGTCACAATTTTGTTTATGGGCTTGGGTAATTTCATTTAAGCCACTCCTTTATTTTTTCGTTTTTACTGTTATGTTCACGCTTCCCGTAAGTCCCCAACGGCTGTCGGCAGGGTAGTTGGAGTACTTTGAGGGAGTTGTGCTGTAGTGGTTGCAAAGGGTTGATGAAACTGTGATTTTAATGCGGTTTTCACCGTCTGCGATGAAATCCGTTATATCCGCGCTGAAGGGACGGTAGGTGAAAATTGCGGCGGTTTTGCCGTTTATTTCCACGTTGAGTGTTGCTCCTGCATCCTCAATATCAAGGTAAAAGCGCTCGTCGGGATAAAGTCTTCGGGCGGTAAAGGTCTTTTCATATACCGCCTTACCCGAGAAGCATTTTAGTGCACCCGTGTCACACAGGTCACCTGTTTTCATTCTGCCCTTGCCCGTTTTAAGCCTTACGGGCTCGGGGATAAGTGAGGCATATTCCTTGCCGCTGTCTGCTTTTACAAAGAAGATTATATCTGCCGCATCGGGAGATACGTTCTTGATTTTTGCGGTGTATTTATTTTCACCGAAATTGCCCTTTCCGGCAGATGTTATTTCAAGAGGCTCGTTATCTGCAAGCACTCTCAAAAGCTCACCGAATACGGGAATTTCAAGCTCCTCGGTGGCAGGAGCACTCTTAAAGGAGAAGCAGAAGATATCCTTATTTTCCCTGTTGCTCACAAAGGGGAAATATAAGTCGCTTGCAAATGAGGGAAGGCTCATAGGATATGCGGATGGCTCTGCATTTTCCTTTTTTACATAAAATGAGGTTCTTCTTACGTCAGCATTGTTTCTGTAGTTGGGCTTTTCGTTTTCGTCATATTTATAGGCTACGAAAACAGGGTTCGTGCCCTTGTGAAGCTGAACAGTGTCACAAGTGACCTCCTTGCCGTTTATAAGCATAAATTCGGGCTTTATGTCACCGAAGACGGGTGTGCCCGTGCAGTCACGGTCGGAGAAAATATACGTAAAGAAAAGGCAGTCCTCCGTGAAGAAGGCATTGTCCTCATAAAGCTTGCCCTTAAGTCCGTGATGTCCCTGCTCGTAAAGGGAGGGCGCATAGCCGTATTCGTGTCTGCCGTAGCGGTCATGGAAGTATTCCTTTGTTATTTTGTATTCCTCACCCTCGAAAACGAAGCTGTCTGCGCACAGAAGCTCTTCATTTTCGGTAAGGAAGCTTATAATTGCCTTCTTGCTTGTGCAGTTTATTTTTTTGATGGCTCTGCTTGTGCAGTAGGGCATTTCCGTGTATTCAAAGCTTTCGGGTATTTTTTCTGTGCCGTCTGCGGCGCTTACGCTGAAGAATCTGCCCTCGGGACCGATTTTGCCGTTGAATGCAGGAATATAGTAATCCGCGTAGGTGTTATCAAGAGTGGGAATTACCGAAAAATCCCAGTAGCCGTCAAGAGCGATTCTGTCGGTTTCCTCTTCCTTGCAGGCTGCGGAAATGTTAATTTCTCTTTCACAGGGGATATCCTCGGGAGTAAAGAGAATAAGGGTGTCCTCGTTTTCCTCAAGAGGCATTTTTATGTAGGTGAAGCCGTCACGCTGAACAGTGCCCGAAAGAAGGATATATT
This sequence comes from Acutalibacteraceae bacterium, assembly GCA_045635905.1. GTDB lineage: Bacteria > Bacillota > Clostridia > Oscillospirales > Acutalibacteraceae > RUG806. Next base: position 5,797 of record JAZTWN010000010.1, read on the forward strand.
CACCACGGTCGGGATCAAGAAGATAGGTGTTGCCTGTTGCCTCGAAGCGGCAGATGCTGTCCTTTTTTACATAACGCACAAAGAAAAGCTTACTGTCACCGTGAACACGGGTGTGCACGTATGCCTTTGTGATGCCCGACAGGATATCGGTAGTGAAGCTTCTTCTGATGTCGGAATTTATAAAGGAAAGAACACCGCTTTCACCGCCTGCCAGGATACAGCCGGGGTGGGCGAGCATTTCTTCAATTTCCGTCTGAAGCTCCCTTGAGGATGAGCCGTAGCGGTCGGATGCATAAGGGGTGATTCCGCAGAAAATAACCTTTCCTCCGTTTTTAAGGAAATTTTTTGCCTTGTCCAGTGCAGACTGCCTTACGCAGTCAACGCCTGCAAAAATAAGCACCTTGTATTCCTCGTCGGCAACCTTCATAAGTCCGTTTTCGCAGACTGAATTTTCAATTGACTGAAAATCTATAAAGTCGAAATCCACACCGTTTGTGAAAAGTGCTTCGGCAAGTGAGAAGGTGGTGTCAATGCACGTTTTTGCGTTTTCTCCGTAATCGCAGGAGGAAACGGGGTAGTAAATTGCCGCATCGCAGCGGTGTACGCCTGTTGTGAGAAGTGCAGACATACGCTTGTATTTATCAAGCCACGCCTTTTCGTCATCCCAGTAAGGCATACGGAAATGGAAATCGGGAGGCGCCCATTCAAAGAAGCCGCCGTTTGTGGAGTAGTAAAGTCCGTGAAGATTAAGAAGGTTTGCACCGAAAATAAAATTGTCGCTTGTGGGTGCGGTGATGCTTTCAAGGGTTGTGCCCCAGCCTGAGCTGTGATAGCCCTCAAGCCATACTCTCGGACGCTTGTAAAGATGTGCGATGGAGCTGTTTACCTTTACCTTTATAAGGTCAGCTGCTCTGCCGGGAGTGTCGTTGCCGGGGGCGGTAAACCAGCGCACCGTGCGGAAATAGTCGGAAAATTCGTCGGGCTCCTTTCCGCGTGAAGCCTGATCGCAGCCGTATATAAGCCCCTTGTCATTGTGGTAATTGAAAACGGGCCTGAAATAGTTTTCTTCAATAAGGGATGTTTTTACATCCTGTAAATTAAGCCTTACCACAGGGGTAAAGTCGCTGAGATTATAAAACATATGAGGCAGGAAGCCTAAAACGTCATAGCCGTATTTTTCCTTGATGCCCTTTCGCAGGCTCTCATTCCAGAGATATCTTGTGTCTGTGCCGAACATAAGCTCGTCCTGGAAAAAGTAGTTGAGGGTGCCCTCCTTTACGTCGGGGAGCCTTCTTTCAAATTCCTTGAAATAGTATTCCACCAAAAGCCTGCCGCAGCTTTCGTTTAGAGGGTCAATTGAATTTTCTTTTCTTGAGGTGCTGATTATGAAGGCATTGGAAATGGGAGGAAGGGGAGAGAGCACTCCTTTTCCTCTTTCGTAAATTATAACGGGCTTTTTGCATTCGCTGTCCTCGTAAATTATAACGGCAAGGGTATCCCCGGAAATGTTTTCCTCGTCACCGGAAAACAGTCTTTCCTGTCGGCAGGTCATATTTTCTGCCCACATACCGTCGGTGGAGGCTACCTTGTCCGTAAAATATCCGTTACCTATCCAGGCGATTGTGTAGTCGCCCATACCGATGGACATACCGAGGCGCTCGCATTCTTTTGCGGCGTGTGCGAAAAATTCCCACCATTCGTCACTGAACTGAGGGGGAGTGCCCTCAAGGCTTCTTCCGAAGCCGCCGTAGGTAAGATTATCTTCTCCGCCCTCGTTTATGTGGCAATAGTTTACCTGAACACCCGAAAGCCCTTTTTCGGCAAGGGCAGTCAGCTGCTGAGTAAGTCTTTCCTTATTAAGCTCTGAGCCGTTCCACCAATAAAAAGGCACCTCGCCGTATCGGCGGTCGGGCGAGGTGAGTGCATTTATAAAATCAGCCGTGTGATTCATCGGAATTATTCCTTTTCGGTTGTCTTTTTCTTACAGGTTCTCTTTTTTGGAGCAGCCGCTTCGGTCTTTTCCTCTGCCTTTACCTCGGCTGCAACTGTGTTTTCTGTGTCTGCTTTTTTCTTGCAGCTGCGCTTTTTGGGAGCAGCAGGTGCTTCCTCGGTCTTTGCTTCTTCTGCGCATTCAGTCTTTTTCCTGCATACTCTCTTTTTGCCCTTGAGTGCTTCAATAAGCTGAAGAGCGTGGTCAAGGTTGCCCCAGGCCTGAAGATTTCCGTCAAGATATTCCTTAACGGGGTCAGCCTTGCCTTTGATACATTCCTCAAGAAGAAGAGAATTTACGATAACTGCAACCGTGTTGTCGTGATAATCGTAGGGCTCAAAGGAGAAGGTGCCGTCAATGTATGCTGCGTACATTGTGCCGCCGCAGTCCTCGTCGGACATAGTAATCTGTGCTGCGATAAATTCATCCTTGAATTTTGCAGTGTCTGCCTTTGCGGCATATTTTTTCTTGAGATATTCGTATTTTTCAATAAAAGTCATATCGATTTTCCTTCCTCAGATCAGTTTTTAAGTGAATGAATGGGAGCAGGAATTCTGCCGCCTCGGGAAATGAATTTTTCGGGAGAATTGTGGTTAAGCTTTATAACGGGGGCGTAGCCGAGAAGACCGCCGAATTCAACTGTGTCGCCCTCTTTTTTGCCGTATGCGGGAATAACGCGGACGGCTGTGGTTTTTGTGTTAGCCACGCCGATTGAAATTTCATCGGCAATAATACCTGAAATTACTGCCTCGGGAGTGTCACCGGGAATTGCAATCATATCAAGACCTACGGAGCATACTGCAGTCATAGCCTCAAGCTTTTCAATGGAAAGTGAGCCGTTTGCAACCGCTGCAATCATACCCTCGTCCTCGGATACGGGAATGAAGGCACCCGAAAGACCGCCTACGTGTGAGGAAGCCATTACGCCGCCCTTTTTAACTGCGTCGTTAAGCATAGCAAGTGCCGCAGTTGTTCCGTGAGCGCCGCAGCATTCAAGTCCCATATTTTCAAGAATTCTTGCAACGGAGTCACCTATAGCAGGAGTGGGAGCAAGGGAAAGGTCGATAATTCCGAAGGGCACGCCAAGTCTTTCGGCAGCCTCGGAGGCTACAAGCTGACCTACTCTTGTGATTTTGAATGCGGTTTTCTTTATAATGTCGGCAAGGTGTGAAAGGTCGCAGTCACCGGCACGGGCAATTGCAGAGGATACAACACCGGGACCCGATACACCTACGTTGATAACGCATTCGGGCTCGCCTATGCCGTGGAAGGCACCTGCCATAAAGGGGTTGTCCTGAGGCACGTTTGCAAAAACAACAAGCTTTGCACAGCCTATGGAATAATTGTCCTTTGTAAGGAAAGCGGTTTCCTTTATAGTTTTACCCATAAGGCTTATTGCATCCATATTTATGCCTGCCTTTGTGGAGGCAACGTTTACCGATGAGCATACCTTACCTGTGATGCTCAATGCCTCGGGGATTGCCGCAATAAGGCTTTCGGAGCTTTTTGTGAAGCCCTTGTCAACAAGTGCGGAGAAGCCGCCTATGAAATTTATGCCGAGGGTATCAGCCGCACGGTCAAGTGTCTGGGCGATTTTAACGTACGTATCGCTTCCGTGTCTGCCGCCGATTAAGGATACGGGTGTTACGGATACACGCTTATTTACAATCGGGATTCCGTATTTCTTTTCAATGTCCTCACCCGTTTTTACAAGGTGCTCGGCACTCCTTGTGATTTTATCGTAAATGTTTGTGAGAAGTCTTCCCTCGTCTTCACTTACGCAGTCGAAAAGTGATATGCCCATTGTGATGGTACGTATATCAAGATTCTCCTGACGTATCATATTTATGGTTTCAAGAATATCCGCTGTATTAATCATAATTTTCCGAAACCTCCGTTAAATGTGGTGCATTGTGTTGAAGATGTCTTCGTGCATTGTCTGAATCTGAAGATTTCTGCTATCACCGTATGCTGCAAGAATATCTACGAATTCAGAGAAGGGAATGTTGAGCGCAGAAATGTCTGCGAGCATAATCATAGCAAAATATTCGCTTAAAACACTCTGTGTGATATCAAGAATATTTGCGCCCTTTTCCGCACAGATTGTGCTGACGCCTGCGATGATACCTACGTTATCCTTACCTGTTACACTGATTATTGCTTTCATTTTATAGTCCTCCCTTTATATACATACGTTCATTTTACTATATATTTACGTATTTTTCAATTGTTTGCCGATATTATTATTGAAATTTTTGGTAAAAAAAAGTATTATATCAGTGGTGATGATATGTTGAACGCAATAAACGGAGGCAGATTCAGTCTTCCGGATAAAAAGACGTATATAATGGGCATTCTCAACGTTACCCCCGATTCATTTTCCGATGGCGGAAAATTCAATTCCCTTTCTGCGGCATTGAAGCATACCGAGAAAATGCTTGATGAGGGTGCTGATATCATTGATATCGGTGCCGTATCCACAAGACCCTTTTCTGATACGGTAGAGGAAAAGGAGGAATGGGAAAGGCTTGAGAAAACGCTTTACGAGATAAAAAAGAGCTTTTCCTGTACGGTTTCTGTTGATACGGTAAGCCCTTTTGTTGCAGAAAGAAGCCTTCTTGCAGGTGCTGATATTATAAACGACGTAAGCGGTGTTTTTTCGTCGGAAATGGCAGAAATTATAAAAAAATACCACTGCGGCTGGATTGTGATGCACGGCGGAATCGGTGTGAGAAGAGCCGAGGAGGTTGTTGATTTTACGGATGGAATCGTAAATGACGTCAATGCATTTTTTGCGGATATGATAAAAAGGGCACAGGAATACGGCATTGACAAAGAAAGCCTTTGCCTTGATGCAGGCTTCGGCTTTTCAAAGACAAATGAACAGAATCTTGAGCTTTTAATGAATTGTGAATGCCTTGATTCACAGGGGCTTCCGATTCTTTGCGCCCTTTCAAGAAAAAGATTTATAAGTGATATTTCGGGCGAGGAGGACAAGGAAAGGCTTATAGGCACGCTTGCGGCTAACCTTATTGCGGTAAAAAAGGGAGCTTCAATTATAAGAGTCCACGACGTTGCAGCACACAGAAAAGCGCTTGATTATTACGATTTGCACAGATAAAAAATTACGGCACGGATATCCGTGCCGCTTTTTTACGGGAGAAAATCAGAATGAAAAATATTTGTAGAATACGGGGTAGTCGGAAATAAACTGCGAAAGAGTTGCTCTGACGCTGCTTCCGGGGTCGTTGATTGTGAAATTGGAGGCAGTAAGCTCTCCGCCCTTGAAGCCTGTAACCACAACCCAGTGCTGTGAGCCGTTATAATTTTTCGAGCCGAAAAGCACGGGCTTGCCCTGACTTAAAATATTGTAGAATTCCTTGAGAAAATCCTTGCTTGAGGTTGTTACATTATAATGTGAGGGCCAGTAAACGTTGCCTGTTGAGGAATAGGAAAGCCTTTTTGCCATAGTGTCGGGGTAAATTGTGCAGCCCTGACGGTAGGATTCAAGCATAGCAATCGAGGTTGTTGCACAGCCGATTTTTCCTATGGTTTTGCCCGAGGTGCCTATAAGCTTGTTTGCCCAGCGGGAGTCTGTCTGCTTGAAGGAGGGAACGGAGAGGCTTATTTTTTTATAGCCTGTATCTGTTATTTTAAGATAATCACGGCTGACAAAGCCTGTTTTATTTCCGCTGTAAAGAATTTCACAGAAGCCGTTTTTTTCGGAAAGAATAATAACCTCTGTGCCCTTTGCAAGAGTATCCTTTATGCTGTAGCTGACGGCGGCACCGCTTCTTACGTTAAGCCTTCCCCAAAGAGTGCTTACGGTTGCGGTCTTGTCTGAGATTTTATTTATGTAGCTTTTATAGCAGTAGCCGTAGGAGGAATCCGAATAGCGTACGTAATAAAAGCTTCCTTCCTCTGAAAGAACGGTAACAAGGCTTCGGCTTGAAAGAGCTGCTTTTATCGGAGCTGAAAGGGAAGCTCCCGTTCTTACGTTGAGTCTTCCGCTTTCCGTTACAACCTGTCCTGCGTAAGCGTTCTGCGCTTCAGCGGCAGATACGGTAAGGGAAAACAGAGTAAAAAATAAAAAAAGTGCCATAAACAGCGATAGAATTTTTTTCATATAACCACCTTTGTTGATTCTTTTGCCGGCATACGAAAAGTTTATCACAGATTCACCGTTTTTGGAATAGTCCAGATAATGTAAAATCCCTGCCATAAAATGACAGGGAAATAATTTTATCAGAATTTAAGGTCGATGTAGATGGGGTAGTGGTCGGAGGAGTAGGTGCCGTTATAGGTGTCGCGTACGATTCTGTACTTGAGAACCTCTGATACCTGCTCGTTTACGAAGATGAAGTCGATGGGAAGACCATCCTCGCCGCCCTTGTAATCGTGGTAGGTTTTGCCCTCCATTGTATCCTCGGTGATTACCGCAGCATCTGAAAGACCTGTTTCGATAACGCCGTTATAAAGCTCTGTGTCCTTCTTGAAATTGAAGTCACCTGTAACTATTACGGGCATATCAAAATCGAGTGCGAAATCTCTTACCATCTTTGAGCCGTTTGTTCTTGCCTCGGGGCCCTGATGGTCAAGGTGAGTGTTTACGTGTGCAAACTGCTCGCCTGTTGCCTTGTCCTCAAGAATAACCCAGGTGCAGATTCTTCTGCATGCGCCGTCCCAGCCCTGTGAAACCTCTTCGGGAGTTTCTGAAAGCCAGAAGGTATCGCTGTCAATAAGGGTATATTTGTCCTTGTTGAAGAGAATCGCGGAGATTTCACCGCAGCCGCTTTCAAGGTCGCCTGAATCTCTGCCTACACCGATGAATTCATACTCGGGAAGAGTTTCCTTGAGATTCTGATACCACTGATAGGTGCATTCCTGAACACCGAGAGAATCGGGAGCATATTCCTTTATGAGAGTGGGAACGATGTTCTTTCTCTTGTTGTACTCAAGACATCTAATGTTGAAGGACATAATACGAAGAGTGTCCTCGTCGGTGATTTCATCCTTTAAGGTGATTACCTCGGGCATCTGATAGCTGCAGGATGAAAGGGTCAGAAGGATAGCGATTGCGCTTAAAATTGCGGTGATTTTTGCAAATACTGATTTTTTCATTTCATTTATTTCCTTTCCTTAAAAAATATAGGTTTTGCCTATTTCTGTTTCTGCTTCAAAAATTTTGTCTGCGGATTTTATGCGAAGGCTTCCGCCGTTTGCCGAGTATACGCAGATTTTTGTTGCTCTGCCGTTTTCCCAGCAGGCGTCAACGGTAAAGCCGCCTCTTGCGGTGAGTCCTCTGAAGGAGCCGCTGCTCCACTTGTCGGGAAGAGCGGGAAGCACCTCAATGAAGCCCTCGTGGCTCTGTATAAGCATCTCCGCCACACCGGCGGTAAAGCCGAAGTTGCCGTCAATCTGGAAGGGGGGATGAAGGTCCCAGAGGTTTGTTGCCATACATTTTGAGATTGCCATTTTCACAAGGTCATAGGCACGGTTGCCGTTTTTCGTTCTTGCCCATAAATTAAGCTTATGAGCCGTTGACCAGCCTGTTGACCTGTCACCGCGCTTATTGAGTGTGACCTGTGCCGCCTTTATGTAATCGGCATTGTTGCTTGTGATGACGTCACCGGGATAAAGACCTACAAGGTGAGATATGTGACGGTGATTCTTCTCTCCGATGTCACCGTAGTATTCCTCCTCGCGGAATTCCTTGATTTGTCCCGATTTGCCTATAAGCACGGGGGAGAGTCTGTCAAGGCTTTCCTTAAGGGCGTCGGTGAAGGGGTCGCTGATGCCAAGCTCGTCAGCCGCCTTTATAGTGTCCTTGAAGCACTGATAAATCATCTGCTGGTCGAAGGCGCAGCCCTTGGTATGATAGTATTTATCGTTATGACACTGCTCGGGGGAGGCGGAATATTTTGATAAAAGTGTGCCGTCGGGCTGCTCCTCAAGGGTCTTTGAAAGAAGCAGGCTTGCCTGTCTTAAGGCGTCGTAGCCTGTTTCCATGAGGAATTTTCTGTCCTTTGTGAATTCAAAATAATCGTCAAAAAGCTTTACAGTAAAGGCGGTTGTGCCTGCTCCCGAATGTCCTGTCTGGGGGTCGGGAAGCTTTTCAAGGTCGTAAAGCCAGGCGCCCGTTGCAATTGCTATGCCGTTTTCCTCGGAATAGCCCTCGGGGAAGTATTTCCTTACGTATTCGGCGGCATTTTCCTGTGCAAGCGCCTTATAGGCGTTGAAATAGTCGATATAGGGAAGGAAGCATTCGTGGAGATTTGTGTTGAAGCTGGGCCAGTAGTTCATCTGAACGTTGATGTTGTGCCAGTAGCCTGATGACCAGGGTGAGGAATCGTAGCGGTTCCAGATTCCCTGTAAATTTGCAGGAAGCCCTCCGGGTCGGGATGAGCTTATAAGAAGATATCTTCCGTACTGGAATACAAGCTCCTCAAGGTATGATGAATTTTTGAAGCGTCTGTAGGAGGCTAAAAGTCTGTCGGTGGGAAGCTCACTTTTTTCACCGCCGAGATTAATTTCAGCGCGGTCAAAAAGGGAGGAGTAGTCGGCAATATGTGCGCTTAAAAGCTCGTCGTATGAAAGAGCTGCTGCCGCCTCAAGGGTGCTTTGCACCTTCTTCGTGGGTGCAGGGTAGGTCGAAAGCTTCTTTTCGTGTTCCTTTTCAAGGAAAATCCTGCTGTCCCAGGTGTAGTTTGTGGCGCAGGTGAAAAGAAGAATTACCTCGTCGCAGTCCTTTATTTCAAGGGTATTGCCTGCGGGAGTGACGGTACCGCCCTTTGCAATTACCTTCATTATGCCCTCAAAGAGAATTCCGTAATAAAGCATTTTGCCTGAAATTCTGATTGTGTCATTTTCTGCGGTGATTACAGAGGTCTTTCCCATACCGTCGCCCTCGTTGAAAAGGTAGGGGCGGTTAAGGGAAATTTCTGCATTCAGCGTAAAGGAAACTGATTTTTCCCTGCTTGCAGAAATTTTTGTAACGAATACGTTATGAGGATATGAGGCAAAGTGCTCACGGGTATACTTTATTCCCTTGTGCTCATATTCTGTAGTGCATACTGCCTTGTTTATATTAAGCGAGCGGCTGTATTTTCTGACGGTATCGTGTCCGGAATCAAGGTAGAAGCTGCAGAAATTACTGAGTCCTGCAGCACCTCCGGGGTATTTATCGTCATAGGTGCAGGGATTTGAAAGACTGTTTTCTGTTATAAGAAGTCTTTCGCGGTCTGTGCGTCCGAAAATATTGATTCCCATATAACCGTTTCCTATGGGAAGCGACCAGCGCTCCCAGCCGTCCTCGGGAATGTTGCATTTTCTGTGGTCCCTCAGCGACAGGTCATCGTTTCTGAGGGGAGTGCTTTTTTTATAGTGAAGTACGTAATCTTTCATATAATCTCCTTACGTTATTCCTTATGCTGATAATTATATTACAATGCGGCGACAAAATCAACATTTCATAAGCTCAGGATTAAAACTTTGATAAAAAAATAACTATTGTTGACTTGCTGACAACGTGATATTAGAATGAAAAAGGAATAAAAAATATATTTACGGGGGCTTTTATGATTCCTGCTCTTGTTCTTTTTGCCGTAACGTACGTGCTTATGCTTGTGTTCGGCAAATACCGTCCCTACATCGCGATTGCATCGGGTATTATTTTCATTGTCAGCGGAATGCTTCCCGTCGGCGATATTCTCAGCTCAATAGACTTCAACGTAATTCTTATGATTGCAGGTACTATGGGACTTGTTTCTCTTTTCACCGAAAGCAAAATGCCTCAGCTGCTTGCTGACCTTGTTATGGAAAAGGTTCCCAACGTAAAGTGGGCTGCAGTTGCCCTTGCACTTTTTGCAGGTATTATTTCTGCCTTTGTTGACAACGTTGCAACGGTGCTTATGGTTGCTCCTATTGCTCTTGCAATATGTAAAAAGCTTGGCACAAACCCCGTTCCCTTCATAATTGCAATTGCTGTTTCCTCAAATCTTCAGGGGGCGGCAACGCTTGTCGGTGACACCACCGCTATTATGCTTGGCTCTGCACTTGATATGAGCTTCCTTGACTTTATCTGGTATCAGGGTAAGCCCAGCATCTTCTTTGCCGTTGAGCTTGGTGCGGTTCTTTCCGCTGTAATTCTTCTTGTGCTTTTCAGAAAGGAAAACAAGAAAATCGAAAAGGCTGCAGAGCGAACAAGGGTTACTGATTTTGTTCCTACAATTTTACTTGTTATGACGCTTGTTCTTCTTATCGGTGTTTCCTTTGTTCCCGAAAAGCCCGATGAAACAAACGGTCTTATCTGCTGCGGTCTTCTTGTTATCGGTCTTGTTTATACCTTCATAAGAAAGAAGAGCCTTTCGGCTGTTATCGAGCCTCTTAAGGAAATCGACTTTACCACAATCGGTATTCTTTTAGGTCTTTTTCTTATGATTGGCGGCATCTCCGCACAGGGCGTTATAGATAAGGCTGCAGATATGCTTGCCTCCTTCGGTGACGGTAACATATTCCTGCTTTATACAATTCTTGTATGGGGCTCTGTTGTAATTTCTGCATTTATTGATAATATTCCCTACGTTGCAACGATGATTCCCGTTGTATCCGGTCTTTGCGCAGTGCTTGAAATTGACCCCACACCTCTGTATTTCGGTCTGCTTTCAGGTGCCACTCTCGGCGGTAACTGCACACCCATCGGTGCATCTGCCAACATTACAGGTATCGGCATTCTCAGAAAGGAAGGCTACGAGGTAAAAAACAAGGATTTCTTCAAAATCGGCATTCCCTTTACCCTTGCGGCAATCATTCCTGCATACGTTTACATCTGGCTTCTTTACGGTGTTAAATAAATCAGTAAAATAAAAAGGACGGACCCTTGAAATCAAGGGTCCGTCTTTTTTTGTCTATGAACTACAAAAAAGATATTTTAGGCAGTCTTGCGTATGAATTCGAACTCTCACCTAACCGTTAGTTTTTAGTGATATTCCGTCTTCGACGGAGTGATATATTTTGCTACGCAAAATGTGATATTGAAACCTACGGTTTCAGTGATATTATATTCGCCCCTAACGCCCGCAGGCATATCACTTGCGAAGCAAATATCACGCACCGAAGGTGCATATAACTCGCCGTAAGGCGAATATAACTGAAAACGACAGATTCCTGTCGGAATCTGTCGTTTTCTGGTGCGGGTGACAGGGGTCGAACCTGCATGCTTTTGGCACAAGAACCTAAATCTTGCGTGTCTGCCAATTCCACCACACCCGCTTATACGGTCTGTATTATACAATAACCGTCTGAGATACGCAAGGGAAAATTGCAATTATATGCAAATAAATTTCCGTCCCTCGGGGGGCTTATCTGCAAAGAGGGAATTTGTGCTCCTCCTTAAGGTCGAGAAGGGTGATGATTCTTTCGAAGTTTGCCTTTGAGTGTAAAAGTGCCTCGGTTTTGTGGGAATCGCTTCCCAGATAGAATTTACAGCCGCAGTCCTTTGCAATACTGTAGGGACGAAGCAGTATATCCTTTTCCTCGTCGCAGGAGAAAATAGTTTTCATATTAAGCTCAATGCCGATGCCCTTTTTTGCGCAGTCGGAAAAGATTTCATAAAGGTCACTGTCGGGCAGAAGCCTTATTACCTCAGCGGTTTTTTCCTTGAGAATGTGCCCTGTGGTCATATGGGCAATACCCATTTTATGAAAGGGCAGCTCCATTGAAAGAAGTCTTCTTATTTTTTCAAGCCATATTTCGGCAGCCTCCACGGGGGATGCAATTTTCTCTCTTACGGTGTTGCCCGCAAGATGCATATGGGTTGTGGCAACCGTTACGAAATCGAGGGTTGAAAGTATTTCGGGGGATATGCCGAGAATACCGTTATAGTCCATATCAAGCTCTGCGCCGAAAAGAAAATCGATTCCCTCTGCTTTGGGAAGAGGCAGCACGGAGGTGAGATATTTATAACTGTGCTCGTCAATCCATTCAGCCTCGCTGTGTACCCTCTCGTCCCAGAAATGGTTTGTAAGGCAGATTTTGCGGAAGCCGTTTTCCTTTGCGTAGGAGAGGATTCTGTCGGGAGTCTGCATAGGGTCCTTGCAGCAGCGGGAAACTGTGGAATGTATGTGAAAATCGTGGTCAGCTATGAATCTCATATTTCTGCTCCTTTGCTTTTTGTAAGAGAAAAACCGACTGAGGGGACAGTCGGTTTTGTTGTTTGAATCAGATGCCGAAGAGTCTTTCACCGAGCTCCTCGAAAAGACGCTCGAAAAGATGTCTTATTGTGTTGAAGATTTCAATTACCTTGCTGAACATATTGCCGAGAACGTCCTTCTTGTAGGTTGTAATCTCGGTGCTTGCAAGCTCCTCACCGTCAAGCACGTAGCTTACCGTTACTGTGCCTGCCTTTTCCTTTGCGGTGAACTGGGTGCCGCTTACGGTGCCGTAGCTTTCATCGGAAACAACAAGCTTGCCGCCTGCGGGGAATTCTGTCTTGTAGCCGTTTTCGTCTACTGCGAATACGTCAAGGCTGATTGTTTCACCGTATGCACATTCATATGCGGGCTCGTTGAATGTAACGTGGTCGAATACGCCTGTAGCAGCTGCGGTTGTGAAGATGTGAAGTGTTGCGCTTACCTTTCTTTCGTAGCCGTTGCTGGGCTGATTTCTTAATTCGATATCATCTGTGCCCTCACGCTGAGTAAGGAAGGTTGAGGATGCGCCGCCGTCAAAGTTAAGAGCGGTCACGCAGCCGAGATCGCGCATAACCTCTGCAAATTCATCAATGTCGAAGCCGTATGAATAGGGGTCCTGTCTGCCGTCGTTTACGCAGACGATAATTGTGCCGTCAGCCTTGATGCCGACTGCAGTACGGGGAGCAAGCTTGCCTGATGCGCCTGCAACAACCTGACCGTTCTGGACAAGAAGGCAGTTGCCGGGGGTAGCGCTTTCAAGGTCGTCTGTTGATTCATAGCCGCCTCTGATAACGGGTGTGCCGTCCTTGGTTACACCGAAGAAGGGATATCCGTTTGTTTTGTGAACAACCTCGCCCTGCATAATTACAAGACCTGTGGGCTCACCTGTGCCTGTGTGGAAGAAGCTGCCGTTTACGGATGCAACAACCTCAATGTCACGTGTGTCTTCAAGTGCGTGTGCCTGATCTCTTACGGTGCGCATAGCCCAGTTATCGGCATCACCGTCGTTGTAGCCTGTTACAAAGGAAACCTTTGTATTTTCGGGGGCTACCTCAAGCACGAAGATGTACTGCTGATGGTTACCCGAGGACTTGTTGAGAACGATGTGTTTTTCTGTAACGCCGCCTACAAGGGTGTAGGTCTTTTCTTCAATAACGTTGTATCTGCCGAGCTTTGCTGCAGCAGATGCAGGCATAAGAAGAGAAATTGCAATAATCAGAGCCGTAAGGCAGATTACCATTGACTTGGTGAAAAGCTTTTTCATAAGGGAAGGTCCTTTCGAATATATTTATGATGTTATTATATTGGAAAATTGTGCAAAAAGTCAATAGTGCTTATGGTTTTTTCTGCAAAATGTATTATTGAATAAATACGGCAGGTGTGATATTATAAACATAGCAATTTTTTTACGTAAAAATACTTTTCAGGAGAAGCATTATGAAAGCAACAGAGAGATTACTTACCCTGACGGCAGTGCTGCTTATGGCATTTGCCCTTGCGCTGACTGCAGGTGCAGCCCAGACGGGAATTTCAGACTTTGAGGTTACCGCAGCGGTGAATGAGGATGAAATTACCCTTAACTGGTGGCAGGGTAACGGTAAATATTATATTTTCCTTCCCTCGGATATTGACAGTATGACGCTTAAGGTGGGCTTTACCGCCTCGGCTGAGGTTACAATTGACGGAAGTACTGTTGAAAACGGCGGGGAATTCACCTTCGCAAAGGACAAGACATATACCGTGAAATGCGACGGCGCAGCCTACAGCCTTGTTGTGCTGCAGTCTGAAAACGTTCCCTCGCTTCATATCACAACTGAATCAGGCTCAATGGCAGCCGTTCACGCAAGCAAATCCCACAAGGAAAAGGCTGATATCGTAATTTTTGACAACGGCGAAGAGGTTGTTGACGCTGAGCTTGAATATATCAAGGGCAGAGGTAATTCCACCTGGGGACTCAAGAAGAAGCCCTATAACATCAAGTTTGAGAGTAAGACTGACCTTTTCGGTATGGGTAAGGCAAAGAAATGGTCACTGCTTGCAAACTACCTTGACCTGTCGGATATGAGAAATCATATTGCTTATGACCTTGCCGAAAGAGTGGGACTTCTTTATACCTCAAAGCATATAAGCGTTGACCTTTATATTGACGGTGATTATTACGGAAACTATCTTCTCTGCGAGAGCGTTGAGGTAGGCAGTACGAGAGTTGATATAGCAGACCTTGAGGGGGATACTGAGGACGCAAACGAAAACGACCTTGATGAGTATAGCCTCGGCGGTGCACAGGAGTCAAACTATAAGAATCTTGTTGCCGGCTCGCAGAAATGGGTTGAAATTCCCGAAAATCCCGAAAATATCACAGGCGGCTATCTTCTTGAATTTGAGCTTCCCAACAGATACGTAAGTGAGGTAAGCGGCTTTATAACCGACAGAAATCAGGCTATAGTGCTGAAGGCTCCCGAATATGCATCTGAGGCACAGGTGAAATATATAAGCGCTCTTTATCAGGAATTTGAGGACGCTCTTTATTCTGAAACAGGCTACAATGAGCTTGGCAGACACTACACTGAATATATTGACGTTGAGTCCTTTGTGAAGATGTACGTTTTCCAGGAATACGTCAAGAATCTTGATGCAGGTCTTACAAGCTTCTATATTTATAAGGATTCCGACAGTGACTTATTCGTGGCTTCACCCGTGTGGGACTTCGACTATGCGCTGGGCAACAGCTATTCGGTATACGGCTCGAATCTCAGCTACTCCGAGGGCTGGTGGGCAGGTAAGCTTTACTACCGTACCGACAACGATACACAGTATCTTACCACTATTCTTGCAACTCTTTACAAGCACGACGATTTCTTCAGCCTTGCCTGCAAGGAATGGAGCAGCACCTTTGCTCCCGTGCTTACAACAGGATATTTCAATACGCTTAAGACGTATTCCGACACAATCACCTCCTCTGCAGTTATGAATGCAATCCGCTGGAATGCCTTTGAAACAGGTGATGCTGCCACTGCAAGAAGCTCGTATAAGACATACGTAAGCGACGTGGTGCTTAAGTTTATGAAGGAAAGAAAGAGCTTCCTTGACGATGGCTTCGCTGCTGATTCCGTAAGAATTACCTATGACGGAAACGGCGGCACGGGTAACGTTATTTATACCTTAGCCAAAAAGGTGGGCGACAGTGCGGTAATTCCCGAAAATACCTTTGTAAACGAGGGTAAGAGCTTCAGATGCTGGAACACAAAGGCAGACGGCTCGGGCGAAAGCTATTACGAAAACGGCTGGATTGTGCTTAAGGATACAGAGGTTACTCTTTATGCGCAGTGGGATGAGGCTGAGAATCTCAGCGGATTCCAGAAATTTATTCAGTCTATAAGAAATTTCTTTGATATGATTAAGAATTTCTTTATGAATCTTTTCTCATAATACTACAGAAACAAATAGGGGGCTGTAAAAAACGCAAGTTTTTTACACCCCTTTTGCTATGTGTTTATAAAATCGGTTATTGCGCCTGCCTTGGCAAAGCCCTCGTTATAAAGAGCGGTAAGCTTTTCCTCATCCCTTGTAAGGGTGCCGAGCCCCTTTATGCTGTCGGGAGCAATTATAAGGATTCTGCCCTCCCTTTCAAGCTCAAGTGCCTTTTTCAGGCTTTCATTGTATACGTTATGCCTGTTGTAAAGAGCCCTTGCGGCTTCGGGGTAGTGCTTTTTAATAAGAAAAGCAGCCTTTCTGTCAAGAGACGGGTCGTGAAATTCGTTCTTCGGACGGGTGAGCACAAGAACGAGCCTGTCGCAGCCGTCGGAAAAAGCCTTATCTATGGGGATAGGGTCTGCTGCACCGCCGTCGTAATATTTTCTGCCGTCAATTTCAACGGGTCTGCAGATTGCAGGAAGGCAGCAGGATGCCATAAGTGCTCTGTAGTTATCCTGCGAATAGGCGGCTTTGTCAAAATATACCGCTCTGCCTGTCATGGCATCGGTGACAACGGTGGTAAAGCTTCCGCCGAAGGCTTCAATTCCCTTGTAATTCAGCGGATCCTCACCGTCGGAATTTGAAAGAGTTTCATAGATGTATGAAAGTCCTAAAACCGAGCCTGTTTTTATAAGATTGCCGAAGCTCATATATTCGGGCCGCTTTGCATAATCCTTATAAAAACGGACTGTTCTGTACATCTGTCCGCCGATGTAGGTTATTGCGTTTGCCGCGCCTGCCGATACTCCGTAAACGTCGTTTATTTCAATTTTTTCAGCAAGAAGGCGGTCGAAAACGCCTGCACCGAAGATGCCGCGAAGACCGCCGCCTATATCAATTATACCTGTTCTCATTCTGCTGAGGATTCTGCGCTCTCGCATACGGAAACGGGAGCATACTGTCCTATCCACATTTCATCCCAGGGCACACCTGCGATTTTCTCAAGACGCTTTTTCTGTGCCTCGTCTATGGTGACGCGACCTGTTTCGTGCTTTTCCTTGATTACGCGCTGAATTTCCTTGTGGTCGTTCTTTGTCATTGTGAAGCTCTTGATAAGGACGAGAGTAAGAAGACCGAAGATGATGGGCATTACTGAGAAATTAAGACGAAGACCGAAGATTGTCTTTGCGGTCTGGAACTGAGGCTCCTTCTTTGTTACGTCGTAGCCGAAGAACTTAAGTGAGAAGCCCAGCATTCCTGTCATAAAGGAATTGATTGTTTTTGAGGTGAAGGAGCGGAAGGTTGCAATAACACCCTCGCGGCGACGTCCTGTGATAAGCTCGTCAACGTCGGTGATGTCGGGCTGAATTGTGTCAATTGCAAAGCCGGGGCCCGAGAAGCCGAAGTTATAGAGAATTGCTGCAAGGTAAAGGAAGATAGCGGGAGTTTTATTGGTTACGAAGAGGTTTATGAAAAGACCTGCAATCATAACGGGAGTAAGCATAAGTCCCGAGGTTCTCTTGTCGAAGAAGCGGTTGAGGAAATAAATTACGGGTGAGCCCATAAATTCCGCGGTGCCTGCAACGGTGTTGAGAATGTTGAAATGGGAGTACTTATCCGCAATACTTACGATGAAATACTGGTCGGAGTAGCTGTAGAAGCTTGAACGGAAGGAGTTGAAAAGACAGATGAAGAAATACTGTCTGAAGGAGCGGTTCTTTGCAACAAGGCGGTATTCATTGAATATGTAGTGCCAGTTGACGGGCTCGTTTCTTAAGGAAACTGAGGAGGGCTCGGGGCAGGTGAAGAAGGAGAGTATGGGTGACCATACGAACCATACCGCAAGCACGATACCCGAAAGAAGATAGGTTGAGCGGTGCTCGGGTGAGGGGTTGTCCATATTAAGACCGCCCAGCATCATACCCATAAACAGGAAGGAGGTTATCTGACCTACACTGTTCATCATATATTCAACCATCTTGTACTGTGTTCTTCTGAAATAGTCGGGCTCAATGGTGGGAAGCATTGCAACGTGAGGCACGCTCATCATTGTGTAGCTTGTTGAATAGATGAATGCAGTCACAAGATAGTATATAAAGTTAAAGGTCATATTACCCATAGACGAGATGCCGAAGGAGCACCACTTCATAATGTAAGCAAAGAAGAAGGGGATTGCACCTGCAAGCACCCAGGGACGGTGCTTGCCGTATTTTGAACGGGTGCGGTCGGTGAGAAGCCCCATCACAACGTCGGATACCGCGTCGATAAGACCGTTTATCATACTGATTGTACCCGTAATGTCCGTAGGCATCTGCTCAACGAAGCTTAAAAACTGCTGATGGTAAAGATTAAGGGGATAGCCTGCACCGCCCAGCGTGATATTGGCACAGGTGTAGCCTGCCATAGGCTTGATGTAGGATACGAAATTGCCCTCGATGCCTGCGGCGCTTTTCAGCCTTTCGCCGATTCCGCCGGAGCTTTTGTTGGGATTTTCGCCGTTTGCTTTTATGCCCATAAATAATTCTCCTGTTTTGTGCAAAATATTGTAATATGACGTAATTATACCATTAATATGGTGAAAATGTCAAACAAATTATAGGAATATTTGTTGAAAAATTCTGTTGAAAATGTCAAATAGCTATTGCATTGTATCGGCTTTTGTGCTATAATTTTGCCTGTACTCTTTTGGGAATTTGTTGTATTTCACCATATTCCTCATATATTCAGGAGGTAACAAACTTATGAAACAGTATAACGCTAACGACATCAGAAACGTCTGCATCGCAGGCCACGGCGGAAGAGGTAAGACAACTCTTGCAGAAGCAATGCTTTATATTGCAGGTGCATCAGACCGCTTCGGTAAGGTATCCGACGGTAACACAGTAATGGATTTTGACGCTGAAGAAAAGCGCCGCCATAATTCAGTAGCATCCGCTGTCTGCCCCCTCGAGTGGCGCGACAGAAAAATAAATTTAATTGACACTCCCGGTCTTTTCGACTTTGCAACAGGTGTAACAGAGGGTATAAGAGCTGCTGAAACAGTTCTTATCGTAACAAAGTCAGGCTCAGGCGTAGGCGTAGGCGCAGAAAAGGCATATAAGGCTGCAACCGCAAGAGGTATGTCAAAGTACATCGTTGTTACAGGCTGCGACGCTGAAAACGCTAACTTCTACAAGACTGTTGACGCATTCCAGGAGGGCTTCGGCAAGAAGGTTTGTCCCGTTGTTGTTCCCTACGTTGTAGGCGACAAGGTTGAATGCTACGTAAACTTCCTTCAGAACAAGGCTTTCGCATATAAGGACGGTAAGGCAACACAGGTTGATATGCCCTCATCAGAAAGAATCACTCAGCTTCACGAGGCATTCACAGAATCCGTTGCATCCGCTGACGACGAGCTTATGATGAAGTATTTCGACGGCGAGGAATTTACTCACGACGAAATCGTTGCAGGTCTTTCAAAGGCTGTTCTTGAAGGTACAGTAATGCCCATGTATGCTTGCTCAGCATATACTCTTGAGGCTGTTGATCTTGTGCTCAACGGTATCACAAAGATGGCTCCCTCTCCCGTACAGTTCAAGGAAATTGCAACTGACGCAGACGGTAATGAAATTGAGCTTGAATGTGACGAAAACGGACCTCTTGCTGCTATGTGCTTCAAGACCGTTGCCGACCCCTTCGTAGGTAAGATGACATATGTAAAGGTTGCTTCCGGTAAGATTGACGGAAACACACCCTGCTATACTCCCAGAACAGCCGCTAACCAGAGAATGGGTAAGCTTATTATCCCCAAGGGCGGCAAGACAGAGGATACAAACGTAATCACTGCAGGTGATATCGCAGTTATCACAAAGCTTGACGGCATCAAGACAGGTGATACAATCTGCTCCGAAAAGCAGCCCATTTCACTTGAAGCTCCCGTATTCCCCAACGCTTGCCTTTCAATGGCAGTTATCGTTAAGAAGAAGGGTGAGGAGGAAAAGGTTGCCGCAGGTCTTAAGAAGCTTTCCCACGAGGATCCCGCTATCAAGTACTACACCAACGACGAAACAAGAGAGCAGATTCTTGCAGGTCTTGGTGAGCAGCATCTTGACCTTATCGTATCAAAGCTCAAGACAAAGTTCGGTGTTGAGGTAGACCTTCAGATACCCAGAGTAGCTTACAGAGAAACAATCTCCAAGAGAGTTGAAATCCACGGACGTCACAAGAAGCAGTCCGGCGGTCACGGTCAGTTCGGTGACGTATGGATCCGCTTTGAGCCCTGTGATGAGCTTGA
>JAZTWN010000011.1:0-52106 GCA_045635905.1 Acutalibacteraceae bacterium
GCTTCGTTTATGTTAAAATATTTTCATTAATTATTCAGGGTGATACTATGAGATTAGAAGAAATTGACAGAAACGGCACTTTGCAGGGTTACGTGCTTGTTAAGACCTGCGACAAGAAATCTGCAAAAAACGGCTCAACATATCTTGACCTTATTATTTCTGACGGAGAAAGCGACGTTGTTGCAAAAATCTGGGATTATAAGGGTAGTCCTGAGGAGATTCCTGCGGTCGGAACAATTATTCTTGTAAGAGGCTCTCTCAGTCTTTATAATAATCAGCCTCAGTTTAAAATTGACAGATACCGCCAGCTTAATGAAAAGGACGTTGTTGATATCCGTGATTTTGTGCCCTCTGCACCTGATAAGGGTGTTGCCATGTTTGAGGCGATAAACGAAATAGTCGAGAACTTTTCTGATGAGGAGCTGAAAAAGCTTACGAAGGCAGTTCTTGAGGAATTTAAGGAAAGAATTATCGATCTTCCTGCAGCTTTCAGATTGCACCATGCCATTATCAGCGGTCTTCTCATGCACACCTTATCTCTTTGCCGCCTTGCGCAGGCAATTGCACCTATTTATCCCTCAATTGATATTGATTTGCTTCTGACAGGTGCTATTTTGCACGATATCGCAAAAAGCGAGGAGTTCTCACTTGCTTCAACAGGTCTTGTTGACGGATATACTGCTAGAGGTACTCTTATCGGTCACCTTGTAGGTGGTGCTATGATAGTTTCCGAGATCGGCAAAAAGCTTGATATCAGTGAGGATACACTTATGCTTGTTGAGCACATGCTTATTTCTCATCACGGAAATCCTGAATACGGTGCTGCGGTACGTCCCTTGTTTATTGAGGCAGAGGTATTATCCGCAATAGACACGTTTGATGCAAACCTTTATGAAATCGAGGATGCTCTCAAGGGTGTTGAGGTTGGTGGTTTTACTAACAGACTCTGGGCTCTTGAGGACAGAAAGTTTTATAATCACGGCAGAAAGAGTATAAGTACGGACGTGCGTATAATTTCCGCTAAAAACGACGGAACCGACAAATCAGACGAGGAGTAATATTATGGAAAACTGGACAGAAATTAAGATTAACGTACCTGTTGAAAGAGTTGATGAGGCAGGCTCAATTGCATCTATGACCGTACCTTACGGTATTTATATAGAGGATTACAGCAATCTTGAGGAAGAAGCTATGGAGATTGCAAAGATAGACCTTATTGACGAAGACCTTCTTGCAAAGGACAGAAGCATCGGTATTGTACATATTTACATTTCTCCCGAAGAAAATCCTCAGGAGGCAGTGTCATTTATCAAGGAAAGACTCGAAGCGGAAAGCATCGAATATTCAATTGAGCTTGCAAACTGTGCAAGAGAGGATTGGGAAAATAACTGGAAGCAGTATTTTAAGCCCATAAACGTTGGTAATAAGCTTATTATCAGACCTATTTGGGTTGATGAATATGATGCAGATGGCAGAAAGGTTCTTAATCTTGAGCCCGGTATTGCTTTCGGTACAGGAACTCACGAAACAACAAGACTCTGTCTTGAGGCTCTTGAAAATTATATTTCCGAGGATACTCATATGCTTGACGTAGGCTGCGGCAGCGGTATATTGAGCGTAGCAGGTATGCTTCTCGGTGCTAAAGACGTTACTGGTGTTGACATTGATAAGCTTGCGGTTAAGGTTGCAATTGAAAACGGTAAGCTTAACGGCTTTGAATATCCTGCCTATAATATGATAGTTGGTAATCTTATTGACAGAGTAAGCGGCAAATACAGTGTTGTAACTGCAAATATTGTTGCTGATGCTATTATTATGCTGACTCCCGACGTTAAAAAATTCCTTGCTGAGGATGCAGTATACATCGTTTCAGGCATTATTGATATCCGTGAGGATGAGGTGCTCAGCTGCCTTGCTGAGAACGGTTTTACAATAATTAATCGCAGAAGCGAAAACGGTTGGGTATGTCTTGAATGTAAGCTCTGATAAAACAGACGGCTGTAATTTTTTGTTACGGCCGTTTTTTTTGTGCCTTATTGCGACAAAGTATTCGGTATCTGCAGTGTATACTGTATTTTGTCGGTGGTGGTGTTAATTGCAGACTGTAATATATGCAGATGTGCTCATTGTATTCAATACTGTTATGACAATACTTATTGTTGTAATAACGTCGGATGTTCTGAAAATTGATTCCGGTAAAATTCGGTATGTTTCAGGCGGAATCTGCGGCGGAATATTCTCAATGATTATTCTTGCACCCTCAATGAATGCGGTAATTGCATTTGTGGCGCGCCTGGCAATCAGTTGCATAATAGTGCTGCTTTCTTTTAACGTAAAAAGCATAAGAAATTATTTCAGATGTTATTTTATGTTCATCATTGTAAGCTTTTTGCTTGCCGGAGTGATATTTTTCGCCGGCAGTCTTGTGGACCGTCAAAAGCTTTATTGTAATAACGGCTACGTTTATATGGATTTCAGTGTCGGTGCAGTAATAATGATTGTATGTGCAGTGTATATGCTGATAAAAAGCCTTAACAGCAAAATGTATTCCCGACGCACGGGAGATATCATATTCAACGTGAATCTTGAGTATAATGGACGAAACGTCAGTTTTGCGGCACTTTATGATTCGGGGAACAGTCTGACTGACGTGTTTACGGGAAAGCCGGTGATAATAGCTTCATGTGACAGTATTTATCCGTTCTTTGATTCTGCCATTATGATATCCGTTAATAACCTGCTTGAAGGAAAAATATCTGATGACATTCCTGAAAAAATCAGGCTTCTTCCTGTAAGAACGCTGGGAAACGAGCTGATTCTTCCTGCGTTCTCTGCTGACAGGGCAATTGTTTCAAATGAAACCTACAGACGCATAATAAATAACCCATGTGTTGCAATATCGCCCGATTCTTTCATTGGTAAAAAATATACGGGACTAATAAACGAATCAGTAATAGGGCAGGTGATGTAATGTGAAGATCTTACGTTTGATTTATGTTGTTAAAAATTGGTTAATTAACCTTCGGAAAAAGAAAAGCACGGATTCTGCCGACAATCTTTTGTTTATTAATAGCTCGCAGATTCTACCCGCAACCCTGTCAAAGGAAGAAGAGGCAAAATATTTTATTCTTAAGGAGCAGGGTAGTGAGGAGGCAACAAATAAGCTTATAGTACATAATCTTCGCCTGGTGGTTTATATTGCAAAAAAATTTGAAAAATCAGGTGTTGCGATTGACGATCTGATATCTATAGGTACAATAGGTCTAATAAAGGCTGTCAAAACCTTCTGTCCTACAAAAAACATAAAGCTTGCAACTTATGCCAGCAGATGCATTGAAAATGAGGTTCTGATGTACCTGAGAAAAATCAGTAACAGAAAAAATGAAATTTCAATTGATGAGCCGTTGAATATTGACTGGGACGGTAATGAGCTTTTGCTGAGTGACATTTTATCTACGGAAGAGGACACGGTGAGCGTTACCGTAGAAAAAGAGGATACAATCCGTGTTCTGATGGAATCGGTTGACAGGCTTCCTGACAGAGAGCGTAGAATAATTTACCTTCGCTTCGGTCTTAGCGGCGACAGGGAGTTTACACAGAAGGAGGTTGCAGACATAATGGGCATATCGCAAAGTTATATTTCTCGTATTGAGAAAAAAATACTTAACGAATTAAAATCTGAAATGGAAAAACAACATATTTACGGTTAATTGATGCGGTATCTTTATGAAGATACCGCTTTTTTTTATAAATATTAATATTATGGTATTGTAAAAATATTTTAACTTTGATATAATGTCATTATTATGGAATAGTATGAGATATTTTGTGGTATATTTCAGCCGTTCCCGTAGTACAAGGTTGTGATTGATTTGTATTATATGTTCTTAGCTGACGGATTTGAGGAAACCGAAGCTCTTGTGACACTTGATATGTTACGCAGAGCGGCTATTGACGTCAGAACAGTAGGAATCGGGAAAACTATGATTGAGGGGGCTCATTCAATCGTTGTAAAAGCGGATTTGACTGAAGCCGAGTTTTCTTGCGAATGTACAGATGGTATTATTCTTCCCGGTGGTATGCCAGGAACTGAGAATCTGTTTTTCAGTAAAACCGTTGCTGAGGCAGTAAATTATTGCGTTGAAAAGCACCTTCTTATGTGTGCTATATGCGCAGCTCCTGTTGTTCTCGGCCGAAGAGGTATGCTCGAGGGGCACACTGCTGTTTGCTTCCCCGGTTTTGAAGAGGAGCTTATGGGTGCCAGTGTTGTTGATGAACCGGTTGTTGTAAGCGACAACATTATTACGGCGAAGGGCGCAGGATGTGTTTTTGAGTTTTCTCACGCACTTATATCTTATATTAAAAATAACGCCTGTGCTGATGAGGTTATTTCTGTTATTCAGCATAAAGGATTGTGATTATTCTTTCCAAGGAGGATTAATATATGGACGAAAAACTGAATAAAAGTAATGACGCATATGATGAATTGCTTAAAAGTTTTTATTCCACCATCAATGAAGATGAACAGAAGGTTGATGTAAAAAACAGAGGCGAAATATATTTTTCAGCCAATTCGAGAGCAAAGACGGAAAGAACCGTCCAGAGGCAGCCTCAGAGAAGCACAGCTTCTGCTCGTGGCTCGTCTTCAACAGTAAAGCGCGCAACAAAAGAGAGTGTGAGAGCAAATACGGCTGTTCAGAAAAAGGCGGCTCCCCAGAAAAAGTCTGCTCCTAAAAAGAAATCAAAGAAGAAATCGAATTCCAATCTTCAGAATTCAATTCTTGCTGTGATTATTGTTTCAATTGTCTTTGTTTCTGCATTTCTTATAAGAATTCCGATTATGGGTTGTATCAATGACGTTCTTGCTATTGACGTTTCCAGTACTGATTTCCGAGTTGTTCTCGAAAAGGATATGGACGCTTATGAGGTTATTGATGAGCTTGCTAAGAAGGACCTTATAAACAATCCTATGTTCTGTAAGCTCTTTGCTAAAATAATGAGCCTTGACGTTAAAAAGGACAGTATGGGCAACAAGAAAACAATTGTTTTCCCTGAAGGTACATATTATCTTAACTCTTCAATGGGTGTTGAGGGTATGCTTCTTGAAATCAGAACCAACGGTGTGGAATCCAATACTGTTAAGGTTACCTTCCCCGAAGGCTTCAATGTTGATCAGATTGTAGAAAAGCTTGACGATGCAGGTGTATGCTCCGCTGCCTCACTTTATAATGCTATGGTGAGCGATGAGATTTTTGAAAAGTATGATTTCCTGTCTTCAGTAACCGAAAAGGAGCTGAGATACAGAGTTCTTGAGGGTTATCTCTATCCTGATACCTATGAATTCTATATCGGTGAATCTCCTACAAGTGTTATTGAACGCTTCCTTAATAACTTTGAGGACAAGTGGTCAGAGCAGTATGCAGCAAGAGCACAGGCACTTGGTTACACTGTTGATGAAATTCTTACGGTTGCATCTATTCTTGAAAAGGAAGCCTTTGATGCTGCTCAGATGCCTGTAATTTCCGGTATTCTTTATAACAGACTTGAGTCATCCTCGTTCCCCTTTATCAACTGCGACTCTACTGCTAAGTATATTGAAGGCTTCAAGGATACCCTCGAGGCTTCAGGTCAGTATAGTGAATATATGAAGGTATATGACACCTATCAGAAGACAGGTCTTCCTATCGGTGCTATCTGTTGTCCCGGTGCTGATGCTATCTACTCTGCACTTTATCCCGAATCAAACGACTATTATTACTTCCTGCACGATGCTGAAGGCAAGATTTACCTTGCTCAGACAGCAGCAGAGCACCAGAGTAATATGCAGTATCTTGGCTAAATTTTAATTGACATAAAAGAGAAAGGAATAGTTATTATGAAAGTATTTATGATTGGCGGCACAGGTCTTCTCGGATGTGAAGCTGCGAGAATTTTCATTGAAAGAGGTCATCAGGTAAAGAGCGTTGCTCTTCCTCCTCTTCCCGAAGGAGCTCCCATCCCCGAAGAAATGGAGCTTGAATTCTGTAATCTTTATGAAAAGAGCGATGATGAAATCAAGGCTATGATGGAAGGCTACGATTGCTTCGTTTTCGCAGCAGGTATTGACGAAAGAGTTGAATTCCCCGCACCTGTTTATGATGCATACTATAAGTATAATATTGCTCCTCTTGAGAGAATACTTCCTCTTTGTAAGGAAGTTGGTATGAAGAATGCCGTAATTCTCGGCTCATATTTCTCTTATGCTGCAAAGCAGTTTCCCGAAATGAAGCTTACTGAGAAGCATCCCTACATCAGAAGCCGTATCGAGCAGGAAAACGTTGCTTTCTCATTTGCTGATGACAATTTTGACGTTGCAGTGCTTGAGCTTCCTTATATCTTCGGTACTCAGCCCGGCAGAAAGCCTGTTTGGGTTATCCTTATCGAGCAGATCAAGATGATGGATAAGCTTCCTTGTACAATGTATCCTGCAGGTGGTACAGCTATGCTTACCGTTCGTCAGGTTGGTGAGGTTATTGTAGGTGCTGCTGAAAAGTCAAAGGGTGCTAAGGCATGGCCCATCAGCATGTACAACATGGACTGGAAGAAGTTCCTCAAGATTGTTTATGCTGCTCGCGGTATGGGCAATAACAGAAAGATTAGCTCTATTCCTCCCTGGATGATGAGAATGGGTCTTGGCGGCGTTAAGAAGGAATACGCTGAAAAGGGTATTGAAAGCGGTATTGACGTTGACGGTCTTGCTGATATTATGGATATCAACCTCTTCATAGACAGAAAGTACAGCGTTGAGCTTGGTGCTACAGAGGACGATATCGAGTCCGCGATCACTGATTCAATCAAGGTAAGCCAGGCAGTTTATGACGGTACTGCTAAGCTTCTTGAAATGAAGGGTGAATAATCCTGTTTGACATTGAGTCAAAATAATAATATAATTGTTGCGGTGATTCAATTCACCGCAATTTTTATGTGGAGTAATTTATGAAAGAGTATAAATTTCCTTGTCCGGTAGCAAAGAAATGCGGCGGATGTCAGCTTACAAATATGAGCTATGAAGAGCAGTTGAGCTTCAAGCAGGCTAAGGTAATAAAGCTTCTCGGAAGATTCTGCCGCGTTGATAAAATTATCGGTATGAAGGAGCCTTATCATTACAGAAATAAGGTGCAGGCTGCTTTCGGCAGAACAAAAAGCGGTATGATTATTTCGGGTGTTTATCAGTCGAGCACGCATAATATCGTTAAGGTTGATTCCTGTCTTATTGAAGATACAAAGGCTGATGAGATAATCGTTGATATTCGTAATCTCCTTAAATCCTTTCATCTTACTGTTTTTGATGACAGAACAGGAAAGGGCTTTTTAAGGCACGTTCTTGTTAAAAGAGCCTTTGGTACCGGGGAGATTATGGTGGTTCTTGTAACCGGCACTCCCGTGTTCAAATCAAAAAACGATTTCTGTAAGGCATTAAGAAAGCTGCATCCTGAA
Source organism: Acutalibacteraceae bacterium (assembly GCA_045635905.1). Classification (GTDB taxonomy): domain Bacteria; phylum Bacillota; class Clostridia; order Oscillospirales; family Acutalibacteraceae; genus RUG806. The sequence continues at coordinate 7,477 of JAZTWN010000011.1, forward strand.
ATTACTACTATTGTTCAGAACGTAAATAATAGCTTTACAAGCCTTGTTCTCGGAGAAAAAGAAGCTGTGCTGTACGGAAGCGGATATATAACCGATGAGCTTTTAGGATACAAATTCCGAATATCTCCCAAGTCTTTCTATCAGATAAATTACGCAGGTACCGAAATTCTTTATTCCAAGGCTATGCAGTTTGCTGATATTTCCAGGGAAGACATAGTAATCGACGCATATTCCGGAGTAGGTACAATCGGTATAATTGCATCTCAGTATGCAAAGGAGGTTATCAGCGTTGAGCTTAACCGTGATGCCGTAAGAGATGCTAAAATCAATGCCGCAATAAATAACGTGGAAAACATCCGATTCTTCTGTGCTGATGCTACGGAATTTTTGTTGGGTGCTGCGAGTGAGAATGAAAAGATTGACGTTGTTTTAATGGATCCTCCGAGAGCGGGAAGCACCGTAGAATTTATGAAAAGTGTGTGTACTCTTGCTCCCGAAAAGGTGGTTTATATTTCCTGTAATCCCGAAACTCTTGCCCGTGACCTTGTGTATTTTACAAAGAACGGCTATAAGGTAAAGAAAATCCAGCCCGTTGATATGTTCCCGCATACAAACCATGTTGAGACTGTTGTGTTACTTTGCAAAAACTAAAATTTCGATGAGGTAATATTCAATGAATAATAAAAAAAATAACTATCGAACAAGTTAAAAATGTATTTAGAAATGTACCTGAAGGAAAAGAATTTTCACGTTCAGAAATAAAAAATCTTGTTATAGGGTGCTATGGCGATATGGATGTATCTCCTTCCGATTATTGTTATAACAGATATAATAAAGGTATAAATATCGAAAAAAATTTAAGAGAAGACAGATGCTTGTTTGAGTACATCGAGCGTGATAGATACAAGTATATTGGAATTGGTGTTTTGTATTCCGGATATTTGTATCATTGTCCTAAGGGTGGAGTAGAAACGGTTGTTGGGATTATAAAGAATAATGTCGTTGAATGGAAATAATCTTCAATGAATATTGATTTATATAAAGATGGAGAATAATATGAATAATTTAATTTCACAGCTTGCATATAAAGCACTTACAAAGGTTTGGGGAATGGCTTTTCTGCCTTCTGCATTAAGAAGCGGATTCAGAGGCAGTAAAATTAACGTCCCTGCTGATTTTAAGCCCGTGCTTCGATTCGCGGTTTGCTCTGATATTCATCTTAACGGTGAAGAGGATCAGCAGGCGGCTGTGCGTTTTGCTCAGCTTTTTGACGATATGTATGCATATTCTGCATCCTGTGACTATAATAAGTTTGATGCTATGATGGTTGCAGGTGATTTCTCAGGCGGCGGTGCTGAAAAGCAGTACGCTATGTACAACAAAATCACAGAGTCAAAATTAAGACCCGAAACAAAGCTTCTTACAGTTATCGGAAATCACGAATTTATCGATTATCGTGACGTGGATGCTACTGTGGGGTACACCGTATACAAAAAGTATGTCAGCGAGGATATGGATACTGACGTTGTAATAAACTGCTATCACTTTATTGGTGTTGCATACGATGATAACGGAAAGACCTTTAAGACAAAGCTTGAATGGCTCAGGGACAGACTTGATAAGGCAACTGCCCAAAGCCCCAACAGGCCCGTTTTCGTGTATCAGCATCCTCATCCTTTCCTTACTGTTTACGGCAGTGTAAACTGGGGGGACAGAGATTTAAGAGCAGTGCTTAATAATTATCCTCAGGTTATCGATTTTTCCGGACATTCTCATTATTGTCCTGCAGACCCCCGTTCCGTATGGCAGGGTAATTTTACTGCAGTCGGTTGCGGCTCTCTTTCTGCGCTGATGGGTAATCTCAACTATATTGAGGGTGACAAGGATGCTCCCGGTAATTCCGGCGCTGCCTGGGTTGTTGAGGCTGACGTTAAGGGCAATGTTCTTATGAAGCTTTACGATATAGAAAAACGTCAGTTTTTCTCAGGTGTTGAATATTACCTTACAGATTTGCACAATAAATCAAAGAGAAGCTATAGTTGGCACAAGCAGAAATCTCTTGATACTGCTCCTGTGTTTGATTCATTCGCTGACATAAAGGTTACTTCAAATGATGACGGTGAGGTGCTTCTCAGCTTCCGTGATGCAAAAGGCTATTATACTGCTGAAAGCTATAAGCTTAAGATTACCTCCGATGATAAATATACTTTGGAAAAGACTGTGATTTCCGATTATGTGCGTTCAGATGAAAATGACGTATCCGTTAACGTCGGAAAGTTGGAAAAGGGACACTATGCCGTAAAAGTAACTGCATACAGTCCTTATGCTAAAAAGGGCGGCGTTCTCAGAAAAGAGTTCGATGTCTGATATAGGGGAGAACAATAATGAACGGAATGACAAGAAGAGAACGACAGGTTACGGATATCAGTGAAATTATAAATATACTTGACCGCTCCAAGGTATTGCATCTTGGCCTTGTGGACGGTGACGAGCCATACGTTGTACCGATGAATTACGGTTATGAATTTATCGGTGATAAGCTTGTTTTTTATCTTCACGGTGCACGTCAGGGAAGAAAGCTCGACGTAATTAGGGCAAATCCCAAGGTTTTTGCTGAGCTCGAATGTGATATCGTGCCCTTCGAGGGTGAGGTTGCCTGTAAATACGGCATTACCTATGCTTCGGTTATGGCTCGCGGTGAAGCAGTTATAGTTGAAAACGAAAAAGAAAAAATGCATGCACTTTCAGTTCTTATGAAAACTCAGACAGGAAAGGATTTTGAATTCAATGAGAAGCTTGTAAGTGTCGTGAATGTTATCAGAATTGATGTTGAGCAGTATACCGCTAAGCACAGACCTGCTCCGGTTAAGTAATTTGATCAACGGTTCTCTTTTTTGAGGATCGTTGATTTTTTATCGCTTTGTAATAATCCCTGTCCGATGCTCATATTATTTACCGATAAAGAAAAATTCGGAGGAATAGTTATGACAAGCACAAGTATTTATAGGGATATTGCACAGCGAACCGGCGGAGATATTTATATCGGAGTTGTAGGTCCAGTAAGAACGGGTAAATCTACTTTTATTAAAAAGTTCTGCGAGCTAATGGTAATACCTAATGCTCCCGAGGAGTTTTCACGGGAGAGGATGATTGACGAGCTTCCCCAATCCTCGGCAGGCAGAACTATAATGACAACAGAGCCTAAATTTGTTCCCGAAAGGGGAGTCAGGATTTCCGTAGATGGCAATATAGACCTTAACGTCCGTCTTGTGGACTGTGTGGGTTATATTGTTCCCTCGTCGCTTGGTTACATAGAAAACGAAGAGCCTCGGATGGTTAAAACTCCTTGGTTTTCCGATGAAATCCCATTTAATATGGCAGCTGAGATCGGTACTAAGAAGGTAATATCCGAGCACGCTACAATCGGACTTGTGATAACGACTGATGGAAGCATCAGCGAAATTCCCCGTGAGGAATACGAGGAAGCTGAGGAAAGGGTAATCGGAGAATTAAAGGAAATTAATAAGCCCTTTATTGTGCTTCTTAATTGTATGTATCCTGAAAGTCCGGCGGCAATTAATACTGCAAATATTTTATCGGAGAAATACGGTGTTCCGGTCTTACCCGTAAATTGTCTTAATCTTACTCAGGAAGAGCTTAATAATATTCTTGCTCAGGTATTATATGAATTCCCTCTCAGAAAAATATATATAAAAATGCCCTCCTGGATCAGAGGCTGCGATAAGGATAGTGACCTTACAAGGAAGCTTAACGAATGCTTTCTCGAGGCAGGGAAAAATATATCAAAAATTTCAGATCTTGAGTATTTTACAGGCAGGTTACTTTCTGAAAAATTATTCACAAAGGCAGGTATTGAAAATATTGAGCTGGGCTCAGGCTGTGTATGCGTCAGTGCAGGACTTGATAATTCACATTTTTATAATATTTTATCCGGAATTACCCACAAGACAATAAATAATGATGCTGATCTTATTGATATCATAAAGGAATTTTCCATCGTAAAAAAGAAATATGAAAAGATAGAGGCAGCTCTTGAGCAGGTTAATTCAACAGGCTACGGAATTGTTATGCCTGCAGTTGATGAGCTCAGTCTTGAAGAGCCTGAAATAATGAAACAGGGCAGCAGATACGGTGTTCGACTTAAGGCAAGCGCACCTTCTATTCATCTTATGCGTGCTGATATTAAAACTGAGGTTGCGCCTATAGTAGGCAGTGAAAAGCAGAGTGAGGATCTTGTCAAGTATCTTTTAGACGGGTTTGAGGATGATCCTTCAAAAATCTGGGAGTCAAATATATTCGGAAAATCACTTGATGAGCTTGTGAATGAGGGGCTCAAAACAAAGCTTATGCATATGCCGAATGAAGCAAGAATGAAGCTTCAGCAGACACTTGAGAGGGTAATAAATGAAGGCTGCAACGGTCTTATCTGTATTATTGTATAAAAAATTGCCGTCATCAGCGTGACGGCATATTTTTATATCAGTTTTTTATATTCTTCAACGGCTATCCTGTCGCATTCCTCGTTATAAGGGTGTCCTGCGTGACCTTTAATCCATTCGAATTCAACATTGTGTTGATTAAGCTGCTCATCAAGCATCTTCCATAATTCGGGATTAAGCACTGCCTTTCCGTCAGCTTTTTTCCAGCTTTTATTTTTCCAAGAAATAAGCCAGCCCTTGTTTATTGCATCGCAGACGTATTTTGAGTCAGACACCACTGTGACCTCACAGCTTCTTGTCAATGCCTTAAGACCTTCAATAACGGCTCTTAGCTCCATTCGATTATTTGTTGTTTCCTTTTCTGAGCCTGATATGATTTTTTTATGCTGACCGAAAGTAAGAATTGCGCAATAGCCTCCGGGGCCGGGGTTGCCTGAGCATGCACCGTCTGTATACAGAATTACTTTATCCATTTATGTTAACTCCGAAATTTTTTTGTTATTTTAACATTTTTTTGAAATTAATGCAATCTTCGGTGACTATTTTTTTCAGTTTAGTAAATAATATTTCTGAAAATTTCTGAAAGGGTGTCGGATATGAAGGCAGTTATTATGTGTGGCGGAAAGGGAAGTCGACTGAAGCCGATAACGGAAAATACACCGAAGCCATTAATCAGACTTCTGAATAAGCCTGTGATAGAGCACATAATTGAAAGGCTTGTTGAAATCGGTATAACTGAAATTTATCTCTCGTTAGGCTATAAAGGGAATGATATTGCTGATTATTGTGATAAACTGAACGTATCAGCGAAGCTCAATTTCTGCTTTGAGGATAAGCCCCTGGGTACTGCAGGAGGAGTTAAAAACTGCATAAAGGAAGACGAGGGTGAGCTTCTTATCTTAAGCGGTGATAATATATTCGATATTGATTTGTCAGATTTTATTTCATTTCATCGAGATAGCGGAGCGGATTTTTCTGTCTGTGGCGTAAAAGCGGATGATCCGAGAGAGTATGGAATAATTTCCTGTGATGATGATAGCAGCATAAGATGCTTTATTGAAAAGCCAACCTGGGAGCAGGCAGAGGGCGATACGGTAAATACAGGTATTTATATTATGAACGGAAGTATTTTATCTATGATACCTGAAGAGTGTATGTATGATTTTTCCGATGACCTTTTTCCAGAGATATTTAAAAGTAATCTGCGATTTATGTGTTGGAAGACTGACGCCTTCTGGGGGGATATGGGGGAGTTTTCCTCTTTAAGGCATATTTCAAGAGCTATACTTGAAAACGGATGCAGAGGCTTTAATTTCATCGGTGAGCTATACACTAAAGATTCGGTGCTTGATAACGGTGCTGCTATAATTGCTCCTTGTGTTATTGGTAAGGATGTTTTATTGGGAAGCAATGCCGTTATTGGTCCGTATTGTGTTATAGGTAATGATACAAAAATAGGAGCAGAAACCGTAGCATCGAATTTGTCGATAGGCAGTGAATGTGTCATTGGGGGAAGCTGCGAGCTTGACGGATGCTTTATTGATGATAACGTCACAGTTAAGGATAATTGCCTTATCGAGAATGATGCTGTGCTTGGATTTTCCTGTGAAATCGGACGGTTTTCAAGAGTGCTTGCCGAAAAGAAGGTCTGGACTGGCAGGAAAATTGCTGATGAAACTATTGTTGCAAGAGATATGCTATTTGAAAATCCCGAAAGTATTACGTTTGACGTGTTCGGAATTACTGCTAAGGCTAATTCTCAGGTGTCGCTTTCGGATATTGTTCTGCTTGGGCAGGCAATTGCAAGCTGCAAGAATATTTCGCGTGTAGGTGTTGGCAGCGACAGTGAATACGTTTCTGAAAATTTCAGAAGCTGCCTTCTCAGCGGTCTGCGTGCATGCGGAGCGACAGTATATGATTTCGGTGAAATGTTCAGTTCTCAGTCGTACTTTTATTCATCGTACTGTAATCTTGATTTTTTCATTTTTATAAGCACATCCGGTGACGTACTGTCTGTTTCTTTTTTCGGAAAAAACGGTCTGCCTGTTGATTCGTCTGTTGCAAGAGCAATAAATAACAATTATAAATTTTCTTTGTTCGAATTTCCTCAGCCGTCACAGTATAAAGAAATATTCAATATGAAGCTGTTCAATCTTGTGTATAAGGCCTTTTATAAAAAGCTTTGTCCCTTGATAAGTGATAGAATTCACGTTACCTTTGAATCGGAAAATGCATTGATTAAAGAGCTTGCGGATGAAATTTTTTCGGAAAAAACGCGTGATACAGATAAATACGAAAGAAAAATTCAGTTTCTTCTGAATATCAATGCTTCCGAGTTATTTGTTGTAGAGGATGGTCGCGTATATTCAGGGGAACGGATTCTCGCTCTTCTTTGTGAGTTAGAATGCGCTGACGGAAATGACGTGATTATAGGTGAGGAGGCTCCTGAATGTATTGAAAATAACGTTTCAGATTTTAAGGGTAACGTTATGAGGGTTTATGAAAATTCTAATTATAAGAATAAATATCCTGAAAAACTGATTCTTAATTCAATATGGACGTCGGATATGTTTATGCTGACCGCAAAGCTTCTGAACGTGCTATCCTGCACAGGTATGAGTCTTGAAGATCTGTTTGAGTGTCATAAAAGCTTTGCTGTAAGAAAAAGCGTATTGGAGCTCAATGAAAATGCATGTGAGATAAGAAAAAAACTGTCTGCGTGCGGTGCAAGAAGATCTAGCGATAATATTTACTTTGTTTATGAAGGAAACTTAGGAAGAGTACGTATGCGACAGTTGGGAAATTCAAGAAAAATCAGGATACTTGCTGAGGCTGACGATATGGAGGCTGCAAAAGAAATCTCAGTGTTTGTCGCTCAAAAAATTAAATCTCATTATGTTGACAAAGATAAATAAAAGTAGTATTATAAAGTGATTATATATGCTTAAATTTTTACCGGCTTCGCAGTCGGTTTTACATAAAAAACAAAAGGAGTAATTATGCAGAACAATACAACCAAAACAAGCAAAAAACGCGAAAAAACTGCTGCTTCTGCTAATAAAAAGACTACCTCAAAGAACAAGAATACTTCTCATCAGAACACTAAAGCTAAATCAAATCACGAAAATAATTCTAAAGCTAAAAACAACACAAAAGCTGATTCAAGAAAAAATCACTCAAAGAAAAAGAATTCTTCAAAGGCTGCATCAATGAAGCTTTATGATTCCATTTCTCCCAAGGCTCTTAAGAAGACAAAGCCTGTCAGAATAATGTTCCTTGGCGGCATAAATGAAATCGGCAAGAATCTTACCTTATTTGAGTATAATGATGAGATTATCATTGTCGATTGCGGTATGACCTTTCCCGATGCAGATATGCCCGGTGTCGATTACGTTCTTCCTGATATTACTTATGTCGAGAGAAATAAGGACAGGGTAAAGGCTGTTTTTGTAACTCACGCGCACGAGGATCATATAGGCGGTCTTCCTTACCTTCTCAAGAGCGTAAATGTTCCCGTTTATTGCACGCGTCTTACTGCCGGTCTTATTCAGGGAAAGCTCAGAGAGCACAGAATTCTCAATAAATGTCACATTGAGGTAATTAACGCCGGTGCAAGCGTTAAGGTAGGTGAGTTTACTGTTGAAGCAATTCACGTAAATCATTCAATACCTGATTCAATTGCCTTTGCTATTCATTGTGGTGCCGGTACAATTGTTCATACCGGTGACTTTAAGATTGACAATACACCCATTGACGGAGACGTAATGGATCTTGCCAAGTTTGCTCAGCTCGGCAGGGATGGTGTATTGGCGCTTCTTTCAGATTCAACGAACTCTGAACGCCCCGGCTACACACCAAGCGAGAAAAACGTTGGTGAAACTCTTGAAGCTTTATTCAGAAAAGCAGAGGGCAAGCGTATTATTGTTGCCTCCTTCTCATCTAACATTCATCGTATTCAGCAGATAATCGACGCATCGGAAAAAATAGGCAGAAAGATTTTCCTTTCAGGCAGAAGTCTTGAAAATACAACTGCAATCAGCATAGAACTCGGTTATATGCGTGTATCTGAAAACGTTATTCTTCCTATAGATAAGCTTCGTAATTACCGTGATGAGGACGTTGTTATTATTACAACAGGAAGCCAGGGAGAGCCAATGTCGGCATTATCCCGAATGGCTCTCGGTGATCATAAAAAGGTTTCTATAGATCATAATGATTTTGTTATTATTTCTGCAACCCCCATCCCCGGTAATGAAAAGACAGTGGCTCATACAATCAACGAGCTTATGAAGCTTGGTGCTGAGGTTATTTATGAAAAGAGCCTTGGAATCCACGTTTCGGGTCATGCAGCACAGGAGGAGCAGAAGCTTCTTCTTAATCTTGTGAAGCCAAGATACTTTATTCCTGTTCACGGCGAACAGAAGCATCTGAGAAAGCATGAAAGCACCGCTCTGAGTGTAGGTATTCCTCAGGAAAATATTATTGTCCCTGATCTCGGCTCTGTTATTGAGCTGACTGAGAACAATGCTTCTATTCGTACGGGAATTCCCGTGGGCAGAATTTTTGTTGACGGCACGGGTGTTTGTGATATCGGTAAGTCGGTTCTTAAGGACAGAAAAAATCTTTCCACTGACGGTGTTGTTGTTGTAAGTACAGTGGTTGATGCTTATACAGGAGAGCTTCTCAGTGATATGGACGTCCAGACAAAGGGCTTTGTTTTTGAAAATGATGCCGTAGAGCTCGTACCATTTATTGAGAAATCCTGTCGTAAGGTTTTTGCTGATTATACAGCAAGCACCAAGATGGACGTATATACACTTAAAATCAAGCTCAAGGAAGCAATATCCAGAGCAATTTTTGACAAAACAAGACGTTCACCGATTGTTATTGTCACTGTGCTTACTGCGCAATTCTGATATTAAACGGAGGTGTTGTTGTGAATTTTAAAGATATCATAAAAAACAATCCTTTTACAGTAGCAATAATACTTCTTGCTACTCTCATAAGCGGTGTCACCTTTATTTTCTCAGGTGTACTCGCAATTGTTGAGCTTTTGATTGTAATTGCATTTGCCGTGCTTTCATTAAGGTGGATAAGAAATGAATCCGCTCGCAAAAAGGAAATGCTGCGCAGCTTCGAAAGCTTTCTCAGGGAAAACGGAGAGGTTTCTGACAGCATAACCACCTTTCCTTTCCCATATCTCCTTGCGGATAACGATGGTTCAATTCAATGGTTTAATGCGCGTTTTCACGAATTGCTTGACGGTGAAGCCGTGAAGCACGGCGATTTTATTTCATCTGTTATTCCCGAATGCAGAAAAATAATTGAAAAGAATGACTTTTCAGTTTTCGAGATACGCTCCGGATCAAAGCAATATACTGCACATCCTGCTCGTATTGACGAAAATACTATATCAGTATATTTTGTAGAGGATACTGCACTCAAGGAGATAAGAGAGGAATTTTTCATATCCCGTCCCGTTGTGCTCCTTATCAATATCGACTCTCTTGAGCAGACTGAGGACGTGCTTGCACACGCGGATTATTATTCTGTGGTTTCCGATATTGAAAAGGAAATTACTAAGTGGCTTGTCGATAATAACTGTGTTTTCAGAAAGTTTGCTGACGGAAAGTTCCTTGCTCTTACGGAAGCTGCACATCTTGAGCATATTGAAAAGAATAAGTTCAGAATTCTTGATAAAGTACGTCTTTACAGATTTGGTGAGGCTGAAATGGATATTACGTTATCTGTCGGTGTCGGTAAGGAGGATACGTTTGCTTTATGTGAAGCATCGGCCCGTCAGGCGCTTGACCTTGCACGAGGCAGAGGCGGTGACCAGGCAGTTGTTAAAATCGGAGAGAAATATGAGTTTTACGGTGGTACAACTGGTCGCAAGGAGAAGCGAGGCAAAATCAAATCAAGAATTGTTTCCGCAACTCTCAATGAATACATAGAGCAGTCTTCAACAGTATTTGTAATGGGTCATACCTTCTCCGACTATGATGCAATCGGTGCTGCAGTCGGTATTTGCTCAATTGCAAAAGCATGCGGTAAACGTTCATACGTTGTTGTAAATAAGAAAACAACTCTTGCGCTCCCGCTTATTAATAGGCTCGAAAGAGATTTCGGCAAGCTGAGCTTCATTTCACCTGAAAGGGCAGAGGAGCTGTTTGCTTATGATTCCTTGCTTGTAATCACAGATACTATGCGCTCGCATCTTGTTGAAGCCCCTGCGCTTCTCAATAAGGCATCAAGCATAGTTCTTGTTGACCATCACAGAAAAACTGTTGATCATATTGATTCTGCTGATCTTGAATTCCACGAGCCTTATGCATCTTCAGCCTGTGAAATGGTTACTGAGCTTATCCAGTATTCACCAACTAAGGTAAAGTTATCATCATTTGAAGCTGAGGCGCTTCTTTCCGGTATTATTCTTGATACTAAAAACTATACGTTAAGAGTTGGTGTCAGAACCTTTGAGGCTGCAGCATATCTTAAGGATTGTAAGGCTGATACAGTTGAGGTCAAGCAGCTTTTCTCAGGCTCTGTTGCGGAAAATATTAACGTAAGCAAGCTTGTTGCGCAGGCTGATTTCTATGACAGATATGCCGTTTCGGTTGCTGATGAAACCGTTGAGGTTACTCGACTTATTTCATCAAAGGCTGCTGATGAGCTTCTTAATATTGCCGGCGTTGATGCGTCGTTTGTTATATCTCGGTCTAATGATACTGTTTACGTTTCGGCACGTTCACTCGGAAAAATAAACGTACAGCTTATTATGGAAAAGTTCGGCGGAGGCGGACATCAGAGTATGGCAGCTTGTCAGCTTGCAGGTGAAGACGTCAATGCTGTTGTCGATAAGCTTAATGAAGCTGTGAAAGAATATTTTAATAATGTTTAAAGGTACAGGAGGAAAATATATATGAAGGTTATTCTTAATAAGGACGTAAAAGACCTCGGAAAGAAAGGCGAGCTTGTAAACGTTTCTGACGGATACGCTAAGAACTTTCTTATTCCCCGTAAGCTTGCAGTAATTGCTGATGCTACAGCTATGAATGAGCTTAAAAACAGAGAGATGTCGAAGGCTCATCACCTTGCTGTTGAGAAGGCAAACGCAGAGGCTGCTGCAAAGACCCTTGAAGGCAAGAACATAAGAATTACTGCTAAAGCAGGTGCTAACGGTCGTCTTTTCGGATCAGTTACTTCAAAGGAAATTGCTGAGCGTATCAAGGCAGATTATGATATTGAGATTGACAAGAAAAAGGTAATTGTGGACGACATAAGAAGCTTCGGTACTTATGAGTGTACACTTAAGATTTATACAGGCATATCCGCAAAGGTATTTATTGTTGTCGGCGAATAAAATTCTGGGGTTGTGAAAATGAAAAAGACAGATTCAGTATCTGTTGATACCAATACAAGTAAATCATTTTCTCTTGAAGCAGAGCAGGCGATTCTTGGTAGCGTGCTCATTGATCCGTCGTGCTTTCCTACCGTATCAATGCTTGTGCGTCCTGAGTATTTCTATATGCCTCAGCATAAGGCAATTTATACTGCTATGCTTTCTATTGATGCTGCGGGCTCAGGCGCTATCGACCCTCTGCTCATTCTTGAAATGCTCAAGGTTGAAAATGTGTTTTCAAACGAGGAAGACGGAAAGGTTTATCTTTTCCAGCTTGCAGATATTGTCCCTTCAACCTCAAACGTTGAAGCATACTGCAAGATAATTAAGGACAAGTTTTACATAAGAACACTTGTCAATGTTGCAACAGACATCGTTGATATGGCTGAAAACTCGGGGCAGGAAGCAGATATTATTCTTGATAATGCCGAGCAGCGCATTTATGAAATCAGACAGGGTAAGACGGTTTCGGGACCTTCGAAGCTTAGTGACGTTATTGCAGACGTTTACGATACTCTTTATAAGCTTAATTCTGAGGACAAGGATGAATATAAGGGCCTTCCTACAGGCTTCCCCGATCTTGATAAGATGTGTAATGGTCTTAACCGTTCAGACCTTGTTATTGTCGGTGCTCGTCCTGCTATGGGTAAAACCAGCTTTACTCTTCGAATGGCAAGAAACGTTGCTGTTTATTCCAAGAAAAGAGTTTTGTTCTTTTCCCTTGAAATGTCAAAGGAGCAGCTTGCCCAGAGAGTAATTTCCACTGAGGCTCAGATTCCCAGCCAGAAAATGAGAAAGGGTGACCTTACTCCCAAGGAATGGGAAAGACTCAGTGCTGCCTGTGTGTTCCTTGCTGACGTTCAGATGTATTTTGATGATACTTCAAATATTACAGTTCCTGAAATGAAGGCTCGTTGCAGAAGACTTAAAAACGTTGATGCGGTTTTTATCGACTACCTTCAGCTTATGCAGTCTGCCAAGAAATCCGAGAGCCGAGTTCAGGAGGTTACTGAAATTACACGTAGTCTTAAGCTAATGGCTAAGGACCTTATGATACCCGTTGTTGTTTGTGCTCAGCTTTCGCGAAGCACGGAAGGCAGAGGCTCATCTCATAAGCCTCAGCTTGCTGACCTTCGAGAATCAGGTTCAATTGAGCAGGATGCTGATATGGTACTTATGCTTTACCGTCCCGATTACTACAAGAGTGAGAAGGAAGACGGCAAGGAAAAAGATAATAATCAGGAGCAGCCCGTTCAGGACAAGACTCCTGAGCAGCTTGAGGTTAACGTTGCTGAGCTTCTTGTGCAGAAAAACAGACACGGACCTACAGGCTCAGTTAAAATGATATGGAATCCTCAGTATACACTTTATACCTGCGTTGAGGAAAACAACAGAGATGAAGAATAAATTTCTTGATACCGTAAAAAGGTATTCGATGTTCTCTCCGGGTGACAGTGTTGTTGTCGGTCTTTCGGGCGGTGCTGATTCAATGTGCCTTGCCTGCTTGCTTATGGAATGCAGAGAGGAGCTTCAGATTAAAATTTCTGCAGTCCACGTTAATCACTGCATCCGCGGCGAGGAGGCAGATCGTGACGAAGCTTTTGTGCGTGAATTTTGTAATAATAACGGTATTCCTCTGACTGTTATCAGGGAGGATATTCCTGCGTTATCACAAATTACCGGAGAAAGCACAGAGCTTTGCGCCCGACGAATAAGATATGAGGCATTTGATAAAGAAGGTGCAGATAAAATTGCAACGGCACATACGGCAAGTGACAGGATTGAAACCTTTTTGTTTAACCTCTCGCGAGGGGCATCTCTCAGCGGATTATGCTCCATACCTGTTGTGCGTGCAAATATTGTGCGTCCCTTGATTGCTTTTACGAGGAAAGAGATTGAAGCCTATTGCTCTGAAAATAACGTTTCTTTTGTAACGGATAGCTCAAATCTTACCGACGATTATACAAGAAACCGCTACAGGCATAATGTTATACCCGAGCTTCTGTATATCAATCCGTCTTTCGAGAAAAATGCATTAAGATGTATTGAAATTCTGAATGAAGAAAATGCATATATCGATAAACTGGCAGAGGAAAGCTTCAACTTGCTTCTGTGCGAGGACGGCAGACTTAAGTTATCCTCAGATGTTGATGTGTGTATCTTAAGACGCGTAATTGCTAAGTTTTTTGATTCACACGGTTTATGCTATGAAAATGTGCACCTGAGCTTTATATGTGAGAATAACGGCAATAAATTCGCCATAGTTCTTCCGGGAAAGGTTAAGGTTTTTTCAGACGGAAAATTTCTTGCGATTTCAAAGGAAATTTCTGAAAGCAGGCAACCTCTTGAAGAGATTGTTTTCGATAGAAATGCCGGTGTTTCTGTAGTTGTCAACGGTCGCAGAATCAGTATTGTTCCGTCATCGGCTTTCTGTGCGGATGCGGAAACATTTTTCGTTGACGCAGAAAAGCTTTCCGAAAGACTCACACTCAGAAAAAGACAACCTGGCGACGTATTCAGGGCAGGGAAGAGACAATATCCCAAGCAGCTTAAAAAAATTTATAATGAAATGAAAATTCCTGCCGTTGACAGAGAATTTTTATACGTTCTTTGTGATGGACAGGGAATTATTTTCGCGGAAAATGTCGGAGTTGATGCTTCACGCATCCCCGATGATAAAAGCCGATATTTTCTGACTATTAAATTGGAGAGTGTCAACAATGAATAATGACATAAAGAAAGTTTTATATTCCGAAGAAGAAATCAGCAAAATCGTTGCTGAGCTTGGTGCTCAGATAAGCGAGGATTATAAGGACAGAAATCTTCTTATGGTTAGTGTTCTCAAGGGCTCTGTTGTTTTTATGAGTGACCTTATGCGTGCAGTTACTATTCCCTGTGAGATTGACTTTATGGCTGTTTCAAGCTATGGAAACAAAACTGCTTCAAGCGGTACTGTAAGAATTCTTAAGGACCTTGACAGAGATATTTCTGGTTATGACGTTCTTCTTGTTGAAGACATTCTTGATAGCGGAAAAACTCTCAATTACCTTATTGAGCTTCTTTATGCAAGAAATCCTGCAAGCATCCGCATCTGTACACTTTTTGATAAGCCCGAACGCCGTGAGGTTGATATTTTTGCTGATTATAAGGGCTTGCTTGTACCTGATGAATTTATTGTCGGCTACGGACTTGACTATGCTGAAAAATACAGAAATCTTCCCTATATCGGAGTCCTTAAGGACGAAAAGCACTAATATACTCGGAGGTCATATAAATTGACAAACAATAATCAATTTAATAAAATCAAGCAGTTTTTACCTATCATTCTTCTTCCCGTGCTGATGATTTTATTTATTTCATATTTTGTGAATAATAATGCAAGTGATAAAAAGGTTACCTATTATGACGTTGTTGAAATGTTCGAAAACAATGAAATTGAAGAATATACCTTAAATCTCGGCAGCGGTGTGCTTGAATACAAGAAAAGAGGGGATGAGCAGAAATATAAATATTCTGTTCCTAATATAAATCTCTTCAATCAGGATATTCACTCTTATGTTGTTGAATATAATCTCACTCACGACGGTGACGATAAAATTGTTTACGACTATAAAGCAGGAACAAGCAACAGCTGGATTACCAGCCTTATTCCGACTGTAGTCCTTCTCGGCTCGTTGGGCATTCTTATGTTCATTATGATGAGAAAGATGAATCAGAGCTTTATGTCAGAAAACAACCGCACGATGACGTTTGGTAAGGCAAGAATCAAGATGCCTAAGGACGGAGCAAAGAAAACTACCTTTGCTGACGTTGCAGGTGCAGAAGAAGAAAAGGCTGAGCTTGAGGAAATTGTAGATTTTCTTAAGAATCCTCAGAAATACACAGAGCTTGGTGCAAGAATTCCTAAGGGTGTGCTTCTTGTCGGCCCTCCCGGTACAGGTAAGACTCTGCTTGCCCGTGCTGTAGCAGGTGAGGCTAATGCCCCCTTCTTATCAATCTCCGGCTCTGATTTCCTTGAAATGTACGTCGGTGTAGGTGCATCACGTGTGCGCGACCTTTTTGATCAGGCTAAAAAGAATGCTCCTTCAATTATTTTTATTGACGAAATTGATGCAGTAGGTCGTCACAGAGGTGCCGGTATGGGCGGCGGACATGACGAAAGAGAGCAGACTCTCAATCAGATGCTTGTTGAAATGGACGGCTTTGTAGGTAACGAGAGTGTTATTGTGCTTGCTGCAACCAACCGACTTGATATTCTTGATCCTGCACTTCTTCGACCCGGACGATTTGACAGACAGATTACAATGGGATATCCCGATATCAAGGGTAGATATGATATTCTCAAGATTCACGCAAGAAATAAATCTCTTTCTCCTGACGTTGAGCTTGAAAAGCTCGCAAAAACAACTGTCGGATTTACCGGTGCTGACCTTGAAAATCTTCTTAATGAAGCGGCTCTTCTTGCTGCAAGAAAGAATCTTAAGGCAGTAACTAACGTTGAAATCGACGAGGCTATGATTAAGGTTGTTGTGGGAACAGAGAAAAAATCCCATAAAATAAATGAAGCTGATAAGAAGCTTACCGCATATCATGAAGCTGGTCATGCTGTTTCTTCGTATTTTCTTGGCGGTCAGGATCCTGTTCAGCAGGTTTCTATTATTCCTACGGGTATGGCCGGCGGCTTTACTATGCATATGCCTCTTGAGGATAAGATGTATCGCTCTAAGAAGGGAATGGAGAATGAAATCGTGACCCTTCTCGGCGGACGTGTTGCTGAAAGCATAGTTCTGGGTGATATTTCTACAGGTGCATCTAACGATATTCAGAGGGCAACGGAAATTGCTCGCGGTATGGTTACAAAATACGGTATGAGTGAAGCTCTCGGTCCGATAACCTTCGGTTCAGGAGAAACTGAGGTATTCCTCGGCAAGGATTACGGTACTGTACGTAACTATTCCGAAGAAATTGCTAAAAATATTGACGAAGAAATCAGAAGTATTGTTACAACCGGATATAAGCGTTGCGAGGCAATTCTTAATGAAAATATTGAAAAGCTTCACGTTCTTGCAGATTATCTTGTTGCCAATGAAAAAATTGACGGTGAGGATTTTGTTAAGCTTATGAACGGTGAGATAGTTGCTCCCGTTAAGCTTGAGGAAGCTGAAGAGCCTAAGGTTCTTTCCGAAGCAGAGGAAAACTGATATGAAAAAAATTATTTCAATAATTCTTGTTATTTCTGTGTGTCTTATTGCTTTTGCTGCCTGTTCAGATAATTCAGCAATGGAAGACACTTCGGCAGTTGATTACAGTGATAAGCTTGCAAATCCTGAAAATCCCGTTGCTACAATTGTGATGGAAGACGGCGGTATAATGCTCATAGAGCTTTTCTATGACACTGCACCTAACACTGTTAAGAATTTTATCAGTCTTGCAAATGACGGATATTATGACGGACTTACGTTTCACAGAGTTATTCCCGGATTTATGATTCAGGGCGGTGATCCTAAAGGCAACGGAACAGGTGGTCCCGGTTATAATATATTCGGTGAATTTTCTAACAACGGCTTCGATAATGATAAAAAACATCTCAGGGGTTACGTTTCCATGGCAAGAAAGGGGAGCTATATTAATCCTGAATCTGCCTATAATACCGCAGGCTCACAGTTTTTTATCTGTGTAGAAGATCAGCCTTCCCTTGACGGAGATTATGCTGTTTTCGGCTACTGCTTTGAGGGTATGGATGTTGCGGATTCAATTGTTTCAGTAAAGACTGACAGTAGTGATAAGCCTGTTAAGGACGTTGTTATCAAGTCAATTAGAGTTGAAACCAACGGTAAGGTTTATGAAGAACCTGAAACATTAATGTAAGAATATTTCATAAATGTAAATAATTTATGAATATTGCATTTTTGCTTGAAATATTAAAAATAATATGCTATAAAAGAATTGCAATATTAATAGGAGGTATGTTCCAATGTTTACATGGCCCATCAAGTTAGTTCTTAAGAAGATTCTTGTTGCTATCATCCCTGCTCTTGTAGTTATCGGTCTTCTTGACCTTGCAGGTGTACCCGTTGAAGATTATGTAAATCAGCTTCTTGATTTAATCAAAGACGGCGATGAAACAACTACAGCAGCTGAAACAACTACACAGGCTGCTGAATAAGTTTATACTTATCATAAAAATGTGGTGTCCGCTTATACGGACACCTATTTTTATGTTAAAAAGAGGATAAAATGAATACGGAAATTATAAGAAAGCTTTATGAATATACTGAAAACCTGACACCATTAAGAGGTGATTGCGGTAAATTATGCTCTTCAAAATGCTGTAAGGGTAGTAATGATGAAGGAATGCTGCTTTTGCCCGGAGAAGAAAAACTATTTGAAGGAAATAACAACTTTGAAATATACTATGATGAAAGATACGACAGCAAGGCTGTAGTCTGTAAGGGCATGTGCAATCGGAATGAAAGACCGTTTGCTTGCAGAATCTTTCCTTATATGCTTTATGCTGAAAAATGCTCGCGAAAGGTATCCGTTGCGCCCGATATAAGAGCAATTGATTACTGTCCCTTGCTCTCAGGTGAAATTGTAATTGAACGCAGATTTCTGCGTGCTTTGCGCATTTGTGCGAAGAAGCTTTCTCAGAATGAAGAAATGCTTGAATATCTTAATAAAATTACAGAAATTCTCACTGATTTTAACGGTATAGATTGCTTAAAATAGGTTGATTTCTATCAATAAAAGATATATAATTAATATGTTTATTAAATATTAATTATTTGTAGTTGTAAGATTCTAAGGAGATGTTCTAAATGTGTTATGACGTTGCAATTATCGGTGCCGGTGTTATCGGCGCTCTTACTGCAAGAGAGCTTGCAAAATACAACCTTAAATCTGTGCTTGTTGAAGCAACAAATGACGTTGCTATGGGTGCAAGTAAGGCAAACAGCGGTATTGTACATGCAGGCTTTGATGCCAAAACCGGTACTCTCAAGGCTCAGCTTAATGTTAAGGGCTGTGCTATGATGGAGGGACTTTGTAAGGACCTCAGTGTGCCTTATAAGAAAAACGGTTCGCTTGTTGTTGCTTTTTCTGAAGAAGAAATGGAAACAATCAAAGAGCTTTATAACAGAGGTATCGCAAACGGTGTGCCTGAGCTTAGTATTCTTACAAAGGAAGAGCTTAAGGCTATTGAGCCTAATCTTTCTGCTGAGGCTTGCGGCGCTCTTGATGCTGAGAGTGCAGGTATAGTATGTCCTTATGAGCTTACAATTGCTGCAACTGAAAATGCCGTTGTGAACGGTGTTGATTTCAGAAGAAATTTCAGAGTGAATGAGATTTCATTTGATGACGGAGTATTTACCGTTAAATCTGATGACGGTGAAATTAAGACCCGCTACATTGTTGATGCTGCAGGTGCACATTCTGATGAGATTGCAAGACTTATCGGCGATGAGTCTGTTAATCTTGTAATGCGTCGCGGTGAATATTTTATTCTTGATAAGTCAGTCGGAAATATGGTTTCGCATACTATATTCCAGTGTCCCTCAAAGATGGGCAAGGGTATTCTTGTTTCTCCCACTGTTGACGGTAATCTTCTTGTTGGTCCTACTGCTGAGGATATTGATGATAAAACTGATAAGTCAACTACTCTTAACGGCTTCAGAACAATCAAAACCTTCTCAGTCAAGAGCTGTCCTGCAGTATCTACAAGAAACGCTATTACCTCCTTTACCGGACTTCGTGCTCATCCTGTAAACGATGACTTTATTCTTGGCCCCAGCAAGGTAAACGCACAGTTTATTCATGCTTCCGGTATTGAATCTCCTGGTCTTACATCTGCACCTGCTATTGCAGAATATCTTACGGATATAATAGTTGATGCAATTGGCAATGTTGCTGAAAATGATGCTTTCAACGGAATCAGAGAGGACGTCTTCCGCTTCAGACACGCAACTGACGAGGAAAAGGCAGCAGCAATTGCAAGAAATCCTGCATACGGCCGAATTGTGTGCAGATGTGAAACAATTACTGAGGGTGAAATTATTGATGCGATTAAGGCTCCTGCAGGCGCGAGAGACGTTGATGGCGTCAAGAGAAGAACAAGAGCAGGCATGGGCCGTTGTCAGGGTGGTTTCTGCGGTTCTAAGGTTGTTGAAATTCTCGCTCGCGAGCTTGGTTGTGAAATCAATGAAATTACCAAGTTCGGTGATGGCTCAAATATACTTTTTGATAAGACTAAGTAATCGGGAGGTAATGTCATGTTGAATTATGATCTTGTTGTTATTGGTGGCGGTCCTGCCGGCATGGCTGCAGCTCTCAAGGCAAGAGAATGCGGAATTGAAAGCATTATTGTTCTTGAAAGAGCAGAAACTCTCGGTGGTATTCTTGAACAGTGTATTCACACAGGCTTTGGTCTTCATTATTTTGGAGAGGAGCTTTCCGGCCCCGAATATGCTGCAAAATTTATTGCACAGCTTGAAGAAACCGATATTGTTGTAAAAACAGATACAATGGTTCTTGATATTGACGGCGAGAACGTTGTGACTGCAGTAAATAAGAATGACGGTCTTCTTAAAATTCAGGCTAAGGCTATTGTTCTTGCTATGGGTTGCCGTGAGAGACCCCGCGGAGCACTTGAAATAGCAGGTACTCGTGCATCAGGTATTATGACTGCAGGTACTGCACAGAAATATGTTAATCTTGACGGTTATATGCCCGGTAAAAAGGTTGTTATATTAGGATCGGGTGATATCGGTCTTATTATGGCAAGAAGAATGACTCTTGAGGGTGCTGAAGTTAAGGTTGTCTGTGAGCTTATGCCTTACTCCGGTGGTCTTACGAGAAATATTGTTCAGTGTCTTGACGATTTCGGTATCCCTCTCAAGCTTTCAACAACTGTTGTTGAAACACACGGTAAGGAAAGACTTGAGGGTGTAACCATTGCTAAGGTTGATGATAAGCTTCAGCCTATTGAATCAACAAAGGAATATATTGAATGCGATACACTTATGCTTTCTGTTGGCCTTATTCCTGAAAACGAGCTTACAAAGAACGTTGGTATCGGTATTGACAGAATTACAAGCGGTGCGGTTGTTGATGAAATGCGCCAGACTGATCATAAGGGTGTATTTGCCTGCGGTAACGTGCTTCACGTTCACGACCTTGTTGACTACGTTACCTTAGAGGCTCAGCTTGCGGGTAAGGGTGCTGCTGAATATATACTCGGCAAGTGTGATAACAATCCCTGCTACGTAAACGGCACAACAGGTAACGGCGTTCGTTATCTTGTGCCTCAGAGGGTAAATATTCATAATACTGAGGATGTAAAGCTTTATTTCAGAGTCGGACAGATATATAAAAATGCTAAGGTTGTTCTTGAATGTGACGGTAAGGTTATTTCTTCCAAGAAGAAGGTAAAGCTTGCTCCCGGTGAAATGGAAAATGTTGTTATTCCTGCCGATGTTCTCAAAACAATGACTGCAGACAGTTCTATTATTGTAAGGGTGGAGGAATAAAAAATGAAAAGAGATTTAACCTGTGTTGCTTGTCCTCTCGGATGTCCTATTACGGTTGAATATACAGAATGTGACGTAATATCTGTTACAGGTAATACCTGCAAGCGCGGTGATGCGTATGCAAGAACAGAGATTTTTAATCCTACCCGTTCTCTTACTTCCTCAGTTAAGGTTTGCGGTGGAGTTCTTCCTGTTGTTCCTGTAAAATCAAGCAAGCCTGTTCCCAAGGATATGCTTTTCGATTGTATGAAGGTGATTAACTCTGTCTGTGTTGAAGCTCCCGTTAAGATCGGACAGGTGATTATTGAAAATATTCTTGATACGGGCGCAGATATAGTTGCAACCAATAACGATTGAAAGGTTAATTGCTGTGGAAAAGGGATATAAGGGCACTATTGACATAGTTCCTTCTAAAAGACAAATTGAGTGGCAGAAAACTGAATTTTACGGTCTTATAAGCTATGGTATGCCGGTTTTTACGGGTAAGCAATACGGTGAGGGTTTTACACCTCCTGAAATGTTCTGTCCCGAGGATATGAATACCGATTTATGGTGCTCGCTTGCTAAGGCAGCAGGCATGAACGGGCTTGTGCTTACCTGTAAGCACTATGACGGTTTCTGCCTTTGGCCCACAAATTATACCGATTACAGTGTAAAAAATTCTAATTGGCTTAACGGTGAAGGCGATCTTGTAAGGATGTTGAGTGCGTCCTGTAAGAAAGCCGGCTTGAAGTTCGGTGTTTATATTGCTCCCTGGGACAGACATGAAAAATCCTACGGAAGCGGTAAAGAATACGATGATTTTTTCTGCGGTCTTCTTTCAGAGCTTCTTACTCAGTATGGTGATATTTTCTGCGTATGGCTTGACGGTGTTTGCGGCGAGGATGAAAAGCGTGAGCAGAAGCATGATTGGGGCAGATATTATACTCTTATCAGAGAACTGCAGCCTGATTGTGTTATTTCTTTCAGAGGCCCTGACGTTCGTTGGAGCGGTAATGAAAAGGGGGTTACCCGCAACGAGGAGTGGAGTGTTGTACCTGCTCATCTCGGTGTCAATGAGTGTGGAAGTGAGGTAAGCTCTAAGGCTAAAAAGTCTGCAAAAGTATTTGATCTTGATATCGGAAGCAGAAAGGCTATAAAAAAGGAATCCAATTTTATTTGGTATCCCTGTGAGGTTTCTCTTCCTATGAGGTCGCATTGGTTCTTTGAAGAGGATGATAAGTATTCTATCAAAACCAAAGATAAGCTTATTAAGCTTTATTATAACACTGTCGGCAATAATTCCTGTCTGATGCTCGGACTTGCTCCGAATAAACGCGGTGAGTTTGATGATACTGATGCGCAGATTCTGACTGCTCTCGGCTGTGACCTCAGACTTTATTTCGGATACAATCTTCTTAAGGATGCTAAAATATCATCCGTATCAAGTGAATTTTCTGAAAAAAACTCTGCAGTTAACGTAACTGTAGATGGAATGGATGCTTACTGGCGGCCATCTGATGATGACAAGCATCCTGAGATTGTTATTGATATGCCCGAAAAGGAATATTTCGATAAGATTGTTCTCTCAGAAAATATTGCTCACGGTCAGCATATCGAAAAGTTTGAGATTGACGGATATGATGCTGATAAGAAAAAATGGAAAAAGCTTGCAAAGGGGACTACCGTGGGATACAAGAGAATTCTTACGGTAAAGCCAGGTAACTACTCTAAATTGCGATTCAGAATCAAGGATTACAGAGAGTTTTTTGAGCTTTCCGGTATTTCTGTAAATTGATGTAAGCGGAGCTTTTGTGCTCCGCTTTTTTTGCAAAAAAAATATCAAAATATCAGTTTACATAATATGTTAAATTTATTATAATAGTGTCATAATATTATATATGGTGGTAATATGTTACTTGATTCTTATATGCCGGTAAAAATAATAAGCGGCAAAAATTGCTTTTCTGAAAAGGGAGCTTGTATTTCTTGTTTCGGTAACAAATGTATTATCGTAACAGGCAGAGCATCCGCAGTAAAAAGCGGAGTTCTTAATGATGCTGAAAAAATTCTTAAGGATAACAATATTGATTACGTTATTTTTAATGAAATAGAGCCGAATCCCGAAACTGCAACCTGTAAGAAAGCAGGTGATTTAGCCCGTGGCTTTGGTGCTCAGTTTGTTCTCGGCTTAGGTGGCGGCTCTGTTCTTGATGCGGCTAAGGCTATTGCTATTTTTGCTTGTAATCCAACTTTTTCTCATGACGGAATTTATAGCAGGGAAGTGCCATCTGCGCATCTTCCTGTTGTTCTCGTCGGTATTACAGCTGGTACAGGCAGTGAGGTAACGGGAGTCAGTGTTCTTACTAATTCTGATAATATGCAGAAAAAAAGCATTTCAGGTCCTGATTGCTACGCTGATATTTCTTTCTGCGATTATTCATATACCAAATCCGCTACGGTTGATACCCGTATATCAACCGCTCTTGATGCCTTCAGTCATGCAATAGAATCCTTTGTTGCATCATCATCCAATAATTTATCTGAGACTTATTCAATAAAAGCTCTTGAACTTCTTGCTGAGTATCTTGTTTCAGGTAAAATCAATAACTGTCTTGATGATTCTGATTTTGAGAAGCTGTACGTTGCTTCCTTGTATGCAGGTCTTGCAATAAATATTTCCGGCACCTGCTTTGCTCATACTGTCGGATATTATCTTACGGAATCCCATAATGTTCCTCACGGTAAGGCTTGTGCGGCTTTTATTGAAGAATTGGTTACAAGAGCAAAAAAATATTGCCCCCTGAAGTTGGAGGCAATACTTGAAGCTATGAAAACTACCGAGGAATCTCTTATTTGCTCAATAATGCAGCTTGCTGACGTTCATATTTCTGCTTCGGACGCTGAGCTTGAAGAGGTTTGTGCAAGATGGAGAAGTTCTGTTAAAAATTTTGACAGAACCCCCGGCGGTTACTGTGCTGAACGTGCTTTTGAAAATCTGAAGAGGCTTACTTTGTAAATAATTTTTTTGTGTTTGACTTTTCCTTGTTTTCAGTCGGAATTATGTTTTTGAAAAGACATACGTATTTATCAGCGATAAATTTGTCTGCATGCATGCTTGCGAAGAACCATTTTGAAAATTCGCATTGTTGTGAAAGCTCGTCAAAATATGCGCCTAATGCAGTTACTCGTAATGTTTTGTTCTCGCTGAGCCTGAGAAAATCCCTTATTTTTGCAGGTGGCTCGTGTGTGATGATATAATCTACCTTGTATGAGTGCTTTTCCAGGTTGCTGACTCCGTAAAGCATTTCCTGTGACGTGGGGATTTCCTTTCTCGGAAGAATATCATCGTTTTCATGAAGATCATATTCGGGATCCTCTCCGCCACCCATTGTGAAAATCTTTTTGTTTTCTATTTCATATATCTGACCACGCATGAGATGAAAAACGTTCGATCGAATCTTGTGTACTCGACCGCCGTTCCACATCGCAACGGGCATATCGTTTAACGCAGTAAAGTTTTCGTGGGTGCCGTCAATAAAGCATATGTTATATTTTCTCTTTTCAAGTCTGTTAAGAAACTGAGTTTCCTTAACGTCGTTATTCCATATAAAACCGAAGTCGCCACAGATAATCAGCGTATCATTTTTGTCAAGCATGCTAAGCTCAGTTTTGCTTAATCTGTCGGTATCTCCGTGCATATCTCCCGTGATGTATATCATTTAATTTCCTCCGTGGAAAAAATATTCATATATTAATAATACAACAAGAAGTCGGTGTTGTCTATGAAAAAATTCATAATTTTTGTTCTTAGCTTTACATTTATAATACAAGCTTTTGTTTTCAGGGGTAGTGCGGCCTTTACTGATTCACTTGAGCTCGATTCAAATATTGCTTATCTGGTAAGCGTAGATGATTCAGAGAGCATAATTTATGATAAGAATTCTACCATAAGATGTAATCCCGGTGAGCTTGTAAAGATTGTTACTGCAATTCTTGTACTCGAGAGCGACGTAAGTCTTTCTCAGAACGTTACTGCATCAGCAAATGCAATAAGAAGCATTGAATCATTAAGAGTAACTACTGCAGGAATATACGTCGGTGAGGTTATGACGGTAGAGGAGCTTTTATATTGTCTTCTTGTTTATAATGCAAATGACGCAGCAAACGTTCTTGCTGAGCTTGTTGGCGGCACTATTGATGAATTTGTTAAGATGATGAACGATTTTGTAAAGAATCTGGAGCTTACGGATACGTCATTTTCTAATCCCGGCGGATACAATGCAAATAATCAGTATTCAACTGCGCGCGATCTTGCCGTAATTTTCCGTTATTGTATGGAAAATGCAGATTTTGTGAGAATATCATCTACTTTTCTTTATGAAATGCCGGCAACAAATAAATATAAAGAAACAAGATATCTTAAAAATACCAATTATCTTATAAATTCCGGTATTCCTGATTATTATTCAAAAAGTGTCAAAGGCGGCAAATCCGGTTATACGGAAGCCGGTAGCTGTAACTGCGTTTCACTTGCATCAAAGGACGGATATAATTACATCTGTGTTGTTATGGATGCTCCTATGACGGATTTTGACAGTGATGAAACTGTTGAAAATATGTCGTTTGTAAATTCAAAAAAGCTTTATGACTGGGCGTTTGAAAATATCAAGCTGCGTGTTGTTGCTAATACGTCAACCTATGTTGGTGAGGTAGCCGTAAGATTGTCGGATGATTTTGATTACGTAAGCCTTGTACCTGTTGAGAACGTCAGTGCACTTGTTCCTTCTGGAGTAAGTGCGGAAAGTGTCCTTATTGAACCGATAAGTGAGCTTACCGTTGATAAGGTTGATGCACCTGTGAAAAAGGGTGATATACTTGGTAGAGCAGCAATCAAATATGCAGGTGCTACTGTAGCAGAGGTTGATCTTGTTGCGGCTTTTGATGTTGATATCAGTCCTGCTAAGTTTATTCTTGATAAATTCTTAAGTATTATCAAAAGCCCTGCATTTATAATATTGTTCTTTATTCTTTTAATAGTAATATTGCCGTTAGGTTATATTTCATATAAAAACAAGCAAAAACAACGTCTAATGAAGCTTCGTGCTATCCGTGACCAGAATAGAGAGGGGTAAAACTATGGATAATAAATTAAAATATTCAATGCTCGCAGGTCTTGCTGCTGCATTAGCAATAGTTCCTGTTAAGGCATATCTTTTCAAGCCTGAAAAAATCAGCGGTGAAAAGCTTCCTGAGGAAAAGGTTAATCTTGACAGGTTCAGAAAGAATCTTTCTGATGCCATTAAGATTCCTACAATTGCAAGTAAGGATCCTTCTAAGACCGATTGGTCTACGTTTGAAGAGTTTGCTGAATTTCTTCGTGAGCGATATCCTCTTATTCACGAAAAACTTGAGCTTATTGACGTTGGTAAGGGACCTCTCCTTTACAGATGGAAGGGTAGTGACTCATCTCTCGACCCAATTGCTCTGCTTTCTCATCAGGACGTTGTTCCGATTTCCGAAGGCACCTTACAGGATTGGACTTATGCACCCTTTGATGGTGTTGATGACGGTGAATATATCTGGGGCAGAGGCGCTCTTGATATGAAAAATCATCTTATCGGAGTTATGGAAAGTGTTGAAGATCTTCTTGAAGAGGGCTTCCGGCCTGTCCGCGATATTTATATATGCCTCGGTCACAATGAAGAGGTTATGACCGCTGATTTTTCCGGCGCGGTTGTAATGTGTGATTATTTTGAAAAGAATGATATTCACCTGGATTGTGTTCTTGATGAAGGTGGTGCAATTCTTCCCGTAAACGTTAAGGGTGTTCTTAATAAAAATCTTGCGGGTATCGGTGTTGCTGAAAAGGGCTATGCTGATTTTGAGGTTTCTGTTACAGCAAAGGGCGGACATTCATCTCAGGCACCCAATCACACTGCTTTAGGGCATCTTGCGGATGTTATAAAGGATATCGAAAATAATCAGTTTCATGCAGAGCTTTCACCTATGATGATGCAGCTTTTTGATAAAATTGGCAGAAATTGCTCTTATCCTGTAAGACTTGTTACTTGCAATATCAAGCTTCTTAAGCCTCTTCTGACTAAGCTTATGACGTTTATTCCCCCTGCAGCAAGTCTTATCAGAACTACTCAGGGTGTTACAATGGCATCGGGAAGCCCTGCTCCTAACGTGCTTCCTCAGAAGGCAAGCATTAACGTTAACGTAAGAATTTATCCCGGTGAAACCGTTGAGGATGCTAAGAATCATCTGAGAAAGGTTATTAAAAACAAGAAGGCTGAAATTAATGTAAAGCCCGGCTGGAAAAATCCTTCCAAGATTTCTCCCACAAATTCAAGATGCTTTAAGGCAATTGAAGAAATCTGTATGAGAACTGATTCTGACAATATTGTTGCACCTTATCTTGTAATGGGCGGAACTGATGCTTGTCATTATGAGAGAGTGTGTGAAAATATCTACAGATATTCTCCCTTCCTTGTAAGCACCTCACTGCTTCTTACAACCCACGGTACCAACGAAAGAATCCCCATCAGCTCAATGTCTGACGGAATCGCATTCTTCAAGAGATATATAAGAAAGGTGTCCGATAAATAAAAAATATCCCACGCAGACCGTAAATGATCTGCGTGGGTTGTTTTTTTATTATGCCCCGCTTTGCCGTATACAGCGATAATAACCTGCTCTGAGCAGGTGGGTACCATCCTGATTGGTTCACGCTCCCTTCGTCCGCACAAGGCGGGAGGTCTGCAATCCGCAACCAGAGAAAAATTCCCTGAAAATGTGTGTTGGGTTAATATAACTGTACGTTTATCGCACAAAGCAGGGTGAAAGGCTTAATCTTCAAATTCGTATAATTCTGCAAGTCTTTCCTCGAAGATTGCTCCGATTTCGTCAAATTCCTTGTCATCCTCTATAGGCTCTAAGAAGATTTCATTTTCTTCTTCAATTGCCTTAAGAATAATGAGCTCTTCCTCTTCGTCAGCGTTTTCATCCTCATTTTCGTAAACAGGAAGAAGAGCGACATATTTTGCATTGTCGGTTTCAATTCTGTCGAGTACCTCAAATAAAATGATGTTACCTTCGTCGTCGGCAATTTCAATGATTTCGGGATTAATTTCAGCCATTATTATTATCTCCTGATTGTTGTATTATATGATTTTTATATTTTTTGTTTAATAGCATCAACTATCAATCAATGAATTCAGCTTCCCATGTGAATGTAAATATTTCTTCGGGGAGAAGCTTGTTGATTGCATCCTTTTTGGAAATATCGTCCTTTTTTTCTGTGGAGTCATTAACGCCGAACCAAGGCTCAATACATACGTAGGGTGCACCGGGCTTCGCCCATATTCCGAGATAAGGAGCACCGCCCATATCAAAAATAACAGTATGCTTACCGTCCTGATGTTTGAGGGTGATATGCTTTGATTTGATGCTGTTAAGAATAAGCGCATCCTCATTGAATATTGATTCAGTGATAACGATTTCCTTTTCATTGTCAAGCACAGGGAAGGTTTCGGGCAATCTTAATGATTCAACAAGGTCGATTTTTTCGGTTGAAAGAGTTTCATTCTCGTCAAAAATGAGACTGTCACCGATAGTACAGTTGAAGCCAGGATGTGCGCCGAGAGAGAAATACATATCGTATTCATTTTTATTGACTACATTATGAGATACTGAAAGCTTATTGCCTTCAAGAGTGTAGGTTACAATAAGATCAAACTCAAAGGGGTAAATTCTGAGGGACTCCTCAGTTTCGGAAAGAATAAAAGACATTGTGTCACCGTCATTACTAAGGAGTGTCCAGTCACATCTTCTTGCAAAACCGTGCTTGGGGAGCGTGTATTCTTTTCCGTTGAAGTAATATTTATCGTCTATAATTCTGCCGACAATGGGGAAGAGGATAGGCGACTGTCCGTACCAGATTGCTTCATCGCCCTGCCAAAGATATTCATATGCATCCTTTTTTGAGTAAATGCTTGTAAGCTCGCATCCGGCTTCTTTTACGCCTATTTTATAAAATTCGTTTTCAATATAATGAATCATAGTTAACCTCCAGTTCATTTCTTATATAATTATACTATAAAACCATGTTTAATTCAATAGAAAAAACCGCTATCGTGACGATAGCGGCTAAAATATTTTGCGTAAAATTATGCTTCTTCCTTTTCTTTTGAAAGAATGATATTGATAACTATACCAAGAATAAGTGCGCAAGCAATTGTTGTGATTGTAACCTTGCCGAAGGTAAGAGAAAGACCACCGATACCTGTAATAAGGATTGCGGAAACTACGAAGAGATTTCTGTTCTTTTCGAGGTCAACCTTCTGGATCATCTTAAGACCGCTTACTGCAATAAATCCGTAAAGAGCCATACATACGCCACCCATTACACATGAGGGAATTGAGTTTACAAAAGCAACGAAGGGATTGCAGAAGGATATGATGATTGCAAGAATTGCAGTTGTGATGATGGTAGCAACTGAAGCGTTTCTTGTAATAGCAACACAAGCTACTGATTCACCATATGTTGTGTTGGGGCAACCGCCGAAGAAAGCACCTGCCATTGAGCCTACACCGTCACCGAGAAGAGTATTGGAAAGACCGGGATCCTCAAGGAGGTCCTTTTCAATGATAGATGAGATGTTCTTGTGGTCAGCAATATGCTCTGCAAATACGACGAAAGCAACGGGTACGTATGCAGCAATAAGAGTACTTACGTAAGTAAAGTCAATTTCTTTAACTCCCTTTATAGCTGTAATGAAGGTGAATTCAGGAACTGAAACAAAGGTGTTGACTGTGATTCCGTCTGCCCATAATGCTGTAATGGAGGAGAA
The DNA here is from genome assembly GCA_045635905.1 of Acutalibacteraceae bacterium. Lineage (GTDB taxonomy): Bacteria > Bacillota > Clostridia > Oscillospirales > Acutalibacteraceae > RUG806. The sequence goes on from JAZTWN010000011.1 coordinate 37,700, forward strand.
ATCGGAAATAAGAAGAGCAGGATTGTTTGTTATCATACCGATTGCTGTAATGATTCCTGCTGTTGCATAGCCTGCAAGAATGCCGATAATAAAGGGGATAAGCTTTATGCCCTTTTTACCGTAGGTTGAAGCTACCATTGTAACAATAAGTGTAACAATACCGCAAAGAATTGCAATTCTTGAGTCGCCACCTGCATTTGCAGTCTTAAGATCTGAAATAGCATTAGATGCGAGTGAAAGACCGATGATTGCAACTGTGGGACCGATAACTACTGCAGGCATAATCTTATTAATCCAGCCTACACCTGCAAATTTAACGACAATAGCAATAAGAACGTATACAAGACCGCCGAGAACTGCACCGAGAATTAAACCTGCATAACCTGCTGCTACAGAAACTGCACCTGCGAAGGCTGAGGTCATAGAGCCGATGAAAGCAAATGAAGAGCCGAGGAAAACAGGACTCTTTTTGCGGGTGAAAAGCACGTAAATAAGAGTACCGATACCTGCACCGAACAGTGCAGCTGCAGTGCTCATTGCGTCGTCACCTGTAAGTCCGGCATTACCGTTAATGATAATCGGAACTACAAGAGTAGCAGCCATAATTGCAAGTAACTGCTGAATTGCAAAGACTATCATCTTACCGAAATTCGGCTTGTCCTTGATGTCATAAACGAGTTTCATAAATATCCTCCTGATTGCGCGGTCATAGACCGTATAGTAAAAAAGCAACCCTGCTTACTTAACAGGATTGCTTAGCGTTATTTGCAATTCCCGTTAAATATAAAACAAGAATAATGCCATATTCAGTCTATCATTTAATGGCGGAAAAAGCAAATATATTGTTGAAAATTGGTTAATTTTGTATAAGTGAACAAAAAACAGAGGATGAATTTTACTCTTATAATAAATAGACGCCCGAATCGAGAATAACAAACTCGTTGTTGTCTACCTGCACGTAGTTGTAGACAGCTTCGTCAAACTCCTTGTAGTCTTCTACAAGGAAGTTTTTAAGGTCAATGCGCTTAATTTTTCTTGAATTTTTATTGCATACGTAAAGATAGCCGTTGTATTCACTGATTGATACGGGGCAGGAGAATGTGTCTGAATCATCGCCGCCGATTCTCATAATAACTCTGTTTTGTAAAAGCGAATACTTGATTATGAGATTTTCTTCGGGAACTACGCTCCATATATAGTTGTTGTCAACTGCAACGTCACGTGCCGGAGCTTCTCTGTAAGTAAGGTCTGCAGTTTTAATAAGATTGCCCTGATCATCAAAAATACCTGTTTCACCCGTTGAATAAATAACAAAGGTATGGCCGTTCCATAATTTTGCTGCATCACAGGAAACGTAGTCACCCAACTGACGGGCAATAGGAGCATAGGCGCTGCCGAACTTGGTGAGAAGATAAGCGTTTTTTGTAACTGTTGCAATTGATTTTGTTTCTATATCAAAACTATAGAAGGAAACCTTTACTGAGTCATTGTTCTGATTTTCTCTGAGCACAAATAATATTCCGGACTGAAAGCCGATAAGGTCAAGTATATCAAGACTTACAACTTTAATCATACGTTATCTCCCGAATTATTTTTAATAATATAGGAAAGGGTCATCAGAGAATCGCTTAAATGGACGTTTTCAACGTTAAGCTCAGGGTATTTCCTGTGAATGTCATAATGTGAAAAATTCCAGAAGCTTTTAATGCCGAGTGTAACAAGAGTATCAACCATTTCAGGTGCTTTATCTGCAGGAAGGCATAACACTGCCATATCAGGCTTGTGCTCAGTGCAGAAATCAGCAATGCTGTCATCTGTTGAAATAGGAATATCTCTGATTTTTATGCCTGTATAAAGAGGATCGCAATCAAAAATTCCTATAAGTCTGAAGCCCTTGTCTTCGAAGGACATCTGACTCGCAACCGCCCTGCCGAGATTTCCCGCACCGATTAGAATTGCAGTCTTGAGCTCGTTAAGTCCGAGAATGTCTGCAAATTCACCGATGAGCTGTTCAATATTATAGCCATAGCCTTGTTGACCGAAGCCGCCGAAGCAGTTGAAATCCTGTCTTATCTGAGATGCGGTGAAGCCCATAATTTCGGCAAGCTCTTTCGATGAAATTCTTTGAGTGCCGTTTGAGTGGAGCTCACATAAAAATCTGTAATATCTTGGTAAGCGAGAAATAACTGAGGATGAAATCTCTTTAGTGTCCTTCATTGAATCAATCCTTATCAATTGTTAGTTTTTCGAGAGTTTCCATGATGTAATTGCCGAATTCACTGCATGTACATCCATCGGATCTGCCGGTGATCTTCATTGATTTGTCTGCCATGCAGATATCAATGGCTTTATCAAGGCGCTGGCTTTCTTCAATATAGCCAATGTGTGAAAGAAGCATTGCTGATGCACGAAGCATTGAACAGGGATCCGCATACTGTGCTCTGCCTTCATTTACCATACGGGGAGCTGAACCGTGAATCGCTTCAAACATCGCATAACGCTTACCGATATTTGCACTGCCTGCAGTACCTACGCCACCCTGGAATTCAGCAGCCTCATCTGTGATGATATCGCCGTAAAGGTTGGGGAGAACAAATACCTTGAAATCCGTACGACGCTTTTTATCAATAAGCTTTGCAGTGCAGATGTCAATATACCATTCATCTGTTGTGATTTCAGGGTAGTCCTTTGCGATTTCACGGCATATGTTAAGAAATTTGCCGTCGGTTGTTTTGATGACGTTTGCCTTCTGAATAATTGAAACTCTGTCCTTTTTGTTGTTTCTTGCAAAGTTATAGGCGAGCTTTGCAATTCTTTCAGTGCCTTCAGTTGTTGTTACAACAAAGTCCATAGCAAGCTCGTCTGTGACGTTTACACCCTTTGAGCCGACTGCATAAGCGCCCTCGGTGTTCTCGCGGAAGAAAGTCCAGTCGATGCCTTCCTCGGGAATTCTTACAGGACGAAGATTTGCAAAAAGATCAAGAGCCTTTCTCATTGCAACATTTGCACTTTCGATATTGGGAAGACCGTCACCTGCCTGAGGTGTAGTTGTGGGACCCTTGAGAATTACGTGGCACTTTTTGAGCTCAACAAGAACGTCATCGGGAATAGGCTGCATCTTTGCAATTCTGTTTTCAATTGTAAGACCTTCAATAGTTCTGAATTCGATCTTTCCTGCTTCAACATCCTTTTTAAGAAGGAATTCAAGAACTCGTGCGGATTCAGATGTAATTACAGGCCCGATTCCGTCACCGCCGCAAACACCGATGATGATTTTATCTAGAGAATTATAATCAACAAATTCTTTGGTTTCCTTGATTTTTTCGTTTCTTTCAAGCTGTTCTCTTAAAAGCTTTTCATATGCTGCAAGTGCGGCAGAAATTTTTTCTTCGTACATTTATATCATTCCTTTGTTTAGTTGTTAGCGGTAAAGTTGAGCATACCGCCTGCAAGAAGAATGCTTCTTGCTCGTTCTGATAAGTCGAAGCAAAGCTCGTATTCTTCATTTTTTGTGTTATTGATAAGCTTCACAGTGTTGGTTTCTTTAATGGCGTCGCTTATATCTTTAAGTGTAAGTGAGTCGCCCTGTGAAATTTTATCGTAATCCTCTTCGTTTGCAAAGTTAAGAGGAATAATGCCGGAGTTGATGAGGTTGGCCTTGTGCATTCTTGCAAAAGACTTAGTGATTACTGCGCGGATGCCGAGGTAAAGAGGTACGAGTGCAGCGTGTTCTCTTGATGAACCCTGTCCGTAGTTAGCTCCGCCGATGATAAAACCGCCGCCTTCGTTAAGACATCTTTCGGGGAATGCAGTGTCGCATACACCGAAGCAGAACTTTGAAAGATAAGGCACGTTTGAACGGTAAGGAAGAATTTTAGCACCTGCAGGCATGATGTGGTCTGTTGTGATATTATCTTCAACCTTCAGCATCACCTTTGCTGTTATTTCGTTTTCAAGAGCCTTACCTGTTGGAACTGCTTTGATGTTTGGACCGTATTTGATAATTCTGTCAGCAGCTTCGTTTACGGAATCAGGCATCAGAACCATATTGTCGTTAATGAGGAATTTTTCAGGCATTGTGATCTCGGGCATTATACCGAGAGTTCTGGGGTCAGTAAGGAATCCGTTGATTGCAGAAGCGGCAGCAACCTCAGGGCTTACGAGATAAACGCCTGCATCGGCAGTGCCTGAACGACCTTCAAAGTTTCTGTTGAAGGTACGAAGAGATACCCCCTTTGAATTGGGTGACTGACCCATACCGATACAAGGACCGCAAGCGCTTTCAAGAATTCTTGCACCTGCAGCAATCATATCTGCAAGAGCGCCGTTTTCAGCGAGCATAGTAAGTACCTGCTTTGAGCCGGGGGCAATTGAAAGGCTGACGTCGGGTGAAACAGTTTTGCCCTTAAGAATAGCTGCAACCTTAAGCATATCAAAAAGGGAAGAGTTTGTGCAGGAACCTATGCACACCTGGTCAATTGCAATTTTGCCGATTTCCTCTACTGATTTAACGTTATCGGGCATATGAGGCATAGCTGCAAGAGGTACAAGCTTATCAAGCTCGATGATAATGTGCTCATCGTAAACAGCATCCTCGTCCGCACAAAGCTCAGTATAGTCAGCTTCTCTGTTCTGAGCCTTAAGAAATTCATATGTAATTTCATCTGAAGGGAATATTGACGTAGTAGCACCAAGCTCTGCGCCCATATTTGTGATGGTGGCTCTTTCGGGAACAGAAAGTGTTTTAACACCTTCACCCGTATATTCGATAATTTTGCCGACGCCACCTTTAACGGACATGATTCTGAGCACCTCGAGAATTATATCCTTTGCAGCAACCCAGGGCTGAAGCTTACCCTTGAGCTCTACGTTGACTATCGTGGGCATAGGAATATAATATGTTCCGCCACCCATAGCAACTGCAACGTCAAGACCGCCTGCGCCCATAGCAAGCATACCTATACCGCCACCTGTGGGGGTGTGACTGTCTGAGCCTAAAAGAGTTTTGCCGGGCACGCCGAATCTTTCAAGGTGTACCTGATGGCATATTCCGTTGCCGGGGCGTGAAAATCTGATGCCTCTTTTCTGAGCAACTGTCTGAATGTACTGATGGTCATCTGCATTTTCGAAACCGATCTGGTGAGTATTGTGGTCAATGTAGGCAACTGATAATTCAGTTTTTACACGTTCAATGCCCATAGCCTCAAACTGAAGATATGCCATTGTGCCCGTTGCATCCTGTGTAAGAGTCTGGTCTATTCTTAAACCGATTTCTTTTCCGGGAATCATTTCACCGCAGATAAGATGGTTTTTGATAATTTTCTGTGCAAGAGTAAGTGCCATTTTATGTTCTCCTTAATATTAATATTTTTATTTTAATACTGTCGAATAAAGTTGTCAATCAGCAAATTGTACAATTCTCATATTTTGAAAAATTTTGAGCATAATTAATTCACGGAGGGATTGTATGAAGGAAGGATTGATTGTTATGCGCGGATATTTTAATTGTGATGCTGAGGATAACGTTGCTCGTGATAATATTTCATTTGATTCTCAGATAAATGACGACGGTAGCTTTATTGTAAGATATAAGGAGAAAACTTTCTGTTGCTTAAGCTTTATAGGTCAGATTGAGGGACATAATATTCTGAATTCGGATATTAAAACCACTAAATATGAGCACGTTATACCAAAGCTTGCCGTTATATGCTGCGATGAGAATATTTCGGGACTATTGTTGCTTCTCAATACTGTCGGCGGAGATATTGAGGCAGGTATGGCTATGGCTGAGCTGATAGCAGGTATAAATAAGCCTGTCGTTTCAATTGTTCTTGGCGGCGGTCATTCTATTGGCATACCTCTTGCCGTAAGCGCAGACAGATCTTTCATAAGCGAATCGGCAACAATGACAGTTCATCCGGTGAGAACTTCGGGGCTTATAATTGGTGTGCCTCAGCAGCTTGCATATTTTCAGCAAATGCAGGAACGGATAATAGATTTTATCTGTAAGCATTCCACAGTTTCCTCTGAAAGAATGCATTCTCTTATGATGTCATCGGGGACACTTGTTGGTGATTTCGGTACTGTTCTTGACGGAAAAGCAGCTGTTGAAGAGGGACTGATTGATTCGGTCGGCACGGTTTATGATGCGCTTGAAGAATTGCATAAATTGTCCGATGCACAGTATTGATTTTTTTTGTAAAAAGTAGTAAAATATATAAAAAAATCAAGGAGAGAAATATCTTGCCTAAGGCGTCGACTACTAAGAAATCTGTCAGAAAGACATCAAATAAAAAATCTTCTGCAAGAAAAAGAACTGCTTCTAAAAAGTCCAAGCAGCTTACTTTTGCCGATATCATAATGAAAAGAGAAATCGGTTCTACAATTACGTTTATTGCAGGACTGTTTTTGCTTATTGTTGCACTGTTCTCAGGAGGTGACGGCTCGCTTTGGAATGCCGTTCATTCCTTCTATTTTGCCGTTTTCGGAATATGCGGATATTACATTCCTCTTGCCGTATTGTTTTTCGGTGTTGTATGTGTGCTCAATAAAAATACGAAAAATCATTTTTCAAAGGCAGGAGAGCTTCTGTTTCTGTTTGTGCTCATTTCCTCATTTTTGTTTGTGAATACATCTGCAGATGCTGAAGCTACATATCTTGACGGCATTAAAAACGTTTTCTCTGCATCATTTGAGCAGCCTGTAAGCTCTCTTACAAACGGCGGTGTTATCGGTGCGTTAATCGGCGGCGCAGTTTTCCAGCTTTGTAAATCCGTAGCACTTACAAACGTTCTGCTTGTAATACTTCTCATCTGTGACGTAATGCTTCTTTTCGGTATTACACTTGTGAAGCTGATTATGCAGATTGAAAAGCCTGTTAAAAAAGCAGAGGGTGCTATTGAAAGATCTAAGGATGAAATTGTTCGCATCAGAAAAGAAAAGCAGCTCGAAAGGGAAAATGATACAATAGTTGAAAAGCAGGCAAAGCCTGTGAGAGTAAGAAAGGACGTTGAGCCTGCAAGACTTATCAAGGATTTTCTTGATACTAATAACATTGATGAAAATGATGTTCCTGAGAAGACTGAGATTAACGTAAAAGCTACAAGCTCTGCTGCAGAGCCTGAAATGAACCTGTTTTCTATTGCTGATCTTGTCAAGAAGAGCAATGATGATACATCTGTTAACGATGATGAAGCGTATGATGAATATGCACAGGTGAGTGAAGCAGTACCCGTTGCACAGAAAACTCCTGAAAAGCTTGAGCCATTATCTGAAAAGGAAGAGCGAGAGCTTATTGAAAGCCTTGATAATGCGGTAAATCAGGTGCCTGAAGTCGAATATTCTTTACCCCCTCTTGATTGTCTTAATCCTCCCAAGAAGGAGTCTGTGAACTTTAATGAGGATGAACTGAAAACTAACGGTGAACGTCTTATCGCCGCTCTTGACAGCTTTAACGTAAGTGCATCTATTGTTGGTGTTGTTCCCGGACCTACTGTAACCCGTTATGAGCTTTCACCTGCTCCCGGTGTTAAAATCAGTAAATTCACTAATCTTGCCGATGACCTTGCCTTACATATGGCTGCACCTTCAGGTCTTCGTATTGAAGCTCCTATTCCCAATAAGGCTGCTATCGGTATTGAAATCCCGAACAGGAATAAGACAACTGTTACATTCCGTGAGTCTATTGATAATGAAAAATTCAAGAAATCGAAGAGCAAGCTCAGTGTTGCTCTCGGTAAGGATATCTCCGGCAATCCGATGTTCTCTGACCTTGCAAAAATGCCTCATCTTCTTGTTGCAGGTACAACGGGATCCGGTAAATCTGTATGTCTAAACTCAATGATTGTAAGCATTCTTTATAATGCTACTCCCGATGAGGTAAAGATTCTTCTTATTGACCCCAAACAGGTTGAGTTTGGTGTATATAACGGTCTTCCGCATCTGCTTGTTCCTGTTGTATCCGATCCCCGAAAGGCTGCAGGTGCACTCGGTTGGGCGGTAACTGAAATGCTTACCCGATATAAAACACTCAACGCGAACGGTGTAAGAGATATTGCTGCCTACAACAGTCTTTGCGAGGAACGCGAGGATCTTGTAAAAATGCCTCAGATCGTTATTTTTATCGATGAGCTTGCCGACCTTATGACTGTAGCTCCCTCTGAGGTAGAAGATTCAATTCAGCGTCTTGCACAGATGGCACGAGCCGCAGGTATGCACCTTGTTGTTGCTACTCAGCGTCCATCAGTTGACGTTATTACCGGTGTTATGAAGGCTAATATTCCCAGCCGTATTGCACTTACTGTTAAGTCATATGTTGATTCAAAAATTATTATAGATACTGCAGGTGCTGAAAAGCTTATGGGTAACGGTGATATGCTTTACTATCCTGTTGGTGTACCGAAGCCTGTGCGTATTCAGGGCTGCTATCTTTCTGACGGTGAAATTGAAAAGGTTGTTGATTTCATAAAGGGCAACAATGCAACCAACTACAGTGATGAGGTGCAGCAGGAGATTGAACGACAGGCTGTTCAGGAGAAGAAAAAGACTGATGAGCCTGCTGCCTCTGGCAGTGTTGATTCAGGTGATGATCTTCTCAACCGCGCTATTGAGCTTTTTGTCAGTGCACCCGAAAAGGCTTCAATTTCAGCCTTGCAGCGACATCTCGGTCTTGGCTTTGCAAAGGCGGGCAGACTTATGGATACTCTTGAACAGAAGGGAATTGTTGGACCTCATATGGGCAGTAAGCCCCGTAACGTTCTTGTTACAAAAGCTCAGTGGTATGAAATGAGCGCTATGTCATCCGATACCGCTTCTGTATTATCTCAGGAAGATGAGCTTCCTGAAGAATCTTTTGGAGATAATGACTGATTATGTTTCTTCCCATCAATAAAGCTGAAATGAAAGAACGTGATTGGCATTACGTCGATTTCGTTTATGTCTCCGGTGATGCCTACGTTGATCATCCCAGCTTCGGTGCAGCAATTATAACCCGTGTTCTTGAAAATGCAGGCTACAAGGTCGGCTTTTTAAGCCAGCCCGATTGGAAAAATGCTGATTCTGTAAAGGAATTCGGCAAGCCGAGATATGGCTTTTTTGTTTCCTCTGGTAATATTGATTCAATGGTGGCACATTATACCGTTGCAAAAAAGCACAGATCCGATGATTCTTATTCTCCCGGCGGTAAAATGGGCAAGCGTCCTGACAGAGCTGTTGAGGTATACTGTAAGCTTATCCGTGAGGCATACGGAGATATTCCTATTGTTATCGGCGGGCTTGAGGCGTCCCTGCGCAGATTTGCCCATTATGATTATTGGGCTGATGAGGTTCGTCCGTCTATTCTTGTGACGTCTGGTGCAGATATTCTTTCCTTCGGAATGGGTGAAAAGCAGACCGTTGCTATTGCAGAGGCACTGAGTCACGGAAATAAAAAAGAAGAAATACGCGGCATTAATGGTATTTGCTATCTTTGTCCTGTAACGGAAACACCCTTTACAGGCGTTGAGTGTCCTTCTTATGAGAACGTTAGCAGTAACAAGAGAGAATATGCCGTTGCTGCACGTATTCAGCAGGATGAACAGGATTTCTTCCGTGGCAGACCGGTTAAGCAGAAGCACGGAAAAATGATGCTTGTTCAGAACGTACCCATGGAGCCTCTGACAAGTGAAGAGCTTGACAAGGTGTATGCGCTTCCTTTTATGAGAACTTATCATCCGTCTTATGAAAAGGTTGGCGGAGTGCCTGCAATTGAAGAGGTTGAGTTTTCAATAACTCACAACCGCGGATGCTTCGGAGGTTGTAATTTCTGTTCTATTGCGTTCCATCAGGGCAGATATATATCCTCAAGAAGCAAGGAATCTATTATTGAAGAGGCTAAGCTTCTTACTACGCTTCCTAATTTTAAGGGATATATTCACGACGTCGGCGGACCTACTGCAAATTTCCGTTATCCGTCCTGCGCAGGTCAGGAGGACAGGGGACTTTGTAAGAATAAAAAATGTCTTGCCCCCGTACCTTGTAAGAATCTCAGAGCTGACCACAGCGAGTATCTTGATATCTTAAGGGCGCTCAGAGAAATTCCTAAAATTAAGAAGGTTTTTGTCCGCTCGGGAATACGATTTGATTATATGCTTGAGGACAAGTCAAATGCTTTCTTCAAGGAGCTTGTGACGCATCACGTCAGCGGTCAGCTTAAGCTTGCGCCTGAGCATTGTTCTGCAAGTGTTCTTGATAAAATGGGTAAGCCACACATCGAATCATATAAACGATTTGCTGACAAGTACTTTAACTTTACAAAATCTATAGGAAAAGAACAGTATATTGTTCCTTATCTTATGTCATCTCATCCCGGTTCTACTCTTAAGGATGCTATTGAGCTTGCTTTATTTATCAAGGAGCAGCGTCTGCGTCCCGAGCAGGTTCAGGATTTCTATCCTACTCCGGGTACTATTTCTACTGCTATGTTCTATACGGAGCTTGATCCTTATACACTTCAGCCTGTTTTTGTTGCAAAGAAGCAGGAGGATAAAGCTATGCAGAGAGCTCTTATGCGTTATTTTGCTCCGGAAAACAAACAGATTGTTATTCGAGCATTAAGAAAAGCAGGAAGAAACGATCTTATCGGCAGCGGCAAGCATTGTCTTGTACAGCCCGATGATGCAGTAAAACATAATAAGACTGCTAAGCCTAATATGAAAAATGCAAGCAGAGGAAAATATAATGAAAAGAACAAAAATCGCACGAAATAAGAAGCTTAGCCTGATTTCCTGCCTTCTGGCAATAATTATTGCTGCTGCAGTGATGACTATTACTCCTGATATGTATAACGAGGATGCAAGAGATGACTCACTTGGGTATCTTGATTATCCCTTGTGCGTGACTTTTTTTGACGTTGGTCAGGGAGACGCAGAGCTTATAAGCTGCAACGGATATAATATTCTTGTTGACGGCGGAGAAGCAGAAAATGCTTACTCAATTATCAATTTTTTGAAAAGTAACGGCATTGAAAAGCTTGATGCTTACGTTCTCACTCATCCGCATTCAGATCATATAGGTGCAGCTGCAAGTATTATTGAAGCCATTGATTGTGAGAAGGTTTTTACAACTTATTTCAGTGAATTCAATATTCCCACAACGAACGTTTATGAAAGAGTGCTCGATGCTATTTATGAAACTGGTGCAGAGCCGGTTGCTGTTGAAGCGGGGGATAGCTTTGAATTCGGAGATCTTACTGTAAACATTGTTGCTCCTGTTTATGAGTCTGAGGATTACAATGCTATGTCTGTCGTGTTTACTGCTGAATATAAGGATACTACCGTTCTTTTTACGGGTGATACTGTAAAATCTGTTGAAGCACAGATTCTTGACGATGGCTATGACATTAACGCTGACGTTCTTAAGGTTGCTCATCACGGAAGCACAACCTCAAACAGTGATAGCTTTATAGATGCAGTTTCTCCTGAATTTGCCGTAATTTCATGCGGTTATAACAACAGCTACGGTCATCCTCATGATGAAATAATTCAGATGTTTGATGATAAGGGTATTGAATACCTTCGAACTGATTACGTTGGAAACGTTTATTATTTCGGAGATGGAAATAATATGTATCTGGAGACTGAAAAATGATATATGTCGTAGCTTCTGTTGAAGATGGAATTGTCCGTCTTGAAGCAGGTGATGATGAAAAATTTATTGAAGCAGATCTGCTGCCTGATAATGTCAAGGAGGGTGACGTCCTGAAATTTGACGGTATTGCTTACTCCATTGATCGCATTAAGACAGATGAGCGTCGTGCTGCTGTTTACAGTAAGTACAAAATTCTTTTTAGTAAATGATCGGAATTTGAAATATTTTGAAAATACATCTTGACAAGCGTCATATATTCTGATATAATTCAAAACGTTCCAAACGGAATGCGAGAGTGGCGGAATCGGCAGACGCGCACGTTTGAGGGGCGTGTGGTAATCCCGTACGGGTTCAAGTCCCGTCTCTCGCACCATAGTGAGTATTCATAACACAAGTGAATACTCACTTTTCTTTTTTACATTTCCTCATAGTTAAATAATATATGTTTGTTATGTATCGAGCAGGTTTTGAGCCTGCTCTTTTTTGTTATGCCGTGAGGTATTCTACGGCTACGCCTTGTCTTGCTTCAAGAACTATATTCTCCTCTTTTACAGGATTTTCAATAACCCCGATGAAGCGGTAGTGAATAACAATCCTCTGTGTTTTGTTTTTGCCCTTACCCTCAATGGAATGAACCTCAATTTTCTCAATAAGTTCATTAAGAAGTGCGGGTGTTAATGTTTCCATCTGCATGAACTTTCGGACTGCTAACGTGAACTGCTCTTTGCTTGTACGAAGATTTTCAATCTCAGAAAATTCTTCTTGATACTGCCTGATTTTCAGTTTCAACTCGTCACGCTCAGTTTCGTACTTCTGTGATAGTTGCATAAAGCTTTCTTTGTTGACAATTCCGTTAATGTGCTTTTCAAAGAGTTTTTCGTACATCAGGGCAATCTCTTTTGTTCTTGCGATTGATTTATCAATACTGCTTTCAAGAAACTTCTGCTGATTGAGTATGCTTTTATTGGTCTTAGCTTCAAGAATATCTGCAAAGGCTTCTTCATCTTCAATGAGAAAACTTGCAAGACTTCTCAGCTCAAGCATCACAATCTGCTCCAAAGAGTCTGCCCTGACATAATGTGTGCCTCACAAGTGCCTCTGCGTCCTTTGTAATTGGAACACATAAAATATTTGATGTCAGTATTAGGATAAAATGTCGCAACAAGTAAATATGTCCGTACAAATTCAATGCTTGTTAAGACTTTGCCGCAGCATAAAAAAGTCGTAGCAAGCAAATGTGTGGACACAAATTCAGTGCTTGTTAAGACTTATACCACACTTTTTATCGCTCCCACTGACGTTGCTTTTGAAGCACTATGGCATAACGGGCAAGATTTTTTTCTGTTATCTCTTCCATCTTTTTCGGCGGCATATCTTTCTTGAAATACTTCTTAAAAGTTTCAACAGGGATTTTTACATACCCCTTTTGATTGGCTTTCTGCTCCTGCATAATTTCAAAGATGGCATCCATATTTAGTTTTTTCTCATCACTTAACTTATGCATACGCTGTGCCTGAGAGAGTGACGGAGGGCAATCTTCACTTTCAATAGTTTCAATTAAGTTGCGTTGTTCCTCTTCTGTTAAATACGAAAGTTCAACTGCAGGTATAAAAGAAATTCATTTTCCATCCACCATATCAAGAAGAGCAGGTTGCAAATTGTTAAGACGGATATATCTCTGAATCTGCATTCGGTAATCGGGCATTGTTTCTGCGAGCATTTCATCGCTACGGAACTTCGTCCCAACTTGTGACGAAGTTAAATCAGTTCTTGCTCCTTGCTTTTTAATTGCATCATGTTTCATTTTATACGCACGGGCTTTTTCACTCGGTAAGATTTTTTCTCGGCTGAGATTACAGTTAACAAAATTTATTACCGCTTCTTCTTTTGAAAATTCTCTTACATAAACGGGAACCACCTCAAGATTTAATTCCTTTGCAATCTGCCATCGTCTGTGTCCGGAGATAATTTCATAACCGTTATCTGACTTATTAACAATGAGTGGTGTGATTATTCCGTACTCTTTAACGCTGTCACGAAGCTCATCGTATTCACTTTCATCCACACTCTGAAACGGATTGTTTTCAAAAGGGTGTAGTAAATCAAGATTATGATATTCAATTTTTTCATTTAACATTAATTTAAATTTCCTTTCTTTAGATTTGTTGTTTTGATTTTTAAGATTTTATTTTTTACTAAAGCATTTTTTCAATTCCTTTTTTTTAATTTTTGTGATAAAAAATCCTTGTGTTTATATGTATTCAGGTTGATTTGTTGTGTATAGAGTTGTATAATTTGCTTATAAATAAATTTTCTTTAAGCTGAAAAAACAACTCCAAGTTGTTGTTTTTGTGAAATCATAAAATACACATCGCCTTTATTTTTATAGAAATATTGCTATACTGAAAATACCACTGAAAGGAGTGTAACTTATGATAAACCAAATTCATTTTGGTAAACGCATAGCCTTATTTAGAAAAAAAATGAACTTACAGTAAATATTACAAGCGTTATTCGGCAAGGGTAAAGGTCAGACAGATTAAAGAATCTGACTTCAAAAAGTGGAAATATCTGGCTATGACCAAGCGTGATGAATGTACTAACGGAATTATAACACCCGAAGAGTTTACAGAGTGGATGGAAAATTGCTTACCTAACAGGAAAGCAAAGAAATAATTGTTATGTAAGTTTCTCTGTTAAGTGTATGGTTTAATTATTAAAAACATTGTATAATAGCAAACTAATTTTTAAAATTTGTTGAACAAAGTAAAAAAATAGTGTA
>JAZTWN010000012.1:0-14113 GCA_045635905.1 Acutalibacteraceae bacterium
ATAACAGGCTATAAAAACTATGTTTCCATTGACGGCGGTATGGCGGATAATCCCCGCTATGCTCTTTACGGCTCGGCTTATACCGTGGTTGATGCCTCCCGTATGAATGCCGAGTGTGATATGCTCTGCACCCTTGCAGGCCGCTGCTGCGAAAGCGGAGACCTTATTCAGGAAAACATCCGCCTTCCCGGTGATATTAAAAGGGGAGAGAAGATTGCAGTCCTCACTACGGGTGCATATAACTATTCAATGAGCTCAAACTACAACCGCCTCGGCAAGCCCCCCGTTGTTATGATAGCGGACGGAAAGGACTACGTTGCCGTTAAGCGTGAAACCCTTGAAGATATAATCAGAAACGATATGTAAAAAATCACATCTTCGGAGATAATCCGGGGATGTTTTTTTCTGTCAAAAAATATTGCAATATCAAAAAATTTATAGTAAACTCAAATTGGATAGAGATAAGACAGGGGCGGTTCTATGTCCTCGATAAATAAGACACAGAACCGTCCCCTGTCCAAGTCCAATAATAGCTACGGTTTTTTTTGAATATATCATTGAGCCTAATGGAATGTGTAATCATAGGTATTTTAATGTGATAGGAGAGTTTAGATGAAAATTACTATAGACGATAAAACGATTTGTTCTGTGTTTGCAACAGATTTTGAAATAGTTTGGCGAATAGAAGATTTTCCTTATGTTCTAAGCTATCTACAAAAAATGAATAAAGTTGTTTTGGGAGGAGATATTCTTAATCATAAAATGCAACACGTTTATGATAATTGGTATTACAATGTAAATAAGAACATTGATTATCAAGCAAATGTTGAGATTAGTTTGAAATTAGCCGCTGATTATTTAGAAAAGTATATTATAAAAAATGGCAATTGTTTTTATATTGTTTTTGTAGTTGATGATTAAGAGACCAATCAGGCGAGAGACCAAGGAACCGTACCATGGTTTTGAAAATATATAAGCACTACGCCGTGTTCTTCGGAGCATGGCATTTTATTTTGTTAAAATATATCAAAAATTATGTTAATAAATGGTTAATCGGTACATTGAGAAAAAATTTCCTTTATGCTAAAATTATAATGTTAAAAATCCGAAAGGGGATATTGAAAATGAAGAAAATTTTAAGCATTGTTCTTGCTTTTACTTTGCTTATGACCGCACTTTTAGTGCCCGTAGGCGCAGCCGAGAGCGAATACGTTGCAGATTACGACACAGAAACTCCCGTTGTTATTGTTCACGGTATGAGTCAGAATGACACCTACGTGCTTGATGAAAACGGTGAAAGAATGGTCGATGAAAACGGCGCGTACGTTACGGGCTGGCCTCTTAAGCTTGACATAATGGCACTTGTTAAGGAAGCTGCAATTCCTCTTCTTCTCTCAGCATTCTTAAAGAGAGATATGGGTCTTACCGAAGCCATGAGAAAGGGCGCATATAACGGTCTTCCTTATATCCACAAGGATTCGCAGGGTGTTTACGAAATCCCCGTTGAGGTGCCCTGCTATGAAATGCCTATGGGTAAGCTTCCCGAGGACATCCGCGAAGCATATTATAAGCTTCTTCCCTTACAGGGACTTGTTGATATCGTAGGCGGTAACAACGTTTATTATTTCGGCTACGACTCCTTCGGTGACATCGTTGCAGAAACAGATAAGCTTAATTATTATATTCACAACGTTGTTCTTCCTCAGACCGGTGCAAAGCAGATCAAGGTCTGCTTCATAAGCCTCGGCGGTGCTATCGGCACCTACTATCTTGAAAAATATCCCGAGGATTACTCTCTTTTCAAGAAGGTTGAATTCGTTGTTCCTGCCCTTGACGGCTCCGACATTATCGGTGACATCCTTACAGGTAACTTAAGTGTTATGTATGACGACGAGGTGCTTTACGAGCAGCTTCTTGTAACACTTCTCGGTGACACATACCTTTCTTATATCATCAATATGGTGCTTCGCATTCTTCCCTCCTGGCTTCTCAAGGAGGCACTTGCAGCTCTCGCAGAGGGTGTTGTTGAAGCAGGTGTGCGTTCTACAACAATTCTCTGGGCACTTTGTCCTACGGATTATTATGAAGAGGCAAGAGCAAAGTGGCTTGAGCCTGATGAATACGCTTCCGTCCGTGCAGACGTTGACAGCTATATGGCTGCCCGTGCAGATTTCGAGGAAAATCTCTTTGCACTCAAAGCTACGGGCTGTGAGCTCTTTGATATCGTATGCTACGGCGGCGGAATGTTCCCCCTTTGCAAGGATTGGAACGTAACAAACGGTGACGGCATTGTTCACGCAACCTCCGCTTCAATGAATGCAAAGTTTGCAAACGTGGGTGAAACCCTCGGTGAGGGCTACACTGCAGTGGGAACATATTGCTCCGACCCCACTCATAACCACATTTCTCCCGACAACACAGTTGATGCTACTGCAGGTCTTCTTCCCTGCACAACATGGTATATCAAGAATCAGGCACACGAAAAGCTTCCCAATAACGACGTTGCTCTTAAGATGGCATTTGACATTATGACAGACGACAATATGAAGGACGTTTATTCAAATCCCGAAAAGTATCCTCAGTTCAACGAAGGCAGACTTGTTGACACAGTAAAGCTTTATCTTGCAGATTGGGAAAAGGCAGATAAGTCCGCTATTCCCGCTGACAAGAAGGCAGCAGTTGAAGAGGCTAAGGCTGAAATCGACAAGCAGTTTGGTGAAACAGTTGTCGTTACCGCAAAGTGGAACGAGGCAGTTGAAGCCTTCCGCGTAGCACTTGTAAATGCAGGTGTCATTGAGGACACAACTCCCTCCGTATTCGAAAAGGGGCTTACAACAATCACAAAGGCACTCAACAAATCCGTAAACAACATCTACGGAAAGTTAGGTAAATAAAACAAAAAAAGGAAACGGCTGCCACCGTTTCCTTTTTGTTGTTTCTGCTTATTTAGTGTAGTTATCAAAATGTCTGTTTAAGTCAATTTTATATGTTTTAATAAACTGCTTAACTGCCGCTTTATCTGCAAAGCTTTTATCAATATTGAAACTGAACATTACGGTATTTTCAGGGGCATTGTCCTTGAGAATTATATCACTTTTTTTGCTTGCATAAATGTGTTCAAAAATATTGAATTTGCCGTCAAGTTCAAATGCAGTAAGGTATAAGTCGCTTTCTGCGAAAATAAGCATATTTGTGATATCAACAGCATAATAGAGCACATTGTCTGTGTCAATTTCTATCTGTGTACATTCACCTTCAAGGCACATATTTGTTGTATAGGGGTCATATCCTTCAATAAAACGAAGGAAGCGGAAGGGAATATTGTCTTCTTTTGTAAAGGGTTGCCCATCTGCCTTTGTGATTTCAAAAAGTGCATAATAGTGCTTTTGTACCTGCCATTCAAATTCTGTTCCCTGAATGACAGAGCCTACAAGTTTTAATACCTCTGCTTCTGTGATAGATTTGAAATTGAATGTAAAATTACCGCTTTTCTGTATCTGATTTACGGGAATAGAATTTTCATAGTGCATAATCACATTGTCATGTCCGTATTTTACTCCGTTTTCGGAATAGATGTCATAGGTGTTTCTCATTCTTTCTCTGAACTGCTCGGCAGCTTCCTGTCCTGACGCAAGTGTTATGTTAGTGTGCATTTCTTCTTTCCATTCATCTGAAAAAAGTGGAAAGATATCTCTTGCAGCAAAAGCTCCTGTGCCTATGCAGACAACAAGGCTCATCGCAGCAGCAATGGTAGCTATCGCTTTTTTGTTTATTCTTCTTTTGGTATTTGCGTTATCAATTTCAGTTATAATTTCAGAAATCATTTCATTGTTAGTTTTCATAGGTGTATCCTTCCTCCTGTAAAATCTTTTTTAATGCTTTTCTTGCTCTGTATAAAAGAGATTCAATGTCGTGAACTTTTCTGCCGAGGATTCCGGCACATTCCTTGTTGCTTAATTCTTCAAAATAGGTAAGCCATAAAATCTCCCGGTATTCACTTCTGAGCTTTCCCATAGCATCAAGCACATTGAGCTTTTCCATATCAGAAAAATATTTTTCCTCGAGTGTTCGTATGTCTTCCGAAAAAAGAGAAGAATAGTTCATTTCAAGCGGAACACACCTTGAGCGTTTTTTCATATATCTGTATGCTCTGTGCTTTCCTATTGTATAAAGCCAAGTTTTGAATGAAGCCACGTTTCTGTATTTCGGTTTTTTCACAAACAGGTAAACAAAGGTGTCCTGAGTCAGTTCTTCTGCTATATCCTCGTCGCCTGTAACGGACAGTAGAAAATATTCGAGCCCCGCGCGATAGGCTTCGACTATTTCTGTGATAGCTTCCTTGTCACCGCCGAGAAAACGGCGGTAGTTGTCTGCACCGTCTTTCATACTCTCACTCCATTCTGAAAGTGTTTTCGGCCGCTTTCAATAATTTAAGTCATTTCACCGATAAAACCTCACACCTGTTTTTAACTTTTTTGCAAAAAAACGGAGACTGCCCTTTTTAAGCGTCTCCGTTTTAATATTATTTATTTTTTAAGAAATCTTCAAAATCGAGAACCTCGATGCCCTCGTAGATTTTGTCTGATTCCTCAAAGTGGCAGAGAAGGTAGTCCTTATCGTGGCAGTCGGATGTCATAATGAAGGTGCCGCCGTTTTCTTTGATGAAATCTGCAATCTCGCGTCTGGGATAGGGGGTTGTTCTCTTCTTTCTTGAAATAGCTCCCGTGTTGATTTCAAAGGGAATTCCCATTTTTATAAGATGAAGGGCGGCATCCTGCCATGCCTTTATGTAACGGGGATCCTTTTCGTCAAAAAGCTCGTAGTTTTCATTGAATTTTGTAACAAGGTCAAAGTGTGCAATAAAGCCGACCTCGGGAAGCTCTGCAATTTTCTTTGTCATTTCGTAATATGCCTCGCAGTAGGAAAGCATATCTCCGCCGAAATACTTATCGGCATCCCTTTTCTGCTCGTCACCGCTTGCATCAACGGTAAGAAGAGTACCGTCAACATCAATGTAGTGCACCGCACCGAGAAAATAGTCAAAGCCCTCACGGTCCATATCGGAGATGGTGTCAAGCTCGCTGCCGCAGTAGATATTTATTTTATCCTTGTATTTTTCCTTAAGTGCGTTTATTTCCTTCTGATACTCGGCAATTTTTTCCTTTCTTATGCAGTAGGTAAGGTCTCTTGAGGTGTATGAATGTGTGGAAAAGCCAAGAGCGTGCATACCGTTTTCAATAGCGGAAAGCACCATTTCCTCTGCTGTATTTTTGCCGTCGCAGTAGGTTGTGTGAGTATGGAAATTTGATTTTATCATTTTCTTTCACCTTTTTCTTTATATCGACATAATTATATTATTTCCGTGCATATTAGTCAACAACTTGTTTTATCAGCTTTTTTGTGGTATATTAATAAAAACGAAAGGGGGCAGAGCTGTGAAAAGAAGAATTGCGGTGCAGAATATGATATTTATTTCGCTTTTTGCCACCCTTATGTGCATCGGTGCCTGGCTTCATTTCCCGTCTGCCGTGCCTGCCACTATGCAGACCTTTGTGGTTTTTGTCGCCTTGGGGCTTATAGGCAGCCGCAACACCTTTATAATGCTTGTGATTTATGTGCTGCTCGGTGCTTTGGGGCTTCCCGTTTTTTCCGGCTTCACAGGGGGCTTGGGCGCACTCACAGGACCCACAGCAGGCTTTATATGGGGATTTCTTCTCGGTGTGCCCGTGTTTTACGCTTTCGAGAAATATTCAAAAGGAAAAAAATCCCTTATTATAATAGGTTATATAATATATATATTAATACATTATATACCCGGTGCATTATGGTACTGTAAATTCAACCTCGGTTCCCTCTCCCTTGAGGGAATAATCTCCTCCTCCCTTGTCACCGTTGCGCCCTTTATCATCCCCGATGCGGTGAAGCTGGCATTAGCTCTGGCTGTGGTTTCAAAAATCAGAAAAATAAGCATTTTCCGACCTTTTGCTACTGACCTCCGTACTTAACGGAGGTTATTTTTTGTATAAATAAAAAATATGAAAAAAATGGTTGACAAAGGCACAGTTCTCTGTTATTATATGCCTATGCTTTACCAAGGTAAAGTGCTAACATATTAAATTGAAAAAGAGGTAAATCAAAATGAAGAAGACATTATCAGTTATTCTTGCTGCTCTTTTAGCACTCGGCTGCGTTCTTATGCTCGCATCCTGCGGCGGCACAATAGAGGAAACAACTGCTCCCGCTGATGACACAACAGCAGCAGAAGATACAACAGCAGCTGAAAGTGACCTTGCTTATATCAAGGCTAAGGGCAAGCTTGTTGTCGGTGTTACAGAGTACAAGCCCATGGACTGGATTGATGAAAACGGCGAATGGACAGGCTTTGACGCAGAATATGCACGTGCAGTTGCTAAGGAAATCGGCGTAGAAGTTGAATTCATCGAAATCGAATGGGACAACAAGGAATTTGAGGTTGAATCCAAGAAGATTGACTGTGTATGGAACGGTATGACCATTACAGATGCTCTCAAGCAGTCAATGGATATCACAGATGCTTACGTAAAGAATGCTCAGGTTGTTGTTATGCCCAAGGACAAGGCTGCTGATTACACAACAGTTGAAAGCCTCAAGGATCTTTCCTTCGCAGTAGAGGTAGAATCTGCAGGTAAGGGTGTTGCAGAAGAGAACGGCTTCAATTTCACAGAGCTTACATATCAGTCCGACGCTATTCTTGAAGTACACACAGGCAAGGCTGACGCTTGTATCATCGACCTTACAATGGCTGATGCTCTTACAGCAGAAGGCGCAACCTACGAAAACCTTACAAAGGTTATGTCTCTTAACGAAGAAGAATACGGTATCGGCTGCCGTAAGGGTTCAGACCTTTGCACAGAAATCAACACAATTACAGATAAGCTTCTTGCAGACGGCACACTTGACGCTCTTGCAGCAAAGTACGAGCTTACTCTCGTTAAATAATTTGATTTGATAATCAGGGGCAGAAGACTCCTTCCGAGTCTTCTGCTTTTTGGTTCTTTAGGTGATTTTTATGTTTTGGAATGTAACCGTAAGCCTTTTTGAAGGCTTTATGACTACACTTGAATTATTCTGTCTGACTCTTATTTTTGCCATACCCTTAGGGCTTGTGATTTCTTTTGGCTCGATGAGTAAGATTTTTCCCATAAAATGGCTTTCAAAAACCGTTGTATGGGTTATAAGAGGAACTCCGCTTATGCTTCAGCTTATTGTGGTTTTCTATGGTCCTGAGCTTATTGGCGGCTGGATAGGGGAATTGGGAATTGATAATGCCCTTTTTAATGCTCTTGCAGGGCTCAAAGGTCTTGACCGTTTTCCCTCGGTGCTTCTTGCTTTTGTAATCAACTATGCTTGTTATTTCTCGGAAATCTACCGCGGCGGTATAGAGAGTATTCCCAAAGGTCAGTATGAAGCCTGTCAGGTGCTCGGTATGACCAAAAAGCAGACCTTTTTCAGAGTTGTGCTTCTGCAGGTTGTGAAGAGAATAGTGCCCCCAATGGGTAACGAAATAATCACTCTTGTAAAGGATACCTCCCTTGCAAGAACAATTGCCGTATATGAAATTATATGGAATGCACAGAAGTTTATCAAAAACGGCGGTCTTTTATGGCCTCTTATTTATGCCGGTGCCTTCTATCTTATTTTCAACGGACTTCTCACCGTTATTTTCTCAAGAATTGAGAAGAAAATGGACTATTTCAAGGCTTAAGGAGGGGGAAATATGGCTATACTTGAAGTTAATTCGCTTAAAAAGAGCTTCGGTAAAACCGAGGTTCTCAAGGGCATTTCCCTTTCTCTTGAGGAAGGACAGGTAATGTCTATAATCGGCTCCTCGGGAAGCGGTAAAACAACCCTTCTGCGCTGCATTAATTTCCTTGAAGCTGCCGATAGCGGAAAAATCGTCGTTGACGGTGATATCATTTTTGACGGTGAGGACAAATCGAAGCACAAGGCAAAGGAAACAAGAGAAAAGCAGCTTAAAATCGGTCTTGTTTTTCAGCAGTTCAATCTTTTCCCTCAGTATAATGTCTTTGATAACGTAACGCTTGCCGTTAAGCTTAAGGCAAAGGAAAGAGCAGATTATAAGCAGAACAAGAAGCAGATTATTAAGGAGATAGAGGAAAAGGCTGAAAAGATTCTTTCCGATATGGGACTTACGGAAAAGAGAAATTCCTACCCCTGGCAGCTTTCGGGCGGTCAGCAGCAGCGTGTGGCTATTGCCCGTGCGCTGGCACTTGAGCCCAAAATCCTTTTCTTTGACGAGCCCACCTCCGCTCTTGACCCCGAGCTTACCATCGAGGTGCTTAAGGTAATCAAGGAGCTTCGCAATATGGGCAGAACAATGGTTGTTGTTACCCACGAAATGGAGTTTGCAAAGAACGTTTCAGATAAGGTAATCTTTATGGCAGACGGCGTTATTGAAGAAGCAGGCTCTCCCGAAGAGGTTTTTGATAATCCCCGCTCCGAAAAAACAAGAGCATTTCTTGCTAAATCATTTGAATAAAATCTCATCACCGCTTCAAAAATATATGAGGCGGTGTATTTTTTTGCCTTTGCAGGAATATATATGTACAGATGGGACAACTAAGGACTATATATGGTTAAATTGTAGTAAACAAATACTGCAAAATTAGGCAGAATTTACACATAAAAGTTACAAATTGTAACCATTAAAAACGGACTTGCCATTTTTGTGAGGTTTTCACAAAAAAACAAAAGAATCATAATTCTAAATAAGAATAATTAAGTCAAAAGACCTGTTTTTCTTAATTTTAATTTTTATTGCTCTTAAGTTGTTTGTTTAAATTGCATAAAAATGAAAAACTTTTTGATTTGACATTTGAAAATTCTTTGCATATAATGTGCAAAGCCTTGAAACCCAAAGTATATTGAGCGGAAAAATACTTGAATTTCCCTCGGTAAAAATTGCGGACAGGAGTAGATTTATGGACATTCACAGTAAGAAGAGTGAGTCAAAGAGTGCCGGTAAGAGGTTTTCTCTTAAGGCACACGGCATAAGCTCATATCACGCTGCACCCGCGGCGCTTATGGCAGTTGCAGGGCTTGCACTCTCTACAGTAATTAGCGACGTTCCCCCTGCTTACAATCAGGTGTTTGCTTCCCAGGAGGTTGTTATTGAGGAATCTGTGAGCTTTATTGAAGAGCTTTCAACACAGGTAAACGACCTTTTCGGCAATCTTTTACAGGATTCCTTCGACGAAGCAGACAGCAGTGAGGCAGTAATCGCTGCGCCCTCAAACGACTTAAGCTACAGTGGCTTACTCGCACAGGGAATTACTGACGTAAAAAAATATAATAACGAACCGGAGATAGTCGATTTCTCAACCTATATCTCGGGAGTTTCTCAGAGCGAAGCAGAAGAGAAGCTTAAGGAGATTGAAAAGAAGGACAGAGAAAGAGAGCTGTGGGAGGCAAGCGGCGAGGTTGTTGCAAGCTCAAACAGAAATCTCTATCTTGATACCTACAGATATCAGAGAGGTCCTTCAAACATTCCCAGCACTGGGCTTTACACAAGCTGCGTGCCCGGTCAGGTAATCTCACAGATGGTGCCCCCCTCATCACTTACCTTCGATGAAAACGGTGTGCCCGAAAATTACCTTTACACAATAGAAGGAAAGTCTACTGCATATTACGGCGGATATATGACTGCTACAGGCTCATCCGTTCGTCCCGGTGTTGTAGCGGTTGACCCCAGAGAAATCCCCTACGGCACGGAAATGTGGATTGTATCAGGTGACGGCAGATTCGTTTACGGCTTTGCCCGTGCAGAGGATACAGGCGGATTCATCTACTGGCCCAAGGGTGCTACAGTTGACCTTTATATGAATACGTATGCAGACTGCTGCGTATGGGGCTGGAGAGATGTAAAAATTTACGTTCTTCCCACATCCTATAAATAAAAATTAACGGTACAGGTGACTGTACCGTTTTTTTTATGTATTGCCTTCAAGGATTTTTCGTACCTCGCAGCTTATTTCAAAGGTATTTTCATTCCGACATATAACGCTCACAAAGCTACCGCCGCAGATTATGCTTATTCTTTCGTTGAATTTTTGTCTTCCTGTATTAATTGCCGCAAGTGCAGTGGAGATAAAGGAGGAAAGTGCAGGCCTTGGGCAGCCCGTGCCGTTTTCATAGAAGGCAATTTCATACGTGCAGCTGTCGGTTTTTTGTGCGAGAATAAAATCGGCCTGCCTTTGAAAGAGAGAATTGCGTGAAAAATGGCTGCCGAGATAATTTATGTCGAGCTGATTTATGCATTCGGTGAAATGCACTCCGTGTATACCTGAAATGTATATCGGGGTGACTGTAAGAATTCTGTTTCCGATTTCCGTGCGCCTGTTTACGGTGTCCGCAGGGAAGCTCCTTTCAGACGGTGAGAAACGGCAATAAATCAGTGTCATATCCTCCGCAAAATCGCAAATTACCTCTGAAATTCCCGCATTTTTAAATGAAAATGCAGAGCCTGCGGCGTCTGTCTTTGAAAATGCGTCAAAACAGGCGCAAATTGAAGCGGAAGAAAAATCTCGCATAATTTGTCCGTTTTGCAAAAGCCCGCTTATTTGTCCGTTTTTGTGATTGTTTTGTTGAAAAGTGAAAAAGCCGTCTGCACCCGTCCCCTTTACTCTGTCGCAAAGCCCGACTGCCTGCCGAAGAAGCCCTTCTTTTTCTTTGTCTGCATAGTCAATATACACGTAGTCTTTTCCTGCAATAAGATATTTTGTAAAGTTCATATGCTCAATCCTTCCGAAAAAGTATATGCGGAAAGATTAATAAAATATGAGAAAATTTTTAAGAAAACAGTTGACATTTGGGTAACATAGTGATAATATATTAGGGCATTGAGAACAATGCAAATAATAACTGCGCCGGTAGCTCAGTTGGATAGAGTGACTGGCTACGAACCAGTAGGTCAGGGGTTCGAGTCCCTTCCGGCGCGCCATGTAAAAAACCTCTTTTGTCTACCGGACAAAAGAGGTTTTTTACAATGATATCCGTTCCTTGCGGAACGGGTGATATATCTTCGATATGATATCGCTCTTCGAGCGATGATATATGCCTCCTGCAGAACAGCTAAGGAAAATACCAAAAAGAAAGAAAATTGATTGTTGAGGATGTATAATGCCCGAATTTTTTACAGAGCATCAGAATTTGATAGCCCAGCTTTTAGGCTTTGTGGCAATGGGAATTGCGGTTACTATGTATCAGTTCAAGAAGCACCGCACCATACTTTTTCTTATGTCCCTTTGCTCGCTTGTATGGAGTCTTCACTTTGCCTGCCTTGGTCTTTTTACGCCCGTGGGGATGAATATGCTGAATATTTTCCGTTGTATTGCTTATTCCTTCCGCGAAAAGAAATGGGCGCAGAATAATATAATTCCTGCCGTGTTTATCGTGCTTAATGCAGGAAGCGTAATTCTTACCTGGGAAAGCGCATGGAGTATACTGCCATTTATTGCCGCGATTTTTGCAACTATCGGCAACTGGCAGAGAAACACAAGACTTCTTAAGTATCTTTCAATTCCCGTATGTGCCTGCTGGTTTGTTTATAATATTGTAAACGGCTCAATTGCAGGAACTCTTAATGAAACCTTTGCTCTTATTTCTATTGCAATTTACCTTATAAGAACAAGAAAAGAAGCAGTCTGCGAAAAAGTATAAAGGAGATAGGGTATGGAAGCAGTTTTTAAGCTTATTGTAATTCTTGTGTCTGTAGCAGTTATATATTTTGCCGTTACAGCAGGACTTTATATGCCCTTTGTTATAAGAAAAGCAAAGAAGAAATACCGCGACGACTGCGAGTATCTTATGATTCTCGGCGGTGATATCATAGGTGCCGATACCCCAAGTCCCCAGCTTCTTGAAAGAATGAAGGAGGCTGCAGTATACCTTAAGGAAAATCCCCGTTGCATGATAGTGCCCTGCGGTGGCTGCTTCAGGCCCGGTCAGAAAAAATCCGAGGCACAGATTATTGCAGATTACCTTATCTCACAGGGGATAGATAAGTGCAGAATTATCCTTGAGGACAAATCTACCACAACCTTTGAGAACTTCCTTTTTGCAGTTGAAATTATAAAAAAGCACTCCGGGAAAGATATCGATGACGTTAAAATTGCATTTCTTTCTTCCACCTATCACATTCACCGTTCTTCAGTAATTGCAAGGGCGTGCGGAATAAAAGAGCCCGGTGTTGTAAGCTGCATCACTCCCGGTGATGCGTATAAAAGATTTATAAGAGAATATTTCGTAGGCTACGATTTGTTCTTTCGACTCATTACAAAAAAATACAAGGGCAGATTATAATTCTCAGAGAACACAAAAACGGAGCATATGGAAATTTTATCGGCAGGTAATTTATCTGCCGATATTTTTTTGCGCTTAAAAAGGAGAAAGGGTATCAGCTACCGTGAGGTAACCGATACCCTTGATTTTATTTATCCGTTATGCGTTTAATGCTTATTCAGCATCGGGAGCATAGAGAGCCTTAAGCTTAAGAAGGTGGTTGTATCTTTCAACTGACTTCTTTTCTGCATCTGCGAAGAGAGCTTCAGCTCTGTCGGGGAATGCACGGGTAAGTGAAGAATAACGAGCTTCGTTGAGAAGGAAGGACTTGAATTCCTCGCTCTTGCCGGGCTTGGAGTCAATTGTGAAGGGATTCTCACCCTTTTCCTTAAGTGCGGGGTTGTAACGGAACATATTCCAGTAGCCGCATTCAACAGCCTTGATCATTTCGTTCTGGCAGTTAACCATACCGCCCTTGATTGAATGCATTTCGCAAGGAGCGTAAGCGATGATGATTGAAGGTCCGTTGTAAGCTTCAGCTTCAGCAATAGCCTTGATTGTCTGGTTCATATCTGCACCCATAGCAATCTGTGCAACGTATACGTAGCCGTAGCTCATAGCGATTTCGGAAAGGCTCTTCTTGGCAATCTGCTTACCTGCAGCAGCAAACTGTGCAACCTGACCGATCTGAGAAGCCTTGGAAGCCTGTCCGCCTGTGTTGGAGTAAACTTCAGTATCGAATACCATGATGTTTACGTCTTCACCTGCAGCAAGAACGTGGTCAACACCGCCGAAGCCGATGTCGTATGCCCAACCGTCGCCACCGAAGATCCATACGGACTTCTTAGCAAGGTATTCCTTGTTCTTGAGGATGGAGTTGCAGTTGTCACAGCAGCAAGCAACCTTCTCAAGCTCAGCAACAAGAGCTTCAGTAGCAGCGCTGTTCTTTGCACCGTCGTTAACAGTTGCAAGATATTCAGCTGCAGCAGCCTTGAGCTCAGCGGAAGCCTTGTCGTTTGTTGTAATCTCTTCTACCTTAGCGATAAGAGAGTTACGGATAGCGTTCTGACCGAGGAACATACCGAAGCCGTGCTCTGCGTTATCTTCGAAGAGGGAGTTAGCCCAAGCAGGACCGTGACCTGCCTTGTTTACGGTGTAGGGAGATGTTGCAGCGGGACCGCCCCAGATTGAAGAACAGCCTGTAGCATTGGAGATGTACATTCTGTCACCGAACATCTGAGTGATAAGACGAGCGTAAGCTGTTTCTGCACAACCTGCGCAAGAGCCTGAGAACTCGAGGAGAGGAGTCTTGAACTGGCTTGCCTTTACAGATACGCCTGCTGTCATGTCAGCCTTTTCTGTAACGTTAGCTACACAGTAATCGAAGGATGCCTGCTGCTCGTCCTGGCTCTCTCTTGACTTCATTGTAAGAGAATTTGTGGGACATACGCCGATACATACGCCGCATCCCATACAGTCCATGGGAGATACTGCAAGAGTATATGTGTAATCTGTCTTCTTGATTTCCTTTGTCTTTGTGATTGCAGGAGCATTAGCTGCTTCGTCAGCACTCATAGCAAAGGGACGGATTGTAGCGTGAGGACATACGTATGCGCAACGGTTACACTGTACGCACTTTGTGGGATCCCATTCGGGAACCATAACAGCAACGCCTCTCTTTTCGAATGCGGAAGCGCCCTGCTCGAATGTACCGTCAGCGTGATCCATAAATGCGGAAACGGGAAGTGAGTCACCGTCCATACGGCCAACGGGA
>JAZTWN010000013.1:0-12937 GCA_045635905.1 Acutalibacteraceae bacterium
ACGGCGACCTGCGATAAAGCAGGTCTGCCGAACGATGTTTGCCCTTACGTGCAAGTGATGTCGGCTTCGCCTAATGATGTAGCCTACGGCAATGATGTTGTGCCTTCGGCACAGTGGGCAAACATCACATCATTGCGACCATCGGGAGAAACATCATTACGAACGAAGTGAGTAACATCACTTTTGCGTAAGCAAAAACATCACTCCTTTACCACCAAAAAACAAAACATAGTATAACACACTATACCTTTCAGGCAAGGAAGTGTGCAAAAGGGACGAGGTTTTCTCGTCCCTTTTGATAAACTGCTTTACGGTAGGTGCCCGTAAACCGTGCTTCTGTTTTTTATAATGCAATCAAGAATTAATATGCGTTGCCCCATACAACCATATTGATTGCCTTTTTGCCGCAGCAAACGCATGTATCTGAAAGAGTTTCCTGCTCAAAGGGAATACATCTTGAGCCGACACCTGTAAGCTCCTTGACCTTATCCTCACACTCTTCCTCACCGCACCACATAGCCTTTACAAAGCCGTCGCCGTTAGCAGCAAGAGCATCCTTGATTTCATCAATTGAGGTACATCTGTATGTCTTCTTTTCGATGTTTGCAAGAGCCTTGTTGTAAAGAGCAGTACCAAGCTCGTCAAGAAGTCTTGCAATCTCCTCTTCAAGGTTATCAAGAGAAACGAAATACTTTTCGCGGTTATCACGGCGGACAAGAACACACTGATTGTTTTCTATGTCCTTGGGACCGATTTCAAGACGAAGGGGCACACCCTTCATTTCATATTCAGCAAACTTCCAGCCTGCGGAATTGTCTGTATTGTCGCACTTTACTCTGAAAGCAGCTGCAAGTCTTTCTCTTAATTCCTCTGCCTTTTCCTTTACACCGGGCTTATGAGCGGCAATAGGAATAATAACAACCTGTGTGGGAGCAACCTTGGGAGGAAGCACAAGACCGTTATTATCACCGTGTGACATAATGATAGCACCGATAAGTCTTGTTGTTGTACCCCATGAGGTCTGGTGAACGTACTGCTGCTTGTTTTCCTTATCTGTGTAGGTCATATTGAATGCTCTTGCAAAGCCGTCGCCGAAATAGTGTGAGGTACCTGCCTGAAGAGCCTTACCGTCGTGCATAAGTGCCTCAATAGCATATGTAGCCTCCGCACCTGCAAACTTATCACTGTCAGTCTTTCTGCCCTTTACAACAGGCATATTGAGAACGTCCTTACAGAAATCTGCATAGAGGTTAAGCATACGCTCTGTTTCTTCAATAGCCTCCTCGGCTGTTGCGTGAACTGTGTGACCTTCCTGCCAGAGGAACTCTCTTGAACGAAGGAAGGGTCTTGTTGTCTTTTCCCAACGCACAACATTACACCACTGATTGTAGAGCTTGGGAAGATCTCTGTAGGACTGAACAACGTTTGCATAGTGCTCACAGAAAAGTGTTTCTGAGGTAGGTCTTACGCAAAGACGCTCCTGAAGGGGCTCGCTACCGCCGTGAGTTACCCATGCAACCTCGGGAGCAAAGCCTTCAACGTGATCCTTTTCCTTCTGAAGAAGTGATTCGGGAATGAAAAGGGGCATATAAATATTTTCGTGACCTGTAGCCTTGAAGCGGTCATCCATCTGCTTCTGAAGAAGCTCCCAGATAGCATAGCCGTAGGGACGGATAATCATACAGCCCTTAACGCTTGAATAGTCGATAAGGTCAGCCTTTTTTACAACGTCTGTATACCATTTGCCGAAGTCCTCCTCCATAGAGGTAATGGCTTCGACCATTTTTTTGTTTTCTGCCATAAGAATTTCCTTTCATCGGTAAACCGGAGATTTATACTGCAATAACAGAAAAAAGGGGCGTATTAAAAAACGCCCCTGATTGATTCAAGTTATTAAAGCTTTTCAGAGGGAACAAATCAATCCTTGTTCTTGAAAATGTTGAAGATGTCCATAAGGCTTTCGTCAACACCTGTTGAGGAATCAGCTTCTGCAGCAGCCTCTGCAGCCTCTTCCTTCTTTACTTCGTTAACAACGGGTGTATTCACATTACCGTCCTTACCGAAGCCCGTTGCGATAACAGTAACGATCATTTCGTCATCAAGAGAAGGATCAACGGAAGCACCGAAGATGATGTTTGCATCAACGTCTGCTGCATCCTTAACGATTGTAGCAGCAACGTCAACGTCATCAAGAGTGATATCTGTGCAAGCAGAGATAAGGATGATAACACCCTTTGCACCCTGAATTGTTGTTTCAAGGAGAGGACTGGAGATAGCATCTGTAGCAGCCTTTTCTGCCTTGTCCTTACCGCTTGCTCTGCCCACGCCCATATGTGCGTGTCCTGCATCCTTCATAACGGATGTAACGTCAGCAAAGTCGAGGTTGATGATACCGGGAACCTTGATAAGCTCTGCAATACTCTTTACGCCCTGACGGAGAACGTCATCAGCAATAGAGAAAGCGTTGAGGAAGGTAATCTTCTGATCTGAAACGAGCTTGAGTCTTTCGTTAGGAATAACGATAAGGCTGTCTACGTGCTGTGCAAGCTCTGCAATACCTGCCTCTGCCTGTGTCATACGGCGTCTGCCTTCAAACTCGAAGGGCTTTGTTACGATACCTACTGTAAGGATGCCCTTGTCCTTTGCAAGCTGTGCAATTACGGGAGCAGCACCTGTACCTGTTCCGCCGCCCATACCTGCAGTAATAAATACCATATCGGTACCTGCAAGAACTTCATTTATTGATTCAAGGCTTTCTTCAGCAGCCTTCTTGCCGATTTCAGGCTTTGCGCCTGCGCCCTGGCCTGAGGTTACCTTTTCGCCTATCTGAATTTTTGTTGTTGCCTTTGAGTTGATAAGAACCTGCTTATCGGTGTTTACTGCGATGAATTCAACGCCCTGAACGTTTGACTCAACCATGCGGTTAACAGCGTTTCCACCGCCGCCGCCTACGCCTACGACCTTAATCTGAGTAACAAGATCATACTCGTTTGACATTTCGAAACCCATATTTATATCCTCCAATACAATTTTACACAATAATCATTTTTTATACTAACATACTTATTTATAAAATTCAAGAAAAAAATCAAAAAATATAACAAATAGTTACAGTATTAATAAAATTTTTATTTTTTATGTGCTTTGGTTGTTATTATCAGCCGACTGCAGCAGCAGTTTCCTGCTCTGTCACCGCCTCGGCAGCCGTTGTTGTTTCATTGAAGCTTACGCTGTTGTCGTCCTTCCTTCTTGCGTATGCTTTTCCGTCAGCAGTAACGTCAATAATCATAGGATGCTTCTTATCAGATGCGATTGTTTCGTCAATTACCGCCTTACAGAAGGCAAGCTTGTCGGCAGCACCTGCAAGAGTGCCGAGTCTTACCTCAATTCTGTGGTCAAGAATAACGCTGATATTTGAAACTGAGGTGAGGTCATATTCAGAAATGTTTTCAATTCCGTGCTCACTCAGAGCGTTGCATAGCTTCACAAAGCTTTCTGTGCTTACGTTATCGGAAAAGACAACGGTTTTGCCCTCCGTAGCCTCAACCACACTGACACCCTTGACAATTGCAGAGGTGTTTATAACGATAGCATCCGTGTCAAGCACCTTACAGGAATTATTCATAAGGATGTAGCCGTCACCTGTATCAATTGCGAGTGATGCCACCGCATCCTCGAGTGTCACTGTAATTTTATCGGGCCAGCTTCTTTTTATCACCGCATTCTCAACGTAAGGAAGCGTGCTTTCGATTTTATATTCCATCGCCCTGAGATTCACAAGCAGCATACTGTCACCCTCGCTGAGGCCTGCCGCCGAAAGCACGGTCTTATCGGAATATCTTTCACTGCCCGAAACCTCAATACCGTTTACAGTCATAGCAAAGCTTGCAAAAGCACCTATGAGAGCCACGGCAACAACCACAAGCATCACGATTATGAGATTATTCTGACGTTTTTTCTGTTTTTTTCTGTTTTCCGAGCTGTTTTTAACACGCTCGTTTCTGCTTTTCGCAGTATTTTCCTGAGCGGCTCTTGAAGCCTTTCTGCCCTTGTCTGCTGCAGCGGACTTCCCTGTCTTCTGCACCTTCTTAACGGGAGCTTCTCGTCTTGCCGCGTCCCTGTACTGCTCGTTATCACGTGACATCCTTGCTCTTTCCTCGGGAGA
Source organism: Acutalibacteraceae bacterium (assembly GCA_045635905.1). Classification (GTDB taxonomy): domain Bacteria; phylum Bacillota; class Clostridia; order Oscillospirales; family Acutalibacteraceae; genus RUG806. Next base: position 4,166 of record JAZTWN010000013.1, read on the forward strand.
AAAGCGGCTGTTTTTTATGCCGTGGATATCCTGTTGATTATTCATCTCCATCTTCCGTATCAATCCTTTTTATTTTTCCCGAAAGCTCCGATATTATTTTTTCGGGAGCCTCGTAGCCTCTTTCAATGTGGTTTATGCAGGAAATTACCGATTCCCCCTCAGCCGCAAGTGCGGCAACCATCAGCGCGGCACCGCCTCTGAGGTCCGTAGAGCGGACAGACACACCGTGAAGCGAATCTACCCCTTCAACGACTGCCATTCTTCCGTCTACTCTGATTTTTGCACCGAGCCTTATAAGCTCACCAATATAGCGGAATCTGTTTTCAAAAATTGTTTCGATTATTACCGACGTACCCCTTGCCCTTGTAAGCATCGCAACAACAGGAGCACCCGTATCCGTGGGGAAGCCGGGATAAGGCATTGTTCTTATAAGCTTTACGCTTTTAAGCCTCTGCGGGGCCTTCAACCGCAGGCTTCTGCTTTCTGCTGAAATATGACACCCTGCCTCAAGGAACAAATCAATTTCATGTCCAAGATGTGCGGGAATAATATTGCCGAATCTTACGTCACCGCCTGTTATAGCGGCAGCCGCCATATAAGTGGACGCTGCAATTCTGTCGGGCAGAACGGCATGCATCGCACCTGTAAGCCTTTTAACGCCTTCAATAACAACCGTACCCTGTCCTGCGCCCGATATTCTTGCACCGCAGGAATTGAGAAAATCAGCAAGGTCACTGATTTCGGGCTCGCGTGCGGCGTTTATTATTGTGGTTGTCCCCTGCGCCGTGCTTGCGGCAATCATAATATTTTCCGTAGCACCGACACTCGGAAACGAAAGCATTATTTTCGTTCCTCTGAGTCCATCGGGAGCACTGCATTCTATATTGCCGAACTCCTCCCTGACCGAAGCACCAAGCTTCTTCATAGCATCAAGATGCAGGTCAATGGGACGAAGACCGATATCGCAGCCTCCGGGGGTTGAAAGAATCACCCTTTTGTTTCTTGCAAGAATCGCGCCGAGGAAAATCACCGACGAGCGCATTTCCCGCATAAGCCTTTCGGGTATTTCATAGCCTGCCGCAGAGCCGGAATCTATATTTACCGTATGTCCTGTTCTGCTGACAAGACAGCCGAGATGCTCAAGAATTTTTATCGTGGCATCAACGTCAAGAAGAGAAGGACAGTTTCTGACGGTACTGTGCCCCTCGCAAAGCAGCGTAGATGCAAGAATGGGCAGAGCACTGTTTTTTGCGCCCTGAATCTCACATTCACCCTCAAGCCTTCTGCCACCTTCAATAACAAACGAACTCATAATTACACCCTTTCGATGAAAGCTTATGCTTTATTCTATGGGGGTGAATTTGTCCGTGTTACAGAGATGCTGTGTCTTATCCGATAAGCGAGGTGACTATGTCACATATCTGTTTTTTTGCATTGCATATTGCCATAGCGCGGGCATTACTGCCCATTTTTATAAATTTCTCCTTATCAGAGAGAAGTTCTGAAATAAGGTCGCATAATTTTTCTGTTGTAAGCTCCTTTTGCTGACATACCATAGCGGCGTCGCGCTTTACAAGAGCCATCGCGTTGTGGTACTGATGATTTTCTGCAGCATAGGGATACGGAATGAGATACGATGCCTTACCAAGCACCTGAATCTCGGCAAGGGAGCTGGCGCCTGCCCTGCTTATAACAAGGTCTGCTGCAGCCATATATTTTGCCATATCGTATATGTATTCCGAAACGTGAAGATTTTTGTTTCCCTCGGTATCAACGCCTGCTGCCTTTAATTTTTCAGGCATATCCTTGCCGTTCTGACCGTAGCCGTGAATAAACACGATACCCGAATCGGCAAATTTCTTAAGCACACCTATCATATTTTCATTGATAGCCATCGCACCGAGGCTGCCGCCTGTTGACAGCACCACGGTAGCATCGGAGGAAATACCGAGCTGCTCTCTTGCCAGCGCTTTATCGGCGGCAAGAATCTCCTCCCTTACGGGAAGACCTGTAATATAAGGAGCCTTTTTGCACTTAAGATGCTTTTCAGCCTCCTCAGAGGTAAGCATAACAGCATCTACGTATGCAGAAAGGGCAATATTTGTTTTTCCCGGGAATGCATTCTGCTCGTGAATTGCAGTTTTTACTCCCATTTTATGTGCAGTTCTTATTGCAGGTCCGCTGACGTATCCGCCGAAGCCTACCGCAACGTCGGGGTTGAAGCCGCTGATGATTTTTTTACACTGACCCGTTACAAAAAGAAGCTGCTTGAGTGTTTTAAGATTTTCTAAAATTGAAGAAAGGGAGAATGAGCGCTGAAAGCCGCTTATTTCTATAGTTGCGAAATCGAAGCCTGCCTTAGGTACAAGATTTGCTTCCATATGGTCACGTGTGCCGACAAACAGAATCTGAGCATCGGGATGACGGCTTCTGATTTCCTGTGCAAGTGAAAGAGCAGGATTTATATGACCGCCCGTGCCGCCTGCCGCAATAAGTACCTTCATTGGTTTTCTCCTTTGCTTATACTTTTTTCATTCGTGAGCTTCTTGAAATGCTGAAAAGAATTCCCATTTCAACAAGATTTACAATAAGTGCCGTTCTGCCGTAGCTGAAGAACGGAAGAGTGATACCCGTGTTGGGAATAATATCGGTAGCAACACCGATATTGAAAAATACCTGCAAAGCAAGCTTGAAGGTAATACCGAAGGCAACGAGTGCGCCGTATCTTGTGGGACAGTTCACACCGATTGCAATACCTCTCCAGATAACAAGTGCAAAGAGAAGGATAATTGCAAAGCCGCCTACAAAGCCAAGCTCCTCGATGATGATTGAGAAAATCATATCGTTCTGAGGCTCGGGAACGTAGTTGTATTTCTGCACCGACTGACCGAGTCCCTTGCCGAAGAAGCCGCCTGAGCCTATTGCATAAAGAGCCTGGGTGGTCTGCCAGTCACCGCCGAGCATATCCTTTTCGGAGCTGAAGAAATTCGTGATTCGCTCAAGCATATATTCCTTGAGAATACCCGTTGCAAAAAGAACGGGAATCATAACAATTACAGCAACGATGAAAAAGCCTATCCAAGTAGGTCTTATTTCACCCACGTAAAGCATAATTGCCGCAACTGCAAGCATAATTATCGCACCCGAAAGATGAGAGCCTAAGAAAACAAGACCGACGTAAAGGCCGATAACCGCAATACAGCCTACAACAATTTTCCAGGACTCGTTGAACACGGGCTTGCCGATTCTTCTGTTTGCGTTTGCCGCAAAGCGTGTGATTGAAGGGAATTTTTTAATTACAAGCGGCTTTTTGCTCACCATAAGATGATGCCACTGATGAAGCATGTAGCCGAGTGTCAGTATGAGAGTGAATTTTGCAATATCCGAGGGCTGGAACTGAATACCTGCAATTGTAATCCATCTTTTGATTCCGCCGTCACCGTCACCGATAAAAAAAGCAAGGCCGAGAAGACCTATTGAAACAAGGCTTCCGAGAACCGCACCTGCCTCCATAAAAAGGCGGTGATTCATTTTGCCGATTATTGCAATAAATACTATGCCTACCGCAACGCCGCCGAGCTGATTCTTGAAATAATATGCAGGGTCAAGACCGTCGGAATATGCATTGGGATAGCTTGCGGAATAAAGCATAGTAAGTCCCGCAAATATAAGAATTGAAAGGAACACGAAAAGAAGAACGTCAAACGAGCCCTCTGCCCAGAATCCGCCTCTCGACCTTATATACTGCCCTAACAGGCTTTTTCTGTATTTATCCGCAAAGCTCTGTTTCATTGAAGCAAAGGGTTGCATACTTTCCACCTTTCAGCCGTTGATTACGGCGCATTTTTTCGGCATATGCCGCACAAAATGTAAAGTTATTTACTTTACTGAAGACGTCCGAACCAGCTGAGTGCCACTGCTGCTGCAGAGCCTATGACTGTGACAAGTGTAAATACTTTACAAATTTTCTTTTCACTCCAGCCGCCCATCTCGTAATGATGATGAATGGGAGCCATTCTGAAAAGACGCTTTCCGTTATGAGTTTTGAAATATGCAATCTGAATAATATCGGATGCGAACTCAATAACGTATATAAATCCAATAAGAACAATAAGCCAGGGAGCATCAAGGGAGAATGCGAAGGCGCAGACAAGTCCGCCGAGGAAGAAGGAACCGAGGTCACCCATAATAACCTTTGAGGGATTCCAGTTCCACATAAGGAAGCCTAAAAGCGCTCCGAAAAGAGCTGCAGTGAGAACCGAAAGACCCGAAAAGCTCATAATTACCGCGCATACAGTGAAGCCTACGCACACTGCAGCTGTAACAGAGGAGCAAAGTCCGTCTACACCGTCTGTAAAGTTTACTGCATTTACAGTGCCGTATATTGCAATAAAGCCGAGCACCCAGAAAATAAAAGCGTTTTCATATACTCCGAAATAGGGAATAAAAATGAAATTCACACCGCTCTTATATAATGTAAAAAGATATACGGTAATAACGGCAATCTGCAGAAGAGTTTTCTGAATTTCGGTAAGACCGAGGTTTCTCTTCTTGACAACCTTTATATAGTCGTCGATGAAGCCGATAAAGGCAAATGCCACTGCCATAAGTATACCGCTGAAAATTTTAATATAAACAGAATCTGTGGGACGGGAGTTTCCCAGCGTAAGAATATCTCCTCCGAGAAGCTTGTCGGTTATAAGCACTACCGCTACGGCAGCAGCAAAGCCGGCAATAATAAGTAATCCGCCCATAGTAGGAGTTCCCTGCTTTTTCTTATGCCAGGACGGACCGATATCAAGAATTGCCTGACCGAATTTAAGCTTACGAAGCCAGGGTACAACGGCAAAGCCGAGCACGTAAGAAACTGCAAAGCTTATTACCACACATAAAAGAATTGCAAGCCACAAATCCATAGTAATCTTTCCTTTCAAACAAGACCGAAAATCTGCTTTACGGTCAACTCATCGCTGAAATACTGTTTTTCAGAACCAATAATCTGATATAATTCATGTCCTTTTCCTGCAATAAGGACAGTATCTCCGTTTTTTGCTTTTTTAATTGCTTTTTCTATTGCTTTTCTTCTGTCGGGTTCGGAAACAACCTTGCGCTTACTGCCGATTCCCGAAAGAATGTCGCTTATTATTTCCGAGGAATCCTCATTTCTCGGATTATCGTCAGTTAAAATCACCGTATCACTGAGCTCAGAAGCAATTCTGCCCATAGCGGGGCGTTTTCCCTTATCACGGTTTCCGCCGCAGCCGAAAACTGTTATCAGCCGTCCGTCTTTATTCTGCCGCAGTGCCCGTAGCACCAGCTCAAGCGCCTGTGGGGTGTGGGCAAAATCAACGTACACGTCAATTCCCTCCGACGAAATTTTCTGCATACGCCCGCGTACAGCGGGAAGGCTTTCTGCGGAAGCGGAAAATTTTTCATTATCTGCGCCGAGAAGCTCAGCCGAGGCAAGTGCACACAGACTGTTATATACCGAAATTTCTCCTATTGAGAAAAGGCTTACGGGAACAATGCTTTTTTTGTCAAAAAATATATACGATGCCGAATCTGCTGAATATCTTATATCCTTGGCTGAAAAATCCGCAGTCCTGTTTTTTGCGGAAAACGTATATTTCTCACCGCTGAAATTTTCAATAAGCTGCAAGAAATTCACGTCGTCGGTATTTACGAGGATTTTATCGGAAAGCTCCGCCAGTCTGCATTTTGCATCAAGATAAGCATCAAAGCTTCCGTGATAATCAAGATGGTCCGTACCTATATTCGTAAAAGCTGCGAGGCTGAAACGAATCGGTTCGACACGCTTCTGTGCTAAAGCCTGCGAGGAAACCTCCATTATGCAATATTCACAGCCGTCTCTGACAAAGCCGTCGAGCGCCTCGTACAGTATTTCCGCCGACGGAGTGGTATAGCCTGTAAAGCTATTTACACCGTCACTTTTTGCACCGAGCGTTCCTATTACCGCACATTTTTTTCCTTCAAAGGAAAGCAGATGCGAGATATATTCGCAGACGGTGGTTTTTCCGTTTGTACCCGTAACACCGACCATTTTAAGTCTTCGCTGAGGATTTCTATAAAAGCTGCTGCAAAGATATGACAAGGTACGTCTTGCATCGTCGGTCCTGACAAAGTATTTTTCTGAGAACGCCTCCTCGGACACTATGCAGACCGCGCCTTTTTCAAGTGCCCTTTCAGCAAACTGATTACCGTCGCGGCTTTCACCCTTCACGGCAACAAATACACTGCCCTCTTTTACCTTATCAATTTTTTCCGTAACACCGCTGACGCAGCAGTCGGGGACGTCAGCACAAAGACCTGCCCCTGCAAGCAATTCATAAAGATTCAAAATAATACCTCCGAAAAAATGTGAGCCATTATTCTTCCTCTTTTTTTCACATCCGTATCAGTCTGAAATACCGCTTGTTTTGAAGTAAACGGTAATTACACTACCGAGCTCAAGCTCTGTACCCTCGTTGTATTCCTGCTTATAAGCAACAACGGAATCACTTGAGAAGGAGCTGCCCGAGATTCTTATATTGAAGCCTCTGTTCACGGCAACCTGATTTGCCTGTGAAACGGTAAGTCCGCTGAAATTGGGAACTATAGCAGTTTCCTTTTCGATATCCTCCTCGGTATAAAGAACGATTACACCGTTTGCGGGAGTTGTTCTTCCTGCCTCAGGGGACTGAGAAATTACTGTATCGCCGTCACCGATTACTCTTACAACGTGCTCTGTCATTGAAAGCTCAGCCTTTGCGGCGGAAAGAGTCTTTCCTACCATATCGGGAGTAGCACCTGAAAGCTTTGCAAGCTCGGAATCGGTATACGTAGGCTCAATACCCATTGAGGGAAGTATTCTTGAGAAAACCTCACCTGCTACGGGAGCGGCAATATCACCGCCCGAATACATAGCACCCTTGGGATTGTCTATAACGATAACAACGGTAATTTCGGGATCATCGGCAGGTGCAAAGCCTGCAAAGGATGCGATATACGCTCTGGTTTCCGTAACACCCGTCTTTTCACTGGTACCGGTTTTGCCTGCTACGTGATAGCCTGCAACGTATGCATTAGCACCCGTACCGCGTTTTACAACCTCTTCCATATAGGAGGTCACCGTTGCCGCAGTTGATTCGGAAATAACCTGTCTTTTTACGTAGGGAGTAGTTTCCTTGATAGTATTTCCGGAATCGTCAATGGTTTTGCTTACGATATAGGGCTGCATAAGCTTACCGCCGTTACCGACTGCGCTTATAGCCGCTGCAACCTGGATGGGAGTAATCTGATTTGACTGACCGAAGGATACACTGACAAGGTTTGAATTTGTAAATGATATCTCGGGAGAATGGTATGTAATACCTGCAACGGGAGAGCCCTCACCGGGAAGATCGATGCCTGTCTTTTCTGTAAAGCCGAAGGCCTCGAAATATTTATAGAAAAGCTCTACACCCATTTTCTGACCCACGTAAACAGAGAAGGTATTGCAGGAATTTACAAGAAGCGTCATAGGTGTTTCAATGCCGTGACCTATGGGGTTGTAGTCCTTAACGGTTCTGTCGCCTACGGTGATTGTACCGTGGCAGTTATAGGACGTAGTTTCGTCGATAACGCCCTCCTCAAGAGCACCTGCTACAAGAAATACCTTGTAAACAGAGCCTGAGTAGTAGAAGTCGGCAATTGCCTTATTCTTCCACTGAAGCTGCTGGGCATTACTGTAGGCTGCGTTCTTTTCCTCATCGGTTTCGAGAGCATCAATTTCAGTCTGTGCCTCTTCGGAAATGGTGAAGGGGTCGTTTGAATCATAGTCGGGCACGTTACACATACCTAAAACCGCACCCGTCTTGGTATTCATAACAATACCGTATACGTTATCGGCATCATTTTCAATAAGTGCGCTGATACAGGCACTTCTGAGAACAGTCTGCACCTCGTTATTGAGTGTCAGAACATAATTTTCGCCGTTTTTTGCCTCGTAAATAATTTTATTGTTGCTGTCAAGCTCGTTTGCTCTTGCATCACGCAAAGTAAAGATTTTACCGTCAACACCGGTAAGTGAGTCGTCGTAATAATATTCAATACCGTAAAGACCGTTGCCGTCAGTGCCTGTAAAGCCGATAACGGTGGATGCAAGGGTGCCGTCGGGATAATATCTTTTAGTATCAGGCTCGCTGAAAATAATATCGGCAATTTTATTTTCCTTTGCATACTGAAGGATATCGGACATAGGCTTATATTCAACCTCATTTTTTATAATGAGATAGCCGTACTGCTTATTCTTCTCAATTTTTTCGCGAAGCTTCTGTGCATCAAGCTCAAGAATTGTTGAAAGTCCCTCAACAACTGCGGAAAATTCCTTTTCGTCGTCAATCTTCTTGGGATTTATCTGTATGCGCCATACGGAAGCGGTCTGCGCAAGCACGTTCATCTTTGAATCGTATATAGTACCTCTTGAGGAGGACAGAACAGAGTCGTTATACTGCTGATCCTCAGCAAGACGTCTGTATTCGTCACCCTTTATAATTGTAAGATATCCGAGTCTGCCTGCAAGAACGACCACAAAAATCAAAATAACGGCATACAAGCCTATAACGGCGCGCTTGGCGCTAAGTGAGGTGCGTTTCATTTCATCTCTTTTTACTGCCAACGAAGTTTTCTCCCTTCACACCTGCAGATAATGCAAAAATTTTATATGTTTATAGAATACCGACAAGGGCGAAAGTATATCCGCCCCTGTTCACATCCTTTTTTATCAATCTTTTA
>JAZTWN010000014.1:0-34633 GCA_045635905.1 Acutalibacteraceae bacterium
GTTCCCCTTACAGTATTCCAGTCACTTCCCGTTAAGGGCATCATTGTTGTTACATCTCCCCAGGAGCTTGTTTCAATGATTGTTGCAAAGGCTGTTAAGATGGCTGAAATGATGAAGATTCCCGTGCTCGGCATAGTTGAGAACTATTCATATTTTGAATGTCCCGACTGCGGTAAGCAGCATCACATCTACGGTGAAAGCCACATTGATGAAATTGCTGCCTCCTACGGCATCACAAATATCGCAAAGCTTCCCATTAATCCCAAGCTTGCAGGCGCTTGCGACAAGGGTATGATTGAGCTTTCCGACTGCAAGGAAATCGCTGCACTTGCAGATGCAATTATAAAGTAATATGGCGTGTGAAAGAGCCTTCAAGGGTAACTGCCTTACCTGCTTTCCCCGAAGCTTTGTCTGTATAGATATTGAAACCACGGGCTTAAGTCCCCTTTATGACGATATCATAGAAGTTTCCGGCATAAGGGTTACGGACGGTAAGGTCACGGAAACCTTTTCGGAAACAATAAACATAGGCCGTCCCCTGCCGCCGTTCATAACCGCACTTACAGGCATTACCGACAGGGAGCTTGCAAAAAGCAACAGTGTGGAAAACGTGCTGACACGCTTCTGCAGCTTCGTAGGCGGAGATATCCTTCTGGGGCATAACGTGAATTTCGATATCAATTTCCTTTACGATAAATGCCTTGATAAAACAGGAATTTTATTCGAGAACGATTTTATAGATACTCTTAAAATCGGAAAAAGACTTCTTCCCCAGCTTAAGCATCATAAGCTTGATGACCTTGCAGAGTACTACAATATTCCTCCCCGTACTCTCCACAGAGCCCTCGGGGACTGCGAAATGACCGTAAACTGCTATTTCAAAATGCTTGATGACATAGAAGACGAGCTTACCTTCTATACTGCAAAACGCAAAAAATAAGCAAAAATACAGCCTTCTCCGTTACGGGGAAGGCTGATTTTTTAATATTGGGTTTTAAGATTTATCCACAATTCACTCTGAAGCACAAGGGTTTCCTTATTAAGGTTAATAAACACCTCGCACTTGTCGAGCACCTCCTTGGGAGGATAAACCAGAGGGTCCTCGCTCTGCTCGGGGTCGAGTGCCTCATAGGCTGCGGTGTGAGGAATTGCATACCATACCTCTTCGGCATTTCTTACAGCAATTTCTGTTTCACACATAAAGTTGATAAACTTTTCTGCCGCTTCCTTGTTCTGTGAGGACTTAAGCACGCACATTGAGTCGAAGAACATATTTGCGCCCTCCTTGGGAACATAAGCCGCAAGGTCCTCATTCTCGTCCATCATAGTCATAGCATCACCTGCATAGTATGCCGCGATGTATGCCTCCTCATTGAGCATCTTGTCGAAAATCTGGTCCATTACATAAGCCTGCACAATAGGCTTTTGCTTCTTAAGCTCCTCGGCAGCACGGTACCAATCCTCGGGATTTGTGGTATTCATTGACTGACCGAGCTTTATGTGAGCAAGCGCAAACGCGTCACGGGGGTTATCGAACATAAGAATGTTGCCTGCGTATTTTTCGTTCCAGAGAAGGTCTATGCTTTCATCTGCAACATCCTCGGGGTCAACATACTTCGTGTTATAAACAATAACAACTGTGCCCCATGTATAGGGAACGGAATATTTTTCCTCGGGGTCATAAGAAAGACCGCGGTATTCCTCGCCTATATACTTATAGTTGGGGATATTGTCAAAGTTGAGTTCAGCAAGAAGGTCCTCGCTTATCATCTTTGAAATCATATATTCCGAGGGAATAATAACGTCGTATGAAGCCGCACCGCTGACAATCTTTGAGTACATTTCCTCATTACTTGCATAGGTGGTGTAATTTACCTTTATGCCTGTCTGCTCCTCAAAATCATCAAGCACGCTCTGGTCGATATATTCGCCCCAGTTATACACATTAATGCTCTGTGCCTCACCCTGATTTCCCACGGAATCACCGCAGGCTGCAAGAGAAAGCACAAAAAGAATTGCCATAAGAAGGGATACAATTTTTATTTTCATTATGCTCCCTCCTTATCTCTTTGCCTTCTTGCCGTTTTCGGGCTTTTTGATGTTTGACACAAGCATAAGCACTAAAATTACGGCAAAAAGAAGTGTTGAAAGCGCATTGAGCTTCAAGGAATAAGGCTTCTTTGTCATTGAATAGATTGTAACGGGGAGCGTCTGGAATGTAGCACCCGAGTTGAAATAGCTGATTACAAAGTCGTCAAGTGACAGAGTGAATGCCATAATAAGACCCGAAATGATACCGGGAAGAATCTGAGGAATTACAACCTTCATAAAGCTCTTTACGGGAGGACAGCCAAGGTCCAGCGCCGCATAATAGATGTTCTGATCCATACCCTTGAGCTTGGGAAGCACGGAAAGAACAACGTAAGGAATGTTGAAGGTTATGTGGGAAATAAGAAGTGTTCCGAAGCCCATTTCCATTCCGTTGAAATGTGAAAGCACGAACACGAAAAGAATCATCATTGAAATAGCGGTAACTATTTCGGGATTAACAACAGGAATGTTGTTGATGCTTAAAAGTGCCGACTTTTTCCAGCCGCGCATTGAGTTTATACCGACTGCGGCAAGAGTACCTATAACAGTTGCTATAAGAGCGGATAAAACCGCAATTATAATTGAATAGTAAAGGGACTGCAGAATGAGCTCGTCCTGGAAAAGCTCAATATACCACTGAAGTGAAAAGCCCTCGAACTTTGCACGGGATGAGCCTGAGTTGAAGGAGAAGAAAATAACAACAAGTATGGGGAGATATAAAAATGCAAGAATAAGTGCATTATATACCTTGAGAAGCTTTTTCATATTCTGCCACCTCCCGAGGTTTTTGCGTCCTTATCAAAGTGATTCATAAAGAAGGTTGCCACAAGAATAAGAACCATAAGCACCATTGAAAGTGCAGCACCGATATTATAGTTTACAACACCTGAGTTTCCGAGGAAATAGTCCTCGATAAGGTCACCGATAAGGAAGTCCTTACCGCCGCCGAGGATTCTTGAAATAATAAAGGTACTGATAGAAGGAATAAATACCATAGTTATACCCGAAATTATGCCGGGGACACTAAGAGGCAGTATAACGCGCTTGAACACGTGGAAGCCGTTTGAGCCAAGGTCCCTTGCCGCCTCAAGAAGAGAGTTGTCAATCTTCGTAAGGGAGGTATAAATGGGAAGAATCATATAAGGCAGGAAATTATAAACCATACCCAGCACAATTGCGCCGCGGTTGTTTATAAGCTGGAAGCCGTCAAATTCTCCGCCGAAGGCACCGAAAATGCTTCTGAGCGCTGAATTTATAAGACCGTTATTTTCAAGAATTGTCATCCACGAATACGTTCTTACAAGAAAATTCATCCACATGGGAAGCATAATTATAAGGGTTGCGTTTCTTTGAATCTTTTCACTTGCTCTTGACATACTGTAGGCTATGGGGTAAGCCAGCACAAGACAGATTACCGTTGCAATAAAGGCAAGGCGGAGTGAAAGAAACATTGTGGAGCGGTAGGTATATATCCACTTAAGATTTTCAATTGTGAATGTGCCGTCAGCATTTGTGAATGCGTAATACACAACAAGTGCCATGGGGACAAGCACAAAAACAGTCATCCAGGACGCGAAGGGAGAAACTGTTGCCTTCTTGTTTCCTATAGTAACAGTCTTACTCATCGTCTGAATCCTCCGCATCAATTCCTGCATTTACATCGGACAATTCATCGAATTCGTCAGAATAACTGGAGAAATCACCGAAGGTTCCCGAATATTCGGATTTTTTCATTATATGAATGGCATCGGGCTCAATCATAAGACCGATTTCAGAGCCTTCATACTGTATATCGGTAGACTGTATCATCCACAAGAAGCCGCCGATATCTACAATAATTTCATAGTGAACGCCCTTGAAGGTAACGGAAGTAACCTTACCTGTAAGCATACCCTCACTTACAGGCACAACGTCAACGTCCTCGGGACGTACAACAACGTCAACAGGCTCGTTCTTGCCAAAGCCGCCGTCAAGACAGTCAAAAACGTGACCTGAAAATTCAACAAGCCTGTCCTGCTTCATAATACCGTCTACAATATTACTTTCACCGATAAAGTCTGCAACAAAGGCATTTTTAGGCTCGTTATATATATCTGTGGGAGTGCCTATCTGCTGAATCTTACCGCTGTCCATAACAACGATAGTATCAGACATTGAAAGAGCCTCCTCCTGGTCGTGGGTTACGTAAATAAACGTAATACCAAGGCTCTGCTGAATCTTCTTGAGCTCGTTCTGCATATCCTTACGAAGCTTAAGGTCAAGAGCACCGAGAGGCTCGTCAAGAAGAAGCACCTTGGGATCAACCGCAAGGGCACGGGCGATTGCAACGCGCTGCTGCTGACCACCTGAAAGGGAGTTTATGTTTCTGTTTTCAAAGCCCTTGAGATTTACAAGAGCCAGCATCTCTGCTACCTTCTTGTCTATCTTATCCTTGGGCATTTTCTTGAGCTTCAGTCCGAATGCGATATTTTCCGCAACGTTAAGATGGGGGAAAAGCGCATAACGCTGAAAAATGGTGTTGACTTCTCGTTTATGAGGAGGAACACCATTGATTTTCTTGCCGTCGAAAATCACGTCGCCGCTGTCAGGCTCCAAAAAGCCCGCAACTATCCTTAAGGTTGTGGTTTTACCGCAGCCTGAAGGTCCGAGAAATGTGATAAATTCGCCGTCACGTATATATAAATTGATACTTTTTAAGATTTGTTCACCGTCGAATGAAACGGAAATATTTTTAAGATCGATGATGACATTGTTTTCCAATTATGCAGCCCCTCTCCGTTAACAACGAATAGATATACCTATGCTTTTTTTATATAATACATATTACTGTAAATATATCGCAATCACAGTCAAATGTCAACATATTTCGGGATTTTGTGTATTAAGAAAAATAATAATTATTAAAATAAATTTAAAGAATAAAAAAAACCCCTCTCCGTTTCGGAAAGGGGAAAGAAAAACCGTTTTTTCTTATGCAGCTGCAGCAGCTTTTGTGTCTTCTGTACCGAAGATATCCTTAACAAGTTCAGCAAGGTCGTTATCGAAATCATCTGCATAATCACCGAAGAGGTTGATGATGAATGAGAAGAACTTTTCGAAAGCCTTGAAAACTACTGAAAGCTTAAGCTGTGTGAAGCTGTTGGGGAAAACGAGATCGCTTTCATCTGCTGCTTCTGTTGCTGTTTCTTCGGGAGCAGCCTCTGTTGCGAAAGCAGAAATTGCACATGTTGAGAAGAGAACAAGCATAGCCATAAGAACTGCTAATATCTTTTTCATAAGTAATTCCTCCAAGAATGTAATATTACAAATGCATTATATATCACCAAAAAAGCAAAATCAACCTTCTTTTCGTTATTTGCGAAAAAAATTCATATTTTTTGTAATTTTGCACATTAAATCAGATACACATTTGTTTAATATGAATGCTTCATTTACAGTAATATACCTAATTCATTTTTCACATCGTTTTATTTGTGCGAGTAAACTTGACATCACTATTTTAATTATTTATAATTATTTTATCTGTTTGAAAGCAGATAATTTTTCTGACGGGGGTACGGTTTTATGTTGTTTTTCAGAAAGCCCGAAATAATTTCCGGCTCAGCTGAGGCTGAGGTCGCGGCTGCAGTTCTTCTTGAGGAGCTCAGCGCAAGACTTGAGGTGCTCCCCGAGGAAACCAGTGATATAAAAATCGTATTCTTAAAAAGAGATGAGCTTTCCGAGGACGAATACGCAATTGAAGTAAGGGACAACGAAATAGATTTTTATTCCTCGGGCACACGCGGCTTTATTTTTGCCATAGGTATGCTTCTGAGGAAATGTGAGCTTAAGAAAAGCTCCCTTCATCTGCTTTATGATATTTCGGGAAAATATTCACCCGAAAAAAGAATAAGAGGACATCAGGTAGGCTACCGTCATACCAGCAACACCTACGACGCGTGGGACTTAGAGGAATACAGACGCTGCTACCTTGATATGATGTATTTCGGAACAAACACCTGTGAGCACATTCCCTATGAGGGCGGTTATTCCGACAGAAATGCCATTATGCGACGCGACGAGCAGGAGCTTCTGTGCCTTTCATCTAAGCAGGCAAAGGAATACGGAATGATGGTGTCCGTATGGTATCCCAACTGCGAAAAGGACCTTGAAGCTGCCATAAAAAACAGAGAAAGGCTTTTCTCTGAGGCAGAGGAGCTTGATTTCATATTCCCTCCCGGTGGCGACCCCGGTGAGCTTCAGCCCGATAAGCTTCTGGAAAGATGCGAAAAATTCAGAGAAATACTGAAAAAATATCACCCCAAGGGTGAAATGTGGCCCTCGGCTCAGCAGCCGCACCACCTTCCCGACTGGGGCACAAGCTTCCTTTCTCTAATGAACACTCACCCCGACTTTATCGACGGCGTAATTACAGGACCGAATGCGGCATTCCCGCTTGATATTTTAAGAAGATATCTTCCCAAGGAATACCCCATAAGACTTTATCCCGATATAACCCATAATTTAAGATGCGAGTATCCCGTGCACTCCGACCGTGACGACTGGCACTTTGCTCTTCAGGCTGTAAACGGCAGAGAAAGCATCAATCCCCGCCCCACGGAATACAAAAGAATACATTCCGAAACAAAGGGCTACACCGTTGGAAGCGTAAGCTACTCCGAGGGTGTGAACGACGATATAAACAAGGCGGTGTGGAGCGCTCTTGAATTTGATTCTTCAACACCCGTAAGAGAAATTCTTGAGGATTACTCCCGTCTTTTCTTCCCCGGAGCTGACTATGAAAAGGCCGCAGACGGCATTTTCGGTCTTGAGCTCAACTGGGAGGGTGCCCCCGAAAACAATCCCTCTATAGAAAATACCCTCCGTATATGGGAGCAGCTCGGTGAGGAAACTCCTTCTCTTTATAGTAACTGGAGATTTATTCAGGTGCTTTTCCGAGCAAGGTGCGATGCCTTTGTAAGAAGAAAGGTAATGTTTGAAAATTCTCTTATAGCAAGGGCAAAAAAAACAGCTCAGTGCGACGTAATAGGAGCAGAGAAAATTCTCCGCACTCCCCTCCCCGATTCCGTCACAAGGCTTTATGAGCAGATTGAAGAAAACGGCAGACAGCTATTTGAAATGATAGGTATGCAGCTTGATGTCAGCCGCTATTATGCAAAAAATCCCGAGCGCGGTGCAGTGCTTGACACAATAAAGCTTCCTCTTACCGACCTTCCCTGGCTTCTTCACTGCTTCACCAAGGCCGCCTGTAAGAGTGAAAAAGAAAAAGCTGACTACATCAACCGCTGCTTTAACAGAAACAAGGTTAAAAACGATGAATATTATTACTCAGTGGCTTTTGACGGCATCTGCCCCGGCGGCGTAAGGCAGAACAAGTTCTTTTATATGAACGTTCTCGGTGACCGCCCCGACAAGAACAACGGCACTCTTCCCACCTGCCTTTTCAAGCTTTTCGACCATTTCAGCTTCCGTCTTAAGGCGGCAGGTCTTAAATATGACACAGACTACTATCTTATGATTACTCACCGCGACCTTAACAATGAGGACAGTGTGAAGCATCAGGTAAAAATTAACGGAAGGACCGTCTACTGCGGTCAGCAGTTCGGCGGCGAAAGAAATTACGATTACGAAAGGGATATGCTCCCTGCAGGCTTTATTGCGGTGCAGTACAAAATCCCCAAGGAATTCATAATAAACGGCTGTATTGACCTTAATATGTCAGAAAAGGTCAACGGCTTTGAAATTGCAGAGCTCCGATTCACCAAAGAGCCCTATAAGTCATAAGGAGGATTTATGAAAAAGACACTTATTGCAGCAGCCGCCACGGCAGCCATAGGCACTGTCGGCACAAAAATCGCAAAAGATAAAATCAAAGAGCATTTATCCTCTCCCGACAATAAAAGACGCCTGCTTGATATAGGTCACAATATTGCAATGAAGGCAGTAGGCAGGATTTCCGATTCCATATCGGACAAGGGTGTTCCCTATATCAACCGCTACGACAATTCAGATTTTCTGGAGGGCAACGGCTATTTCCTCGAAAAGCCCGCACCCGATGCAAAATGGAGCGCAGGCTTTGCCAAGGCTTCAATAATTCCTCCCGTGCAGGAGGGTGACTACTACATTGGCGGATATCTTGCCTTCCCTCCCAATAAAATGACGGGAATTATGAACGAGCAGATGGTGCGCGCACTTGCGATAAGCGACGGCTCGGGCAGAGGAATCCACGTTTTTGCAGTAATTGACTGCATCGGTCTTTCAGGCACCGATATAAAGGAAATCAGACACCGCCTGTCCGACCTTATCAGTGAAAAAAACATCCTTTCGGTGAATATAAGCGCAACACACTGCCACTCAGGTATTGATACCGACGGTCTGTGGGGTGACCTTCCCACCGCCTTCCGCAACAACAAGAAGGAGGTAAAGAAGGGCAAAAAGGGCAAGACGGTTTCAGGTAAAAATGAAGGCTTCATGAAATACCTTAAAAAGATAAGTGCCAAAACCATCCGCCAGGCTGTTGAAAATATGACCGTGGGTGAGCTTTTCTTCGCTCAGCTTCCCATAGAAAGCTTTGTGCGTGACAAGCGTCCCCCTTACGTTACGGTAAACGACCTTACCAATCTGCGCTTTGTGCCCGACGGCGGCGGAAAAGAAATCAGTGTTGTTTTTATGGCTGCCCATCCCGTATGCTACGGCGACAAGCAGAAGGAGGCATCCCGTGATTTCCCCGGATATATGTGTGACCGCTTTGAGGAGGAGGGCATCGAGCCTATGTTCATTCAGGGTGCGGAGGCAGCCGTTGCAACAGACCGCGGTCCTCACATACCCGAGGGACTTTCCACCGACGAGGGAATAAAGGCATACGGCAGAGCTATTGCAGACTACGTTATGACGTATGACAAGAGCTGCTATAAAAAGCTTACTCCCCTTATCAACGTTATGATAAACGAGCTTTATCTCACCGCAGACAACAAGGTGCTTGAGCTTGCGGCAAAGCTGAAGCTTGTAAATAATTCCATAGTAAAAATCACAATGGCAGACGATGGCAACAAGGACGATAAGTCGTTTACGATTCACCTTGTGACTGAGGTCGGCTTTGCTGTACTGGGAAATGAGCTGAGTATTGCTATGGTGCCCGGTGAAATGATGCCCGAGCTTGCAATCGGAGGAGCCTTCCCCGACTGGGCAAGCTATTCGGGAAAAAGCTGGGATAAGCCCTCAATCAAGGAAATTCTCGGCACTGAGCTTGCAGTTGCAGGTCTTTGCAACGACTTTATAGGCTACATTGTGCCCGACAACGATTACGGCAGCGTTTTTGCTCCGCTTCACTACGAGGAGGCAGTTTCCGCAGGTCCGAAGACTGCATCAGAAATTATTTCCGCATTCATAAGAATGAAGGAAAACGCAAATAAAATTACCGTTCACGAAAACCAGAGTGTGACGGAATAATACTGAGGAAAACGAGAAAATTATGGACAACAAAAAACCTGTTACAGCTATAATCGTCGGTGCAGGACACCGCTCAATAACCTACGGCGACTATTCCTTTGACCATCCCGACGACCTTAAAATAGTGGGTATTGCAGACCCCAACGAGGTAAGAAGAAAAATGACTGCGGAAAGATACGGCTTTTCCGAGGAATTCTGCTTTGAATCTGCCGAAGAGCTTGCAAAGGTACCCCGCTTTGCCGATGTTATAATCAACGGAACAATGGATCATCAGCACTTTGAAACTGCTGTTCCTCTTCTTGAAAGAGGCTACGATATGCTTCTTGAAAAGCCCTTTGCAGTAAGCCTTGAGGAAATGCGCGAGCTCATTAAGGTTATAAAAAAGCACGGCAACAAGGTTATGATATGCCACGTGCTGCGCTACTCCACCTTCTATAAGGCAATAAAGGAGAAGATTCTTGAGGGAGCACTGGGAGAGATCATCAACATTCAGATGTCCGAGCACGTAAGCTATCATCACCTTTCAACCTCATATATCAGAGGCAAGTGGGCAAATTCCGATATCTGCAAAACCTCTATGCTTCTTGCAAAGAGCTGTCACGATATTGACGTTATGATGTGGCTTATGAACGAAACTGAGACTGAAACAGTTTCCTCACACGGCAGCATTTTTCAGTTCAAGCCTGAAAATGCACCTGAAAATGCAGGCACACGCTGTCTTCTTGACTGTCCCCTCGTGGACACCTGCCGCTATTCAGCAAAGACGATGTACCTCGGTCATCCCGACCGTTGGGAGTGCTACGTCTGGGCAGGACTTGAAGCTATCAAGGACCAGACCTATGATATAAGAGAGGAATCCCTCCGTACCGATAATCCCTACGGAAGATGCATCTATAAGTGCGACAACAACGTTGTTGACCATCAGAGTGTGCTCGTTAAATTCAAAAACGGCGCTACAGGTACACACAATATGATAGGCGGCACAGCAAAAAGCGTCAGAAAAATTCACATTATCGGCACAAAGGCAGAGCTTTACGGCAATTTTGAGGACAATAATTTCGTAATTGAAAGAATTGTAACGGAAGCACCCGACGGATTTGTCCGTGAATTCTACGACACAAACACCATGGGCGGTATGGGTCACGGCGGCGGCGACCCTGCACTTTCCGCTGATTTCATAAACTATATAAGAACAGGCGAGCAGTCAATCTCCTCTACTGCAATCGACAATTCCGTTGCAGGCCATCTTGCGGTTTTCCTTGCAGATAAATCTATGGCAGAGGGCGGCAGACCCTACGAATGCGATTTATCAAAGTATTGATAAATCAGTAACAAAAAACCTCAGACCTCCATAATATATATTGAAGTTTTCGGATTTCAATTATATTACGGAGGTTTTCTTATGGCTGATAAACTTGGTCCTTTAACAGAAGCTATTGAAGGAAGAAGAATAAACGAAGCTATCTGCATCGACACTGCCCGTGTGTATGATTCGTGCGCAGACAAGGATTGCCTTGCAGACCTGAGGGTATATTTCACCGACGCGGCAGAGAGCATAATCGACTCTGCTATCAACGTAAGGTGTAAGGGCTGCGAGGTCATAAACGTTGTGACGGACGTTGACACGGTCCCCTTCAACAGAGGCTATTATTCGGTGGATATCACCTTCTTCTTCGCCGTGAATCTTGATGCCTTCATTCCCTCTCAGCAGCAGCCCGTAGCAGTATCGGGACTCTGTGTTTTTTCTAAAAAATGCATTCTTTACGGTGCTGAGGGCAGTGTAAAGGTATTCTCCTCGGAATACGGACAGGAAAACGATTTTACCCTTCCCGTATCATCCACCAATCCCCGCGCAAAGGTACAGGTAGCAACTCCCCTCTGTCTTGACGCAAGAATTTGCCGTCCCTGTGACTGCTGTAACAACATAAGTGACGCAGGTGCAACAATCCCCCGTCCCGTTGCGAGATTTTTCCCCGGCAATTTCGGTCCTCAGAGCGCACAGAGAGCAGTAAGAGTTACAATCGGTCTGTTCTCAATCGTTCAGCTTGAAAGGGACGTACAGATGCTTATTCCCGCATACGATTTCTGTATGCCCTCAAAGGAATGCTCCTGCGACACAGAGGATCCCTGTGACTCCTTCAGAAAAATCCGCTTCCCTGTTTCGGAATTTTTCCCGCCCGACGCACCCGATTGCGACAATAGCGCGCCTGCAGGCTTCGAGCCTCCCTGCTGCTGCGGAAGATAAGTCGGATTTCATTTCGGAATATCTCTTTTTTATGCCTGCAGATAAATATTTCTGCAGGCTATGATTTTCTTGATTTATATCGGATTTTATTGTAAAATGTCATTAAAGGATGTGATTTTGTGTCTTCAATACTCAACTACGTTTGTCCGTCGTGTGACGGCAAAATTGAATTCAATGCAGGGCTTCAGAAAATGAAGTGCCCCTTCTGCGATACAGAATACGATATCTCCTCCCTTGAGGAGCTTAAAGAGGCAATAGACGAAGAAAAGGTTACGGAGGATGCCTTCGGCTGGGCGGAAAAGACTGACGACGGCTGGAATGACGAAGAGAAAAGCGGTCTTGTTTCCTATCTTTGCAACACCTGCAGCGGTGAAATCATAACAGACGCAACAACTGCGGCTACCGCCTGCCCCTTCTGCGGGAATCCCGTTGTTATGACCGACCGTCTTCAGGGGCTTCTTAAGCCCGACGTTGTAATTCCCTTCAAAACGGACAAGAAGCAGGCGATTGAAGCCTATAAAAAGCATATAACAGGCAAGAAGCTTCTTCCCGACGTTTTCAAGGACAAGAATCACATTGACGAAATTAAAGGAATTTACGTTCCCTTCTGGCTCTTCGATGCCGAGGTAGAGGGCGACGCACAGTATAAGGCTACAAAGGTGCGCCATTGGAGCGACGCAAATTACAACTACACAGAAACAAGCCATTACTCCGTTTTCAGAGGCGGCAATATGGCGTTTGCAAAAATTCCCGTTGACGGCTCCTCAAAAATGGCGGATGACCTTATGGAATCAATCGAGCCCTATAATTTTGCTGATGCTGTAGATTTCAATACCGCTTACCTTTCGGGCTTCTTTGCTGATAAATATGACGTGGGCGTGGATGAAAGCGAAAAAAGAGCAAATGAAAGAATAAAGCAGAGCACACTTGACACCCTTTCCGCAACAATTCACGGCTACACAACGGTCACTCCTGCAGGAAACAAGGTCAGCATGCTTTCGGGCTCGTCAAAATATGCGCTTTATCCCGTGTGGCTTCTCAATACCACCTTCCAGGGTGAAAAATTCACCTTTGCGATGAACGGACAGACAGGAAAATTTGTTGGAAATCTGCCCGTTGACAAGAAAAAATTCAGAAAATATTTTGCCGTTTCCGCAGTAATCGGAACAATTGCAAGCTTTGCGGCAACGGTAATATACAATCTGTTTATTGCGTAAGGAGGAGAAAAAATGAAAAAAATATTCACTGTTTTAATTTCTGTTCTCCTTCTTTTAAGCTTCAGCTTCTGCGCATTTTCGTATGATTACGGCTACGGGGCAAGAACCGCTCTTGCAAACGACCTTGCACAGCTTATGAGCCTTGAGGACACACAGACGCTTAACGCAAAGCTTGAACAGGTAAGCGAGCTTTATGAATGTGAAATTGCCGTGCTTACCGTGAATTCTACCGACGGTAAGGACATCACCGCATTTGCCGATGATTATTACGACTACAACGGCTTCGGCTACGGCGAAAACGCCGACGGAATTATGCTTGTGGTGGATATGGATATGCGTGAATACGCAATAACCACCTGCGGTGAGGCAATTTTTATTTTTGACGATTACAGTCTTTATCTTATTGAAGCGGAATTTGTTTCATATCTCTCTGAGGGGCGCTACACCGAAGCTTTTATATCCTTCTATGAGGAATGCTCCGGAGTTCTTGCCGATTACTACTACGAGGACACCCCGGGGGATAACTATTACGTAAATTCCGACGACGCCTATTCAGACGGATATGATTACGGTTACGGATATGACGGAAATACGGGAAGCATCACAGCAGACACCGAAATTTTTTCTCTTCAGTGGATAGGAATTTCTTTAATCGGCGGCATTGTGATTGCACTTATTTATACGTATTTCCTCAAATCGCAGCTAAAAACCGTACACAGTAAATCGTCTGCAGCTGACTACGTTGTTGAGGGCAGCATAAGCATCACCAGAAGCCGCGACATTTATCTTCACAAAAACATAAGAAAAACACCTAAGCCCAAAAGCAATTCCACTTCCGGAAGAAGCGGCGGCTCAGTACACGTTTCATCCTCAGGCAGAAGCCACGGCGGCTCACGAGGAAGCTTCTAACTGAAGTAAAATTGAATAGTGACAGTGTCGGGATACTCTTGTGCATTGAAACGTAAAAGGGGTTGTACCGTTTGGTACAACCCCTCGTTAATTTTATCAGATCAAAGTGTTTTTCCGCAGATTTCCTCGTATGCCCTTGCAGTAATTTCCATCATCTTATCATATTTCTTTTCAATATCCGCAACAAGTGCAAACTGAGTATGACAGCGGTCAAGGTTATGGTCGGGATAGTGAATCTTGAAATAAACGTCACCGTCGATATAGTCGGTAAGGAAGCGCATACCGCATTCAAGAGTCATCATCTTTGCCGAGAAGGGAAGAAGTCTTACCTCCTCCGCTACAAGGCTTTCACCTGCAGAGGTAAGGAAGCCTCTGACGTACTGCTCGTAAAGCTCAAGGTCAAGAGAAACGTTATCAAGATTCTTATCGTCCTCAGTGGTTGTGTTTGCACCGAAGCGAATAGCATCACCGAAATCGTAGAGGCTGAGTCCCGGCATAACGGTATCAAGGTCAACAATGCAAAGAGGCTCGTTTGTTGTCTTGTCGAAAAGGATATTATTGAGCTTTGTGTCGTTATGAGTAACTCTTAAGGGAAGGTCACCGATAAGTGTTTTTCCGGTAAGCACGTAGGTTTCGTTACGGCGCTCGTAGCAGAAATTGATTTCATCCTTAACGTGCTTCACTCTGCCCTTGGGATTGTGCTCAATTGAATTCACAAGATTTCTGAAGCGCTTGCCTGTATTGTGGAAATCGGGAATTGTTTCGTAAAGCTTATCAATGGGGAAATCGGCAAGAAGACGCTGGAAATTACCGAATGCCTTACCTGCATTGAAGAAAACCTCGGGAGATTCGATTGCATTGTGTGAAAAGCTGTTGAGAATGAAATTATAAAGACGCCATACTCTGCCCTTTGAATCGGTATAATATTTCTTACCTGTTCTTGTGGGCTTGCAGTAGAGTGCCTCTCTTTCAGGGTCGCCGCCTGCAACGATAATCTTATCGCGAAGGAAGGCAGTGACGAAGTCTACGTTTGCCATAAGCTCATCGGGCTTTTTGAAAACCGTTGTATTGATTCTCTGAAGAAGATGACACATTTCCTTGCCATCAACGTTATATACAACGCGGAAGGTGTCATTTATATGACCGTCGTCAATGGGTGCGTACGAAATAAATTTACCTGCTATTGAAAAATTATCAAGAATTTCTTTGATTTCATCATAAGTAAACATTGAATAAACCTCCTGCAGTTCATCATAAAAATTATACCACAAGCAAAAAAATAGTCAAGTTTGTATTTTCTATCTTTACATATTGCCTTTTATAGGTTAAAATAATACCAGGAAAATTTTAGGAGGATAATATGAAACCTGTTTATAAGAGAATTCTTCTCAAATTAAGCGGTGAGGTTCTTGCAGGTGAAGCAGGCCACGGCATTAATTTTGATATGGTAAACAATATCTGCGGTACCATCAAGGAGGTTGCAGACCTTGGCGTTGAAATCGGCATCGTTGTAGGCGGCGGCAATTTCTGGCGCGGACGCTCAAGCGGTGATATGGACAGAACAAGAGCAGACCACATGGGTATGCTTGCAACGGTTATCAACTGTCTTGCGCTTCAGGAGGGACTTATTCAGGCAGGCAACGACGCAGTTGTTATGACCGCTCTTGACATTCAGAGAATGGCAGTCCCCTTCAACAAGGATGAGGCAGTAAAGTATATGGAAAGCGGCAGAATCGTAATCTTCGGCTGCGGTACCGGCAGCCCCCTCTTCAGCACAGACTCAGGTGCGGCACTCAGAGCAATTGAAACAGGCTGCGACATCTTCTTCAAGGCTACAAACGTTGACGGTGTTTACGATAAGGACCCCAACAAGTATGCAGACGCAGTAAAATACGATGAGCTTACTTATGATGAGATTCTTGAAAAGCATCTCGGTGTTATGGACAACACAGCAGCAGCTCTTGCAGGAAACAGCCATCTTCCTGTTCTTGTTTTCAATCTTGAGAATCCCGAAAACATCAAAAAGGCAGTTCTCGGTGAAAACATCGGCACAATAGTTAAATAATTTCATTACAATATTTTTCGGAGGTAACAAAAAATGAAAACCGTATTTGAATTCGCAAAGGAAAAAATGAACAAGTCAATTTCTGCACTTAATTCCGAATATAACTCAATCCGTGCAGGCAGAGCTAATCCCGCTGTTCTTGATCCCATCAGAGTTGACTACTGGGGCGTTCCCACACCCGTTAACCAGATGGCTGCAGTTTCTGTTGCAGAGGCAAGAATCCTTGTAATCCAGCCCTGGGACAAATCAGCTCTCAAGCTTATTGAAAAGGCTATCCAGACATCCGATATCGGCATCAATCCCCAGAACGACGGTACAGTTATCCGTCTTACCTTCCCCCCTCTCACAGAGGAAAGAAGAAAGTCACTTGTTAAGGACGTTAAGGCAACTGCAGAAAACTCAAAGGTTGCTATAAGAAATATCAGAAGAGATGCTCTTGAAAAGCTCAAGACTATGAAGAAGAACTCCGAAATCACCGAGGACGACCTTAAGTTCGGTGAGGGTGAGGTTCAGAAGATTACTGACGATTTCATCAAGCAGGTTGACGCTGTTGCTTCCGCTAAAGAAGCAGAAATCATGGAAATCTGATTATGAGTGATAAAAAATTCTCAGTTCTCCCCGCTCACGTCGGCGTCATTATGGACGGTAACGGCAGATGGGCAAAAATGAGAGGACTCCCCCGTCAGATGGGTCACATCGAGGGTGCAAAAACCTTCAGAAAAATCGGTGAGTATGCAGGAAATCTCGGCATAAAGCATATTTCCTTCTATGCCTTTTCCACAGAAAACTGGGCTCGCCCCGAGGACGAGGTCAATGCTATAATGAAGCTTTTCGGCGATTATCTGCAGGAGGCTGAGGAAAGACTTCAGGAAAACCTTGAAAAGGGTATCCGTCTTCGCTTCATCGGTGACCGCTCAAAGCTAACACCCGAGCTTCGCATGGCCATGGACTATCTTGAGAACGCCACAAAGGATATGGAAAAGGTTAATCTTAACCTTGCTATAAACTACGGCGGTCAGCAGGAGATTCTGCACAGCGTGAAAAATATTGCCGGGGACGTGCTTTCAGGAAAAATTAAGCCTGACGACATAACATTGGAAACAATTGAAAGAGGTCTTTACACCGAGGAGCAGCCTCCCGTAGACCTTGTTATCCGTCCCAGCGGTGAGCAAAGGCTTTCAAACTTCCTTTTATGGCAGTCGGCTTATGCGGAATTCTGGTATTCAGACGTGCTCTGGCCCGATTTTTCCGAGGATGATTTTGATGAAGCTCTTCGTGCTTATGAAAAAAGAAACCGTCGTTTCGGCGGAGTTTAATCAGAACTGACGGCGGATGCTTACCCATCCGCCTTATAGTCATTAATAGACTAAAAAAATATGACAAGCCGTCAGACTCTCCACTGTTACGGTTTGATTTACATTAATTTTCAGAGGATTTGAATTATGAAAGCTCGTATTATTACAGGACTTGTAGGTGCTGCTGCCGTTATCGGCTGGCTTTTCTCAATGTACACTCCCGTATTCACAGTATTTATTTCATTGGTTGCTGCAATAGGTGTGTTTGAGCTTACTAAGGCATTTGAGGTAAAAAACCGCGTATTCAGAGGTCTTTGCATTGTTGCCTCCGCACTTATTCCCTTCTGGTTTGAGTATAACGACAAAATCAACCTGCCCTTATTCCCCGTTATCACCGCACTTGTTATCGTGTCACTTATAATAATGGTGCTTGATTTCGAAAAGCTGAAATTTGAACAGGTTGCCTGCTCACTGTGCTCCTGCGTTTTCGTTCCATCTGCACTTTCCTGCATTATTCTTTTCAGGGACGTATATCTTGACTTTAACGGAGCATATAAAAAGAGTGACGGTGTTTTCTTCATTCTTTTCGCGTTTTTCTGCTGCTGGCTTTCCGATACCTTTGCATTTTTTGCAGGAAAATTCTTCGGCAAGCACAAGCTTTCTCCCGTTATTTCTCCTAAAAAGACAATTGAAGGAGCAATCGGCGGTGTTATCGGTACTGCAGCAATCAACACGATTTTATTCTTCGTTTTCCGTATGAAATTTGAGCTTTCAGAAGAGCTTTCTCTTCCCATCGTTCTTATTTCCTCGGTATGCCTTTCAGTTATAAGCATATTCGGTGACCTTGCAGCATCCACAATCAAGCGTCATCACGGAATCAAGGACTTCGGAAACCTTCTTCCCGGTCACGGCGGTGTTATGGACCGCTTCGACAGCTCCTGCTTCGTATTCCCTGCTCTCTACTCAATAGTTATGCTCATATCTGCCATATAATTCAGAGGTGCTTTTATGGAAAAGAAAATTGCCGTTTTAGGCTCAACAGGCTCAATAGGTGTTCAATCTCTTGACGTTGCGGAAAAAGCAGGCTACGGTGTTGAAGCCCTTACCGCAAACCGCGATTTCAAAAAGCTTGAGGAGCAGATAAGAAAATTCAAGCCTAAATTTGCTGCCCTTTCCGACGTTGCCGCTGCAGCCGAGCTTCGTATCCGCTGCAAGGATACGTCAACAAAAATATATTCGGGTGCAGAGGGCGTATGCATTTGCGCCGCTCAGACCGAAGCCGATACGGTAATCGACTCTATTGTAGGTCTTGCAGGTCTTCGTCCCGCGCTTTCCGTGCTTGAAAGCGGAAAAACACTTGCTCTTGCAAACAAGGAGGCTCTTGTTGCAGGCGGATACCTTGTGCTTGACGCGGCAAAAAAGACAGGCAAGGAAATTCTTCCCGTTGACAGTGAGCATTCAGCAATTTTTCAGTGCTTACAGGGTAAGCCCACCAACAAGGCACTCAAAAAAATAATTCTTACAGCCTCAGGCGGTCCGTTCTTCGGCAAAACAAGAGAAGAAATGAAAAACGTGACTGCCGCTGACGCCCTCCGTCATCCCAACTGGGATATGGGCGCTAAAATCACAATCGACTCCGCGTCGATGTTCAACAAGGGACTTGAGCTTATTGAAGCACATTTCCTTTTCGGTGTAGCTCCCGAAAACATTGACATTCTCGTTCACCGCGAAAGCATTATTCATTCAATGATTGAATATGACGACAATTCGGTAATCGCTCAGCTTGGTCTTCCCGATATGAGAATACCCATTCAGTATGCGCTGACGTATCCCGAAAGATACGAGTCCCCCGTAGGTGAGCTCAGGCTTGCCGATATCGGTAAGCTTACCTTCTTCGAGCCCGATTACGAGGTATTCGACTGTCTTAACATCTGCCGTGAGGCTATTACAAAGGGCGGACTTTATCCCGCCGCAGTAAACAGTGCCAACGAAGAGGCTAACCGCCTGTTCAGAGAAGGGAAAATAGGCTTCCTTGACCTTGGCAGACTTATTAGAACCGCATTTGATATCACACCCGACAAGAAGGATTTCACTCTTGAGGACGTGCTTGCAGTAGACAAAGCTGCAAGACAGGCAGTTATCGAGGCGGTCTGACACGGAAATTACTTATATATGATAAAATATTTAAAAGGGTGATACTCCTTGCAGAACTTTTTACTTTCAATTTCAGCCGCAGGCATCTGGGGTAAGGTATGGCCCATACTTTTTGCAATACTCTTTTTCGGAGTTATAATTGCTCTTCACGAATTCGGACATTTCAGCACGGCTAAGCTTTTCGGCATAAAGGTCAACGAATTCTCAATCGGTATGGGACCTGCTTTTTTCAAAAAGAAGAAGGGCGAAACGCTTTATGCCTTAAGACTTCTTCCCATAGGCGGCTTCGTATCCCTTGAGGGTGAGGACGAGGCCTCGGATGACCCGAGAGCATTCAGCAATCAGAAGGCATGGAAGCGCTTTATCGTAGTTGCGGCAGGCGCAATACTCAACATCATTCTGGGGCTTGTGCTTATCGGAATAATGCTCGGCATCAGCGGTGCAGTACCCACAACAACCGTCAGCGACGTTTCAGAAAATATGTATACCGCAGAAACGGGCATAATTCCAGGTGACGAAATTATAAGCATCGACGGTACCCGTGTGCACTCTGCAAGGGATCTTTACTACTGTCTTTACAGAAACAACGACGGCAAGTACGATATAACTCTGCGACGCAACGGTGAAAAGCTTGAGTTTACACAGCTTGACGTGCTTTACGATATGGAGCAGGGCTACTGCTCGTTTATAGTAGGCTCAGAAAAGATTTCAGCACTCAACATTATTCCCGGTGCAGTCAGAGAAACCCTTTCAATGACAAAAATGATATGGCTCAGCCTTATTGATTTAATAGGCGGAAGCTTCGGAATGGATGAGCTTTCAGGCCCTGTAGGCACAATCGGAATCGTTGCCGATACCGCAAGTGATGCAGTAAGCTCTGCAGACTACTCCTCGATTATATTCATTCTTGCTTTCATTACCGTAAATATCGGTATTGTAAATCTTCTTCCCCTTCCTGCGCTTGACGGCGGCAGACTTCTGTTTATTGCGGTTGAATTCATTTTCCGCCGCCCCGTGCCCAAGAAATTCGAAGCAATTGTCCACGCCGCAGGTCTTATTCTTCTTTTAGGTCTTATGGCACTTATAACATTTAATGATATTGTAAATCTTATCAAAGGATGATTAAAGTATGGCAAGTAAAAAGCAGGTTAAAATAGCAGGTCTTACTCTCGGCGGCGGTGCACCCGTAAGAGTTCAGTCAATGCTCAACACCCCCTCGGGGGATATTGAGGCATCAGTAAGACAGGCAAAGGAGCTCGAAAAAGCAGGCTGCGAAATAATAAGAGCAACCGTACCCGATATGAATGCAGTAAAAACAATTGCCTCACTCAAGGAAAATATCGGTGTGCCCATAGTTGCAGACATACATTTTGATTATAAAATGGCGCTTGAGTCCCTTGCTGCAGGTGTTGATAAAATAAGAATCAATCCCGGCAATATCGGAAGCGATGACAGAGTGAAGCTGGTTGCAGACGAATGCAGACGTAAGGGAGTACCCATAAGAATCGGTGTAAACTCCGGCTCTGTTGAAAAGGAAATTCTTGCAAAATACGGCGCACCCGTTCCCGAGGCTCTTGTGGAAAGCGCGTTATATCACGTAGGTCTTCTTGAAAAGTTCGATTTTGACGACATCGTAATTTCAATCAAGTCCTCCGACGTAAAAACAACGGTAAATGCCTACCGTCTTATGGCACAGAAGGCTGACTATCCCCTGCACCTCGGTGTTACTGAGGCAGGCACACAGAGAATGGGGCTTATAAAATCATCAATGGGTATAGGCTCTCTTCTTCTTGACGGCATCGGCGACACAATAAGAGTATCCCTTACCGCACCTCCCGTAAACGAGGTTTACGCAGGCTATGATATTCTCAAGGCTGCAGGCGTCAGAACAGGCGGTGTAAATCTTGTTTCCTGTCCGACCTGCGGCAGAACAAAGATTGACCTTATAGGCCTTGCCTCCCGCGTGGAGGACGCTCTGAGGGATTGCAAAAAGGATATTACGGTGGCTGTAATGGGCTGTATCGTAAACGGTCCGGGTGAAGCCAGAGAGGCGGATATCGGTATTGCAGGCGGCAACGGAGAGGGTCTTATTTTCCGTAAGGGCGAAATCATAAAAAAGGTCAAAGAGGAAAATCTTTTTGACGAAATCTTAAAAGAAGTTGAAAAAATGTAACTTTTTTCATTGTGTATATTACCATAAAGGCGGTCGGTGACCGCCTTTTTTTATTAAATCTTAACAAACATACCTCGAATTTGTAACTTTTTGTAATTTTTGTCTTGCTTTTTGTTACCAAATAGGGCATAATAGCCGTGTTGCGAAAATCAATGGTTTGAATTATGTTCAAATATTCGGAGGTTTTTTAATGCAAAAAAATTTAATAGCAAGGGTCTTAAGTTTGACATTGGCAATTGTAATCTGTTTATCATCCGCTCCTCTTACAGCCAGTGCAACAGAAACCGAAAAAGTTAACGGCGCTGCGGCAATTATGGCAACCGCATCATCTCAGGTAGGTACCTATGAGGGAGCCGGCGGCTATTCAAAATACGGTGACTATTTCGGCAATCCCTATATCGCATGGTGCGGAGCTTTTGTATCATGGTGTGCAAGAACAACAGGCATTCCTCAGGACGTAATCCCTACAAATCTCTCAAGCACTGCAATGCGTGATTATTTCAAGGGTCAGGGGCTTTACCACCTTTCCTTTGCTTACGGCGGAAATTATATCCCCAAGCAGGGCGATATCGTTTTCTTCACAAGCACAGAAACATACCGCAGAAGTCAGGACAACATTACTCACGTTGGTCTTGTACTTGAAGCAACTTCATCATATGTAACCTGCATTGAGGGCAACTGTCCTGACAGAGTACGTCAGATTGACAGAACCTATTCATCTTATATCACAGGCTTCGCAACACCCCGATACGAAGGTATCGAGCTCGAAAGCACAGGTACAACAAACACTTACAAGGCAGGCACATACGAAACAAGAGAAATTATGAATTTCCGTGTAGCTCCCGGCTCAACGGTTATCACAACCATCCCCGCAGGCACACTTTTACAGGTAACTGCAATTGAAGGTGTATGGGGCAAGGCTGAATATCAGGGTAAAACCGGCTGGTTCTCCCTTGAATACAGCACCTACAAGCCTGCATCAGAGGCTCCCTCTCAGGATAATGAGGAGGAGAACAACAGCTCCTCACAGACACCTGCTCCCTCTGCAAACAAGCAGTACAGGGTAACAGAGGACATGAACATCAGAGATACCTACACCTCAAGCGGCAGAATTGTCGGCTCTGTTCCTGCAGGAACTCTTATTGAGGTGCTTGAAAAGACAGACGACAACTGGGGCAAGGTTTCCTACGGCGGCGTTACAGGCTGGATGAGCCTTAACTGGAGCGTTGAATTCGAGCCCGAGGTAGACTGGCTTGTTATCGACATTTCCTATTCACAGGCTCCCTCTGATATCGACTGGGTACAGCTCAAGAACGAGGGCGTTAAGGGTGTTATTATCAGAATCGGCGGCAGAGGCTCTGCTAACGGCAGAAAAATCTACTCCGACCAGTGCTTCCTTGAGCACTATAAGGCAGCAAAGGCAGCAGATATGCACATAGGCGTGTATTTCTTCAGCTACGCTCTTACCAAGGCTGAGGCTATTGAAGAGGCTCAGTATACACTTGACGTGCTTGAAGCAAACAATTGCCAGCTTGATCTTCCCGTATATATCGATATGGAGGATTTCGGCAGTGACAAATCTCACCTGAATGCAGGCAAGGCAGTATGCTCAATGGTGCTTGACGAATTCTGCAAGACCGTTGAAGAGGCAGGCTATATGGCAGGCATCTACTGCAGCAGCTCGTTTGCTGAAACCCACGTTGAGCCTTCCGTATTCGAAGGCAGATCCGCATGGATTGCAGAATGGGATGAGGACGTTTGCTGCTTCAACGGCAGAGTAGATATGTGGCAGTACACAGAAAACGGTAAGCTTAAGGGCGCATCCAATAAGGATATTGACCTTAACCGTCTTTACGTTGACTACCCTGCTCTTATAAACGGTGAAAAATTTGAAAACGGTCTTATCGAAATGGGCGACCTTAATTTCGACGGAGATATCTCTGCAGCAGACTCTCGTCTTTCTTTAAGATTTGCAGTTGAGCTTGATACTCCCACCGCTCTTCAGAGAAAGCTCGGTGACGTTGATAACGACGGTCAGCTTACATCAGCCGATGCAAGAGCTATTCTTATCACCGCAATTTCATAACGTGACTTAAAGGAATCTGTTTTACGACAGATTCCTTTTTTTCGTTGTTACTGCGCACACACTGAATGTACGTTGCGTAAAACGCGCAAAAACAAGGGTATCAGAGCGTTCGACTCCGATACCCTATCTTTTTATTAAAATCACCAAAAGTGTGTTTCTGCCTTATTTTGCGCAATTCTTTCTGTAGGCTATATAATCTTCAAGAATTATAACCGCTGAAACGGCGTCTACAGTATTCTTGCGCTTTTTTCCTCGTACGTCATTCATACTCATAAACTTGTGTGCGCTGACGGTAGTAAGTCTTTCATCGCGAAGAACAGTTTTTATTCCCGAAACCTCTTCAAGAATTGCGGCAAACTCCTTGCAGGCTTCAGCACGGAAGCCCTCGGAGCCGTCCATATTCTTAGGAAGACCTACTGCAATTTCCTGCGCCTTCAGCTCCTTTGCCTTATCGGCAACAATTCTTACAAGCACGTCGCGGTTACGCTCGGTGATAACACCTACGGGCGAAGCAAGAAATTCACTTTTATCGCAGACGGCAAGCCCTGTGCGGACGTCGCCGTAGTCAACTGCTAAAATTACCATATTTTCACCTATTAAAATTCGGGGATATCATACTCGGGAGCATCACCCTCGCCGCCCTGTGAGCCGCCGCCTGAGCAGCCCTTACATACGCCGGGAAGGAAATCTACCTTGTACCAGCCTGTAGCTGAGGGACAGTCGGCACTTGCAAGAAGACCCGTGCCGGTACAGTATGAGCGTCTTACAACCTCGTCACCCATTTCAAAGCCCATATATTCAAGGCCGTCGTGAATTCTGGTCATAACCTCTTTATATACCTTACCTGCAGGATTCTGTCCGTAGTAGGAGGTATTGATTGCCTTCTGTACCTTTTCAAAGCCGGTCCATGCGCAGCCTACGTAGTAGCCTGTACCGCCAACAAACCATTTATCCTTGTTGTCGGAGGTTGTACCTGATTTTGCCCAGTTTTCCTGTCCGCTTACCGCATAAGCACCACCGGTACCGTTGGGATAAGTAACAACGCACTTGAGAAGCTGTAGCATAACGTCTGCAGTACCTGAGGAGATAACCTGCTCACCCTCTCTGTCGGGCTCAAGAATAACCTCGTCACCTGCAGCATTTGTAACCTTATAATAGCACCAGGGCTCATAATATACACCGCCGTTGCCGAAGGTTACGTAAGCCGCTGCCATCTCAAGACAGGTAAGACCGTAGTTCATAGCACCGATTGCAAGAGGTGCATAGTCTGCGTCACCCTCAACAAGAGTGGAAATCTTGAAGCGATCTCGTAAGAAGCGGTAGCTTGTGGTGGGAGTGATAGCGTCAATGATTCGTGCAGGGATAGTGTTGAGTGAGGGAGCAATAGCCTGAGGAAGATTCTTGAGATCATCCACACTACCGGCAACACCGCCGTAGTTTGTGGGCCATGCCTTTTCCTCACCGCGGATAGCAATACCGTAATTGGGAATGTAGCTTGACCAGGTGTAGTAGTTAAGCTCAATAGCGGGAGCATAAGCTGAAAGGGGCTTGATTGTTGAACCGGGCTGACGGGGTGAGGTTGTACCGATATTAAGGGTACGGTCACCCGTCTTCTTACCAAGACGGCCTGCGGTTGCAACAATTCTTCCGTCATAGTCAAGAATTACCATTGAGGACTGAATTGCGGGATCCTCTTCCGTGTCATCCTCCTTGGGGAAGGTTATTCTGTTTTCGTAAACGTATTCAATTTCATCCTGAATATCAAGATCGAGTGCAGCGTAAACCTTAAGACCGCCGTAATATACCTTACGGAAGGCTTCTGATTCAGTATAGCCGTACTGCTCCTTGAGGTCATCAATAATCTGGTCGATTACAAGGTCAACGTAGTAGGAGTTATACTCGGTTGTTACCATTACCTCTGATTCGTCAACGTAGCTTTCGTCACGCTCTCTTGTATCACCGTAGAATATAACCTCCTCTGCAATAGCAGCGTCATATTCCTCCTGAGTGATATAGCCCTCGGAAATCATATAGTTAAGACAGCCGATTGCTCTTTCACGGTTTGCCTCGTAATTCACAATGGGATTGTAGCCTCGGGGAGCCTTGGTAATAGATGCAAGAATTGCACTTTCCATAAGGGTAAGCTCACTTACGTCCTTATTGAAATAATATTCTGCACCTGTCTTTATACCGTAGCAGCCCATATCAAGGTAAATGGTATTGAGATATGCTTCAAGAATCTGGTCCTTATCGTAGTGCTGCTCAAGAGCAAGGGCATTCTTGATTTCCTTGTACTTTCTTACGAAGGTACCTGCATTTTCACCCGTAAGGTTTTTGATAAGCTGCTGAGTAAGAGTAGAGCCGCCCTGTGAGAAGCTGTATTTCGCTACAACACCGATGGTTCTTATCCAGTCAACACCCTTATGCGTGGGGAAGCGCTTATCCTCAAGAGCAACAACCGCATCCTGAAGATCCTGACATACGTCCTCAAGATCTACCCATTCACGGTTTTCTTCACCGTGAAGACGGGCAATTTCAACCTCGTTTCCGTCAGCATCATAGCCGTATATAATTGTGGTCTGACTCTGATTTGCGATATAGTTATCAAGGTCTATGTAGTCAACGCCTGCAATATCGTTATCAGGATTGTGACCGATATTGATAAGACCGACATCCGTGAAGATATCAATAACTATAATTCCTACTGTGAGCACGCCGATCATAAATACCATAAGAAAGGCTGTAAGGAAGGCGGTGAGCCCTCTGCTCATAGGCTTTTTCTTTTTTCTTCTCTTCTTTGCAGAAGACGTATTTGCTTTATTCAATGCAACCATCCTTTTTTTCTAAAATTGCAATTTATATCTATACAGAAAGCATTATATCACATCTTTTTCAAAATGTTTAGTATATTTTTAAAATTTTTACCAAATATTTTTTAAAAATATATTAAGAAGTGATTCCTTGCTTAAAAACCACAGACCCGTATACGTTTTTCTGTCGCTCTGCCTTATCTGTCTTCTTGTTGTTGGCACGCATTTTTATCCTGACAAGGAAAATAACATCACCTACACGCTGAAAGAGCATCACGGCGGTCTTGCCGTTTTTTCTTCAGAAGGCAATATAATAGAAAGCATCATCGCAACAAATATCTCTTCTCTTCCGGATGGCGACAGAAAAAAATTAAAAAACGGCATCACCGTTTCCTCTGAGGAGGAGCTTATGAGTCTTATTGAGGACTTTTTGGGTTGACTTATTTCGCCCATAGGTTGTATAATTACATTGAAAATAATCTGAAAAGGATGAATTTTATGCATTATACAATGAATATAGCAGGCTGCGAAAGAAATCTTCCTCTTTGCCCTCTTAATGAAAATCTTATGATAGGTGCCTTCGTTATTTTCGGTGACCAAGAGCTTACCGTAGCATCAGCAAGGGCTCTTCTTGATATTGCCCCCGAATACGACTATCTTATTTCCGCCGAAGCAAAGGGAATCCCCCTTGTGCACGAAATGGCAAGACAGAACGGCGACAAGAAATATTTCCTTGCAAGAAAGGCTCCTAAGCTTTATATGACAGGGGTGTTTGAGGTTGACGTACGCTCAATCACAACCGCAAAGGAGCAGAAGCTTTACCTTGATACTGCCGATGCCGAGCTTATGAAGGGCAAAAGAATTCTTATTGTTGACGACGTTATCTCAACAGGTGAATCACTTTATGCTATTGAGCAGCTTGTTGAAAAAGCAGGCGGAATTATCTGCGGCAAGCTTGCAATTCTTGCCGAGGGCGACGCAAAAGACAGAGAGGATATAAAATATCTTGAACATCTTCCTCTTTTCGACAAGAACGGCAACGTATTATAATTTCAAAGTAAAAAAATTCAGGGAAGCTGTAACGGCTTCCCTGCTTTGTTTATGTTTTATTATTATGCGAAGATTTCACGGAAGAAATCACCGATTGCCTTGAAGAAGGCAACAAGCCAGTCAAAGGGGCTTACCTTGAAATCGGAATCAAGCTCTTTTCCGCAAAGGTCACAGTGATTGTCCTTATTCACGTCAGCGTGAGGAAGCACGGAGGTAGTCTTGATTTCTGATGCGCCGCAACGGAAGCAGTCTCGCTGCTCGTGCCCCTCTAAGGTACAGGTTGCTTCGTCAACGGGGGTCCATACACTGTAGTCGTGACCGAGAGCAGGTGCACCGTCGGAATAATCCTTATAGGAATCACCGCAAAGGTAGCATACGTATACTGTGTAGCCTGAATCAACACAGTTGGGAGAAACGTTTGTGCCTTCATATTCGTGCTTGCATTCAGCAGATACGGCAAAGGTAAACGCACACATAAGCATCATGGCAGCAAGCAATATGCTGAGAGTTTTTCTGATATTTTTCATACTGTTAACTCCTTAAACAATCTTTTTACAAAATAATGTTATCACAAATAATATTTATTGTCAAACACTTTCAATAAATCTCATAAATGCCTTCTTGCCTTCCTCGTCACGCTTATAAACACCTGCGTGCTCAAGGACGGTAGCAAACACCTTGCCTACCTCATTTTTAAGGATGTCCATACAGTTTTCCGCGGTAAATTCATAGTCACCCATAAATGACTCAGCCCAGTCTGCGTGCTCCCTTGTAAGGTCGTCGGCTCTTAAATCCTTCTTTTCAAGAATTGCCTTCTCAAGAGCCTCAAGCTCATCCTTGAGTCGGGGAGGAAGAACTGCAAGACCCATAACCTCAATAAGACCGATGTTTTCCTTTTTGATGTGGTGAAGCTCTGCGTGAGGATGATATACACCGAGAGGATGCTCGTCGGTTGTTATGTTGTTGCGAAGAACGAGATCCATTTCAAAAAGCTCTCCCCTTCTTCTTGCAATAGGAGTGATGGTATTGTGAGGAGTGCCGTCGGTTTCTGCAAAAATAAATGCACTCTCATCAGTGTAGTTTCTCCACTTTTTGAGAATCTTATCCGAAAGCTCAACAAGGCTCTCCTTATTTTCTGACTGAAGACGGATTGTGGACATAGGCCATTTTACAAGACCTGCTCTCACGTCGGAAAAGCCTTCGAAGGAAACCTCTGTTTCAATGGGAGCTCGCTCCATAGCAAATTCATACTTACCGCCCTGGAAATGCTCGTGTGAAAGAATTGAGCCGCCTACAATGGGCAGATCGGCATTCGAGCCGAGGAAATAGTGAGGGAATTCGGTAACGTACTCAAGAAGCTTTGCGAATGCGCTTCTGTCGATTGTCATGGGAGTGTGCTTACCGTTGAAAACAATGCAGTGCTCGTTGTAGTATACGTAGGGAGAATACTGCATAAACCATTCACTGTTGTTGATTGTAATGGGAATAATTCTGTGATTCTGACGTGCAGGGAAATCAATTCTTCCTGCATAGCCCTCACATTCACGACAGAGCATACACTTGGGGAAGCCTACCTGAGGCATATTCTTTGCAGCTGCAATAGCCTTGGGGTCCTTTTCGGGCTTTGAAAGGTTTACGGTAATATCGATTGTGCCGTATTCTCCCGTCTGCTGCCACTTGAGAATCTTTGCAATTCTGTCACGGCGGATATAGTTTGTGTCACCGCTTAATTTATAATACCAATCGGTTGCCTTTTCGGGAGCTTCATTATAAAGCTCTCTGAAGGCTTTTATAACCTCAGAGGGTCTGGGAGTGAGCACACCCATAATTTTCGTATCAAAAAGATCCCTTGAAACTGAGCCTGAATCAATAAGCCCCATTTCAACCGCTTCGTCACAAAGAGCATCAAGAAGCTCTGCTACTGTACCTGAGGCTGCCTCACAGGAAGCGTCAAAATCATTCTTGCCGAAAATAGCTATAATTCCGTTGATGCAATAGGTTTTGTCCTCTGCCGCAATAAGACCTTCCTCAATGGCATAATTCACAAGTGCTTTTATCTTGCCGTCAATCATAATTTAACCTCGCGAATAAAAATATATTATATTATAAACAAACTGAAGGCTTTCCGCAATAGCTGAGAAAAAAATATTTGCATATTTTTACAACTGACATTATAATAGGAGAAGAATATTTTCCAAGGAGAAATACTATGAAATACGAAAACAACTGGGAATCTCTCAATTCCCGTCCCGTGCCCGAATGGTTTGAGGATGCAAAATTCGGCATTTTCATTCATTGGGGACTTTATTCCGTGCCTGCATACACCGCAAAGGGTCAGTATGCCGAATGGTATCAGTGGCAGATAGAAAAGCAGCCCGAGCTTACCACAAAGGACTGGCACGAAAGCGTTTACGGCAAAAATTACAAGTATGCCGATTTTGTTGAAGGCTTCAAGGCTGAGCTTTTTGATGCAAAGCAGTGGGCTGACCTCTTTAAGAAATCGGGTGCTAAATATATAAATATCACATCAAAGCACCACGACGGCTTCTGCCTTTTCAAGTCCGACCACGCATGGAACTGGAACTCCGCTGACGTAGGTCCTCACAGAGATTTCTGTATGGAGCTCAAGGAGGCTATGAAGGATACGGGTGTGCGCTTCGGTGTTTATCATTCAGTTTACGAGTGGTTCCATCCCCTTTATCTCAAGGATCCCGAGGAATATGCCCTCAAGCACCTTCATCCTATGCTCAAGGAGCTTATCACAAAATATGAGCCCTCTACCCTTTTCACCGACGGTGAGTGGGATCATCCCAGCTCCACCTGGCATTCAACGGAATTTTTAACCTGGCTTTACAATGAATCCCCCGTAAAAGACTATATTGTACCCAATGACCGTTGGGGCAAGGAAACAAGGGGCAGACTCGGCGGCAATTTTACTACGGAATACGGCTACATCGAAGAGGGCAGAAAAATTGAGGATGTAGAGCTTGACCGTCCCTTCGAGGAATGCAGAGGCATCGGTCGCTCCTTCGGCTTCAACAGGATTGAAAACACGGAGGATTATCTTTCCGCCAAGGAGCTTATTGAAATGCTCGTGGAGCTTGTATCCAAGGGCGGCAACTTCCTTCTTAATATCGGTCCTGCCGCTGACGGTACAATTCCCGTAATTATGGAGGAAAGACTTTTACAGATCGGTGAGTGGCTCAACGTTAACGGCGATGCAATTTACGGCACACGCTGCTACACAAAGAAGCCTCAGAAGGATATCTACTACACCAAAAAGGGCGACAATGTTTACGCTATCATCAACCGCTTCCCCTTCGGCAGTATTACTCTTTCAGAAGTGGATTACGACGAAAGCATCAAAGCCAGTCTTCTCGCCCACGATGCCCCTCTTACAACGGAAAATGACGGCGGTAAGCTTAAAATCAACTTCCCTGCCATCAATCCCGATGAAGTAAAGTGTCAGTATATGTATGCAATTGAATTGACAAAGTAAAAATTTACGGCATAAGTCTGCAAAAGACCTATGCCGTTTTTTATTCACAAAAGGTTTTCAGCTGATTTGCGAAATCCAATTGAATTCCGTATACTCCACCGCATCAAT
Organism: Acutalibacteraceae bacterium; assembly: GCA_045635905.1. Classification (GTDB taxonomy): domain Bacteria; phylum Bacillota; class Clostridia; order Oscillospirales; family Acutalibacteraceae; genus RUG806. Next base: position 31,152 of record JAZTWN010000014.1, read on the forward strand.
TCCCTCATAGTATTCCTTAAGACTCAAAAGATTTTTTCTGCCGGGAATTTTAAGATACACGGTAACAAACAAGCCGCCGTCGGGCGCTTTTAAAAGAATTTCATAATCCCTTACCATTTTATTGTAAAGAAAAGCAATTTCAAAGCTGTCATCAATCACATATTCACTCTTTACCTTTATGATGAGAGAATCAAGAGCATAGCTTCCGTTTATGCTTTCTTCGGATAAGCCCACCGAATATCTGAGTACATTACGGGCATCCGCGGCTGTCAGCCTCCCGTCAGAATCCGTATCGGCAATACGGATCCTCTCTGCGGTAGCTTCCTCAAGCCCCACGGAGCAGCGAAGCACAAGCCTTGCATCATCTGCCCGTGTTTTTCCATCGGTGTTTGCATCATATAACACATAAGCTGATGCGGTGCAAGGAATACAGGCAGACACAATAAGAGCTGTCAGAAGTAATGCAATAAGCTTTTTCATATAAATTCCCTCCTTTTATATTGTCCTTCACCCTATAAGACGCATAAAAGGGACAGATATTTGATGTTTAACGAAAAATTTTCCGCAACAACAGAATTTTTCCCGCAAAAGTAGTGCAACTGCGTTTATTTCTTGATTACTTTGAATGTCAAAGTGTGTTCGCCGAGATTTTCGCCTGTGACAGTAACGGGTTAATTACTCTTGACGAGAAAATTTCAAAAAATCCCAACATAAAAAATATCATCGTCACTCCTGTTCTTCATCATAAAATCTTTTCTAAAATCAACGAAAAATCACAGTTTTACGACAAGAACGGCACTAACGAGCTCCTCTGCGCAAGCTTACAAGAGAAGAAAGCATTAAGCTCAGAGGGGAATGCTTTGATTACCTCAACGACAAGGGCTTGATAATGTCTTCAGAAGAGCCCGATATGCAGCTTCTTAATCATCTTACCCTTGTTCATCACGGTCCTCACGCATTAAAAAACCCCAGGAAAACGGCAAAGCCATAGGCATTCCCGTACCTCTCGGCAATCTGGTTTACCATGATTGCATTATAGTTCCGTGGAATTGGTTTAATAACTGGGGTATTCCCAAGGGTGAAGACGGCGATTTGTACGGTGCCTTGAATGCAGGTATGCCTTATCTTCATCCGTACGGAAATTCTCTTTGTAAAATAGGAACAGATAACCATACCGCTGATATAGGCATGATGAATGATGCAGACCTGAAGAAGGAGCTTGAGCGGATTAAGCCTCTTTGCGAGCTGCAGGCAAAGCTTTATAATAAAGAGATAGTAAAGCACGAATTTCTCGGCAGCTACCGCAAGCAAAAAGCAACCTATTCTGACGGCACGTCAATTGTTATTGATCTGGACAAAAACACGTACGAAATCAATACACAATAAATACAGCATGGTTAAAGCCACCGATTCGTTTATAATTGAATCGGTGGCTTTGAATTTTTTGAATAATTACGGCTTATATGTACGTTATCTCAGCCCTTATATTTTTCACTGTATTTCATTACTATTGCATTCATTTCGTCCATATGTGCTTCCATATCAGCCACAAGCCTGAACTGATTTCTTGCTCTTACTATATTATGCTCTGTATGAGTTGTTCTGAAATAAACGTCACCCTCAAGGTAGTCGGTATGGAATCTCATACCGCATTCAAAGGTCATAAGCTTTGCACCGAAGGCAAGATTTTCAATTTCTGCATCACAAAGGCTTCCGGCCGTTTCACTGAGGAAGCCGTCTGCATAAGCCTCGAAAAGCTCAAGGTCAATACCTACCATTGAAAGGTCAGCCTCGTCTTCCTCAACCTTGTTTGCCCCTGAGCGGATACTGTCGCCGAAATCATAAAGTGAAAGTCCGGGCATAATCGTATCAAGGTCAATTACGCAGATGCCCTTATCTGTTTTAATGTCGAAAAGAACGTTATTGAGCTTTGTATCATTATGAGTAACCCTTAAAGGCAGAAGTCCCTCTGCAATAAGGTCAGTGAGCCTGTGTGTATCAGCCCTGCGGTCGGTTGCAAACTTAATTTCCTCTTCACACAAGGCTTTTCTGCCCTTTTTGTCATCAGCTACTGCCTTGAGCAGATTTTCGTATCTTGCAGGAGTATAGTGGAAATTTTTAATTGTTTCGTGAAGGGTTTCAGCGGGATATCCGTCAAGAAGCTTCATAAATCTGCCGAAGGACTTGCCTGCATTTCTGAAGGTATCGCTGCTTTCAGGCTTATTGTAGGTCAAAGCATCATCAACGTAGATGTATAATCTCCATGCACATCCGTTTTCATCACTGTAGTAATATTCACCGGTGAAGCAGGGCAGATAATTGAGATTTTCTCTTTTGTAATCTCCGCCTGTTTCTTTTATTTTTTCTGTAATGTATTTTGTTACACCGACAATGTTATGCATAAGCTCTGCTGGATTTTTAAACACAAAGGTGTTAATTTTCTGAAGAATATATTTTTCGTTTTTATCAGTTTCAATAAGATATGTTGCATTGATAAGACCTGCGGTAAACTGTTCTGTTCTTACAATATTTCCGCCTCTTTCAAACGCCTCAAATGCTATTTTAATTTCCTGATTTATCATTTTTTACTCCTTTTGACCGCTTAACAAAAAAATGCTTTCGTGTAAAAAACTGAACGAACGTCATTGTAATCCGGCATATCGTTACCCGGGTATAGATTCTATTATACCATCACCGGAATATTGTATAGCACGAAAGCTAAAATGTCAATTCCGTTTAACGGCTTACGGCTTCCGTGAAGCACTTGCTGTCGCTCGCATGAAGCAAAGCGTGCTCTAAATAATCCGTGCACCGCAGGTGCGCTTCATGAGGCGAAACCCTGCTTCATTTTTCATGTGCGAAGCACGCTTCATTGCCAAAAATAAAAGCACTTCTTTCGAAGTGCTTTTATTTTTGGGAACCACATCTAATTTTGATACAAGGATTTAGCGTTGTGCAAAATTTTCGCAGTGTTGTGCAAAATCTTATAGGTGTTGTGCAATCAAAGTATCAAATGGTGACTGCTTAATTTCTTATTTTTATTCAAGCTTTACAAAAAACTCTTCACTCACAAAAACGGTACACCCTTAATTAAAATATACAGTTGTACCTTTTATTATCTGCAATCGAATAAAATCAAAAGCTTCTTACTTTCAAGGGCTTGAAAAATATCGGTTTTTTCTCACCGGCATTAACCATTTCTCTTGCAAGCAACCCTCTCATTTTTCGCAGAGTATCAAGGTAATTTTTATTATTTACAAGGTTATGTTTTTCGGCAGGATCGTTTTTCAGGTCATATAAAAAATCATCATAATAAACCAGTGCGCTGTGTTTAGTATTTCCCGATCCGAGTGCTCTGGCAGAATACTTCCAATCCTTTGTGCGTACTGCCCTGCCGACCTGTGATTCGCTGATTTGAACAAAAACACAATCTCTTTCGGGAACATCCTTCCTGTTAACCGGGAGAATGTTTCCGGAATAAG
>JAZTWN010000015.1:0-4920 GCA_045635905.1 Acutalibacteraceae bacterium
ATATAACAAGGGCAACACAAACACCGGTGTCTGGGTAACAAACGGCGCAGGAGAAAACGTCACACAGCTCAAACTGTGGACCGATGCTTCATGGGGCGATGTTGGTTACGGCTTTGTTGGCGCCTATGAGAAGCAGATTGCCGACTCATCAAGCACATATCAGTCAACAAACTCCGAAGCAGACTGGATTCTCGCTCTCTATGTTGAGGCTGAAATCCTGCCCGACATCGCTTCAGTTGACTACTACTATGATAAGCTTGTTCCTGCAAGCTACGATATGAGCCAGCTCGAAATCCAGAAGACAACTCCTGCGGATTATGAAAAAGGCACAAACAAGTATAATGCTCTTGCAGGTTACGTAATCTATGATGAAAACGGCAACGTTCTTACAGACGGTGCACAGTGGTATACAGCTGACTCATGGGAAGCTTACCTTAAAGTCAAGTCTGCACAGCCCGGCATCATTGACGGCGCAACTCTTGAAGAAAATCAGGGCGCTATCAACGCATTGACTCAGGAAATCTACCAGAAGAGAGCTGCTCTCCAGCTCCGCCCGATGGATGAATTCAACGTCAACGAAGAGAACGCAATCCTCGGCAAGACGTCATTTGCAGAAATCAATGCAGAGGCAGAAAGATATTACAACATCGTTAAAGATAAGCAGGTCAAGGTATTTGCACTCAGAGCTAATGACCCTGCAAGCTATGCAGCTGTTGCAGGTAACGAGCCGCTTTTCAATGACCATCCTTATTACACGCAGGCATACATCACCACACTCGGCGGCCTTCTTGATAACGATGCAAACACAGGTGTTAAGGACTTTGCAGGTAAGCCCATGGCTGAAAGCATTGCGGCATACACAAATGCAGTAAATGCTTTCATGGCAAAGTATAACGAAAACACCGACCCCGCAAACATCAACAAGGCTAACGTAAGAACACTTGAGCTTCTTCTTAACAAGACCTGGATTCCCATGTACGATAAGTACGGTTCAGGTAACTACAACGGCGGTAAGTGGCTCATCGGCGAAGAATTTGACGGTTCAGACTGGTACTCCAACTGGGAACAGTATGAAACTGCAAGAAAGAACGCTCTCGCATTCTTCAACACAACAGAATTTGACGGCGAGAAGGTTGCCGTAAACCTTACACACTACGGTAATCAGGTTCCCGCAGGCGACTACTACGTTGACGTACAGGGTGCACAGTTCACAGTTGATAAGGATCCTGAGTCACCCACATACCGCCAGCCCATCGCTGTTGACGGCACATCTCTTGAGGGTACTGTCAACAAGGCTGCTTACGATCTTGTTGTTGCTTACTACAGACTTCAGCACAAGAAGGTAAGCGACTACGAAGGTACAGTCGGTGGCTATGGAGATACCTATGAAGAAATTCTTACTAAGCTTAACGGTGAAATTCTTACAGCAGAGGAAAAAAAGGTTACAGTACGTATCATCAAAGAAGACGGTACGCTTGGCTGGGTTGAGCGTCCGCTCTACGATGAAAATGCTATCGCACAGGCAAGGGCACTCGTTGATAAGACTATTGCCGATTTAGCTGACAAGAATCTTGGTGAGAATTACTTATTGTACGTTGATGCTATAAACAACTTCAATAGCATTATGGGTTCTCTCACAAAGGCTCCCGTTTACCTTGACGGTTGGAACGGTATCATCAACCACCTCAACGAGAACGCAGGCGATACCATCACAATTTCCGACTCAGGTACAATGACATCTTACTTCAATGCTGTTTACACAGGCTTCAATCCTGCTACAATCTACGCGGCAAACGGCCAGTCCATCAACACAATCTACCAGACTAAGGCATTGTATGATGGTCTCAACCTTACAGCTGAACAGGGTCAGTCAGTATACAACCAGCTTATTGAAAACCTTTATAACGAGCTTAATGCTGCTTCCTTCGTTCCCGCTCAGGTAACAATGGCAGCTATGAACGCAACCACAAAGCTCAGCCAGAGTGCAAAGGCTGCTTACGACCCGCTCCAGCTGAACGGCAGAGACAAGGTCACAAACACAACAAAGTATTCCGCTGATTCAGTTGCAGCCGCTACAAACGTTGTTACTACCGCAGCAGCTAACAAGATTACTCTCTGGAATACAGACCCGACAGTCACAGGTTATAACGACGGTGCAGGCACAGTTGTCGACGGTACAATCGCTGACGAAATCTGGGCAGCAGTCGGTCTTGTAAGTGACTCCGGCGCAAAGGATTACGACGGTGCAGACCGTGACGAGAGATACCTTCTTGTTGAAGGCGGCCAGTTCCTCGCAGCTCTTAACGATGCTGTTGAGTACGCTAAGGGTGAACTCTACGAGGCAGATGGCGTAACAGTTAAGCAGTTTACTGTTGTTGCAGGTGACGGCACAGAGAAAACCGCTCCTATCTTCACTGACGAATCTGTTGCACAGCTCGTTGCAGCTCTTGAAGCAGCAGTTGTTACAGACGCAACAACTCAGGATCAGATTGACCAGTGGGTATTCGATATCATTGAAAACACTGATATCGCTAACACAATCTTCCTTCTTGCTGAGGACGGCTCATTCTACGGCTCACTCAACAAGATAGCAGAAGATGAGGGTCTTAAGTACGCTCCCGCTGATTACTCATACCTTGATACAGAACTTGGCACTGCATTCTCCGGTGAATCCGAAGGTGCTCAGATGCTTATCGGCGAGGTATGGCTTGATAACGGCGACGGTACTTTCACTCTTAATAACACAGCAGGTTCCCAGTATTTCACAGAAGATACATGGACACCTTATTATAACAATTATATAAACGCTACTAACGCAAACATTGTTCCCAGAAACCTTACAGCTAAGGATCAGGATACAATCAACACCTATACAAGAGCTATTTACGAAACAAGAAATGTTCTTGCATGGAGAGGTCTTGATGACAACACATGGGCACAGATTCAGGACATCGGCGACAAGATTATGAATCTTGAATCCACAACCTTTGAGGTTCTCACATTCAATAACAGTGAGGTTCAGGTTCTCGATGATGGCAGACGTGTTCTCACAGCTCCTGAAATAGGTTATAAGTATCTTTCACCCTACGGTGATGTTTCTGAAATAACTTCACTCTGGGCAAGATTCGTTTCTGAGTATCTCGAGCAAGAGCTCAACGTCACAAAGCGTGCAGAGCTGCTCAACAAGCTTAGTGAAATCAAGTATATGTACGAAAATCTCCAGACCAAGAGACTTGACCTGGATGAAAACAATGAATTCACAGAAGGTATAAGAGACCTTGTTAACGAATTTATCGCAGGTGATTATCAGTTCAACGGTGACGGTACCGGCACATATGTTGCAGAGTACCAGACTGTTGCTGAAGGCACAGTTATCAATGCTCATGAGCAGCAGATCCGTAATGATCAGAGCGCCTTTATTCAGGCTAAGCTTAACGCTCTCTATACAATTCTCGGCTCAGGTATGATCGAGGTTGGCAGCAGCTATCCTGATACTTCAACAGGTACTCTTATCGTTTACAATACAGCGATGGAAGCAATTAACACAATTGCAGTTCAGCTGTATGAGTATCTCACAACAACTCCCGCTCAGTATGCAGGCTTCGGTCTTGATATGAGACAGGGAATGTACGATTATTTCTCAACTGAGATTCCTGTAAAGGTTCAGTACCAATATGCTGCAGCAAATCCGCTTTATACCAAGAGTATACCCATGTTCAATGCTCAGTTGCTCGAGGGTGTAAAATACCAGATCGATGGTAATATCGAAGATGGTTACCCCGGTATATTCGGTATGGCTGAAAACTGGCCGACAATCAGCCAGCTTGACAGTACGGTTGGTATCAAGCTTGATGATGAAGTGCGTTATGATGATACCAAATATTTTGTACCTCAGGTAGATGAGGGCTCAGGCGAGACATATTATAACGAAGATAACATAGTATGTGTCGGTTCAGAAATAATCGGTATGTTGAGCGGTTATTCACCCATTTACGCAGATGCTATCGGTGCGGTAGCGTCGCATGATGCAAATGCACTTATCTGGCTCACAAACACAGCAGTTCGTAATGATGACGGTAAGGTATACATTCTTGCTGATTCTAACGGATCTGTAGATGTTGCCGGCGACGGTGCACTTTTCCATTACACAATGGATAGCCAGGTCAGATTTGACGGTGAATGGTACAACAGTGGTTACGGTACCGACCTCGATCGAAACGGCACAAAATACTATCTTGCATCTGATCCCAATTCAACTGTTACAGGCAGCAATTACGGCGGCTGGTTCAAAGATGCAACATACGAAGCTCTTGTACAGCAGCTGAATAATTCATATGCATATCTTGAGTATTCAAACTATTCACTTGGTAACGGTCCTGCTGCAGCAGCAGTAAAAGGCAGCATTATCCAGAATGCTACAATGTACGGTGTATGCTGGAACGCTGAAAACAGACAGGCATATATTGAAGCTGTCAATGCAGACCAGAAGACTGTTGATAATGCAACAGCAAAAATGTACGAGAAGATTTGTGCTCTTGCACTTCTTCCCGCAACAGATGCTTACAGATACGTTGCAGGTCTTATTTACGATGCTCTCGGTATGATTCCGACCTACAGCGGCGACAATACAACAGACATCATTATTCCTCTTGAGGATAACGACGGAAACGTTGGTACACTCAAAGAAAATAAAGAGCTCGGCGGTCGTCTGTTTAACCTTGATCTTCTTGAGTATCTTGCACAGTACACGACTGTTGAAGAAAGCGGCAATACTCTCTACTATTCAACTCAGCTTCCCGGCAGCTATAACGGCGGCGCAGCTGCAGTAGAGGCTATCTTTGCTCTCTTACAGGAAGAGATTTACAGAGGTATTGTAACAATCGATATGGCAGACACTAAAGTTCTTGCCGATACAAACAG
>JAZTWN010000016.1:0-23552 GCA_045635905.1 Acutalibacteraceae bacterium
CATTTTCTTTCCTCCCTGAAATTGCTGAATTTTATGCCTATATTTTCAAGCAGACGGACAACAAATCCGTGGAGAAGCAGTTTTTCCTCATCGGAAAAGCCCTTCACAAGCTGTTGTTCGTACATATCTATATGATTTTTCATTTCATCCTCACAGCACAGTGCTTTTTCTGTTATAAGGATGTTTCTGTAGCGTCTGTCATTTTCATCGGCATGGCATTTTATAAAGCCCTTGGCTTCAAGCCTTGAGATTATTCCCGACACGGTAGCATGGGAAAGCTCAAACTGATTTTCAATATCCCTGTGACAGATATTTTCGCCCTGATGCTTTGCAATATAATGAAGCACAAACAGCTGAGAAGGTGTAAGCCCCAAGCTTTCAGCTTTCTCGGAATGAAGCTGTTCAAACTCCTTGTTAAGCAGTCTTATTAGCGGACCCATATGTAAATTTTCAGGCAAAATTATTCTCCTTTCCTGAAATATGTCGCACGCTACATATTATCACAAAAAAAGTTTTTACGCAATAGCAAAATCAAGCTTTTTTGTGTAAAAACAGATTTTATTTTCAGTACGTGCCGCCGTACGGAGTATTATCCTTATATTCGATAAAAACCCATACGTTGAATTTCTGTCCGCATTTGGGGCATTTTGTCACGTGCTTGCCTTTTATTCTCTTGAGCCTCAGCTTGGATGAACACTTAGGGCATTTTTTATAGATATAATTTCTGTCCTTGGCACTCTTGATTTTATCATCAAAAAGAGGCATAACCCTGCTTCTCAGACGCAGATATTTCTCATTTTCAAGGGTTCTTTTATATGTGTTTCTTGATAAAATTCTGAACACTGCCCATACGTAGAAGAAGGTATTGAGGAATGAACAGACATAGTACGGAATAAAGGTCGGCAGAAATCTTAGGAACATACAAAGCACGCCGAAAACAAGTCCTGCAAGCATCATAGCTCTTCCAAGCTGGTCGAAGCCGTATCTGCCGTACATAAAGCGTATAAATTTTTCACGTAAATTATTCATAGTCTATCCTTTCTAACAACAGAAGAAAAACGGCATAAAGCCGCTGCCCTCACAGCAGAGCATACTGAGGCAGTCAATTATGCAGCACCAAAGACAGGTTGACGGAAGCCTGAATCTCGGATGTCCGTATCCAACGCTTTCCTCCCTGTATTCATTACCCCTGCCCGAAAGCTTTTCGTAAAGCGCTCTGTAGTCCTCATTGAAGGGCTCCCGCTCAAATGCAGTCTTTGCACTTTCAAGTGCGGCTATACGCTGCCCTATGCCGTAATTTGCAACAGCATTATAATAATACCAGCGCGCATCTCTCGTACCGATAAAAGAAAGAAGGGACAGTGCCTGATGATATCTGCCACTGTTAAGAAGCACTCTTACAGACTCCATTCTTGCCGCATCGTCCGTGCCGTAGCTCTGCCCCGAGGAATTGAAGCCGCCGAAGGGGTCTGCACCGCCGAAGGGATTATAGCCGTAGCCTCTTGCCGATGAGCCGCCCGATGCCCCGTAGGACTGACGCGAAGCCTCACCGTTTTTTATCATATCGTATGCGGCGTTGATTTCACTCATTTTCTCCGCTGCCGTGCTATCCCCCGGATTCAAGTCGGGATGATATTTTTTTGCAAGCCTTCTGTAGGCTTTTGTAATTTCCTCTTCGCAAGCGCCTCTTGAAACTCCCAGCACCTCATAAGGATCTCTGTTCACTTTTCTTTCCTTTCTTTCCGTGAAGTATATTTTGTCCATACTCCCGAAAAAAGTATATTTTCTATTATTCCCCTATCCTCACCCACGGGAAGAACTCTGTATTTTTCTACACAGTCACCCATAAGCATTTCAAGAATCTCTCCCGTATCGGAGAAGGAATATCTTATAAGCGGATTGTACCGCCTTTTCTTTATATCTGATTTCAGGTCAACAGCCGCGTCCATCACGTAAATGAATTTTCCGAGGCTGTATCCGAATTCGTACAATGACGCTCTGTGAGCTTCGTCCCCGAAGGCAAAAATACCTCCGAGAATTTTTCCGAATATATCTGCCGGCACGTCGGGAATCTGCACATCTGCAGACTCAACCGCCTCAAGCTCACGAAGACACTCTGCAATAAGCCTGCACTTATCGGGATAACGCTCCCTTATTTTTTCTGCCTCCTGCCCGAAAAGCCTTGCCTTAAGGGATGCCGTCACCGAGCCGTCGTCCTTTTTATCGTCAAGATATTTATAGTATGCAAGGGCAATATTCATATCTGCCGCATAACGTGTAAAGGAATTTTCGGAGAATACTCTTTTCCTTGCAGGATGCACGGGACAGCGCCCCGTACGCTCGGTATATTTTTCACCGTTTACGGAAGAAAGAACAATTGCAAGAAAGGTAAGGTCATAGGTAAGCGCCATTCTGTAGCGCATTCCTCTTTCTCTGCCCATGCCCTCACAGACGCCGCAATAAACCGACTTGTATTTTTTTCTTTGCGCCTCGTCAAGTCTTTCAGGATTTGCCACAACAAAGCCGAACATTCTCCTCACCCCGCATCCTCATTTTATATTATAAGCATTGACTTAAAATTGGCTTTAATTTTACCATATTCTGCCTATAATATGCAATATGTAAAAAAAACTTGCATTTTCTGTAAATTCCAGTATAATTATAATGTTAAATAATTAACGGAGGTTAAAAACAATGTTAGTATCAGCAAAAGACATGCTTAACAAAGCAAAGGCAGGCAAATATGCAGTTGGTCAGTTCAACATCAACAATCTTGAATGGACAAAGGCAGTTCTTCTTACAGCACAGGAATGCAACTCCCCTGTTATCCTCGGTGTATCCGAAGGCGCAGGCAAATATATGTGCGGCTACAACACAATCGTTGGCATGGTTAACGGTATGATCGAAACTCTCGGCATCACTGTTCCCGTTGCTCTTCACCTTGACCACGGTTCATACGACGGCGCATACGCAGCTATGAACGCAGGCTTCTCATCAGTTATGTTCGACGGCTCACACTATGCTATCGACGAAAACATCGCAAAGACAAAGCAGATCATCGCAGACGCGGAAGCAAAGGGCGTTTCCGTTGAAGCTGAGGTTGGCGCTATCGGCGGCGAGGAAGACGGCGTTGTAGGCAGCGGTGAGGTTGCAGATCCCGCAGAGTGCAAGATGATTGCAGACCTTGGCGTTACAATGCTTGCAGCAGGTATCGGTAACATCCACGGCAAGTATCCCGAAAACTGGGCAGGTCTTAACTTTGACGTTCTTGCAAAGATTCAGGAGCAGACAGGCACAATGCCTCTCGTTCTTCACGGCGGTACAGGTATCCCCGAGGAAATGATCAAGAAGGCTATTTCTCTCGGCGTTTCCAAGATCAACGTTAACACTGAATGTCAGCTTACCTTCGCAGCAGCTACAAGAAAGTACGTTGAAGAGGGCAAGGACCTTCAGGGCAAGGGCTTCGACCCCAGAAAGCTTCTCGCTCCCGGCTTTGAAGCAATCAAGGCTACCGTTAAGGAAAAGATGGAGCTCTTCGGTTCAGTAAACAAGGCATAAGAAATGACTGTTCACGAGCAAAAGGCAGTTGAGCTTTTCAGAAGCGGTTGCAACTGCTCACAGGCGGTATTTCTCGCATTCTCCGACGTTACGGGATTTGACGAAAAAACCGCACTCAGGCTTTCCTCCTCCTTCGGCGGAGGCTTGGGACGTCTTCGTGAAACCTGCGGTGCAGTAAGCGGAATGAGTCTTGTTGCAGGGTATATGTGGGGTTATGATAACCTTGAGGATAAATCCCTTAAAACACAGCACTATAAGCTTATAGCAGAAATGGCACATAGGTTTTCAGATATTTTCGGCTCCTACATCTGCCGTGAGATTCTCGGAATCCCCGAGTATAAATATTCTCCCGAGCCCGATGACAGAACCGCGGAATATTATCTGAAGCGCCCCTGCGAAAAATGTATTGCCGCAGCAGCAAGAATCCTTGACGAAGAAATTGAAAAAAGAAAATAATTTTTCACAGGAAGTCGTTTTCACGGCTTCTTGTTTTTTTGTTTTAAAAATGTTAAAATAAACGTATACAGATTCAAGGAGGCTCACTATGCTGATACTGTCACCCGAGGAAATAAGAAATGCGGAGGCTCAGGCAAACAAGAACGGACTTTCCTATGAGGATATGATGGAAAGTGCCGGTATGGGCTGCGCAGAGCATATATTAAAAAAATACCCCACGGCAGAAAATATTGTAATTCTCTGCGGCAAGGGCAAAAACGGCGGTGACGGCTTTGTTGTTGCAAGATACCTTAAGGAAGCCGAAAAATCCGTAAGCGTTGTCACCTGCTTCAATACCCCCTCGGATGAGCTTTCCGAAATAAACAGAAAAAGAATTGACGGCACCGTAAATATATATGACGGCAGCCGCATCACAAAAAAGGTTATTTCTCTGCTTGCAGAGGCAGATATTATAGTTGACGCGGTTTTCGGCATAGGCTTCAAGGGTGAGCTTCCCGAAAGCATAAATGAAATTTTCAATATATGCAATTCCTTTGATGCCGTAAAAATTGCAATAGATATTCCAAGCGGTCTTACCGCAGAAAAAGAGCTTCCCTGCACCTGCTTTAGTGCCGATGAAACTCTTTCAATGCTCTGCTTCAAAAAGGAGCATATACTCAAGCCCTACAGTGATTTATGCGGAAGAGTAAGCATAATCCCCATCGGCTTTTGCTATATAGGTAACGGCATTCAGGCAAAAAGCCGCAAGGAAATCAAGGAAATGCTTCCCTCCCGACCCTTTGATTCAAACAAGGGCAGCTTCGGCAAGGCTATGATAATCGGCGGCTGTTATAATATGCCCGGAGCCCCCGTAATTGCAGCAAGAGGCTGTCTTTGTGCGGGAGCAGGGCTTACCGCACTCGCCTTCCCCGACAGTATATATTCCGCCGTCACGGCATCTCTTACGGAAAGCATTTTCATTCCCCTTCCCAGCAATGAAAAGGGAGGCTTTGCAAAAAAGGCAATTCCCGCATTACTTAAAAGGGCAGAAGACTTCAACACAGTGGCAATCGGGCCCGGACTTTCCGTAACACCTGACACCGAGGCACTTGTGGGCGCAGTTATAAAAAGCTTCACAGGCAAGCTTATTATTGATGCAGACGGAATAAATATAATTTCCCGTAATATAGATATACTGAAAGAGTCAGAGTCGGATATTCTCTTAACTCCCCATCCCGGTGAAATGTCGCGCCTTACAGGCAAAACCGTAGCTGAAATAAACGGTGACAGAATTAATATCGCATCGGACTTCGCAAAGAAATACGGTGTAAGCGTTCTTCTGAAGGGTGCAAACACGGTAATTGCCTCTCCCGACGGCAAAGTGCTTATTAATCCCACAGGCAGTTCAGCCTTGTCGAGAGGCGGAAGCGGTGACCTTCTTACAGGTATTGCGTCAGCCTTTGCGGCACAGGGACTTTCAGTGACTGACAGTGCGGTGCTTGCAGCTTACGTTCACGGACGCGCAGGTGAAATTGCCGAAAAGAAATACACCTCTTACTCGGCTACAGTAGAAAGAATAACCGATTGCATACCCGACGCTCTTTCTGAAATTATTCAGGGAAAGTGATAGCTTGAAAAAAATATTCCTTGCAGCCACAGCTTTGTTTTCAATACTGCTTATTTTCTGCTCCTGCAGTGAGCCGTCCTTCATAAAGGATTTTCTTCCCCAAAAAAGCTTCACCGTGCATATGAGAGCAATAAAGAATTCACAGGAATTCGAGGCAGACATAAAATGCCTTGGTGAAAACGATATAACTCTTGCCTTCACCGTACCCAAGGAGCTTTCGGGCTTTCAGGTGAAAACCGATGAAAGCGGCTACACGGTAAATATTTTCGGAATAGTTGACGAGGTGACAAAGCAGGAGCTCAATAACAACTCCCTGCTTAACGTGCTTATTGAGGCTCTGCGGCTTTCCGTTTTTACCAATCATGGGCTTTTCACCGAGAAGGAAGACTGCTATGAGGCAAACCTTACAATTGACGGTCTGCCAGTGTACGTTACCTTCGGCAAGGACGGATACATCCGCTCTCTTTCGGCGCAAACCCTTAATTTTTCTGCAGAGTTTGAAATTTCCGGTTGACAAATCATAAAAAAAACAATATACTCTCTTTTGTAAATATATTAATTGCAATGGTACAGATGAGAATTTCAGGTATTCTTTCAGAGAGAAAACGGTTGGTGCGAGTTTTCAGAATCGGTTTTTCCGTGCCCCTGTACGGCAACAGAGTGATGAATTCTGCGTAATTTCTGCGTTAAAGGATATCGAGAGGTGCTTGGCACAAATCGGGTGGTACCGCGGTTTTTCCGTCCCGATATATGTGGCAGGTGCTTTTTTATTTTTTCGGGCAAAACTAAATTATATATAAAAAAAGGAACGTGAACAAAATGGAATGGACAGGACTTAACGAGATACGCGAAAAGTATCTTAAATTCTTCGAATCAAAGGAACACTTAAGACTCCCCAGCTTCTCACTTATTCCCCAGGGCGACAAGAGCCTTCTTCTTATCAATGCAGGCATGGCACCTATGAAGAAGTATTTCACAGGTGAGGTAACACCTCCCTCAAAGAGAGTTACAACCTGCCAGAAATGTATAAGAACTCCCGACATTGAGCGTGTTGGTAAGACCTCACGTCACGGTACATTCTTCGAAATGCTCGGCAACTTCTCCTTCGGTGACTATTTCAAGCACGAGGCAACAAAGTGGGCATGGGAATTCTGCACAGAGGTTATGGAAATGGACGTTGACAGACTCTGGGTAAGTATTTTCTATGAGGATGACGAGGCATTCGACATCTGGACAAAGGAGGTAGGCGTATCTCCCGACAGAATGGTGCGTCTTGGCAGAGAGGATAATTTCTGGGAGCACGGTGCAGGCCCCTGCGGTCCCTGCTCTGAAATCTACTACGACAGAGGCGTTGAAAACGGCTGCGGCAGCCCCGACTGTAAGGTTGGCTGTGACTGCGACCGCTTCGTAGAATTCTGGAACCTTGTTTTCACACAGTTTGAAAACGACGGCAACGGCAACTACACAAGACTTAAAAATCCCAACATCGACACAGGTATGGGTCTTGAAAGACTTGCCTGCATTTCACAGGGTGTTGCAAACCTTTTCGAGGTTGACACAATTCAGAACATTATGAAGCACATAATGGAAATTGCAGGTGTAAAATATCACGAAAACGAAAAGAGCGACGTATCTCTCCGTGTTATCACCGACCACATCAGAAGCACAACAATGATGATTTCCGACGGTGTTATGCCCTCAAACGAAGGCAGAGGCTACGTATTAAGAAGACTTCTCCGCCGTGCAGCACGTCACGGAAGACTCCTCGGTATTGAAAGACCCTTCCTTTCCGAGGTTGCAGAAACAGTTATCAAGGAAAGCGGCTCCGCTTATCCCCAGCTTACAGAAAAGAAGGACTACATTCTTAAGATTATTGCTATTGAAGAGGATAACTTCAACAAGACCATCGACTCAGGTCTTCGTCTTCTTGAGGATATGATTTCCTCCTGCGACGGCAAGATTTTAAGCGGTGACGACGCATTCAAGCTTTCCGATACCTTCGGCTTCCCCCTTGACCTTACAAGAGAAATTCTTGAGGAAAAGGGCATGAGCGTTGACGAGGACCGCTTCAATGCACTTATTAAGATCCAGAAGGAAACCGCAAGAAACGCACGTAAGGATGCAGGCGCAGACGCATGGAAGAATTCCTCAGCAGCTCTTAAGGGTATCCCCGAAACCGTATTCACAGGCTATGAGGGCACCAAGGGCAAGGGTAAGGTTATTGCTATACTTACCGCTGACGGCGAAACCGCCGAAAACATCGGTGAGGGCGAGGAAGCAGTTCTTATTCTCGACTCAACCTCCTTCTATGCAGAGGGCGGCGGACAGTGCGGTGATAAGGGTAAAATCACAAACGGCAGCTTTACCTTCAAGGTAACCGATACCACAAAGAACAACAACGGCATCTTCTTCCACAAGGGTATTGTTGAAGCAGGTATCGTAACAAAGGGCGACGAGGCTGAAACTCTTGTATGCAAGAGCTTCAGAGAGGCAGTAAAGAGAAATCACACCTCTGCTCACCTTCTTCAGGCCACTCTTCGTAATATTCTCGGCACACACGTTGAGCAGGCTGGTCAGCTTGTAAACGAAAGCGTAATGAGATTCGACTTCACACATTTCTCTGCTCTTACTACAGAGGAAATTGAAAAGATTGAAAAGGACGTAAACAACGTTGTTCTTTCAGCCCTTCCCGTTGAAAGTGCAGAAAAGACTCTCGACGAGGCAAAGGCTATGGGTGCAATGGCACTCTTCGGAGAAAAGTACGGTGACACAGTAAGAGTTGTAAACGCAGGCGGCTACTCACTTGAGCTTTGCGGCGGTACTCACACAGAAAACACCGGCAAAATCGGTATGTTCAAAATCGTTTCCGAATCCTCCGTTGCTTCAGGCGTAAGAAGAATTGAAGCAGTTACAGGTATCAATGCTCTTAATTTCGTAAACGAGCTCAATGCTTCACTTGCAAAGACCGCAGCAGTGCTCAAGTGCTCACAGAATGCAGTTGCAGACAAGGCTATGGCTCTTTCAAACGACCTCAAGGCAAAGGAAAAGACCATTGAAAAGCTTAACTCTGAGCTCGCCGCTGCAAAGGCTGCTGACCTTTTCACTGCAGTAGGTGAATTCGGCGGCATCAAGGTGCTCACAGCAGACCTCGGTGAAGCAGACGCAAACGCTCTTCGTACAATGCTCGACTCCTCAAAGTCCGATGACACAGTTATCGTGGTTTCCGGCAAGAACACAGAAAAGGGCACCTGCTCATTTGCCTGTGCCTGCGGTAAGGACGCAATTGCAAAGGGCGCACACGCAGGTAACATCGTCCGCGAAACCGCAAAGCTTGCAGGCGGTGCAGGCGGCGGCAAGCCCGACTCTGCTATGGCAGGCGGCAAGGACATCACAAAGATTGCCGATGCACTTGCAGCAGTAGCAGGCATTGTTGAAGCTATGATTAAATAAGGAGGCACCCGATATGGATTGCATTTTCTGTAAAATAGCAAACGGCGAAATCCCCTCCTCAAAGGTTTACGAGGACGATAAGATTCTTGCCTTCAGGGACCTTGCTCCTCAGGCTCCCGTTCACGTTCTTATAATCCCCAAGGAGCACATCAGATGGGCTTATGACGTAACGGAAGAAAACAGTGCGGTAATTGCTCACATCTTCGCAAAAATTCCAGAAATTGCAAAGTCACAGGGACTTGAAAACGGCTTCAGAATCGTAAACAACTGCGGTGATGATGCCTGTCAGTCAGTTCATCACATTCATTTCCACCTTCTCGGCGGAGAAAAAATGGCAGAGCACTTTGCATAAAAGAAAACAAAGAAATAAAGGTATCAGCCGATGCGGTTGATACCTTTTTGTTTACGGAAAAATTATAATTGATGCACTCTTTTACTCATTTCACATAGTATGTAGTGGAAGGCACGAAAGGGGGCAAACCAAATGTTCTTCGGTAACGGTTGCAACAGCTACTGGATTCTCTTCATCATCCTCATTCTCGTTCTCACAGGCGATAACGGATGCAGCAATCAGAACAACGGCTGCGGATGCAATCAGAACAACTGCGGATGCGGCTGTAACTGATTCGTAAAATAAAAAATCGGTACTGTAGCGCAGGCTACGGTACCGTATTTTTTACATCATAAAATTCTGACCGCCGGAAGAAAACATAACTGCCCTTCTGACGCCGTGAGTCATAATGGTGGTAATAAGCCCTGCCACGTCCTTGGGGGGAAGGCGGTTTTCGTTATTGAGCCATATCCATAAAATATTTGCAACGCCTGCAGAAATGAACTGAGCGCAATATTTCGCAAGCTCAGAGCTGTTATCGGCGCCTATAAACTGACCGATAATCTTATTAAGTCGCTCACCAATACTGATATTACCCTTTTCGCTTAAAATAACAAGGAACAGCTCTCTGTTTTCCTCAACGTAGGTCAGCATATCCGCAATAATTTTCGTCTGCGTTGCTTTTCTTGCCCTGCCCTTTTCAAGTATCACGTTTATATCAAGGGCAATATCGTAAATTATTTCATCATAAAGCTCCTGCGGTGACTGATAGTGATGATAGAAGGTGCTTCTGTTTATGTCGGCAACCTCGCAGATTTTCTTTATGCTTATATCATTGATTGCCTTTGTGTGCATTATTTCAATAAGGGCTTCCTTAAGGATTTTCTTTGTAAGCTTTACTCTGCGGTCTTCATTATTCATAATACCTCTCCTTTGCTCCACAAGAGTGATTATACACCGGTATCCAAAAAAAAGCAACACTGTGTATATTTTTTTGCACAATGCACAATAAAATACATTATGAAGAACAAATATCACGCTGCCCGACAACACAAAAAAACTGTACCCGAAAATTATCCGGGTACAGTAAATTTTATTTAAGAGTTGCAAGCATTACTGCCTTTATTGTGTGCATACGGTTTTCTGCCTCGTCAAAAACAACGGATGCATCGCTTTCAAATACGTCGTTTGTAACCTCAAAGGCATCAAGACCGAATTTTTCGCCCATTTCCTTACCGATAATTGTCTTATGGTCGTGGAATGAGGGAAGACAGTGCATAAAGATGCAGCCGTCACCTGCAATTGCCATCTTTTCCTTGTTTACCTGATAAGGAAGCAGCTCCTTCACTCTTTCCTCCCAGACCTGAGCAGGCTCACCCATCGAAACCCATACGTCGGTACAGATTACGTCAGCGCCCTTGCAGGCCTCCTCGGGATTTTCGGTGAAGCTGAGGGTAGCGCCTGTTTCCTTGGCAATTTCCTCGCATTTTGTCACAAGTGCCTTGTCGGGGAAATATTTAGCGGGTGCACAAGCGGTAAAGTCCATACCCATCTTCGCACAGCCTATCATAAGGGAGTTGCCCATATTATATCTTGCATCACCCATATAAACAAACTTTATTCCCTTGAGTCTTCCGAAATGCTCCTTGATTGTAAGAAGGTCGGCAAGAATCTGCGTGGGATGATATTCGTTTGTAAGACCGTTCCATACGGGAACAGACGAATACTCGGCAAGCTCCTCAACAATTTCCTGTCCGAAGCCGCGGTATTCAATACCGTCAAAAATACCTGCAAGCACTCTTGCGGTATCAGCAATACTCTCCTTCTTGCCTATCTGTGAGCCTGCGGGGTCAAGGTAGGTTGTGCCCATACCAAGGTCGTGAGCCGCAACCTCAAAGCTTGCTCTTGTGCGTGTGCTTGTTTTTTCAAAGATAAGAGCAACATTCTTTCCTCTTAATTCATCGTGAAGAATACCCTGCTTCTTCTTTGCCTTAAGCTCGGCTGATAAATCAAGAAGATAATTTATTTCTTCGGGAGTAAAATCTAAAAGCGTTAAAAAATCGCGTCCCTTTAACGTCATTAAAGCCACCTCTTATTTCTGTGAAAGAAAATCTCTGACCTGTGCAATCTGAGTCTTTACGGATTCAATACCCGTGCCGCCTGCGGAAATTCTTAAGTTCACGCAGTTTTCAAGGTCAATTGCCTTATAAAGGTCTTCCGAAAAATTACTGTCGAATTCCTTATATTTTTCAAGAGGAATATCCTCAAGAATTGTTTTGTTCTGTACGCAGTAGCCTACAATCTGTCCTACTGTTTTATAGGCGCTTCTGAAGGGAAGCCCCTTGCCTACGAGGTAGTCGGCAAGGTCAGTGGCATTGATAAAGCCGTTCTGTGCAGCCTTCTTCATATTTTCGGCAATGGGCTTCATTGTATCAATCATAGGAATGAAGATTGAAAGGCACTTTTTAACGGTTTCAATGCTGTCAAATACTGCCTCCTTATCCTCCTGCATATCCTTGTTGTATGCAAGTGGGATACCCTTGAGAGTTGTGAGAAGCGCCATAAGGTCACCGTAAACTCTGCCGGTCTTTCCTCTTACAAGCTCTGCCATATCGGGATTCTTCTTCTGGGGCATAATGCTTGAGCCTGTTGTATAGGCATCGTCAAGCTCAACGAACTTGAATTCCCAGCTTGACCAGAGAATAACCTCCTCCGAAAAACGGGAAAGGTGCATCATAATTACAGAAAATGCACTCATAAGCTCAAGACAGTAATCACGGTCGGATACACCGTCAAGAGAATTAAGCATAATGCCGTCAAAGCCTAAAGCCTTTGCAGTCATCATTCTGTCGGTAGGATAGGTTGTGCCTGCAAGAGCGCAGCAGCCAAGAGGTGAATAATTCATTCTCTTCACCGCATCCTTAACTCTGCCGATATCTCTTGTAAACATCATAGCGTATGCTAAAAGATGCTGACCGAAGGTAATGGGCTGTGCACGCTGAAGATGCGTGTAGCCGGGCATAATAACCGCCTTGTTTTCGTCTGCCTTGTTTACGATTGTTTCAATAAGAGAATAAAGAAGCTCCACAACCTCCTCAGTCTCATCGCGAAGATAAAGACGAAGGTCAACTGCAACCTGGTCGTTTCTGCTTCTTGCAGTATGCAGCTTCTTTCCCACATCACCGATGCGTGCGGTAAGCACTGCCTCAACAAACATATGAATGTCCTCAGCATTTTCATCAATGGGAAGTGCGCCGCTTTCAATATCTTCAAGAATAGTCTGCAGACCGTCAATGATCTGCAGACTTTCATTTTCAGTGATAATGTTGCAAGCGGCAAGCATAGCTGCGTGCTCCATAGAGCCCTTTATGTCCTGTCTGTACATTTTGCAGTCAAAATGGATTGATGAATTGAAATCATCAGCCTCTTTGTTAAGAGCCTTTTCGAATCTGCCTGCCCACATTTTTTCCATTATATTTACTCCGATTATTTGATGTTGTTCTTTGCCTTCATCTTTGCATAAACCTTGGTGGGAAGACCGTAGAGGTTAATGAATCCTGCAGAGTCTGCCTGATTGTAAACCTCGTCCTCGTCGAAGGTTGCAATTTCGGGATCGTAAAGAGAGAAGGGAGATGTAACACCTGCGTTAATCATATTACCCTTGTAGAGCTTGAGAGTTACGTCACCTGTAACTGTCTTCTGTGTGGTCTTTACAAAGGAAAGAATAGCCTCTGTAAGAGGAGTGAACCACTGTGCGTTGTAAACAAGCTCTGCAAGCTTCTGTGCAACAAGTGACTTGTAGTGAGCAGTTTCCTTATCAAGAGTGATTGATTCAAGCACCTCGTGAGCCTTGTAGATGATAGCACCACCGGGAGTTTCATACACGCCGCGGCATTTCATACCTACAAGTCTGTTCTCAACGATATCAAGAAGGCCGATGCCGTTTGCGCCGCCGAGCTCATTGAGCTTTGCTACAACTGAAACTGCATCCATTTCAACACCGTCAATAGCGGTGGGAACACCCTGCTCGAAGTGAATCTTTACGTAAGTGGGCTTATCAGGAGCCATTTCGGGAGAAACGCCCATTTCAAGGAAGCCGGGCTTATTGTAAAGAGGCTCGTTTGCAGGATCCTCAAGGTCAAGACCCTCGTGTGAAAGGTGCCAGATGTTCTTATCCTTTGAGTAGTTTGTTTCGCGGTTTATCTTAAGGGGAACGTTGTGTGCCTCAGCGTATTCGATTTCCTCCTCACGGCTCTTGATGTCCCACTCTCTCCAGGGAGCGATGATGGGCATATCGGGAGCAAAAGCCTTGATAGCAAGCTCGAAACGAACCTGGTCGTTACCCTTACCTGTGCAGCCGTGGCAGATAGCATCTGCATTTTCTGCAAGAGCGATTTCAGCAATTCTCTTTGCGATGGGGGGACGTGCAAAGGCAGTACCGAGAAGATAATCCTCATACTTTGCACCTGCCTGTACGCAGGGGAATACGTAATCCTCAATGAATTCCTTTGTAAGGTCTTCAATATAAAGCTTGGAAGCACCTGTCTTGATAGCCTTTTCCTCAAGGCCCTCAAGCTCGTCTGCCTGACCTACGTTACCGGAAACTGCAACTACCTCACAGTTGTTGTAGTTTTCCTTGAGCCAGGGAATGATGATTGATGTGTCAAGACCGCCTGAGTATGCGAGTACAACCTTTTTGATTTTTGACTTATCCATTTTACTTTCCTCCGGATGTAAATTAATATTCATACGATATGCATAACTATACATCATTATATTTCGTTTGTCAAGTACAAGCGCAAATATTTTTGCTTTATTTATATTTGCATATATAATAAAGTAATAAATAGGCTTCCGTTACCGTTTTATTAAGCCGTTTTTTATTTTTCATTCGTATTTTTATGCACATATACATTATTTTATGCATAAATATTCTGAATTTTTTTCACTTTTCCCTATGGAAATTATATTAACAGTATGTTAAAATATTAATAAGTTTATTTAAAGGAGCGTTTTTCTATGTGTGAAAACTGTATCGGAAGCGACCTTTCCCTGCTTTCCGATGTATTCAATAAAATGACGGAAAACGGTGACAATCTCATCACTGTTTTACAGAAGGCGCAGGATATATACGGCTACCTTCCCACTGACGTGCTTTATGAAATTGCAGAAAAAACAGGAAACTCCCCTGCAAAGGTGCTGGGTGTTGCAACCTTCTATACGCAGTTCAGACTTAAGAAGGTGGGCAAATACCTTATCCTTTTATGTAAGGGCACTGCCTGTCACGTAAACGGTGCAGATTCCATTGAAAAGGCAATCTGCGAGGAGCTGGGCATATCCGACGGTGACACAACGGAGGACGGACTTTTCTCTCTCAAAAGCGTTGCCTGCCTTGGCTGCTGCAGCCTTTCTCCCGTTATGATGATAAACGAGGAAACCTACGGCTCCCTTACCCCTGCAAAGACTATTGAGATTTTAAGAGAAATCAGAGGGAGGGAAGCAAAATGAGAATAGTTATCGGTGAAGGCTCCTGCGGTATTGCAGCAGGCGCATCAAAGGTACATAACGCTCTTGCGGCTGTCCTTGAGGGCTCTTCGGTTTCTATCGGAATTGCAGGCTGTATCGGAATGTGCTTCCTTGAGCCTATCGTAGATATTTATGACGGCAAGCTGCTTCTTAAAAGACTTGTAAGAGTAAAGGAGCAGGATGCCGTAAAAATCGGCGAGGCTCTTAAAAACAATGATATCGACGCACTCTCGGCTTATGAAATAAGCGAGGAGGACAGCATTTTCCTTAAAAAGCAGAAGCGAATTGCTCTTCGTCGCTGCGGACTTATCGATCCCGAAAGCATCAACGCATATATTGACGACGGGGGCTACACGGCTCTTAAAAAGGTGATCTCATCAATGACTCCCGAGGAGGTTATTGAGGAAATCAAGGTATCGGGTCTTGCAGGCAGAGGCGGTGCAGGCTTCCCCACCTGGTTCAAGTGGAATGCAGCAAGAAAATCCGAGGGCACGGAAAAATACCTTATCTGTAACGCAGACGAGGGTGACCCCGGTGCATTTATGGACCGTGCAGTTATTGAAAGTGACCCTCACGCACTTATTGAGGGTATGCTTATCGGTGCATATGCTATCGGTGCTTCTCACGCCTTTGTTTACGTGCGTGCTGAATATCCCCTTGCAATCATCCGTCTTCAGAAGGCTATTGACGAGGCAACCGCAATGGGTCTTTTAGGTGACAATATTCTCGGCACTGAATTTTCCTGCCGTCTTAAGATAAAGGCAGGCGCAGGTGCCTTCGTATGCGGTGAGGAAACTGCACTTATAGAATCCCTTGAGGGTAAAAGAGGTATGCCCCGACTCAAGCCTCCCTTCCCTGCCGAAAAGGGTTACGAAAACAAGCCCTCAAATATCAATAACGTTGAAACCTTCGCAAACGTAAGCTGGATTATTGAAAACGGCGGCGAGGCATTCGCTGCTATGGGCACCCAAAACAGTAAGGGCACAAAGGTTTTTGCACTTACAGGTAAAATCAAAAGAGGCGGTCTTGTTGAAATTCCTATGGGTCTTACTCTTCGTGAGGTTATTTTTGACATCGGCGGCGGCATCCGCGATGACAGAAAATTCAAGGCAGTTCAGCTTGGCGGTCCCTCAGGCGGATGTATCCCCGAGGCACTTTTAGATACAGTAATCGACTACAAAGCTCTATCCGAAACAGGCGCAATTATGGGCTCGGGCGGTATGGTTGTTATGGATGAAGGCACCTGTATGGTAAATATGGCTCGCTTCTTCCTTGACTTTACAACAAAGGAATCCTGCGGTAAGTGCGTTCACTGCCGAATCGGCACAAAGAGAATGTTTGAAATTCTCACAAGAATAACCGAGGGCAAGGGCAAGCAGGGTGATATTGAGCTTCTTGAGGAGCTTTGCGAGGGCATCCGCTCAGGTGCTCTTTGCGGTCTTGGACAAACTGCACCCAACCCCGTGCTTACCACAATAAAATATTTCAGAAATGAATATGAAGCACACATAAACGAAAAGAAATGCCCTGCAGGTGAATGCTCGGCTCTTCGCAGCTTTGAAATTAATCCCGAAAAATGTAAGGGCTGTACCCTTTGCAGCAAGAAATGCCCCGTGGGTGCAATTTCGGGTAAGCTCAAGGAAGCTCACACAATTAACAGTGATATATGCATAAAATGCGGTCAGTGTAAGGACGTATGCCGCTTCGGTGCAGTGGAAATAAAGTAAGGGAGGGAAAGAAAATGTCAGACAAGATAAGACTTATTATTGATAACAAGGAAATTGTCGCAAATGCAGGCGACACAATTCTTAATGCAGCAGCAGAAAACGGCATTGAAATTCCCAACCTGTGCTACCTAAAGGAAATGTCCCCCTACGGTGCCTGCGGTATGTGCGTTGTTGAAATGGAGGGCTCTCCCAAGCTTCTGCGCGCCTGCTCGGCAAAGGTAAGCGAGGGTATGGTAATAAACACTATGGGCGAAAGAGCACTCAAGGCAAGACGCCTTGCGCTTGAGCTTATTATGGGCGACCACAAGGGTGACTGCATAGGTCCCTGTAAGCTTAACTGCCCTGCTCACACCGACTGTCAGAAATACGTTAAGGAAATTTCAGAGGGCAACTACGAAAAGGCTGTAGAAACAATAAAGGACGTTATTTCTCTCCCCGCTTCAATCGGCAGAGTTTGCCCTCATCCCTGTGAAACCGCCTGCAGAAGAAATCACGTTGAAGAACCTGTTTCAATTGCATTCTTAAAGGCATTTGCAGCAGACGAGATATTGAAAAAAGGCAAGCACGTGCTTCCCTCGGTTGCAGAAAAAACAGGAAAAAGCGTCGGAATTATCGGCGGCGGTCCTGCAGGTCTTTCAGCAGCCTATAAGCTCATTCAGCAGGGTCACGCAGTTACAATTTACGATAAGATGCCCAAGATGGGCGGTATGCTCCGCTACGGTATTCCCGAATACCGTCTTCCCAAGAAGGTACTCGATGCGGAAATTGAGGAAATCCGTTTCCTTGGTGTGGAAATGCTCAACGGCTGCACTATAGGCACAGATATCACGATAAAGGAAATCCGAGAAAAACACGATGCGGTTTTAATTGCAAACGGTGCGTGGAAAAGCAGCTCAATCCGTTGCCCCGGTGAAGACCTTGAGGGCGTATACGGCGGTATAGATTTCTTAAGAGCAATAGCACTTGGTGAAAAGCCCGCAATCGGCAAAAAAACCGCAATAGTCGGCGGCGGTAACACCGCTATGGACGCCTGCAGAAGTGCCGTACGCCTCGGTGCAGAAGAGGTAAGCATCATCTACAGAAGAACAAGAGATGAAATGCCTGCCGAGGATATTGAAATCACAGAGGCTATGGAGGAGGGTGTAATTTTCCGCTTCCTTACAAATCCTGCCGAGATACTCGGTGCTGACGGCAAGGTAACAGGCGTTAAGCTTCAGGTTATGATGCTCGGTGAGCCCGATGAAAGGGGCAGACGCTCACCTGTGCCCATAGAGGGTGAATTCATTACTCTTGAGCTTGATTCAATTATCATCGCAGCAGGTCAGAAGAATGACCCCAAGGGCTTCGAGGATATTGAAACCACCGCAAAAGGCACAATTATGGCAGACGAAAGAACGTATATGACCTCCCTTGAGGGTGTGTTTGCCGCAGGTGACACCTCAAATACAGGCGCATCAATTGCAATAAAGGCTATTGCCGAGGCAAACGAAGCCGCAAAATTCATTGATGCCTACCTCGACGGAATCGAAATCCCCTTCAAATCTCCCGTTATTTCAAAAATTGACGTAACTGAGGATATGTTCACCGAATACGAAAAGCATCCCAGAGTCACAATGCCCCACCGCACTCCTGAAGACAGAAGAGCAGATTTCGCTGAAATCAATTTCGGATTCAGCGAAAAGCAGGCAAGAGAAGAGGCATCACGCTGCCTTTCCTGCGGATGTCACGATTACGGCAACTGTAAGCTCATTAAGTATGCCGACGAATACTGCACCGACTGCAAGAAATTCTGCGGTGAATTCCATAAGGGCTTCAAGGAAAATAAGCTTGAAATCATTTTCCGCGACCAGAATAAATGTATTCTCTGCGGACTGTGCGTAAGAGCCTGTGAGGATATTGCTGGCAAGGGTATTTTAGGACTTGTCGGCAGAGGCTTCGACACTGTTGTGCGCCCCGAATTCAGAAATATTGATATCAAAGCAATCTGTAAGGACTGCAAAAAGTGTGCCGAAATCTGCCCCACAGGAGCACTTAAAATAACTGAATAAGGCATTAAGACGGATTTGCTTTTTTGCATTTCCGTCTTTTTTTATTGCGATTTTTCTGAAGGTATGTTAAAATCAAGATATATTATGAAAGGTATTTTTCATTATGAAGGATTACGTAAACAATGTGCTCTCTCCCCTACTTCAGGGTGACGGCGGTTATATTGAATTTCTCTCGCACGAGGGGGATACCGTAAAGGTTATTGCCCGTGGAGAATGCTCAAAATGCCACAAGCTTTCATTGTGTCTTAAGTGGTGTGAGGAAAGAATCGAAAAAGACAAAAATGCAAGGGTAACCCTTGAAGCAGTCAGAAAAAAGCCTTTTTTCTGGGATAAGTGAGGAAGAGTATGGCACATATAAAGGTTGTAAGACGCTCAATGCGTCCCGAGGAATATATCGAGCTTCGCTACGGATGGCTCAAAAGATGTATCTATAAAAAGATGCATCCTCTCTCTCCCGTATACGTAAGACAAGCTCATCAGATAAGCGAAAACGAATACGAATTCTATGATGAGGACTTTGCACCTCTTAATACCGGGGATATTTTCTATACCCCCGACGGCAGTGCATTTTTAAGATGTGAAGCAACCGTTCCCGAGGAGCTTCAGGGAAAGGACTATCATTTTTATTTCAAGACTGCAAGTGAAATGATAGTTAAAATAAACGGCAGCTACGCAGGCGGTGTTGACCCCAACCGTGAATCCTTCCCTGCTTCTTCCTTCGTTACCGGCAATAAAATTCTTATAGAGGCCGAAGGCTTCAACCGTTCAAAGCCCGACGATGAAAGAAACCCCGAAACCCTCGAAAGACGCGGCTGCCGACAGGAATTCACAGGTCTTTACCTTACCACGGTAAACGAAAGCATAAAGGCATTGTGCTATGACCTTGAAATTTTTACAGACATTATTTCAAGCGGTCAGTTTCCCGAGGAATACGTTTCAATAATCATAAGCCGACTGGATAAGGCTCTGAATCTTATTGATTACGACAACATAACCGATGAGGCTGCAAAAAAGGCAATTGCCTATATAGAAGAAAATATCTATGCCGACAAAACCTTCCGCGGCTCGGGCAAGGTTGCACTCATAAGCCATTCTCACCTTGATATAGCCTACTACTGGCGCAGAATCCACGCGGTACAGAAAAATCTTCGCACCGTGCTCATTCAAATGCGTCTTATGGATAAATACCCCGATTTTCATTATGCCCATACTCAGGCATACACCTATGAAGCTGTTGAAAAATATTACCCCGAGGTTTTTTCAGAGCTAAAAGAAAAAATCGCAGGCGGTCAGTTTGAGATAGTAGGTGCTATGTACGTTGAGCCCGACTGCAATGTGCCCTCAGCCGAAAGCCTTATCCGTCAATGCCTTTACGGCCAGCACTATTTCAGAGAAAAGTTCGGCATCACCGTTGATTCCTGCTTCCTGCCCGATGTATTCGGAAATTCCTGGATATTACCGCAGATTCTGAAAAAAAGCGGAGTAGATTATTTCATTTCCAACAAAATGAGCACCTGGAATGACACAACCCGCTTCCCCCATAACAACTTTATATGGCGCGGAATAGACGGCAGTGAGGTTTATGCCTGCGTACCGCCCACCCATTTCATCACCTGGAACGAGCCCTCACAGATAGTAGAAAACTGGGAGGCCTTCCAGGACAAGCACACCGACACCGAAACGCTTTCAATGTTCGGCTACGGTGACGGCGGCTCGGGTGCAACCGAGGAAATGATTGAGCTTATGCACCGCTTCGAAAAGCTTTCCGTAATGCCCGAAGCCCGTCACGTCACCTGCAAGGAATTTCTTCACGAAAATTTCAACAATAATCATAAGCTTGATGTGTGGGACGGTGAATTATATCTTGAAATGCACCGCGGAACCTTCACAACAAAGGCAGACATAAAAAAATATAACCGCAGGCTTGAAAATAAATTCCGCCTTGCCGAGCTTCTTTGCACCTTAAGAGAGAATAACGGCACTGCATATCCTGCTCAGGAGCTTCGTGAGCTTTATAAAAAATTCCTTGTGAATCAGTTCCACGATATTCTCCCCGGCAGTCACATCACCCCTGTTTTCAGAGATTGTATGAAGGATTACCTTGAAATTGACGGTGCACTTGATGCAATAATCGGGGGCGGCACATCACTCTTCAATCCCCTTAATGTGGAAAGAAGCACCGTTGAATTCATACCCGATGAAAAGGGAGGCTTCATCCGCGAGGGAACAGTAGGTAATTACTGCCGAACAGCTTTTGCGCCCCTTTCACAGGGCAGCATTACCCCTCCCGATGACGATACCTCATGGATAAAGCTTGACGGAAACACCGTTGAAACTCCGGTATACACCCTGCGCTTCAATGCCGACGGAAGCTTCGCTTCTCTTTTTGATAAGAAGCTTTCCCGTGAGTGGACAGACGGTGACTTCAATAAGCTTAAAATTTACGATGACCGACCCGGTATGTACGACGCGTGGGATATCCTCCCCGACTATAAGGACAAGGAGCTTGAGTTCACCCTCTCCTCGCCTCTTACCTTTATAAAAGCCGACGGTGAAGCAGCAGAATTTTCCGTTACCGAAAAAACAGAGAAATGCCTTTGGGAAAGAAAAATCCGACTGTTCAGGTCCTCTCGCAAAATTGAGGTTGAAAATATAGTAGACTGGAACGAATTCCACAAGCTTGTAAAGGCATCCTTCAACTGCAATATTCTCACCCGTGAGCTTGTGTGCGACACCTCTGCAGGCTTCATAAAGCGCGAAATGCACCGCAACACCTCCTGGCAGCAGGCTCGCTTTGAGTGCTGCCACCATAAGTGGTTTGACCTTTCAGAAACAGGCGCAGGTATTGCAGTTATCAATGACTGCAAATACGGAGTTGGTGTTTCCGAAAAGGAAATCACCCTTTCCCTGCTTCGCGCAACCGAGCGCCCCGATCCCCTTTCAGACCTGGGCAAGCACAATTTCACCTATGTAATTTATCCTCACGAGGGTCTAACCTACGGTGATATAAATAAGGAAGCACTCATATTCAACGAGCCCCTTGTAAGGGCTGATGAAGCTTCCGTTCCCGATTACCTGCTCGGTGACAGAAATCTTATTCTTCAGAGTGTAAAGAAGGCAGAAAACGCAGATATGACCGTTATCCGCTTTGCTGAATGCTCGGGTGCACGAGGCACACTTACCCTGCCCCGTCCCGTAAAGCTTCTCAATTTCCTTGAGGATATCGAGGGTGAAGCCACTAAAATTCCCTACAAGCCCTTTGAAATTATCACAATCGGAATATAAAAAATCAGCCCCGAAGCTTTTTTCGGGGCTGAAATCATTTTATTTTATCAGAAAATATTCTTAATCATAGCAAATATCATCTTGAACCAGGCAACAAACTTTGTTAAGTCGTCTGTTGTTCTTGAATATGCCTGATATCTGTAAAGAGCTTCTTCATCATCACCGTACACGTCGAAGTAGCCTTCCATATATGTTTCGTAATTTGCGGGATCATTTTCATCAATTACAAATACTCTGGAGCCTACTGTTTCATCGTTATATGAGCTGAAGCCTACACCGGGAGTATTGATAATATCAACACCCTTATGATTAATAACGAAATCATTCTTATGGTCGTGACCGGAAACAGTTGCAAGCACGTCACCCTGCTGCACGAATGCGTCAAACTGTCCGTTTGTGTAGTTGGGAGGACAGGGGGTTTCGTGAAGAGAGCCTTCAACACCCTCGGGAAGAGTAACGAACTTGTCACCGTAAGGAACAGTATTTTCTGCGCCCTCTGTACCCTCTGCAAGTGCTTCAAAAATTTCAGGAACGATAATATGCTGGAAATTAAGTGAATATACGGGGTTGCCGCCGTTTGCAACCTTAAGCTCGTTGGACTTTTCAACGTACCAGGCAATCTGCTCCTTTGTGGTACAAGCGTAACCGCCAAGGTCATTTTCAGAGTTATAAGTACCGGAGTCTGTCATCCAGATATTGAAAGCAACTCTTTCACCGTCAGAGGACATAATGGGAAGATTGTATGTGCCAACACCGGGAATAATATCACCCTCATTGTAGCCTACGAAGCAATCGTATGACTCGTAAACGGACATCTGGAAATCCTTATCTGCAAGTGCACTTTCATCATCGTGATTTCCGAAAACTGCTGCAGTAGGAATACCTGCCTTCTCAAAAATGCTCATATATTCATTGATAGCAGCGCGGGTAATAACCTTTGTTGTTGTGCTGCCGCCGGAAATATTGTCACCTGTAAGAACAATAAGGTCGGGCTGTACCTTTGCAATTGTATCCTTGATGAGCTTCTTTGTGATTGTCATCATAGGATATCCGTCCTGAATATCAGCAAACTGTAAAATAGTGAACTTTCCGTCTTCACCAAACTGAAGAGTCTTCTTCTCTTCGGCTGCGCCTGCAGCTATAGACACAACAGAAAGCATCATAATAACACTTAATAAAACTGCAAGAATCTTTTTCATGGCAATCTCTTCTTTCAAAATTATTTGTAATTATTTTACCATAAATTTTCTTTATTTTCAATCTGATTTTTAACTTTATTATAAACAAGATTTAAAAATCATAGGTCTGCTGCTACAAGAGCGGCAGTAAAGTACTTGGCATATATTGATTCTATTGTCGAAAAAGCCGTTTTGTTGGATACTTTTTCCATAGGAGAAATAAAATCCGAAAATTCATTATTGATGCACAGTTTTTATGCCGTTGCAGATATAGGAAACGGTCCTGAATTACTTAAATTGTATGTTGAGGAAATGAATAATCCGAATACAGAAAAGACAAGTAAAAGGGCATATCAGCTTCAGAATATAGAAAAACAGCAGATTGCG
>JAZTWN010000017.1:0-6657 GCA_045635905.1 Acutalibacteraceae bacterium
GCCGGTGTGGCGGAATAGGCAGACGCAAGGGACTTAAAATCCCTCGCTGGCAACAGCGTACCGGTTCAAGTCCGGTCACCGGCACCAAAAAAGAAGTAACTTTTGTCTACCAAAAGTTACTTCTTTTTTTATCCAAGCCGCTTATCTTGGTATATCATCACCGCGCGAAGTGCGGTGCATATCATCAGCCCTGCGGGTTGTATCTCATCACGCGCCAGCGTGTATCCTCCTGCGGCTTGATGAGATACAACACTGCGTGTTGGTGATATACCGCAACAAGTTACGGATGATATACAAGGCTTCGCCTTGATTTGTTTCCTAAAATGCGGTATAATGCGTTTGAAAGGAGTGGTTTATATGACAAAAAATTACTTATTGTCATATGCGGAACAGCTTGCAACTGATGTCGAATTGCTTTGTCAAAACATAAAAGCACCGTCCAACACTCTTTTTCAAATTCGCAAAAGTTCCAGTAGTGTTTATGCCAATATTCGTGAAGCCAATTACGGACAAAGTAAAGCGGATATGCTCTCAAAATTTGAAATTGCCCTCAAGGAATGTAGTGAAACCGAAGGCTGGTTGCAGCTGTTGTTTAATACACAAGCAATAAACGAGGATACATTCAAACCACATCGCAATCTTTGTGGTCGAATTAGACGAATGTTAATTGCGAGCTGTAATACGCTAAAAGTAAAGGGAGAAAAGTAATGTCTAAAGGCAGAATATATATTTCAAGTCATCCAGACAATCCTCCGGAATGGTATTGGGTTAGCGGTTTGCATGACGCTTGTATTGTAGGCGTAGAATCTTTTGAATTTCCTTTCGACTACAACAAATTTGTAGGAGAAAAGAATAAATATGATCGCAATTTGTTTGCTATAAAAATCAATGCAAAAGGCGCATTATATGATAATACCGTTAAGGAAATACGTTTCTTCAATTATAAAGTATTAACAGATCAGATTACTTTGATAGGCAGAAAGAAAATATGGTGGATGGCAGACAAGCTTGTAGACCATGGCGATTATTATACTTTGGAAATAGAATTGCAAGATTTTGATTCTGATCCCGAAGATTTTACTTATAAAATCAAATTTGAAAGAGCAGAAGTAGACAGATAATTTGATTTACACTACTTTTGGTCGTTCTTACCCCACTTTACACACCCTTTAGTCGCTCTTTTTTCAATTAAATCCGTCATCCGACGAAATAAATCCAACTACCGTAGCATGAAATCACCTTGTGATAAAATCCCGAGTGCAAAAGCATTCGGGATTTATTTTTAATGCAATCCGCACAATTGGAAGGAATAATCTTCTACACTGTCGCACAATTGACAGAAGGAATAATTTGGAATAAAATATAAGATGCCAATTTATAAAATTGAAGTGGAGGAAAATACAATGAAAAAGATTTTGGCAATATTACTTACACTCGTAATGGCTTTCACATTTGTTACTCCTGCTTTTGCTGCTGAAGAGAGCGCAAACGAAGTAGTCGAAAGCATCAACACCGGTACTTTATTTATTCAGAAGGTTTACGAAACAATTCATCTTCTTGTTCATGGCTTCTCAAGAGTATTTGAGTCAAACTGCCCCATGTGCAACGTAGTTGACGCTACTCCCGCTGACTTTGCAGAGGTTCTTGCAAACGCAGCTAAGGGTGAGGTTGTTTCTCTTGACGCAGGTGACTACGGCGTTCTTACACTCGGCACAATCGACGGCATCGGTCTTGCTGCTAAGGAAGGCGCAAACGTTGATAAGATTGAAATCACCGCAGAAACTGTTCTTAAGGACGTAACAATTTCAGGCTTTGACTTTATAATTGAAGCAAAGAATGACTATGCTATAAAAATTAACGAAAGTTCTACCCTTGAAAACGTCGTTTTTGAAGACATTGATTTTATCGGCACAACAACCGAAAAGAACACCTACGGTATCAGAGGCAATACAAAAACCGGCACAGTAGAGGTTATTAATTGCTCTTTCTCAAAAGTAGGATATGCAATTTATTCATCCGGTAAGGGTGGCTTTGCATCATTTAAGGCTGAAGGTTGCACGTTCACAAATATCAAATCCTGGGTAATTCACCTTCAGTACGGTTTCGACGGCAATATGGCAATTGTAAACTGTGAATTTGATAACTGCATCGGCGGTATTTCAAAGCACAAAGAAATCGTAAACGGAAGCACGTTTACATTCACAGGCAACACAATTGCAGATAATTGCAAGGACCACAAAGGCAACGGTTCAGAATGGTTTGAGATAACAACAAATAACGCAATAATTGAAGGCAACACACTCGGCGGTGTAGAATGGATCCCCGGCGCAGCTCAGGGTATCAAGCCTCTTTCATAATCGACTAAACATACAATTGCAGTCACCTGTTAACGCAGGTGGCTGTTTTTTTGCATTTATTTTTTGCGTATATTGAAAAAACAAGGATTTTATTATAAAATAAAACTAATAATGCACAGGCGGTGGATATATGAAAGCATACGGCACATATTTTGTAAACGATGAAAAAACTCCCGTACGATACGGAGAGATAAATTTAATCAATCCTAAAAGACAGCGTCTTCGCGGCGAGGCACTTCTGGACGGCATTGAAGCACTCCCTGTTTTTCAGGGCTTCTGCGGCACTGACAACGAGCTTATGAAGATGGGCAGAGCAAATAACCTTTCCCACAAATTCCCCGAGGGTGAAAGCCGTCTTATAAACGGTCACGAGGGCGTTGTGTGGGTACCGGGCGAAAACAGATTCGCAATTGTACTTATCCGAGGCGGTGACAGCTTCGACCCCACACGCTACACCGAGGACGAAACGTATTTCGAATACGGCTGCGACAGAGCTGACGGACTTTTCTGCGACAAGAATTACTTCAATCCCGAAATGCTTCTGCGGCTTCCCGAAAAATATGACGGACTCACTGCCCTGCCCCTTTCCGTCGCAAAGCGTCTTTCCTTTGCCGACCCCTATGCCTGCGCGGTTTTCCAGCTTGAAAGAATGGAGGACCTTGGTGAGGCTCAGAATTTCAGAGTTGAAATGGCAAAGAATAAATGCTCGGAAGCCGAGGCACGCGCTCTTGCAAAGAAGAACATTTTCTCAAAGACTGTTATTTTCGGTCTTGGTATGACGGGACTTTTTATTGCCGACCAGATAAGAAGAAGCTATCCCGAGGCAGAAATTCTTTTCATCGGCAGAAGCGATGAAGAAAGCCGCAAGGTAAGCTTTTCAAAGGAGATTGCAAAGGCTGATTACCTTTGTACCGCAGGACTTTCCGAAAAGGAAACTGCAGAGAAAATTATTGAAAAATTAGGCTCACGCGCATCAATGTTCATAGGCACAAGCGGAACAAACGTTGAGCACCGCATAGCCTTCGAGCACAAGGTGCTGGGCTGCAACGGTATTTATAACAGCTTCTCATTAGGTCCGAAGGTGGAATATGACACAATGCCCTTCGGATTTGAGAATCACCTGATTTTTGCATCCATAAATTTCAGACAGTCACATATGGAAAAGGCAATTGAGGTGCTTGTTGACAGCCGCTTCGACGAGGTTGTTAAGCTTATAGACAAGGAAGAATTCATAAAAGACCCCTTATGGGCATACGAAAACAAGATATTCTGCAAGGGCGCTCCCCTTAAAACTGCAGTTATATGGAACAACAAATACATAGAAGAGGATAAGTAATATGAAGGCTATAGTAATTCCCACCCCCAATGAAATAGAAATAAGAGAGCTTCCTATGCCCACCGTTAAGGAGGGAGAGGCGCTTTTAAGAGTAAAATACGTAGGCATCTGCGGTGCTGACGTTGCTTCCTTTACCGGCAATCAGCCCTTTACCACCTACCCCAGAATCCCCGGTCACGAGTTTTCCGCTGAAATTGTGGAAATTCCCGCAAACGACAAGGGTCTTAAAAAGGGCGATATCGTAACCTGCAATCCCTATTTTAACTGCGGCGGCTGCTATTCCTGCGAAAGAGGCTTCGTGAACTGCTGCACTGATAATCAGACAATGGGGGTACAGCGTGACGGTGCCTTCTGCGAATATATTTCAATGCCTGTAGAAAGAATCTATGACGGTATGGGACTTTCCGCCGAGGAGCTTGCTTTAATTGAGCCCTTCTCAATTTCTCAGCACGCAGTATCCCGTGCCGACGTAAAGGAAACCGACAACGTGCTTATAGTAGGCGCAGGTCCTATCGGTCTTTTTGCTCTTCTTGCAGTTAAAAACAAGTGCAAGAACGTAGTTGTGGCAGATATTCTCGATAACAGACTTTCCCTTGCAAAGGAATACGGTGCTGCAGCGGTTGTAAACACAAAGGCTCAGAGCCTTGCGGATTTTACCAATGAATTCACAGGCGGTAACGGCTTTGACGTATGCATTGAGGCCTGCGGTGCGCCCGAAACCTTCCTTAACTGCATAGATTTCGCCGCATTTGCCGCAAACATCATTTTAATCGGCAACGGCAAGCGCGAAACCACCTTCAACCACTCAATTCTCCTTAAAAAGGAGCTTAACGTATTCGGCAGCCGTAACGCCCTCAAGGACGATTTTATCAATAACATCGCTCTTGTTGCAGATAAAAAGGCTGACGTTATGAAGATGGTAAGCGGTATTTACGAAATGAACGATGCAATCGATGCCTTCCGTGCACTTGCAAACAACGACGGCACCCTTGCAAAATTACTTATAAAAATCGGTGACTGATATGAAGGAAACTATAATTCAGTTCGGCGAGGGCAATTTCTTAAGAGGCTTTTTTGATTATTTTCTTGATGAAATGAATAAGAAAGGTCTTTACGAGGGCAAGGCAGTTATTGTTCAGCCCCGTGCAGGCGGAAAATGCGCCCTTTTACAGGCTCAGGACTGCAGATACAATCTTTACCTCAGAGGCATAGAAAACGGTGAAACGGTATCAAAACACTCACTTATTGAGTCTGTTTCACGCTGCATTAACCCTTATAAGGATTTCGAAGGCTTTCTTGAGCTTGCAAAAAATCCCGATATGCGCTTTGTTGTATCAAATACAACCGAGGCAGGCATTGCCTTTGACGAGTCCTGCGCTTTTTCCGACACTCCCTGCCTTTCCTTCCCCGGAAAGGTCACTCAGCTTCTTTTTGCAAGATATGAAAGCGGACTCAAGGGTTTTGTTTTTCTTCCCTGCGAGCTTATTGACAATAACGGTGACGAGCTTAAGTCCTGCGTTATAAAATATGCACGCCTCTGGGGACTTTCCGAGGACTTTGTTGCGTGGGTAAACGAAGAAAACACCTTCCTTAATACCCTTGTTGACAGAATTGTAACAGGCTTCCCCGACGATGAAACGGCAAAGGCACATCCCGGGGACAGCTTCCTTGACGCCGCCGAGGTCTTCCATCTGTGGGTGCTTGACGGTGACTTTGAAAGCGAGCTTCCCCTTAAAAGGGCAGGCTTCAACGTTATATGGACAGATGACGTGAAGCCCTTCAAGAAAACCAAGGTAAGAATTCTCAACGGTGCTCATACCTCCCTTGTAGCAGGCTGTCTGCTTTCGGGAATTGAATCCGTGGGTGAAGCAATGAAGGATGACACCGCATCGGCATTTCTTAAGGCGTGTATGGAAAAGGAAATTCTTCCCACTATCGGTGAAACGGCAGAAAACCTTGAATTTGCAAGGGCAGTTTCCGACCGCTTCAGCAATCCCTTTATATTCCACCGCTGGCGCGCAATTGCCCTTAACAGTATTTCAAAATTCTCCGTAAGAGTGCTTCCCACCCTTATGGAATATAAGGAAAAATACGGCACCGCTCCCAAGGGGCTTACACTTTCCCTTGCAATGCTTTTATATTTTTATAAAAACGATATCCCCGAGGACAATGCCGACATAATTTCCTTCATAAAGGAAAACAGCCTTGAAGATATCCTTAAATGCAAGGACCTTTGGCAGGCTGATATTTCCTCACTTACCCATAAGGTTACGGCATATTACGACAAAATTTCCGCAATAGGTGCAAAGGAAGCTATAAAATGGATCTTGTCAGAATAAACGAAAGGGACAACGTTTCCGTTAACGTAAAAACAGGTCACA
The DNA here is from genome assembly GCA_045635905.1 of Acutalibacteraceae bacterium. Taxonomy (GTDB): domain Bacteria; phylum Bacillota; class Clostridia; order Oscillospirales; family Acutalibacteraceae; genus RUG806. Next base: position 6,075 of record JAZTWN010000017.1, read on the forward strand.
AGCTTGCAAGCAAAGACATTTCCGAGGGTGAGGATATTATAAAATACGGCTTCCCCATCGGTGTTGCAACAAGCGATATCCGTGAGGGTGAGGCAGTGCATTCCCACAATATGAAAACAAAGCTCGGTGCAAAGCTTTCCTACGAATACACTCCCGAAAAAAGTGAAATCGTGCCCGAAAAGCCCTTTTATATCAACGCCTTTGTAAGAAAAAGCGGTGACGTCGGAATAAGAAACGATATATGGATTGTGCCCACCGTGGGCTGCGTAAACAGTATCGGCAAGAGGCTTTCTGAGCTTACGGGTGCATTTATTTTCTCACATCCCTACGGCTGCAGTCAGCTTGGTGAGGATCACAGAAGAACTCAGCTTATACTAAAGGGGCTTATAAAGCATCCCAATGCAGGCGGTGTATTGGTGCTTGGGCTTGGCTGTGAAAACAACAATATAGGAGAAATGAAAAAAATTCTCGGAGATATAAACGAAGAGCGCATAAAATTCCTGAACGTTCAGGATTGCTGCGATGAAATATCAGAGGGAATAAGCCTTATTGAAGAGCATAAAAGAAAGGCTTCCTCTGATAA
>JAZTWN010000018.1:0-5058 GCA_045635905.1 Acutalibacteraceae bacterium
TTAACTACAATCTTTCTTCCTACGTTCCCACCCGTACAGGCTATACCTTCAAGGGCTGGGCAACATCTGCAAGCGCAACAAGCGGCTCAACAACCGTAACAGGCGGCTTAACTCCCACCTTCTACGCAACATGGGAAGGAAGTCCCTACAGAATTCTTTATGATAACCTTCTTGACTTTGCTGCATGGAACACCTCTTCTGCAAGCAACGGTGTAATCAGCAACGTTGGCAACGGTGGCTTTACTCTTACCTCAAACGACGGTGTAAGTGAAGGTACCTCAGTATCTCCCCTCTTCCCCGTTGAAGCAGGCAAGACGTACTCAATTGATATCGATATCACAGGCGACGGTTGGGACGTATATATCTTCTTCTATGATGATACTACGGTTTCCGGCTTAGGTCTTGAATTTGCCGACGGTCCTGCAAGAAGATACTCCTCTGGCGGTGTAGGCAATTTCGATGAGGCTACAGGTCTTCCTTATTTCGTAGCACCTGCAGGTGCTACAAGAGCTTCAATCCGTGTTGACGCAAACAACTCAAATAACACAGTTACCTTCAAGGAAATCCGCGTATTTGAAAAGGATAAGGTTGACAAGAACACAGCATATAAGGAGTCTACTGTTGTTAAGTACAACTCCTCCTATACTGCTGAAAATCTTGCTGCAACAACAAGACCCGGCTACATTTTCGAATTCTGGTATGTTGACGGCGCAGGTCAGGTAACAGAAGGACAGACCTACACAACACTTGGCAACACAACAGTTTACTCCTCATGGAAGGGTATTAACTATACACTCGTATTAAACGGTAACGGTGCTGATAACTACAGTACTGATACGTTCAACGTTGAATACGCAACAGTAACCGTAACACCCGCAAATCTTGTAAGAAACGGTTATGAATTCCTCGGTTGGTCAACTGACGCAAGCGCTGTAACACCTACCTATGAAAAGGGTGCTTCAGTAAGCGGTCTTACAACAGAAAACGGCGCAACAGTTACTCTTTATGCTGTATGGAAGGAAATGGAATACGCAATAACCTGGACCTTCATAGACGGCAGCACAAAGACAGATTATTTAACAATGGGCTCTGCAATCACTGCTCCTGAAAACAGCACAAAGGCACCTGATGCAGCAGGCCACTATGAATACGTTTGGAAGAACGTTGCTGCAAACGTAACAGGCACCGCTACATACACAGAAACTCTTGTTTCTTATGCTCACAATTTCGGTGCTTGGACAACTGTAAACGAAGCTACGTGTACTGAAGACGGCAGCAGACAGAGAACCTGTTCAGACTGCGGATACGTAGAAACCGAAACAGTTAAAGCCTCTCACATACTTGCAACTGCACAGGCACAGACTCCCACATGCGGTGCACCCGGTTGGGAAGCTTACGAATATTGTACAAGATGTACTTATACAGAAAAGGTAGAAATCCCTGCAACAGGAAATCATACCTATACATACGTTCAGAACGCTGACGGTGCAACACACACAGGCACCTGCGTATGCGGTGCAACAACACAGGCAAACTGCTCAGGCGGTACTGCAACCTGTCTTGCTCCTGCGACCTGCTCCGATTGCGGCAGCTCATACGGCACAGAACTCGGTCATAGCTTCACAAACTACGTTTATAACAATGACGCAGAATGTGAACAGAACGGTACAAAGACTGCAAAGTGCGACCGTTGCGATGCAACTGACACAGTTGAAGCTGATGGCACAGCACTTGAGCACGATTACACCGACTGGACAACAGTAACTGAGCCCACCTGTAGTGCAGAGGGCTCAAAGCAGAGAGGCTGTAAGAATTGTAATCACACTGAAACTGCAGCAATCCCTGTAAACACTGAGGCACATAGCTGGGGCGCATTTGCACACGATGCAGACGCACAGACACATACCAGAGTCTGCGCATATAACGCAGCTCATACCGAAACAGTAAATTGTAGCTTATCAGGCTATACAGTTACTGCATATCCCTCCTGTCTTGAAGAGGGCTCACAGTTCAGAACATGTACTGTTTGCCGCTATATCTATACAGAATCCATTTCTGCAGCAGGACATAAGTTTACCGAGGCTACTAAGGTTGTTGATCCCACCTGCGAAGGCACAGGTATGGATTCCTACAAGACCTGTGAAGTGTGCGGACTTTTCTTCGCACCCGATGCAGCAGATGATGCAGCAGACGGTAAGGGCAACACAGATTCCTTCATAATTCCAGCAGCAGGTCATAGCTTTACCGCTACAGAGGCAACTGCTGACTATCTCAAGACTCCTGCAAACTGCACAGCCCCTGCAGTATACTTTAAGTCCTGCGCAGACTGCGGACTTTCCTCTGAGGGTATTGAGGGCAAGGAAGCAACCTTCACGTCAGGTGGTGCACTTGGTCACACAAATGCAGCAGCCGTTGAAGAAAACGTCGTTAAGGCTTCCTGCACTGAAGACGGCTCATACGATTCAGTAGTTTACTGCTCAGTATGTGATGATGAAATCAGCAGAACAGCACAGACTATTGCAAAGCGCGAGCACGTATACGGTGATGAATGGGTAGAGGTAACTGCTCCCACCTATACAACCGAGGGTCTTGAAAAGAAGACCTGTACCAACGCTGCAGACGCTCACTATGAGGCTTGCTCACACGAAATCACACAGGCAATCCCCGTAGTTGAGGATAAAACTGCACCCACAGGTACAATCACTTATGAAACCACCACATGGGATAAGCTCCTTGAAGCTATCACATTCGGTATTTATACAAGCAAGGACGTTGAGCTTACAATTACTGCCGCTGACGATGAGTCCGGAGTAAAGGCAGTAGAGTACTATATCTCTGACGTGGCTCTTACCAAGGATGAGGTTATTGCTCTTACCGATTGGACTGAATATAACGAAGCAGTTACAATCGCAAAGGCTGACACTGCAACCAAGGTAGTATACGTTAAGCTTACAAACACTCAGAACGGCGTAGCATACATAAGCTCCGACGGATTTACCTTCGACCTTACTGCTCCCGTAATTTCTGCTGAAACAGACTGCACAAGCTCCGTAATTACCGTAACTGAAACAAATATTGCAAGCGTTACCGTAAATGGTGCTGCAGTAGAGCTTACAGACGGTAAGTATACAATTGAAGGTGTTGGCACCTACACAATCGTTGTAACCGATAAGGCAGGCACAGCTGAAACTGCAACTGTTGAAATCGCAGGTCACACCGAGGAAACACTCACAGCTGAGGACGCAACCTGTACCGAAACAGGTCTTACAGAGGGTAAGAAGTGTACAGAATGTAATGAAGTTCTCGTTGAGCAGAACGAAATCCCTGCAAAGGGTCACACCTTCGGCAACAACGTAGCTTATAAGGCTGCAACCTGTATCGCAAAGGGTAACGAAGCATACAAGTCCTGCTCAGTATGTAATAAGTTCTTCGCAGACGCTGCAGACGTATATTCAACTGAGGCTAAGGCTTCTGCATCAGCATTCGACATTGAAATTGATGCAGATAACCACGATCTCGAACAGCATGAAGCAAAGGCTCCCACCTGTACCGATATCGGTTGGGATGCTTACGTAACCTGTAAGAGAGACGGTTGTGCACATTCAACCTATCAGGAAAAGCCTGCAACAAACCATGCTGGTAAGGTTCATCATCCTGAGGTACCTTCAACCTGTCTTGCAACAGGTACAATCGAATACTGGTCCTGCGCTGACTGTGAAAAGAATTTCAGCGACGAGGCTTGCACAGTAACAGTTACTGTTCTTACAATTGCAACAAAGGAACATAATTATGCAGGCGACTATCAGTATAACACAGCAGATAAGTCACATACACGTATGTGTGTAAACGGCTGTAATCAGTTCGGCGGTACTGAAATTTGCTCATTTGAAGCTAAGGATACACTTGCTCCCACTTGCGTAGCCAAGGGTACAAGAACCTACACCTGCTCAGAATGTAAGGGCTATTACACAGAGGATATTCCCGCTCTCGGTCATACAGATGCCGGCAGTGACGGATATTGCGACGTTTGTACAGCTCTTATCTGTACTCACGTAAATGAAGGCACAAACAGACAGAACGAAGATGCTGCAACCTGTACAACTGCAGGCCACGAGGGCGACCTCCACTGCAATAAGTGTAATGAAATCGTTACATACGGTAAGGAAATTCCTGCTCTCGGTCACGAGTGCACAATAGTTGTTCAGACTGTTCCCTATACCTGTACAACAAAGGGCTACACAGTTTATAAGTGTATCCGTTGCGACGTAACAGCAAACGATGATTATACAGATGCTCAGCATACCGCAGAAAGAAGCGTTGCTAAGGTAGAGCCTACCTGTAGCGCCGGCGGTTATGAAGCAGGCGTATATTGTGACGCTTGTAGCTCCTGGGTTTCCGGTCACGATGAAATCGCAATTGATACTGATGCACATAACTGGAACGAGGGCATAATCACAACAACTGCAACCTGTACCGTTTCCGGTGTGAAAACCTTCACCTGTACTCATAATAGCGCTCATATGTACACAACTGAGCTTGGTACAAACGAAAATAATCACGTAAATACAACAGCCGTTCCCAAGAAGGCTGCAACCTGTATTGAAGGCGGCTTCGAGGCAGGTACTTACTGTAATGACTGTAAAACGTATATAAGCGGTCACGACGCAATCGCAATAGATCCCGATGCTCACAAGGAAGAGGCAGACTACACAGTAATGGAAAAGGCAACCTGTGAGAAAGACGGCTATAAGGCAATCCTTTGCGAATACTGTGATAAAGAGCTTGTAACAGAAGCAATTGTAAAGAGAGCTCACGTATACGTTGATAACGGCGTACAGACTGATGCAACCTGCTCCGCTGCAGGTGTGATGAACACAATCTGCTCAAACGTTGAAACAGATACTCACGAGGCTTGCACACACGAATCCACAAGAGAAATCCCCATTGACGAGGATGCTCATACATGGAGCACAACCTACACAGTTGACCAGAAGGCAACCTGTGAGGCAGACGGCTCAAAGAGCTACCACTGCGTATACTGCGGTGATATCAACGCTG
>JAZTWN010000019.1:0-19136 GCA_045635905.1 Acutalibacteraceae bacterium
TGAAATAATTCTATTAAAAGGAGTAAATGATAATGAAAAAATCTATCAAAACAGTAATTTCTTTTGTATTAATCACACTTCTTGCTCTTTCCTTCTCCTCCTGCTCAGTTTTCAAGAGCATGCGTGAGAATGCACTCAATGCAGCACAGACAACAATCTATGCTACTCCCGAGAAGGAACAGATAATCTTCGAATATAACACCCTTCTTGCAGCATCTCTTATGTCTGCAACAGAAATCAAGGAAAACGTAAGCTACTCTGCAGGCAAGCCTGACGTATTAAAGGAAGGCGAAGAGGCAGGCGTTCTTGATGCAGCAGCAAATCAGCTTAAGACCTTCATCATGTCAGCAAAGCCCGGCAGCGCATCAACAGTTATTGAAGCAGGCGCAGAATCTCTCCTCAACACTCTTGACGAGGCAAATGTTCTTGATTTTACATTCTCAAGAAACATGTCAACTGAAACAGTAACCGACGAAAAGGGCAACAACGTTACAAATGAAAACGGCGAAAACGTTACAGAAACAAACATCAGTGACAACGTTCTTCACCTTACCTTCAATTTCTTCGACTACGTTACAGTAGCTGACGATGCTGCTGAAGAAAACACTGAAGCAGAAGCAGAAACAGAAACAGAAGCAGCAGCTGAAGAAACCGTGGCAGAAGAAACAACCGCTGAAGCAGAAACTGCTGAAGAAACAACCGCAGAAGAAACAACTGCAGAAGAAACAACCGCAGAAGAAACAACTGCAGCAGCTGAAGAAGAAACAACTCTCATCCTTGCAGACGACGCTACAATCGAAGGCATCTTCGGTTCACTCAAGGACAAGGAAGCAGTTCTTGCAAACTTCGAAAACATCAAGGATTACATCGTTGTATCCGACTATGAAATCACTTATGAAAACTGTCTCATCACATCCGACGCAGACCTTGAAGCAGGCGTTCTCAATTTCGTAAACTTCCAGAAGAATATGAAGGTTACAGCAAAGGCTGAAGGCGTTGGCGCTCTTGCAGCTTACGGCGAAATCGAGGTAGTATTCACACTTACACTCAACACAAACTATGAATTCTCATATGCTGATGCAGAAGAAGAAACAACTGCAGAGGAAGCAACTGCTGAAGAAACAACTGCTGCTGACGAAGCAACAACAGAAGAAATTGTAGCAGACGAAACAACTGCAGAGGCAGCTGAAGAAACAACTGCTGCTGAAGAAACAATCGCAGAAGAAACCACAGCTGAAGAAACAACTGTTGCTTAAGTAAATAGCAATCTAAAGCCGGAGGTTATTCTCCGGCTTTATCTTACTGTAAACAAATCGGGGAGGAAACGGAATGAAAATTAAAATATCCGCAGCAATTCTTGCTTTTATTTTGATTACGGCTCTTCTTGCCGCCTGTAACGGCACTCCGAAGACCGAGCCGGCATCACAATACAGCGACGCCGATTCCGGGAAGATAGCTGAAGAGTTTTCTCACATCAACAATCAGCTCAATATTGCAGAAGAAATGACGGATGCGCAGACTCCCGAGGATTTCAAGGGTGCCCTTGAAAATGCATCGTCCGACACTGCAAGCTATTCGGGCAACGAGGACATCACAATTTCTCTTGCAGGTAAAACCGAAAAGACCGTCAGAATAGACACCGAGGGCTCGGTTAATATCAATTCCGAAATGCAATCCCTTGTGCTTGACAGGGCTGACGGCGGCTTCAGTGCAAATGCAAGCATTGACAGTCTGATAATAGTCGGAGCAGACGTTACCGCAGACATAAAAAATGAAACGGGAAGCATTTATATCAAGGGAAAAAATACCGTAATCAACGTTATGACGGCAAGCATCGGAAAAATTGTCATAAACAACATTTACACAACGGTAAACAATACAACGGAAGCTGAAATATTCGTAACGCTTACAAACGGTGCGAAGGTCAGAATCCCCGCCCTGACAACCTATAACGCGCAGGACAATACACTTCAGAAATACACGCCCGCAAAATAACCGAAAGGAAGTTTTTATGGCACTTGAATATTCAGTTTCTTTACAGAAGCTTGTAAAAAACAACGCCCTTGAGGTGCTTTACACACCCGAGGAGCTTGATAAAATTTTCATAAAATCAAAGGACGTAAACCGCCCCGGACTTATTCTTGCAGGCTACCACGATTTCTTCGACCCTACAAGACTTCAGTTCTTCGGTCTTACCGAATTCGGCTTTATTGATTCTCTTACAAGAGAAAAAAGAGAAAAATGCCTCAAGCATTTCTTTTCCTATAAGCCCAGCTGCGTAATATGCACCCGAAGCATTGACCCTGCTGATGATTTTATGGCACTTGCAAGGGAAAACGAGGTTCCCGTGCTTCGCTCAGCAGACTCTACCTCAGGCTGTATGTCAACGCTTATATCCTTTTTAGGAGTTGAGCTTGCAGAAAGAATCACACGTCACGGCGTTTTCGTTGAGGTTTACGGTGAAGGTGTTCTTATCGTAGGTAACTCGGGCGTAGGTAAGAGTGAAACCGCTATTGAGCTTATAAACCGCGGTCACCGTCTTATTGCCGACGATGCGGTTGAAATAAGAAGAGTTTCCTCAAAAAGCCTGGTAGGCTCAGCCCCCGACAACATAAGATACTTTATGGAGCTTCGCGGTGTCGGTGTTATCAACGCAAAGAACCTTTTCGGTGTCGGTGCGGTCAAGATGACGGAAAAAATAGACATCATCATAAATCTTGAGCTGTGGGATGAAGAAAAGGTCTACGACAGACTGGGTCTTGAGGAGGAGTATATGGAAATACTCGGAATCAAAATCCCCGCAATAACAGTACCCGTAAAGCCCGGCCGAAATCTTTCTATCATAATTGAATGCGCGGCTATGAACAACCGTCAGAAGCGAATGGGCTATAACGCAACCAAGGAGCTTCTTCAGGGACTCGGCATGACGGATGATTCCGACGATGAGGATGAATCAAAGCCCAAGATTATTGAAGTATGGCATTAAATTAAAAAAAATTAGAATTACATAAACGGAGGACAAATATTATGTACAGAATAGGTGTAGATCTCGGAGGAACAAACATTGTTGTAGGCATCATCGATGAAAACAACAAGATTGTTGCAAAGGCATCAAGAAAAACAAATGCTCCCAGAGCAGCAGAAGGCATTTTCGACGATATGGCTGATGCTATCAAGGAAGCTATGAGTCAGATTCACGTAACAAACGACGATATCATTTCAATCGGCGTCGGCACACCCGGCTCAGTAAACAAGGGCGACGAGCTCATTGAATTTGCAAACAATCTCGGCTTCGACAATGTTCCTGCATATAAGCTTTTAAGAGAAAGAACAGGCTTCCAGAAGGTTTATTTTGATAACGACGCTAACTGTGCAGCACTCGGCGAAGCAGTTGCAGGCTGCGGCAAGGGCGTTAAGGATTTCATAATGATTACTCTCGGCACAGGTGTAGGCAGCGGCATCATCGTTAACGGCAAGCTCGTTACAGGTGTAAACTACGCAGCAGGTGAAATGGGTCACACCGTTCTTATTTACGACGGTCTTCAGTGCAACTGCGGAAGAAAGGGCTGCTGGGAAAAGTACTCCTCTGCTACCGCTCTTATTTCACAGACTAAGGAAGCTATGAGAAAGAATTTCAACTCACTTATGTGGGATCTCGTAGGTGGCGATATCACAAAGGTTAACGGCAGAACTGCATTCGACGGTATGAGAAAGGGCGACGCAACCGCTCAGGCTGTTGTAAACAATTACGTTACTCTTCTTGCCTGCGGTATTGGCAACATCATCAATACCTTCCAGCCCGCTATGGTTTGCGTAGGCGGCGGTGTCGGTAACGAAAAGGAAAACCTTCTCGGCCCCGTAAGAAAATTATTAAAGAGCGAGGTTTACTCAATCCACGCTAAAAAGCAGACACAGCTTGTTGCTGCTGAGCTCGGCAACGACGCAGGCATCATCGGTGCTGCTCTTCTTGACGAATAATAAGTACTCTTAAGGAGAAATACTTAATGACTGACTTGCAGAAATCCTTCGGGGCAAATTTCAAGGACAAGGATTGCACAATCCTCTTTGACGAGCCGCTTATGAATCATTGTGCCTTCCGCATCGGCGGCAACGCTGAGGTTCTTGCAGTGCCTAAAAAGGAAAGCGTTCTTTGCGAAATATTAAAATATGCAAGAGAAAGAGAAATTTCCGTACACGTCCTCGGTAACGGCAGTAACGTTCTTATTGCCGACGAGGGGCTTTCGGGCATCACTGTAAAGCTTATGGGAGGACTCACAGACCTTTTTTATCTCGGTGACGGCATAATTGCATCGGGTGCAGGTGTTTCTCTTACCCGTCTTTGTAACTTTGCAAGAGAGCATTCTCTTACAGGGCTTGAATTTGCATACGGAATTCCCGGCACTATAGGCGGTGCGGTTTATATGAACGCAGGTGCCTACGGCGGAGAAATCAAGAACGTGCTTCTTTCGGTAAAGAGCATTGACAAAAACGGCAGAGATGCAACTGAAACTCCCATATCAGAGCTTGAAATTTCCTACAGAAATACATCCTTTATGAAGAATGAAAGAATCATCACAGGTGCTTTTTTCAAGCTTGAAAAGGGTAATGCGGATGAGATTCAGGCTAAGATGGAGGAGCTTATGGGAAAGAGAAAAAATTCCCAGCCTCTTGAATATCCCAGTGCAGGAAGCACCTTCAAAAGACCTGTAGGCGCTTATGCTGCCGCTCTCATTGATGAAAGCGGACTCAAGGGCACAAGTGTCGGCGGTGCTATGGTTAGTGAAAAGCACGCAGGCTTTGTGATAAACTACAAGGACGCAACCTTTGCAGACGTTATCGGTCTTATGGAAGTAATTAAAAATACCGTACTTGAAAAGCACGGCATAGAGCTTGAGCCCGAAGTGGAAATATTGAAGGATTAAAGTTATGTCATTTTCAGTTGATGTCAAAAACGAATTACTTTCTTTAGAAAATACCCCCTGCTGTAAGCACGCATTAAGCTACGGGCTTGCTCTCTTCGGCAGGGCATTTTCTTCTGAAGAAATATCTATACTTACGGAAAATGCCGCAATTGCAGACGCATACTGTGATGCGGTGCATTTCCTTTCAGGTCACAAAATCAGCCCCACAAAAACAGAGGGCGGAAAATATAAGATTTCGGTAACCGATCCCCTTATTCTCGGCAGAATATTCGAAAAAACAGGCGTTTCCGAAAAAAGTGTGAAGCGCAGAGTAAATCTTGCAAACATACAGGAGCCCTGCTGCTTCAGCGCATTTTTAAGAGGCGTATTTCTTGCCTGCGGCACTGTTACCGACCCTCAGAAGGAATATCACCTTGAATTTTCCGTGTCCTCAAAGGGACTGTGCGATGACCTTATAAGGGTTTTCGACGAATATGAGCCCACTCCCCACGTCACTCAGCGAAGCGGCTCATATACCGTATATTTCAAGAATTCAACGGATATCGAGGACGTTCTTGCAATTATAGGTGCAACGGAAAACTCACTTGCATATATGCAGGCAAAAATTGTAAAGGACATAAGAAACACGGTTAACCGCAAGGTCAATTTTGAAAGCGCGAATCTTGCAAGAACTATTGCGGCGGCAACAAAGCAATATGAAGCTATTGCAAAAATCAAGGAAAAGGCCGGCTTTGACTCACTGCCATCCGAGCTTCGCGAAATTGCAAGGCTGCGCTATGAAAACAGAGAGCTGAGCAATTCGGAAATTGCCCAGATGCTATCTCAGCCCCTTACCGTGTCAGGTGTAAACCACCGCTTCAGAAAACTTATGAAAATAGCAGAGGAGCTCAGGTAATGTATATTTCCGAACCTTTTGTGACAGTCCCCTCCCCTGAGGGCAGGCATGACAAGGAAAACAGAGTGTATGCTTTTTTGCAGGAAAACAATATTCCTGTATACGGAGTAAGTCACGACAACGCCGATACAATGGAAATATGTCAACAGATTGAAGGCACACTCGGTGCGGAAATCTGTAAAAATCTCTTCCTTTGTAATTCTCAGGCTACTGTTTTCTATCTTCTTTTAATGCCCGGTAAAAAGGCATTCAAGACAAAGTTTTTATCAAAGCAGATAAATTCCTCTCGTCTTTCCTTTGCAAGTGCCGAAAATATGGAAAAATACCTCGGAGTAACACCCGGCTCAGCAAGCGTTATGGGACTGCTGAACGACGGGAATAAGGTCGTGAATCTCCTTATAGATAAGGACCTTCTGTCCCTTGATGAAATCGGTGTACATCCCTGCGTAAACACCTCGACACTCAAAATTTCAATAGCAAATCTTACCGACCGCATTATTCCTGCTCTGGGCAGAACGTACACGGTTGTAGATTTACCCGACCCTAATGAACTTATTGAGAATAATAGCTGAATTTATTGACATTTGTCGTAAATTTTAGTATTATTTATATAATGAATATTCAGGAGGAAAATAATAATGAATAATTTCAAAAAAGCTATTGCATTAGTTCTCAGCGTTATTTTAGTAATGCTTACAGGCGCTGTAGCAGCAAGTGCAGCTGAAGCTGATTACACAATCGTATCTCCCTATGAAGATGTTATCTGGGAAGGTGAAAACGCATGGGGCGCATACAAGGGCAGCCTCCATTCTCACTCAACCTATTCTGATGCAAACGTTGACCTTGCTACAATGGTTAAGGAATACTATGCTCAGGGCTATGATTTCCTTGCAAATGCCGACCACGGTGTAACAGGCGTTGAATGGAACAGAGCACCCGAAATCCCCTTCCTTTACAACTATCAGTTAATCATCGGCAACAAGCGTACAACTCTTACCGACGAAGAATACTTCGGTATGCAGGACGGTACTCTTTATGACAGAGGCAAGAAGATGACCTGCGTTGTAGGTGCTAACGAGCTCAATGACCTTACTCTTACAAAGTGCCACGTTAACGGCTACTTCCTTCCCGAGGGCGTTGGTACAGGCTTCCGCGGCGGTGAAAATGCTTTTGAAGAAGCAGTTAAGTTCGCCCACGAAAACGGCGGTATCTCTCACATCAATCACCCCGGTGACTGGCTTGAATCAAACTCAAATCCCGATGCAGTAAGTGATCCAAAAAACATTGAATTCCTTACAAACGTTATCCTTAAGTATGATTCCTGCTACGGTATCGAAGTATTCAACGAAGACAATGGCGTAACAGGCTATGACAGAATCCTTTGGGACAATATGCTTATGTATGCTCTTCCCTACGGCAAGACAATCATCGGCTATGCTAACACAGACGCTCACGAGGAAAGCACTGTTGATACATCCTTTATGACATTTATGATGGAAGAAAATAACGTTGAAAACATCAAGGCAACTATGATGAACGGTGCATTCTTCTCAACAACAAGATGCCTCAGAGCAAACGAATTTGAAATCGGTCCTGCTGTTGCAATTGAAGCAGACAACACAGATCTTGCATATCCCGTATTCACGAAGGTTGTTGTTGACGGTCACAAGATTACTGTAAAGGCTGAAAATGCTGACACTCTTCAGTGGATTGCAAACGGTAAGGTAATCTACAAGGGCGAGGTTACAGACGGCGAAATGACAATCGACCTCGACACCATTGAAGGCGCAGAGGAATTCCTCTACGTTCGTGCTGAAATTATCGGCGAAGGCGGTATGACAGTTACCCAGGCTCTCACAATCGATAACGGTGAAGAACCCCTTGAATTCGTAGAAGAAGAAGGCAACATCATTGCAAAGTTCATAAAGGCTTTTACAAGTTCATTACTTTACGTAATCATCCAGGAGATTATCAGAGCTATATAATCATAACTAAAGCCTCCGATTAAACCTCGGAGGCTATTTTTGTAAGCTTATGAAAGGAGGGAATATCAACATGAGCAGAATTAAAGCACCGGTTTCTTTTCTGAGTGCAATTTTTCTTATGCTCGCACTTATTGTGCCGTCTGCTGCAACACCTGCTCACGAGGCAGTGCTCAGATTCAGTCAGACAGAAAGCGAAGCCGTTATTGAAATAGTAGTTCCCTCACCCGAAAAGCTTACAAGCATTGATTTTTCCGTTCATTTCGAAACAGAGTCAGCCGTTATTTTCGAAATTTCCCTTGAGGGCTGCGATACGGAAGCTACCGGTGCAGACGTAGCTGATGATATTATTGAAGAGGGCACAGAATTTATTTATAGCTATGAAAATACGGAAAAAAGCATTTCCTTCAGCGGCTATTTCATCGATTCTCTCTCGAAGGATGACGATTTTATTCTTTGTAAAATCATTCTTTCCGAGGCTGCAGCTTTTGCCGACAGCGACACCGCAGAATTTTCCTATACACTGAATTGCGAGCTTTGCTCAAAAACAGATACAGTAATTTACTCTCTTAAGGAAAAGGCAATAAGCACAGACACGTCACTTCCCTCTTATCCTCTCGGTGATGCAGATAGCGACGGAGCGGTTACCGCTTCAGACGCAAGAACAATCTTACGAGCCTCCGTAGGACTTGATACACTACCCTTAAGCATTGTTGCATATGCTGATTCCGACTGTGACGGGGCTATTTCCGCATCCGATGCACGCTATGCCTTAAGAACCTCTGTAGGCCTTGAAAAAAACATAATGCACCGCTTTGATATTTCACTTGAGGAAGATGCCCTTTGTGAAAACGGCGGCATATATACCTTCACCTGTGATATCACGGGAAAGACATTTTCAATGGAAGTAGCAAACGGCGGTCACATACTTGCTGAAAGCGACTGCTTCAGCACAGGTAACTGCATTGTATGTAATAATGCCGTAAATCCTGCAACAGGGCATAATTTCAACGAAAGCGGAATATGTGAAGCCTGCAAGGCTGATAAAAACATACTTGAAGCAGCTGAAGAAAAGCTGATTCCCCTTCTTGAAGAAATAAGCACTTATGACACTCTTGCCGACGAGGCTCTTTCAAAAAACAAGAAATCTGAGTTTCTCAGCAGTTCTCAGAAGGCTACCCTGCTTATCAAGGATGCCTGCGAAGCTTCTGACAGCATTATCGGTATGGAAGAAATTCACAAGCACCTTATGAAAGCTTATAAAATCAGATTTGACGCTTTTGTAAGCATCACTGACGAAGAAGGACAAATACTTGCAAATACTAAAAATTGCGAAGTGATCCTTGCTGCTGTAAAAGCCTCGAATGCTCACATCGATTACGCATCATATCTTTATGAATAAAAAAATCAGGGACATACCTGCATTGTGCAGATATGTCCCGTAATTTTTAAATAATAACCATTTCAATTCCCGATAAAAGGAAAAGAAAAGCGAAATTGAAAAGTGAGAACATTCCCACATAATAGAGAGTCTTTTTAGGATTATGCTTGTGATATTCTCTGAATGTAATAAGAGAAGCAAGTGAAGAAATAAGAGTTCCTACACCGCCGATATTTACACCTAAAAGCAATTCCGGATAATTTTCAGTAAACTGTGAAAGTAGAATTGCTGAGGGAACGTTGCTTATAAACTGACAGGAAACAATGCTGAAAAGAAGCACGCTCTTATTAAGAAGGAATGAGAAAACCTCTCTTACTGCGTCAATTCTTGCCATATTTCCTGCAAAAACAAAGAAGAAGACAAAGGTTAAGAGTAAGGGGTAGTCAACCTCCTTAAGGGCTTTTCTGTCCATTATAAGAAGCACTGCGGGGATTACAACAAGACCGATAACATAGGGAATTGTACGGAATACTATAGCAATTGAAAGAATGAAAAGCGCAAGATATATTCCTGCTCGCTTCATATCAAGCCTTACGGGCTCACCTGTAATTTCAAGCTTTTCACTTTTTACAAACACAAGACAGCAGACAGTAATAATAGCAACGGAAATAATAAATGGGGGAAGCATAATGCTTACAAATTCTCCGTTGGGTATATTGAACTTGGTATAAAGATATAAGTTCTGAGGATTGCCGAAGGGAGTAAGCATACCGCCGAGATTTGCGGCAATATTCTGCATAATAAAGGTAAAAGCCATATATTTATGCTGCTTTGTTGCCTCTAAAATGAAATAACCAAGAGGCAGGAAGGTGAGCAGCGCCATATCGTTAGCAATAAGCATTGAACCTATGAAGGTGATATACACAAGGGACAGCACGCAGTATCTGATATTGCGAAAGCTTTCAACTATCTTTCTTGCGAGAATATAAAAGAACTTTATGTGCTTTAATGCACAGACAACTGCAAGCACGCAGAAAAGACAGGACAGAGTCTTGAAATCAAAATAACCAAGATATTCACCGTCGGGAGGAACAAAAAACATGGTAACAATCGCAGCAACAAAAGCAATTTCCATTACCACGTTCTTCTTTATAAAGTCAATTACCTTTACCATAGTAATTCTCCATACAAAAAAAACTCGGCACGCTTACCGCACCGAGATATAAGTATAATCCTTTAGTTGTTGATTGTCAACATAAAATATTATAAAAATATGTAATTTTGCACAATAGATTTTGTTCAGATATCATCAGAGTATCAGTTGAGTGTATATGACTATGCCTGTAGTCATAGCACCGATTAATGCTATAATTAACATACTAATAAGTAATATTTTATAAACATATAATGTTTTCATTCTTTTTTCTTTTTCAAGACCGTATTCAAAGCACATCAGAGCCGATATATGTCCTATAAGCGGTAAAGACAAAAGCAGTAATATTACCCCCAGGCATAAAAACAGACTTGGCTTATCCAGATCAGCAAAAATGGTAAACGGGTTAGAGACACCTTCTTCCTTCCACACCACAAAAAAGGTAAACCAGAAAGCACCGAATTCACCGGCAACAAATCTTAAAACTGCAAGAATGTTTGAACATATCCTGTATTTTCCAATATGCTTCTCTTTTATAAAAAGTCCCGAGGCACACAGCAGCGCAAAAAGTATCGAAATAACTATTGCAGAGTGTGAGCCTTCGGTTACTTTTTCATTTGTAATAGGATTAGGCTCAAGACCGCTTATTAAAAACATAATATACGGGCAGTTTAACATTGCTATCAATAAAAGTCCGATTTTTGAAAGCTGCCTTTTCGTAAAGTCCACTTCCCTTCCGATTATCTGCACCTATATTATATCTGTTAAAATTTATGTAATCAATACAAGCAAGCTAATCTTAATCAAATATTAAAAATCTGCATAAAAATAAACGGAACACCTTTCGGTGCTCCGCCTTATTTATGCTTTTCTTTTGGTTATCAAGCTCAGATAAGCTCGATGATGCACATCTCAGCAGCGTCGCCACGACGGGGACCTGTCTTGATGATGCGGCAGTAACCACCCTTTACGTCTGCATACTTAGGTGCAACTTCGTCGAAGAGCTTCTTAACAACGTCTTCCTTTGTGATGTAAGCCATTGCCTGTCTTTTATTGTGAAGGGAGTTTACCTTAGCGAGAGTAATCATCTTCTCGGTAATAGCACGAACTTCCTTAGCTCTTGTTACTGTGGTTTCAATTTTGCCATTTTCCAAAAGGTAAGTTACCATAGCTCTTAACATAGCTCTACGGTGATCAGTAGGTCTACCAAGCTTTCTGGTTCCGGGCATTTAAATCACTCCTTAATACCTTATAGGTCAAGATTATGAAAGGATTATTCATCCTCCTGGCGAAGAGATAAGCCGAACTGTGCGAGTTTAGCAATAACCTCATCGAGAGACTTCTTACCAAGGTTTCTGACCTTCATCATATCCTCTTCAGTCTTTTCGATTAAATCGCCGATCTTATGAATATTCGCTCTCTTGAGACAATTGAATGAGCGAACGGAAAGGTCAAGCTCCTCAACGGTCATCTCTAATGTCTGCTTATTAGAATCGGTATCCTTAACGACCATAACCTCAACGTTGCTTGCTTCTTCAGAAAGATCAACAAAGAGATTGAGATGTTCGTTGAGAATCTTGGCAGCAAACGAAACTGCATCCTTAGCGGTAAGTGTTCCGTCTGTCCAAACTTCAAGTGTTAACTTATCATAGTCAGTCTTGTCATCAACACGAGTATTATCTACTGTGTAGTTAACCTTGATTACGGGTGTGTAGATTGAGTCGATGGGAATAACACCAATAGCGGGGTTACCGAGAAGCTTCTTGTTTTCGTCAGCTGAAACGTATCCTCTGCCGATATCAGCAGTAAGCTCCATTCTCACGTGAGCGTCGGGGCTTATTGTAGCGATATGCCAGTCGGGATTGAGAATTTCAACCTCTGAATCACACTGAATGTCACCTGCAGTGATTTCAGTAGCATTGCTTACATCGATCAATAATTCTTTTGCACTATCACCGTAAATCTTAAGAAGTACGCCCTTAAGATTAAGAACGATTTCAGTTACGTCTTCCTTAACACCGGGGATGGTTGAGAACTCGTGAAGCACATTGTTAATCTTAACAGATGTGAGAGCATAACCGGTAAGTGATGATAAGAGAACACGACGTAAGCTGTTACCGATAGTTGTAGCGTAACCTCTCTCAAGGGGTGCGAATTCAAACTTAGCGTATGATCCGTTTTCACTTAAATCATAAGTTGTAATGCTGGGCTTTTCCATGCCTATCATTCAAAAACCCTCCTTGTAATTACAGAATAGCTATTATTCTGTGCTGAAAATATATAAATAACGTACACAAAAAAGAACAATTATTTTGAATAGAATTCAACGATTAAGTGTTCTTCAACAGGAACAAAAATCTGATCTCTTTCGGGAAGAGCAACGATCTTTGCTGTGTGTGTTTCAGCAGCAGCTTCAAGCCACTGAGGAACGGGTCTTGATGCATTAGCTTCGAGAACAGCCTTGAACTTTTCGCTGTCAAGACTTGCCTTCTTAATGCCGAGAACCTCGCCAGCCTTACAAAGGTAGGAAGGAATGTCAACCTTTCTGCCATCAATTGTAAAGTGACCGTGAGTAACAAGCTGTCTTGCTTCTGCACGAGAGGAAGCCCAGCCTAAAAGATAAACAATGTTATCAAGACGGCTTTCGCAGATACGAAGAAGGTTTTCACCTGTCATACCTGTCTGCTTTTCTGCCATTTCAAAATATTTGCTGAACTGTACTTCGTTAATACCATAGTATCTTCTTGCGGTCTGCTTTGCACGAAGCTGTGAGCCGTATTCAGAAGCCTTCTTGCGGCTCTGACCGTGCTGACCGGGAGCATAGTTGCGGCGATCAAGTGCGCACTTGCCTGTGTAGCATCTTTCACCCTTTAAGAAGAGCTTCTTGCCTTCGCGGCGGCACAGCTTACATACCGCACCGGTATATCTTGCCATAATTATGACACCTCCTGTAATCTTTTATACACGTCTTCTCTTGGGAGGACGGCAGCCGTTGTGAGGAATAGGAGTTACATCCTTAATCATTGTAACTTCAAGACCTGCAGTCTGGAGAGCACGAATTGCTGCTTCTCTGCCCTGTCCGGGTCCCTTAACATAAACCTCAACTGTCTTCATTCCATGCTCCATTGCAATCTTAGCAGCTGTTTCTGCTGCTGTCTGAGCTGCGAAGGGAGTGGACTTTCTTGATCCTCTGAAGCCCATTTCACCGGCAGATGCCCATGAAACAGTGTTGCCCTGAGTATCAGAAATTGTAACGATTGTGTTATTGAATGTGGACTGAATGTGTACAGCGCCACGGTCAATATTCTTGCGCTCACGACGCTTACGTGTTGCGCCTTTTTTTGCTACAGCCTTAGCCATACTGATACTCCTCCTTATTTCTTCTTGTTAGCAATTGTCTTCTTGGGACCCTTACGTGTACGAGCGTTAGTCTTTGAACGCTGACCTCTTACGGGAAGTCCCTTGCGGTGACGAAGACCGCGATAACTGCCGATTTCTATAAGTCTCTTAATATCGAATGCTGTTTCTCTTCTGAGATCACCTTCAACCTTAACGTTGTGGTCGATATACTCACGAAGCTTTGAAACGTCGTCTTCTGTTAAATCCTTAACTCTAATGTCAGGATCAACACCTGTTGCCTTGATAATGTCGCCTGCAGTTTTATGACCGATACCATAGATATAAGTAAGAGCGATTTCAACTCTCTTCTCTCTGGGAAGGTCTACACCAGATATACGCGCCATTTGTCAGTTACACCTCCATTAATAGGTTGTTGTCAAGGCTTAGCCCTGACGCTGCTTATGCTTGGGATTTTCACAGATAACCATTACTTTTCCCTTGCGCTTGATGATTTTGCACTTCTCGCAAATTTTCTTTACAGAAGGTCTGACTTTCATATTGTTTACCTCCTAATATTATTTGCCTTTTCCGACTTTTTGTCGGGTCCGGGAATTTATTTGGAACGCCAAGTTATGCGTCCCTTTGTGAGATCATAGGGTGAAAGTTCAACCGTAACCTTATCTCCGGGAAGAATTCTGATATAATTCATACGAAGCTTTCCTGAGATATGGGCTAAGATCACTTTTCCGTTTGCAAGCTCTACCTTGAATGCAGCATTGGGAAGAGCTTCTACAACGGTACCTTCGATTTCGATATTATCCTGCTTTGACATAACCTTTACCTCCGTTATTCATTGTGGGACTCTATACGGGCAAGCGCTTTTCTTAATCCTGAATCTGAGCGGAGCTCTTCTTCAGTAAGAGAAAACTCTGTCACCGCAACGTGTCTGGGATTCTTGCGCTTCGGATTACCGAGGCGCCGCTCCTTGCCGTCGCACACGTAAACTGATTTCTCATCGTAAGCAACTACCGTCATAAGGTAGCCTTTATCGCGACCTGCCTGAGATTTAATTACCTGTCCTCTAAAATACATACTGCACCTCTCAGCACTTGGTAAGTATTATACACTCACCGTCTGTTATTGCAACCGTGTGCTCAAAATGAGCTGAAAGCTTTCCGTCACACGTCACAACGGTCCAGTTATTTTTGAGAATTTTTACATCCTGAGTTCCTTCATTAATCATCGGTTCAATGGCAAGAGTCATGCCGGGGAGAAGCCTTGCTCCTTTTCCGGGTTTGCCGTAATTCGGAACCGAAGGGTCTTCATGGAGATGGGATCCTATGCCGTGTCCTGTGAAATCACGGACAACACCATAGCCCCTTTTCACACAGTGCTCCTGAATTGCGAAACCGACATCACCCAGTCTGTTTCCTGCTACACACTTTGAAAGCCCTATGTAAAGAGCTTCCTCAGTTGTTTCGCACAGCCGCTTTGCAGCCGGGGAGATTGTTCCGCAGGGGAATGTCGCTGCATTGTCACCGTGGAAGCCGTCAATCACAGCTCCGAGGTCAATGCTGACAATATCACCTTCACGAATAATGTGCTTATTATCGGGAATTCCATGAATAACTTCATTATTTATGGATATGCATGCTGTTGCAGGAAAGCCGTTGTAATTAAGAAAGCTGGGCTTTGCACCCTGACTGATAATGTAGTCATACGCAATCTTATCTATTTCCGCGGTAGTGATACCGGGCTGTACAGCTTCACCTGCAAGCTTGAGTGCAGCGGCAGAAATTCTTCCTGCCTCACGCATAAGTTCAATCTCTCGGCGTGTTTTCAGCACTATCATGCTTATTCCTCCACTGCTTTGAGGGTAAGTGCAGTAGTATCACTTACTTCTTCCTGACCCTCAACTATGAAAAGCTTACCCTGCTTTTCGTAGTAATCCTTAAGGGGCTCAGTTTCCTGATGATAAATCTTAAGACGTTCGAGAACTGTTTCGGGCGCGTCATCCTTTCTCTGGATGAGTTCACCGCCGCAAGCATCACAAACACCGTCATTCTGGGGCTTCTTATATTCAAGGTGATAAGAATTTCCGCAAGCCTTGCATACTCTTCTGCCGCCCATTCTTGTTGCGATCTTTTCATCAGCAACCTCAATGTCGATTACCTTGTCAATAACGATACCCATTGTATCGAGTGCTTCTGCCTGAGGGATTGTTCTGGGGAAGCCGTCAAGAATGAAGCCATTCTTGCAATCGTCTTCCTGAAGTCTGTCCTTGATGATGCCGATAACGACCTCATCGGGAACGAGCTTTCCGGATTCGATATATTCCTTGGCCTTAAGGCCCATAGGTGTGCCGTTCTTGAGTGCAGCACGGATAATGTTACCGGTAGATACGGTGGGAATAGCAAGCTTTTCACTTACTATTTCCGCCTGAGTACCTTTACCTGCACCGGGGGCACCGAGAAAAATTATATTCATCGGATTATTCCTCCTATTAATCAAGGAAGCCCTTGTAGTGACGCATCATCATCTGGCTTTCGATCTGAGCTACTGTTTCAAGTGCAACACCAACAAGAATAATGATTGATGTACCACCGATTGATACGTCGATGTCGCCGTATCCGATAGCTGTTGTGATCTGAGCGAAGAGGACGGGGAAAAGTGCGCACACACTCAGCATAAGTGCACCGAGAAGAACCATCTTGCTGATAACCTTAGCAATATATTCTGCTGTAGGTCTGCCTGAACGGATACCGGGAATCATACCGGAGTTCTTAGCAAGGTTGTTAGCCATATCAACGGGATTATACTGAATTGATGAATAGAAATATGCAAAGAAGATTATAAGTAAGAAGTAGATGATGCCGTAAACCCAATGGTCTGCCTTGAACCAACCGAAGAATGTATGCCAGAAGGATTCTTCTGCAAGTTTATTTTCAATAAACATTTCAATCGTGGGAGGAAGAGAGAGAATTGAGCTTGCGAAGATAACGGGAAGAACACCGGACATATTAACCTTGATCGGAATGTTGGAGCTCTGTCCGCCGTACATCTTACGGCCTACAACTTTCTTTGCGTACTGAACGGGAATTCTGCGTTCAGCACCGTCCATAAAGCAAATATAAGCGATCATAGCAAGAAGGCTTATGAATGCTAAAGGAGCAATAAGATAATACCACTTACCTGTACGCCATACTGCCATTACCATCTGATAGATGATAGTGGGAACACGGGATACGATACCGGCAAAAAGGATAAGGGAAATACCGTTACCGATACCCTTATCGTTGATCTGTTCACCAAGCCACATAACAAGTGCGGAACCTGCAGTAAGAACAGATACAATTACAAGACCCTGGAAGAATGCTCCGAAGCCTGTGTAAGCCTTGCCGTCAGCGCCGGGAGTGAGCATGCCCTGACTCCAGATGTAAACGTAGTATGCAATACCCTGAAGGATTGCAAGACCGATTGTTACATAACGAGTGATGGCTGCCATCTTTTTACGGCCTTCCTCATCGTGAGAAAGCTTTTCAAGAGCGGGGATAGCAACAGCAAGAAGCTGAAGAATAATAGAAGAGTTGATGTAGGGTGTAATACCTAAAGCAAAAACTCGACCATAGTTGAATGCTTCACCGGTCATCATTGAAAGATAGTTGAGGAATGTGCCGGTGTTGTCACCAACGAGTCCGTCACCAACAATATTGATGAAAGGAACAGGTATAGCGCAACCTAATCTGAACAGGAAGAGAATGAACGCTGTGAAGAGAATCTTCTTTCGCAGGTCAGCAATCTTCCATGCGTTGACTATTGTTTTGATCATTGTGTTACACGCTCCTTCCTTTTCCGTTAAAAGTAAAATCTCAGCAAGTTATTATTCAATAACTTCAGCTGTGCCGCCTGCTGCTTCGATCTTAGCCTTTGCTTCTGCGGAAAAGGCATTAGCCTTAACTGTAAGCTTCTTTGTGAGCTCACCGTGTGCAAGGATCTTGATGCCGTCAAGCTCTTTCTTAACAAGGCCCTTTTCGATGAGAGCTGCAGCATCAACTACTGCGCCGTTATCGAAAGCTGCATCAAGTGCTGCTACGTTAACAATAGCAATTTCCTTTGCGAAGATGTTGTTGAAGCCTCTCTTGGGGAGTCTTCTCTGTAAGGGCATCTGACCGCCTTCGAAACCGGGATTCATACCGCGGCCGGCTCTTGCCTTCTGACCCTTGTGACCCTTACCAGCGGTCTTACCCTGACCTGATGCGGGGCCTCTGCCTATACGCTTAACCGGTCTGTTTGAACCGGGAGCAGGCGATAACTCGTGAATTTTCATAATTTAAGCATCCTTTCTGCTCTTAAGCTTCAGTAACTTCGAGAAGGAAACCGATTTTGTTTACCTTACCTTTGGTCTGAGCGTTATCAGGCTGAACTGTAACGTCACCAATTTTACGAAGACCGAGTGACTGTGCTGTGGCAATCTGGTCTTTCTTGCAACCGATAAGGCTCTTTACGAGCTTAATCTTGATATCTGCCATTAGTACTTCACTCCTTATCCTAAAATTTCCTTAACTGTCTTACCTCTTACTGCTGCAACCTCGTCAGCGTTACGAAGAAGTGAAAGGCCGTTAAGAGTAGCTCTTACTACGTTGCAGGGGTTGTTTGAACGAAGAGCCTTTGTTCTGATGTCCTTGATACCTACAGTTTCAACAACTGCACGAACGGGACCGCCGGCGATAACACCGGTACCGGGTGCTGCAGGCTTAAGAAGAACTACACCTGCACCGAACTTACCGATAATCTCATGAGGAATAGTAGTGCCTCTGAGAGAAACCTTCATAAGGTTCTTTTTAGCATCTTCAATACCCTTGCGGATAGCATCCGGAACTTCACCGGACTTACCGAGACCGAAGCCGATTGTGCCGTTACCGTCGCCAACAACTACGAGAGCAGCGAACTTGTAGATACGACCACCCTTAACTGTCTTTGATACACGGTTAATAGCAACAACTCTCTCCTGGAGCTCGTTTTCTTTCTGTGCTTCAAACTTAGCCAAAAGTCATTCCTCCTTATTAGAACTTGAGGCCACCCTCACGGGCGCCTTCGGCCAAGCCCTGGACACGGCCGTGATAAATGTAACCGCCACGGTCGAATACGCAAACGTCGATATTCTTTTCCGCAGCTCTCTGAGCTAATGCTAAGCCGACTTTCTTAGCGGCTTCTACGTTTCCACCGTACTCATTGAAATCCTTTTCAGCTGTTGATGCGCTTGCGAGTGTTACACCCTTATCGTCATCGATAAGCTGAGCATAGATGTGCTTGAGTGAGCGGTAAACATTGAGGCGAGGACACTCGGCAGTGCCGTGGATCTTGCCACGAACTCTCTTATGACGAGCCTGTCTTGCCTTTGCTGTGTTAGGTCTGTTAACCATAAAAGTATCCTCCTGTTATTATTTGCCGCCCTTACCGGCTT
>JAZTWN010000020.1:0-10386 GCA_045635905.1 Acutalibacteraceae bacterium
CCTGATCGAGTTCGATTTTAACGGTCTTAATATCAACAGAATTATAAAGTACGTAAACGAGTTTATTTCAAGAGGTTATTTCCCGATTATCGCTCACCCCGAAAGATACCGCTTTATGCAGCATGATTACGATATGGTAAATCACCTTGCAGATATGGGTGTTCTGTTCCAGGTGAATTCCTCAAGCCTTGCAGGCTTTGGCGGAATAGAATCGAGAGAGCTTGCCTATGCAATGGTTTCGTCCGGTATAGCTTCGTTTATCGGCTCGGACGCACACTCAGTTGCCCACCGTCCGAACAATCTTCTCGAACAGCGCGATATGTTCCCGACAACAATTGATTTTGATACCTACGACAGATTGCTCAGCAGAAACGCAGCAACAATTCTTGCTGACGAAATGCTTGACAGAGGGATGGTATATCCCATCCGCAGGAAAAGATTTTTTTAATATTTCTGCTTTATAGTTTGATTTTTAAGAATTTCAGCATATAATTTCTCCGTTTATCTCAGAAAGGATGTTTTAGTGATGCAGGAAAGAAGAAATGAAACCGCAAACGCTCTGCTCGGCAGCGGTTTATTCTCTGAAGGCTCAAACTTTGATATATTCCGTCTCATCCGTGCGCTTCTGCGCAGAGTGTGGGCGATTGTAATGGTTGGCGTTATCTTTGCCGCCGCAGGTTACTTCTTTGCAAAAGCAACCTACGTTGAGAGCTACATTGTTAACTCAACCCTCCAGTTTACAACAACAAAATATATCAAGGTTGCTGATGAAAACGGTAAGGAAGAGCTTGTTACAGTTGTTGTGGCTTATGAAAACAGCAACAACGACAGCTTTAAGTATCTGCTCAAGACAGATATTATGATTAACCAGCTTTATGAAGCAACAGGCAAAAAATACGGCCCCGAACAGATAAGGGGCGCAATTGCCGTTACCGAAACCGATGTTAAGGATTTCTTCGGCCTTCAGGTTACCGGCACAGACCCCGAATTCTGCAGAGTGCTTATGGATGCTATAATTGACGTATTCCCTGATTATCTGCGCAGCCAGTCAAGCACACTCGGTATCAGCCTTGTTAACTATCCGACAGCTCCCACAGTTAACAACAGCGATAACGCTGTTAAGATTGCGTTCCTTGCTTTCTTTGTCGGCGCAATGCTTATTGCGGCAATCGTTATTATCATCGAGCTGTTCAGCGACACAGTCAAGGATATTGACGACATCCGTAACAAGACAAGAGCACCTGTTATCGGCTCAATCCCCTACGTCGGCAAAAGCACAGGCCTTATCAACAAAAAGCCGATGTTTACCGGAGGCTTGCTGATAACGGATGAGGAAAAGGTAAGCTTTGCTTTCGTTGAATGCTTCAAATCAATCCGTACACGTATTGAGGGTCTTGCAAACACAAAGGGCTTAAAAACTTTCCTTGTTTCATCAACTTATGAGAACGAAGGTAAGACAACTGTTGCAATCAACATTGCCTGCTCACTTGCACAGAAGGGCAAGTCAGTTCTTCTTATCGATGCTGACCTTCGTAAACCCGCTGTTCTTCGCACAATAGGTGTCAAGTACGACGAAAAGTCCGGTCTTATTCCGATTATCAAGGGTGAATCAACATACAGAGAATCAATCAAGTATGTAAAGGGTCTTGGTCTCTTTATTCTTCCCAGTGGCGGTATCACCCAGAAGTCATCCGAGGTTCTTGATGCTGACAAGGTACGCGAAGTTATTGAAACCGCAAGAAAAGAGTTTGATTTCATTATCATCGATACTCCGCCCACGCGTGTTGTTTCCGACAGCCTTGTTATTTCAACGCTTGCTGATGCAATGATATTTGCAATCAGAAAAGAGCACGCAAAGATTTCTGAAATAAACGAAACTCTCGATGAAATTGCAGCAACCAATATCGAAATCGCAGGCGCTGTATTCACAATGAATGAGCAGGAGTCACGAGGCAAAATCCTCAACAAGGGTAACGGACTTCGTTCAAAGAGATACGGCGGTTACGGCAGCTACGGCAGTTATGGCAGCTACGGCAGCGGCTACGGCTATGGCAGCGGTTACGGTTACGGCGGTGGCTACGGTTACGGCAGCGGTTACGGTTATGGCGGTGGCTACGGCTATGGCAGCAGCGGCTACGGTTACGGCAGAAACAGCGGCTACGGCTACGGTTACGGCTATGGCTACGGTCTGTTCAGAAGAAAGAACAAGAAAGCTCCAAAGCAAAATTTGCCGGCAGAAGCAGCAAATAATAATAACGATCAGGTTTCTGCACAGGAAGAAACCAAGGATTAAAAAGGATTAAAGGCACGGACTCTTGGGTCTGTGCCTTTATATATTATAATATTATATACATTATATATAGTTGGTTAAAATGATGATTTGTCGATAAATGTCGTTTGCCGTGGCGTATAACATATCGTTAATTGTATGCTTTTAACAGCTAACCACAATATACAGTAACGACTGAAAATTTACATAATAAAGAGGTTGTATATGTGCACAAAAAATCTTTTTTTCTGTTGTGCAAAAAAACCAAACCGAAGTAATTTCGAAAATTTAGTTGACAAATACCCTTGAAAAGTACTAATATAATAATGACTACCAGAATGACAAAGGGGGTAGTGCCCCCATTTGCCATTTCAGATTTAGTTAAATTGCTTCTGCCAATTAAACCCGCCGTCGAAAAACCGGTCATGCTGAAAAGCAAGCAGTATGCCGACGGCAGCCAGTTAAAACGTGCAAAGCCATCGGCTTACCTTTAAACGGCAGATTGGTTTTTGCGGCAAGAAAGAGAAGGAGGTATGCGGCAAGCAAAATAGCTTTTCCCTCAGGCAATTGGTCGCCCGTCAGGGCGCCGCAATATAAGTCGGGGCAACCCGAAAAATTTTACGGAGGTGTACATTTTGAGTAAATCCAAAAAGCTCCTTAGCTTACTCCTTGCTACAATCATGGTATTCTCAACCTTTGCAATCGGTGCATCGGCAGCATACGCAGATTACAAGGACGAAGCTATCAAAAGCTACGACAGTATTGACAAGCCCATCTTCACAACAGAGCAGCTTGCTTCAATCGCACTCGATGCTATCGACGCAATGCTTGCAGACCTGGATACTAACTCCTTCAAGATCCCGGTTCTCAACGTTAACCTTACTTTCAGCAGCATCGACGTTGCACTCGATTCACTTGAAGATATCTACAACGGTGGTGTCTGGAACACTGCTAAGGCTATCGCAGGTGAAGTTGGTAAAGAGCTTACATTCGCAGCTCTGAACACAAACCCCAACGGTAACTTTGCCGCTAACGGCTGCAGAAGAACAACTCCCGGCAAGTCCGACGTTGATGTTCTCTACTCAGTTCTTGCATTCGTTAACGACAACAGTTCACTTCTCGCTAAGTACGGCTACGGCACACTTGACCTTGGCCCCACACTTACAGGTCTTCTCGGTGACTCTGTTGCAGAGTACCTTGATGCTCCCAACCTCATCAGAGGCCTTCTCTATGATCTCGCTTACGACGATGAAGCTCCCGACTATGTAGAGTACGAGGATCTCGCAGTTAAGCCCACAATCGATCAGATGCTTCAGATCATCATCGATGACCTTCTTGTCGACCTTGAGGACGAGCTTGAAGAGTCTTTCGAGTATGGCATTACATACGACTTCTCCAACCTTATCGATATCGACAACGGTTCTTTCTATGATCAGTTTGAGAGCGTTCTTCAGTTCGCTTACAACAACTTCCTCGTTCCGTGGGGTAACACAAAGATCAAGGAATGGATCTACGATCTCGCTCAGGCAGAGTATGACGAGTCTCAGAAGATTTACAGATACGATTATGATGCAGACGGCAACCAGCTCTTTAACGAAGACGGCACACCCGTTATGATTAAAGTTGGTTACTACATGGATGATACAGCTTACTTCCAGAATCTCCGTAAGGCTCCCAACATCTATGATGCAAGCGCAAAGAGCGTTTACGCAGCAAATATCGAGAATGGCACATTCAACGAGCTTGCTGACATCATCAACCTCAACTACGTCATTCCGAAGCACGACTTCAAGGAAGGCGAGCAGTTCTTCGCTAACTTCAACAACATCATGAAAGAGTGGCTCGATGTCATGGTCACAGCTAAGACTCCCGACCTTGTTTGGGAAGCCGGCTCCAACGACATGATCATCACAAACCTCTTCAACAACGCTAAGAAGCTTCTCAAGGTTTACGGCGAGAGATTCCTTGGCGATTACATCACAATTCCTTCTGATGAAGAAATTGATGCTATGGCAACACTTGAGGATGCAGTACTCTTCTTCGGTAAGGACGCTATCTCAAGATATGCAACAAACATCCTTCTTCCCGACGATGTTAACACAGTTCGTGAAATCGTTACTTATGCACTTTGCGAGCTTATCGCTGACCTCGTTCCCGAAGAGAACATTTACGCTAAGCTTCGTTCAGGTGAGCTTAACCCCAAGACTGACGAAGGCTGGCAGGCAGTTCTTGCTATCGTTGCAAGATACTATGCTAACGCATTCACAAACATGAATATCCCCGCAGGCCTTGGTTTTGAAGCTACAATTACTCACGCAGTAACATGGGCTCTCAACAACTACGGCAGCATCCTTTACTACACAAGCCAGATCGATCCCAACGCTACTGCATGGCAGAAGCTTGACGACGTTATCTTCACACTCATTCCCAAGAACTGGCTTCCCGATACTCTCCGTGTTGTTAACGCAAACGGTCAGGTAGAGAGCAAGCCCGTATCAGGTACTGAGTTCATTCTTCTTGATTTCATCCTTGGTAACCTTCTTGACCTCAAGATCGAGCATATCTTCGATCTCTTTGCAAGAAACTCAACTGGTGGTCTTAACGGCACAATGTCCAACATGCTCATCAGCCTTGTTACCAACATCCTTAACGCAATTATCCCCGGCGCTATCCCCACCGGTCTTACAAACTTCGACTCTATCGCTACAAACCAGACTCTCGGCGCTATCATCAAGGGTCTCCTTTCAGGTCTTTACAGCGTTAGAGAGAACCTTATCCCCGGTGCTCTTCCGCTCGTTAACATGATCCTTGGTCTTACAGGCGAACAGGAGCTTGAAGATCCCACAATCAATTACGAAGACGTAATTATCAGCTCAAGCCGTTCACTTGCAGGTACAGAGTTTGTTGTTCGTAACAACTCCACAGGTGTTAACACAGGTTACACAGATGCTAACGGCAACTTCCATCAGGATGCTCTCTATCAGATTAAGATCAAGAGCATTACAACAAACGTTTCCGGTGTTTCTGTTACATACACAGCTAACACAGTTCTTAACGGTGGTGAGTCCAAGACTTTCCCCGTAACAGGTTCACTTTCAGCTGACGGTCTCGTTCGTTTCGCAGTTACATACGAAATCCTTAACGAGTTCGGCACATCACTTACAGCAGAGCCCATCACAACATATCAGTTCACATATGTTGCTTCTAAGGTTTCTGACGAAGATGCAGACGCTATCTCTTACAGAGAGCAGACAACTGCTAACGGTCTTGAGTCTGTTCCCTTCGTATTCGTTGACGGCGTAGACGTTGGTCTTAACAACCACTACATCGTAAATGCTCCCGCAGCATTCATCGGTTCATCTGAGGGTTGGGGCGCTATCAAGAACCTCGACTTCGGTTACGGCCGTACAACAGTTGATGAAAACCACGCACAGAACAAGGCTGCTACAACAACACTTGTTAAGTTCGAATCCAACACAGGTGACGTTCTTGTTGCTGACGCAGACTTCCAGCCCATCAACACAACATACGGTGGTTGGGAAGGCACAATCGACTTCTTCGATGTAAATGTTCCCATGGTAACAGTTACTGATAAGGACGGCAACGAGAAGGAAGAGGAAATGCCTCTTGAAGATTGCGCAGGCGTATATGACTTTGCTACCACATTTAAGGTAACAGAGACTTGGGACGGCATGGGTGATACAGAGTTCACAGTTGGTCGTAAGCTCTATATCTTCAACGACTACAACCTTCCCAATATCGTTTCCTCCGCTCTCAGCTCAAACCGTCAGGAGAATAACTTCGCTTCCAGCGGCACATTCACCTACGTTGAGACAGACGAGGACGGCAACGAGACAACTTACACTGTAGATGCTTCCAAGGCATGGGGCAACTACCTCAATGCTCTTACAGCTGCTCAGGCTATCGTTCTTAAGCCCGCAAGAATGGATACATTCGATGCAACCGTTTACGAGGCAGCAGCTACAAACCTCAAGAGAGCTATCGCAGACCTCGATGCATGTGCTGAAGGCGCAGGCGTTGATTCTCTCATCGCTGACCTTGAGGCAGTAGAAGGCAACAACGAAGACCTTGTATACACAGATGATGGTTATACATTCTTCGCAGACGCTGACTACGTTCTCTACACATACAACAGATATAAGGAACACAGAGACAGAGTTAAGTCTCTCATCAACTCTCAGATCGTTGAAGAGCCCGGTGAGGATGCAACAGAAGAAGAACTCAAGGCATACGAAGAAGCTGTTGCAAACATTCCCACTCTTACACTCTTCGAGATCACTTACAGAGGCCATATGTTCAACATGAACGCTGACCGTCTTGTTCGTAAGACTGTAACAGCAGCTTCTAAGAACTACCTCAACAACGCATACAACCTTATCAACGGTAAGTACCTTGATCTCAATCCTGCTGATTACTCAACAGATTCTTGGGAAGCTCTTGAGACAGCTATGGCTTTCGCAGAGGAAGTTCGTGCAGATACAAACTACGCTGAGCTTCGTCAGTCAAAGATCAACACAGCTCGTCGTGAGCTCATCCAGGCTTATAAGGGTCTTACAGCTAAGGGCTCAGATCCCGCTGATTACACACAGCTTGACGCAGCTATCGCTGATGCAGAGGCAATCTTTGCAGAGGATAACTACGAAGAGAAGTACGCAGGCCTTGAGGCTCTTGTAGAAGCATACGATGCAGCTCTTGCAGTTGACAGAGAGCTTCTTGCAGAAGACGGCCAGGCAATCGTTGACGAGGCAGCAGCAGCTCTTATCGATGCTCTTGCAGCTCTCGAGCAGCTCGAGGCAGGCCTCAAGCTCTTCGATACAGCAGAGCTTGGCGGTTACGCAGACCTTGAAGGCAACTACGGTTACTCCTGGACAACAGCTATCGGCGAAATGGCAGAGGCTGACTATGAGACAGGTGAAACTTACAACTACATCTACGGTCTTGTTTACGACTACTATGATGGTATAGAGTCTCTCATCGGTACACAGGGTGGCGCAAGCTACGAGTACGAAGCTAACGCAAACAGCACAGGCGCACTTTCAACAGGCGACAAGCTCACTCTTGACGATGGCACAGTTTACTATCTCGTTCTCTTCGGTGATGCAAACGGTGACGCTATCATAGACGGTGCTGACATTGGTGACGCAGCTGATATGTACAACTGGATTTCAGTAAACAGCGGATCTAACAATCCGTACTTCTATGGTGCAGACCTTGTAGCAGATGGTATGGTTGACGCAGTTGACATCGGTTATATGGCTGACCTTTACAACTGGATTATCGATCCGTATTCAGTTCCTCAGGACGGCACATACTCCGGCTAAAATTAGCACGAACATCCAGCAATAACTTCAATAAACTCCCGGAGGTTCCTCTCCGGTATCTCCGGGGGTTTTTATTCTAACTCCCAAAGGGGGCTACACGATGACTAAGACATTTAAAAAGCTTGCAGCGGTTATTGTTGTTGCTTCTCTGCTCGTTTCCTGCCTTTGCTTTGGCGGTAGTGCTATTGATTCTACTTTCGGTGGCACCCCCACAGGCAATGAGGCAATGAGCATCGGTCTCACAGCTTCTGCCGATTCGGTTGAGCCCGGCGATGTTGTTACATTTACCGTTCGCCTTTCGAACAACTATAATGCAATAACAATGTTCTGGCCCGTCCTTTACTCAACAGACTTTTTTGAGCTTGTTGACGGCAGCGTTACATCCCCTATCGATAACGTAACAGCTGCTGCCGGTACAACAACAACTACTACCGATTCAAGCTTTGTTCCCTCAGCTTATGCAGGCACTCACAGTGTCATCGGCATCCAGTGGGTTGCCGGCGGTACAGCAGAGGGTGGCGTCGCAGTTTTTAATTCCGGCGTAGCTGCTGACTGTTTCACAGTTCAGCTCAAGGTTAAGGATACAGCAACAGGCACAGGCACTGTTCTTATCCCCGAAGACTATGACGGCTACTACTATTCAGGTGTTAACGATCCTTCCGATCCTCTCACCTACTACAATTCAGCAACACCCTTTAATTTCACATTCGCTGATGCTATCAGCTATTCTCTCGGTTCTGCAGCAGAGCCCGAGCTTGTAGCCACAGAAGGCTATGAAGTTCAGTTAATCAGTTTTGACGGTGATGAAAAACAGTATCTCTGCGGTTTTGATGTAGTTGATATTATTGATAATGGCAACGATTTTAGAAATCAGTTCGTTGTTAACAACGGCACATTTACGGTTTCGCAGGATTTGTTTGCCACAGGTACAGTAGTAACGGTATATGATTCAACCGGTGCTGTTTTCGCTGAGTATGAGATTATCTTCTTCGGCGATGCCAATGGCGACGGTATCATTGACGGTGCTGACATTTCTGTAATGGCAGATACATACAACTATATTATAGAACCCACAGGTGCTTCATACTATGCATCAGATATTTATGCTGATGACAAGTATTCAGTTATTATAGACGGTGCTGATATTGGTCTTGCAGCTGATCTTTACAACTATGCTGTAACATCCACTATCAAGATGCAGACACATACACCGTAAACTTTTCTTTTTTGTAGTAATCTAACCGCATAAGCGGCTAAATTAAAAAAATTCTCAAGGAGGACTACAGCATGAAACTCACAAAAAGACTGCTTGCAATTGTTCTTGCAGCAGCAATGCTCGTTGGTATGGTTGTCTTCAGCTCAAGCGCTGTTCAGCTTGATGACGCTGTCGCAAGCCTTACCTGGGAAGATTGTGAAAACATAAATCCCGAAACCAATCCTTACACAGTAAGAATCGGCTTCAAGGTATATGAAATTGACACAGCTTCCGGCGAGTACTCACTCATCGCAGACAGCAACACTAAAAACAACATTTACGATGTAAATGTTAATCCCGGTAGTGTTCTTCGCGTTGAAATGTGGGCACAGACCAACTTCCATACACTTGGTATTCAGCTCACACCCGCATACACAAACACATGGCTCCTTCCGACAACAATGACGGACTACTCAACCTTTGCAATTAAGGCTGCTAAGCCCGCAGACAAGCTCTCTGTCGAGGACGGTATGCCTGCTGTTGAGTACTTTGATGACAGCTACGGCGCTGGTGACGGTACTTTCGAAGCACCTGTTTACAGCAACGAAGCACTCGCAGTTCTTAAGGGCCAGACAAACCACAATTCTTACAGTGGTCTTAAGGCTATCCTTCCCGCATCTTGGAAGGGTACAGGTACAGCTGCTACTAACTGGTTCAGCAAGACTGCAACAGACCAGTGGGGCGAAAGCATTGTAGATGCTAACGGCAACTTCAAGTACAATGTTTACCAGTTCGGTTGCGGTAACACAGTTGGTGCTCCCCAGGCTTGGCTTGGTTATGCAACAATTCTTAATGTTTACCAGCCCATCTGTGCATTCAACCTTACAGTTGCTGATGACGCAACAGGTTCTGCAAACCTCTTCTTCCCCGATGGCACATACGAGAATGTTGCTTCTCCCATGACATACTTCCAGGCTGTCGATTATGATGAAGTAATCGCAAGCCCTGACGCTAATGGTAACTGGGATCCCTCAATGCCTCAGGTTTGTTCATCTGGTCTTACAACCTATAAGAACACAGTAACATATTCTGACGGTACAGTCGCTGATAAGAAGTGGATCGTTGAAAATGCTGTTCTTACAGTTGGCGGCGGCGATGTAGAGCCCGAAGAGCCCTCAACTGACGAAACAACAACAGAGGCAGCTAAGGCTGACCTTACAGCTCTCCAGGCAGCTATCGCTGCAGCAGCTAAGGCTGATACAGCTAACTGCACATCCGCTTCTGTAGCAGAGTTCAACGCAGCTCTCGCAGCAGCTAACGCTCTCAACGTTGAAGGCACACTTGCAACAGAGCAGGATGCTATCGACGCAGCAGCAACAAGACTTAACGCAGCTATCGCTGGTCTTACAAAGCTCGGCAACTGTGACTATGCAGCACTCGATGCAGCTATCGCAGCATACGAAGCAAAGGCAGCAGACAGCTACAAGTACGCAAACTGGGCAGGCTACGAAGCAGCTTACAACGCAGCTAAGGCAGTCGCTCGTGATATGATCGCTGACGAGGCTGGTGCAAACCAGGCT
>JAZTWN010000021.1:0-39194 GCA_045635905.1 Acutalibacteraceae bacterium
TTATCTGTTCTGAATATAGTACTTATAGAATTTTACACCCTCTGCAAGAGCGGAAACGCCGATGCTTTCGTTTGCTGCATGCATAGCGGCAAGCTGCTCGGGAGTAAGTCTTGTGGGAGTAAAGCGAAGGCAGTTATCTGAAACAAGCTCAAACTGTCTGCAGTCAGTACCGCCTGTCATAAGATAAGGAATCGGTACTACGTCGGGGAAGGCTTCCTCGATACACTTTTTGAGATACTTGAACTCGTCGCCATCTGAGGATGCTACGTTTGAGGGGTCACGTGAATACATAACCTCTGTTTCAATATCATATTTTTTTGCGATTTCGCGAAGAATTTCAATTGATTCCTCAGCCTTCTGATGAACGGAGGGACGGATATTACAGATAACGTATGCCTCGTCGGGAATAACGTTGGGAGCCTCTGAGCCCTTTGCCATTGTGAATGCGCAGGTTGTTCTTACAAATGCTCCGGCCATAGGTGAAAATGAGGGAAGCACCTTGGCAAGAAGACCCTTGAAGAGCCAGAGATTTGACATAACAAGGCGAAGCGGGAAAATAAGGTGACCTGCAAGGCTCTCGAACATCTCAGGGATGGGAGAAACAAGCTCTCGCTTGAAGGGGTCGTTTTTTTCTACCTCTGCCATAAACATAGCAAGACGGGCAACGGGAGTATTCTTCGGAGGAGTTGATGAATGTCCGCCTGCACCCTTTGCAACAAACTTAAGGTTACAAAAGCCCTTTTCAACAATACCTATAGCGGCACACTGCTTTGAAAGACCGGGGAACACGTTACCGATAACGGCACCGCCCTCGTCAAGCACTGCGTTAAGACGCACGCCCTGCTCCTTGAGCCATTTTGCGGCATCAGGCGCGCCTGCTCCTGAAATTTCTTCGTTTACAGAGGAGAAAAGCCATATATCCTCTTCGGGAGTAAAGCCCTCCGCTAAAAGCTCTTCAACTGCGCTCCACTCTGCGGAAAGAGTGCTCTTGCAGTCCATAGCACCTCTGCCGTGAACACAGCCGTCAGAAATTTCACCTGAGAAGGGGTCGCGTGTCCACTCCTTTTCGGCAGCAGGCACAACGTCCTGATGACCGAGAAGCAAAATTGCACCCTTTGAGGGATTTGTACCCTTCCATAATCTTAAAATATTTCCTTCAAAATCGTGCTTTTCAAGCTTTGCGAAAATATTGGGATAAAGCTTTTCCATAACAGCCTGAAGCTTCAAGAAATCGGAATAATCCTCACCCTTATCCTTTGAAACCGTAGGAACCTTTACCATTTCGGAAAGAGCCCCGGCATACTTATCCTCTTCTTCCTTTGTCCAGGAAATAGCAGCCTTTCTTTCTACAGGCTTCTGCTTTACCCTTACCGCTCTTACAACGCAGAATAAAAGAACAAGCACAACAAGAGCAATTATCGCCAGAAGCGCAAACAGTACGTATTTCACTGTTTAATCCTCCTTTTAATTATATAAAAAAATTATACATCAACCTTTTCGGTAATTCAAGAACAAAACGCAGGTATTCTCCCCTTAAGAAGAAAATACCTGCTTCATTTTAATATTCTGCGCCGAGCTTGAGTGCTTCAAGGTTGTAGCCGAGCATATCCTGATGACGGGCTGAAATAACCTTACTCAGCGCTGCCTCAAGGTTATCGGAGCCTATTTCGGGCACTTCACTTATAACCTTGCCTGTAATAATCATATTTGCAAGTGTTCTGAGATTCTTTTCATTTGCAAGACCTGATGCAGGAATATAATATACGTCTACGTCAGTTCTCTCAACCTTTCTGCCGATAAGTGTTGAATCAACGAAAATCTTGCCGCCGGGAGCAACACTGTTTTCGTACTTATCGAGAGAGGGAAGGTTCATTGCAATAAGCACGTCGGGCTTATCAACAATGGGAGAGCCGATGGGAGAATCGCTTAAAATAACGGAGCAGTTAGCAGTACCGCCACGCATTTCAGGACCGTAGGAAGGAAGCCAGCTTACCTGCTTACCCTCAATAAGACCCTTATATGCAAGGAATTTACCTGCAAAAAGAATACCCTGACCGCCGAAGCCTGCAAAAAGCATATTAACAGTAGCCATTATTCTGCCTCCTTTTCAGCGGTGATATCCTTATACACACCAAGAGGATAGTAAGGAATCATATTGTCCTGGAGCCAGGTAAGTGCCTTTTCGGGTGACATACCCCAGTTTGTAGGACAGGTGGAAAGCACCTCAACAAGGGAGAAGCCCTTGCCGTCTATGTGATTCTGGAAAGCCTTCTTGATAGCCTTCTTTGCGTTTCTTACGTTCTTTACGTTGTTTACTGCAACTCTTTCAAGGTAAGCAGCGCCGTCAACGTTCTGAAGCATTTCGCATACCTTTACGGGGTAGCCTACAGTTGAAACGTCTCTGCCGTAGGGTGAGGTCTGTGTAACCTGACCGGGAAGAGTTGTGGGAGCCATCTGACCGCCTGTCATACCGTAAATTGCATTGTTTACGAAAATAACGGTGATGTTTTCTCTTCTTGCTGCTGCGTGAACTGTTTCTGCAGTACCGATAGCGGCAAGGTCACCGTCACCCTGATATGTAAATACGATGTTATCGGGGTCACTTCTCTTAACACCTGTTGCAACCGCAGGAGCTCTGCCGTGAGCAGCCTGAACAAAGTCGCAGGTGAAATAATTATAAGCCATAACGGAGCAGCCTACGGGTGCTACACCTATTGTCTTTCCTGTGATACCGAGCTCGTCCATAACCTCGGCAACAAGACGGTGAATAATACCGTGAGTACAGCCGGGACAATAGTGAAGCACTGCATCTGTAAGAGCTTCGGGTTTCTTGAATACTGTTGCCATACTCTTATGCCTCCATTTCGTTAACTTCCTGAATTTTTGCAAGCACCTGCTCGGGTGAAGGAATCATACCGCCTGTACGGCAGCACAGATGAACGGGCTTTTTGCATTTGATTGCAAGCTCAACGTCCTCAATCATCTGTCCCATATTCATTTCAACAGAGATAAATGCCTTGCACTTGTCTGCTGCCTTATTGAGCACGTCCTTGGGGAAGGGCCAGAGAGTAATGGGACGGATAAGACCTACCTTAATTCCCTGCTTTCTTGCCTCGTTGATAGCATTCTTTGCTACTCGTGAGGTGATACCGAAGGCAACAACGCAGACCTCTGCATCGTCCATAAGGTATTCCTCATACATAACCTCATTCTTTTCAATGAGGGCATATCTTTCATATCTTTCGAAATTCTTCTTTTCAAGCTCCTCTGGCTGAAGGAAAAGTGAATTTACGATATTGTGCTGTCTTTCACCCTTTGTACCTGTAACTGCCCAGGGCTTTTCAGCAGAATAAGTGCTTTCAATGTCAAGGGATACGGGCTCCATCATCTGACCCATAGTGCCGTCAGCAAGAAGCATAGCAACCATTCTGTACTTATCAGCAAGCTCAAAGCCCTTAACGGTAAGGCTTGCCATTTCCTGAACGGATGCAGGTGCTAAAACGATATTGTGGAAGTCACCGTGGCTTCCGCCCTTTACTGCCTGCCAGTAGTCGGACTGTGAGCGCTGAAT
Organism: Acutalibacteraceae bacterium; assembly: GCA_045635905.1. Classification (GTDB taxonomy): domain Bacteria; phylum Bacillota; class Clostridia; order Oscillospirales; family Acutalibacteraceae; genus RUG806. The sequence continues at coordinate 3,572 of JAZTWN010000021.1, forward strand.
GCCGCCAAGACCGGGGCCGCCGCGCTGCACGTTTACGATAAGAGCGGGAAGGTCACAGCCTGCAAGGTATGAAATACCCTCACTCTTAAGTGAAATTCCGGGAGATGAGGATGAGGTCATAACGCGCTTGCCTGTTGCGGCAACGCCGATTACCATATTGATAGCTGCAACCTCACTTTCTGCCTGAAGGAAGGTGCCCCCGATTCTGGGCATTCTCTTAGACATATATGCAGCAACCTCAGTCTGAGGAGTAATGGGATAGCCGAAGTAATGACGGCAGCCTGCCTTGATAGCAGCCTCGGCAATTGCCTCGTTTCCCTTCATTAAAACCATATCACTCATTTTGTTCACCTCTCAACAGTAATTACACAGTCGGGACACATTGTAGCACAGAAGGCACAGGCGATACAGGAATCCTGGTCGGCGATTTCTGCAGGATGATGTCCTTTTACGTTAAGGCGTGTTTCAGCCAGCTTTACAATACCCTTGGGGCAGGCACCGACACAAAGTCCGCAGCCCTTACAAAGGTCTTCTTTAAAAGTAACTTTTGCCAAGTCAATCTCTCCTCAAATAATTTTCTTCTGAAGCGCAAGGGGAAATACGTCTGAAATTTCCTCTTTTACCTCGTTATATAATTCTTCGTTTACTGCAGTAAAGCGCACGGGCAGTCCGGAAAGAGCCGAAAGCCTTTCACATTCGCCGCAGGATGCAAGCACTGCATTTTTATCGGTAAGCGCACCGATATTTGAATTGTTGACAATTGCGGTGAATTTCACCCCTGAGGCTGCCTCTATTTCACGCATAACCTCAAGTGCGCCTTCCGCATCGGGAGTAAGGGGGCGGTATTTATTGAAGACAAAAAGCATTTCATAGCTTCCCTCTTCCTTTATCCTGTCCGCATATCTTCCCATAGCATATGCACCTCTGTCATCGCCTCCAAGATCTATTATATAATATTTTTCCTTATCGTCAATAACAGAATACATTTCCTGGGGAATGGCAGGTATATCAACGTTTGAATTCGCATAATCCGAGGATATAAGCCTTATTCCCGCCGCCTGTAGCCTTTCAAGTGAATCCTTCGTACGGAAATAGGGATTAACTATATCAAGGTCGGCAATTACGGTATCATAACCGTCTTTTTTCATCTTAAGTGCAAGGTTTACGGCTATATTGGTTTTACCCGAGCCGTAATGCCCTGCAAAAATCGTAATTCTTTTCATTTTATCAAAGCTTGTTTCTCTGAATCTTACCGCTTATGGTCTTGGGAAGAGATTCTCTGAACACAACAATTCTGGGATACTTATAGGGAGCAGTATGCTCTTTTACGTATGTCTGAATTTCCTTTTTAAGCTCCTCTGAGGGCTTTGTTCCCTTTGTAAGGACAATGCTTGCCTTTACAACCTGACCGCGAAGCTCGTCGGGCTCTGCGGAAACACCGCATTCAAGAACGTAGGGAAGCTCCATAATAACGTTTTCAATTTCAAAGGGTCCTATGCGGTAGCCGGATGACTTGATAACGTCGTCAACTCTGCCAACGTACCAGAAATGACCGTCCTCATCCTTCCAGGCAAGGTCACCTGTGTGATAGTAGCCGTCGTGCCATACCTCGTCTGTCTTTTCCTGCTGATTGTAATAGCCGAGGAACAGACCGCAGGGCACCTTATCGGAGGTCTTGATGACGATTTCACCGTTTTCACCAAGCTGTGCAGGTGTACCGTCCTGCTTTACGATTTCTATGTCGTACATAGGATTTGCCTTACCCATTGAGCCGGGCTTGGGAGTTGTTCCTATAAGGTTTGCGATTGTAAGCGTGGTTTCTGTCTGACCGAAGCCCTCCATAAGCTGAAGACCTGTTGCAGCCTCAAACTGCTTGAACACCTCGGGATTGAGAGCCTCACCTGCGATGGTTGCGTGCTTGATTGAGGAAAGGTCATACTTTGAAAGGTCCTGCTTGATAAGCATTCTGTACATTGTGGGAGGTGCACAGAAGGTCTTGATGTTGTATTTTGCGAACATGGGAAGAATTTCAGAGGCATCGAAGCGGTCAAAATCGTATACGAATACTGCGCCCTCGCACAGCCACTGACCGTAGAGCTTGCCCCAGAGAGCCTTGCCCCAGCCTGTATCTGAAATTGTGAAATGAAGTCCGTCCTTACTTACAGAGTGCCAGTATTTAGCGGTAACAAAGTGAGCAAGAGGATAAGAGAAGGCGTGAGTTGCGATTTTGGGATAGCCTGTTGTGCCCGACGTAAAGAACATAAGCATAGGCTCTCTGCCGCAGGCAGTATCCTCTTCCCTTCTGAAGCGTCTTGAGAAGAGCTGATATTCCTCGTCAAAGTTGTGCCAGCCCTCTCTGTCGGCTCCGACTACAACCTTTGTTTTAAGTGTGGGGCATTTATCGGCACATTCATCAACGTGTGCGGGAGTGTTATCGTCTGCAGTACAGATGATTGCACTTACGCCTGCCGCATTGAAGCGGTATTCAAAGTCGTGTGCCTGAAGCTGATGGGTCGCGGGAATTACAACCGCACCGAGTCTGTGAAGAGCAAGAATTGAGAACCAGAACTGATAGTGACGCTTGAGAACAAGCATAACTCTGTCGCCCTTTTTAATGCCCAGTGAACGGAAATAGTTTGCCGTCTGACAGGAATATTCCTTTATCTGCTGATATGTGAATACCCTTTCAGTCATATCTCTTGCTATGTGAATCATAGCGGTTTTATCGGGAGATTTCTTTGCAATCTTATCAACGATATCGAATGCAAAGTTGAATTCGTCCTCGTTTTCATAGGAAAGATCAACAAGGTGTCCGTTTTCATCCTCAACGGGCTTTACAAACTTGTGACAAACGAGAGATTCGGCTGCTCTTGTATCTGTACGAGCACGGTGCTTTACAATGTCCTCGGGAGTTTCATCTGAAGCCATAACAAAAGCTACAAAGGTGCAATCTCTGCCGTCAACGGCTACCATACCGTGAGGAGTTGAGCTCTTATAATAAATACTGTCACCCTCGTGAAGAATCTCAGTGTGGTCACCGACCTTGACCATAAGCGTGCCGCTGATAACCATATCAAACTCGTGACCTGCGTGGGTTGTTGTATGGATGGGCTTGTTTTCAAGGTCAGCAGAATATTCGTATCTTACCCAGTAGGGCTCGGCAAGCTTATCCTTGAAAAGGGGTGCAAGGTTCTGTATTTCAATACCGTTTTCCTTTGCGGTGGTCTGTCCCTCACCTTTTCTTGTTACGGTGTAGGAGGTAAGCTTTGCGCTGTGACCCTCAAGAAGGTCTGTAATACCGATATCAAAGGCAAGTGCGCATTTATGAATAAATGAGAAAGGAAGGTCTTCACTTCCACCTTCATAGGCTTCGTACTGCTCGGCAGTCACTTCTGTCTTTTCTGCCATTTCTTCAACAGTAAAATCGCAAATGGAGCGCATTTCCTTAATTCGGCGTGCAACCTCATAAAGCTTATTGTCTGTTGCAGGTGTCATTGACATTGTTTTGTCCTCCTTTTTTTAGGATTGATTTATTACGGTTCATAAATTCAGTCGGGTCAGGGATTATATACAATAAAAAAAACCGCCCCAAAGACTGAAAATCCTTGAGACGGAAAAGTATTTCCGCGGTACCACTCAAATTGCACCGGCTATTACCGGTACCACTCACAGAGTCCGACAACTCCTTTGCACTAACGGGGCATTCCCGGAAAACACTACTGCAATTTTCGCATTTTCAGCTCGGAAGCGATAGTCATTTGAAGGCTTCGTCTAACGGCTCTCACCAACCGCCGTTTCTCTGATTCGGAATATCCTCAGACCTCTTCGTCATAGCCATTGACAGAATAATATCACAAGAATATCAATTTGTCAATCTCACAATATTAATAATTCGCATTAACAAAATTAATAAGACGCAACGGTGATAATCCGCTGCGCCTTACGTCTGCTTTTTATTAAAAATTCTTATGCTGTAACGATGGAATCAGCCTTCTGAAGACCGAATTTCTTGACTGCATCCTCACGCATCTTATACTTGAGAATTTTACCTGCTGCGTTCATAGGGAATTCAGAAACAAAGTCGATGTATTTGGGCACCTTATGCTTTGCCATATGGTCAAGCACATACTGCTTCATTTCCTGTACGGTCATTTCCTCACCCTCCTTGAGGATGATGCAGGCCATAATTTCCTCACCCATGGCCTCATCGGGAACACCGATAACCTGAACGTCGCTTACCTTGGGATGAGTATAGATAAATTCCTCAATTTCCTTGGGATAGATGTTTTCACCGCCGCGGATAATCATATCCTTGAGTCTGCCGGTGATACGATAGTTACCCTCGGGAGTACGGCAGGCAAGGTCACCTGTATGAAGCCAGCCGTCCTTATCAATGGCAGAGGCAGTAGCCTTGGGCATCTTGTAGTAGCCCTTCATAATATTGTAGCCGCGGGCTACGAATTCACCCGTTACGTTATCGGGGCAATCCTCACCTGTTTCGGGATTTACGATTTTACACTCAATTTCGGGCAGTGCTCTGCCGACGGTAGCAACTCTGACCTCAAGGGGATCGTCAGTTGAGCTCATTGTACAGCCGGGTGAAGCCTCGGTCTGACCGTAAACGATGGTAATTTCCTTCATATTCATCTTGTCAACAACATCCTGCATAACGCTTATGGGACAGGGTGAGCCTGCCATAATGCCTGTTCTCATATGAGAAAAGTCCGTCTTGGGGAAATCGTCGTGACCGAGAAGCGCGATATACATTGTGGGAACACCGTGGAAGGCGGTGATTTTTTCGTTATTGATACAGGAAAGTGCAGGCTTAGGTGAGAAATAAGGAAGGGGCATAATTGTAGCACCATGGGTCATTGATGCGGTCATAGCAAGCACCATACCGAAGCAATGGAACATAGGCACCTGAATCATCATACGGTCTGCAGTGGAAAGGTCCATTCTGTCACCGATGCACTTACCGTTATTCACAACGTTGTGATGAGTAAGCATAACGCCCTTGGGGAAGCCTGTTGTGCCCGAGGTGTACTGCATATTACATACGTCGTCCTTATCAACCTGTGACGCATAGCGGTAAACCTCTTCAACGGGAACGCTCTTACCCTTTTCTATTGCATCATCCCATGTCATAGCGCCCTCCATTGAGAAGCCGCAGGTGATGACGTTACGAAGGAAAGGAAGTCTTTTTGAATAAAGAGGCTCTCCCACGCGGGTTGACTTAAGCTCAGGGCAAAGCTCCTGCACGATTTCACGGTAATTTGAATCGCGGTAGGAGTCTATCATAATAAGAGTATGCGTATCAGACTGTCTGAAAAGATACTCTGCCTCGTGAATCTTATAAGCGGTGTTGACAGTTACGAGAACTGCACCGATTTTTGTTGTTGCCCAGAAGGCAATATACCACTGCGGGATATTTGTAGCCCATACTGCAACGTGTGTGCCGGGACGGACACCCATTGCAATAAGGCTTCTTGCAAAGGTATCAACGTCATCACGAAACTGTGTGTAGGTTCTTGTGTAGTCAAGGGTTGTATACTTGAAGGCAAGCTGATCGGGGAACGCCTCGCACTGTGCATCAAGCACCTGTGAGAAGGTCTTGTCAATAAGCTGCTCCTTCTTCCATATAAATCTGCCGTCACCCTTTTTATTGCGGTAAAGATGCTTTTTGTTCTTACGGGGATTACCGTAGGAATTCATATGTGATTCAAAGAAGGTAAGAATTACCTCAAAATCATCAATCTCCGGAAGCCATGCAGTATTCCACTCAAGGCACACGTAGCCGCCGAAATTTACGGAGCGCAGAGCATTTATCATCTCAAGCACGGGAAGTCTGCCCTCACCGATAAGCACGGGAGCGGCATTTTCATCACCGTCGCAGATTTTTACGCTCTTTACGTAAGCTCCGAGATTCTTGATGGTGCTTTCAGCATCCTCCTTTGCCTTGAAAAACGTTGCATACATATTCCAGCAGGCCGCAATATTGTCGCTTGCGGTGCGGTCAAGAAGCTCACAGAGTGCGGTGGAGCTGCTGTAAATACCGTCGGTTTCAATAAGAATCACAACGTTTTCCTTCTTTGCTGAAGGAAGAATTTCATTTATAAATTTTTCCGCAACGGCACTGTCCGTACCCGCATACGCCTTAACGAAATCAACGTTTACGTCGGAGGCAGCAGCGATAATTTCCTGTGCTCTTCTGATATTTTCCTCGTAATTTTCACTGTCGGAAATATCAAAGGGCAGGTCTATCTGCGAAATTGCAATACCCGTATTGAGAAGCTTTCTTTTCGTGGAGAAAACTCCTGCGCCCTTGAAGGAAGCCCTTTCACCGTCAAAGCAGGACTTATTTATATCATAAATTTCAACTGCGCCGAATTTCTGCTCACTTGCAAGGGAAAGATACCCTGACAAGGTCATTTCAGGCATATATCTTGTTGAAAATGCGAGTTTCATTATCTGTTCTCCTCGAATGCGATTTTATTGAGAGCATTAAGGTATGCCTTTATACTTGCACCGATAACGTCTGTGGAGATACCGCTGCCGGAATAAAGCTTTCCGGAATCGGAGCGAAGCTTTACAAGTGCCTGTCCCATAGCCTCACGGCCCTCGGTGACAGACTGAATCTGGAAATCATCAAGCTCGAAGTGGTGACCTACAACCTGCTCGATTGCAAGGAACGCTGCATCGATGGGACCGTCGCCAACATATACCCCGCGAAGCTCCTTGCCTTCCTTTTCAATACAAAGGTTAGCAGTAGCGGCAATAACGTTGCCTGAATTTATAACGTAGCTTACAAGACGGTAGGTTGAGGGTACCTGCAAGGCAACGGAGGCAATAATAGCCTCAAGCTCCTTTGTACCGATAACCTCTCTTGTTTCGGAAATCTTTACAAATTCCTCATATACCTTTGACATATCATCGGGACTGAGCTCATAGCCGATTTTCTTTACTGCAAGTGATACTGCGGCATAATCGTCGGAGCTGTGAAGCTCAACCTCCTCGTTGTTACCGGCAAAGCCGTCATAGGGTGATTCCTTTGAGCGGTCCATATCAACAATAGCCTTCACCTTTTCGCAGATGTTGCCCAAGGTTACCTTCTTTACGGGGCTTTCAACACCGAGCTTGTCGCCCTTTACACCGATAAATGAGGTTACGTCCTCAATATTTGCATAGGAATTGCCGATAACCGAGGTCTTTATTCCGTCTGCACCGTTTCTGAGCGCTGCACAGATACAGGCAGTTGACATATTGATAGCATCGCTTACGTCAACAAAAAGAGAAGCATTTGCAATATCCGGGCAATTTTCGTTTATTGCCTTAATAAATTCGGCAAATTCCTCACTGTCTGAAACACCTGCATCGTCACATACAGTAACGGTATCGGCACCTGCCTTGAGAGCAGTGCTTATTGCCTTGAAAAGAAATTCCTTTTCTGCTCTTGTGGCATCAACTGCGGTAAACTCTACCCTGCTGCAAAGTGTTTTTGCATAAGAAACCAGCTCCTCAATCTTAAGAAGCATCTTATCGGGCTTAAGACCGCACATATACTCCATCTGGGGAGGTGACATAGGAAGAGCAACGTTGATTACGGCACTCCTTGCATCCTTCACACAGGAATATGCAGTGTCAACAGACTCCTTCAAATAGCCTGAGGGAATGCTGATTGCGCATCTTTCAATAACGCTTGCAATATTTTTGATAAGAAGCATATCAGCCTTTTCATTCTTTATGGCGGGAAGCTCAATTGTATCCACACCTAATTTATCAATCTGCTTTGCAATTTCTGTTTTTTCACGGAAGCTTAATTCTCCTGTGAAACAAGAAAAGGTTTTGTCAGTAATCTTAATGGTTTTCATTTTTCTGCTCCTTTGGAAATCTACAAAAAATAAGTCCCCGAAACAAAGTTTCAGGGACGATAAATATACCGCGGTACCACCCGTGCTTGCTGAAAAACAGCCACCTTTCAAGGCTCATATAAGCCTACGGTCTTGATAACGGGACCATCCGCAATTCCCTACTGCAAACGTTCAGGAACTGTGCTCCGATACGAGGCAGACTGAAAATTTCGTTACCGCCTTACACCTGCCGACGGCTCTCTGTGAACTACCTTAAACAGTCTTAATATCATCACTGCATTTAACATATTGATAGCAGTATACTAAATGAGCACATATAAGTCAAGGCTTTGAGCCAAATTAAGGTTATGAAAAAAGCGCAAGAAACCGATTAATAATACTAATCGGTTTCCGTTTTTCTATTTCATAAACAGATTAATTTCCGTAATGCTCTTTAAGGCTTTCGTATGTTTCGTCGGATATCTCAATAAAGCGTCCGTGCTTGAAACCGTAGGGGAAGGAAAACTCACTGTCCGCCCTCTTAAAGGAAGCGTCACCCGGTTTTTTTGAAACGAAGGGCACGTATCCCATCTGCTCCTTCGGACAGCCGAAGAAATCAAGCATAAGGCACCATCTGCCGTCGGGAAGCGTATAGGTTGTAGCTCCCTCGTACGCCCCACCGTTTGTGTAATATCTTACGAGTGCATCAAAATCATCGTCGTGCTTATAGGGTCCCATAAGCGAATCGGAGGTCTGATGCATATTACCCGAGGGATTATTACTGTTTTTATAGAAGAAATGCCACACTCCGTCGTGCTTCATTATATGGGAATCGAGAATTTCCGTATCCCTGTCAAAAAGCACCTCGGGATATGTAAAGCTTTCAAAGTCACGGGTTTTGCAGCAATAAATCGACATATGCTCAAAATCGGTTTCCCTTACTGTTGAGCCCCAATGGATAAGATATTCTCCGTTTTCATCGTCATAGGTAATTTCAGGAGCCCAAAGACAGCCGAAATCATCCCTTCCGAAATACAAAAGCTTCTGCTCGGAGAAATTTATAAGGTCGTCGCTTTCCCAATAGGAAAGGCACTTGCTGCCGTTGTGGTTGATATCCTTCCAGTCGATATTATGATTTTCGTCCATTCTTTTCACAACGCAAAGGTCTGTGGCAAGAATGGAATATTTACCGTCTGCACGGTGAATTATCTCAATATCACGGACACCGCCCGTGCCCATATTGCTCCATAAAACAGGCTTTCCGCCGTTAAGCTGCTCCCAGTTGAAGCCGTCACGGGATACCGCAAAATGCACCTGCTCACCGTCAACCGTCAGCTTTTCGCGAAAATGTACACTTAAATAAGCCATACTTTTCTCCTTATCTTACTGCCCAGGCTTCAAGAATTTCCTTGCCCGAATAGCCGATATTTCTGTCTGCTTCCTTGCCGCCAACAAACTTAATGAGAGTAGGAATCGAAACAATACCGTAAGCCGCTGCAATTGCAGGCTCATCGTCTACGTTTACCTTACAGAAGGTAATTTCGGGATGAGAGGCGGAAATTTCTTCAACAAGAGGTGCTATCATCTTGCAGGGACCGCACCAATCAGCCCAGAAATCAAGAATAACCTTACCCTTGTTTTCTGCTACGATTTCCTTGAAATTACTGTGATCTACCTTTATAACTGCCATAATTTTCACCTTAATCCTTTGTTTTATAATAGAGCATACAATGACAGAAGCCCTCGAATTCGGGGTCTGCTATCTGCTCACGGAATTCCTTGCAAATGCACTTGAATTCCTCGGTTTTCGGAATTCTGCAGGGGCAATAGCCGTCCTTCTTTTTAAGCCCTTCCTTGATTCGGGCGACAACCTCCTTATCGGGGTTCAGCTTTACTGCCATATCAACACTCCTTTGCTTTGATTTACAATTATATTTTAAATATATTTTCTCCCCGTGTCAACAATATTATTCATTTTAAGCGCAAAGAAAAAGGCGGCAGTCCGAGGACTGTCGCCTATATTCTTATAGGATTAACCGAAAGCACCACCGAAGAGCTGTGTAAGGTTAGAAATAATTCTGTAGAACCAGTTAATGAACTTCTGCCATAATGTAAGTGTCTGCTCTTCAATTGAGGAGCCGGTTACGCATCTTGCGTTACACTCATAGGGAGCGCCGTATTCTGTGGTTACTGTACAGATAATATACTTTCCTTCATCAGCCTCAGTAAGTGTATAGGTGTCTGTACCTGATGCTACCTTATAGCCTGTCTTAGGATCAGCGTCTGCAGAATCAACTCTGTACCACTCGAAGTTAAGATAATCGTATGCGTCAACGGGAATATCGTTTGTAACAACGTAGAGAATCTTACCTACCTGTGTTGTACCTGAAATTGAAAGTGCGATATTGATATATGCAGGAATTACAGTAACGTCAATGTACTGTGAAACTGTGTTGTAGTTCTTAGTGTTGAAGGGAGTAAATACTACCTTGTAGGTATCCTTGAAGGTACCGATCTTATTAACAACAGTGGTGGGATTTTCCATTGTGAAGGTACCAAGACCTGCACTTACACCATTTTCTGTGAATTCGATTGAGCTGAGCTTCTGTCCGTAGTAAAGCTGACCTGCTGTGGGAAGTGAAATTCCGGAAAGAGTAGCCTTTGCAATTTCCACGTATACCTTGGGATTAAGAACTCTGAGCTCGTAGTTTTCAGCCTTTGAGCCTGTAAGTGCGGGAAGGCTGTATGTTACGGGCTTGTCGGAGCCTGCATCGGGATCACTTACTGTACCCATTACGCTTTCAGCTGCAAGAGAAACCACACCGGCACCGTCACCGCTGTAGATGTTGCTGAGATTGGTGAACTTAACCTCAACGCTGAGATTGCCTTCTTCAAATTCTCTGCCTACTGCAACTGCATCAACGTAAGCAGGACGTCTGTTTACTGTTACGCTGCCGTTAGTATAAACGAAGTTGTAGTTTTCGCTTTCGAATGCACCGGTAAGAACGATGGGATATGTGCCGATATCGTTACCTGCCTGATATGCGCAGTTAAGAAGAACGAAGCCGTCAACAGATGTCTTGATTGTATCTGTACCGGTAAGACCCTTTACCTTGTAGGAGTATGTGGGCTCGATTTCACCGTATACAACTGAGAAGCTGTCAGCAGTGATTGTAACTGTTGCCTTTGTGATTGTGATAGAAACTTCTCTTTCTACTGTTGCGTAGTTTACTGAGTCATCGGGAGTAAATACTGCGGTGTACTTGTATGTGCCTGCACCGAGAACAGTATTCATATCCTGAGCACGCCAGCTCCAACGCGCGTCACCGTCGCAAACGTCAACCATTGAAAGCTTTCTTGCACTGTCGTAAGAAAGTGTGATGGGCTGAGGAACGGGATATGAGGGAGTTGCCTTGTTAACGTCAACGGTAAGACCGTTTACGTTTGTAAGAACAAGATTGTAGTTGCCAGCCTTGTCGCCTGTAAGAGCGATGTTGCTTACTGTTACAGCCTTATCCTTTGCTGCACCGTCTGTTTCAACGCTTGCAGTTGCATTTTCCTCGTCAATTGCAACGAAGCCGATATCACCTGCTGCGATGTCGCTCTCGTCGATTACGAAGCTGAGGTCAATATTTGTGTTATCCTTTGAATATTCTCTTTCAACGGGTACGATTTCAACGTGAAGATCCTTCTTGAGAATCTTTGCTGTGCCACCCTCGTTTGCAATTGTGCATACGATTGTGTAGTTTGCTGCGTCAGCGCCTGTAAGAGCAGCCTTCTTTACGGAAACTGCAAATGTGCCGACCTGAGTTTTAGCGAATGCGAACTCTGCATTTGCCTTATCGAAGGAAACCTGGTCATCTGCAAGAGCACCGCTTTCAGCAGCACTTGCAAGATATGCCTTTGATGTACCGTCGTAGCTCTTGTCTGCAATTACAACTGAAACTGTGTAGGTTGCAGGAGTAATTGTGATGTCACCGATGTAGTAGTTTGCTACGGGTGAATATACTGTCTTGCCGTTGTACATACCGTTTGTCATAGCAGCAAGGATTGCAGCATCGGGAGTTGCCACGTCAACAGTAACCTTATATGTGCCTGCATCAATGGGAAGATTTGTTGAACCGTTGTACTTAACGGTAATACCGCCGAGCTGAACAGATGACATTGTGCTGCCTGCCTGAGCAAACTGTACCTCGTGTGCCTGAGCGTCATATACGGAATTTTCAAGACCGCTTATAACGAAGTTTGCAGCCATATCGCTGAGAAGAACGTTGATATCAGCAAGCTCGGGAGCAATTGTAAGAGTATATTCTACAGTTCCCTTATAAGGAGCATTTGCAACAGCAACAACCTTAAGTGTCTGCTTTTCTGCATTTGCGGGGATACTGTAGGATGTACCTGTTGCGGAAGCAGTTGCACTGCCGCCGAGATACCAGGAGATTGTGTAGTAGCCGATTTCTGCAGGATTAAGACCTGATACGTCTACAGTAAGGGGTGAAGCTACGCCTACCATAGGAGTACCGTTTACTGCAAGAGCACCGGCAATTTCCTTGCGCTCAATTGTAAGAGGAGCGTAGATGTTTCTTACTGTGTTGTAGTTGTTTGTATCTGCAGGAATGAAGGATGCAGCGTAGATTGTAACTGCTGATTCGGAATATACGGGAACAGTTGAAGCTGAATCGTATACGAACTTACCTGCGATACCGCCTGATACAGCGCCGCCTTCAAATACTGCAGCAGCAAGTGAATCTGTGTAGGTAATCTTAGCAGTGGGAACCGTTGTGATAACGGGAGTTGCCTTGATTACGGTAATTGTGCCGTTTTCAACAGAAACGTTGTAGTTATTGATTGTAACGTCTGTTACGTCAACTGAAATAGCATAGCCTTCCGCATTTACGGGAGAAGAGCTTGTGTAGGTTGTTGCGATGTGAATAGAACCGCTTGTTACGATTTTGTTGATATCTTCACCGCGCTTTGCGCCGATAAGCTCAACTGAGGTAAGAATATCCTGAGGAACCTCGCTGCCGTAGGTAAGGGTTGTATCCTTAGCCTTGATTACAAGGTCAGCCTTTACAACCTCAACCTTACCTGTCTTTGTTTCAACTGTATAGTTTGCAGATGTAGCAAATGCAGGTGTGATTGTAAGAGTGTATGTGCCAACAGCGTATGCGCTTGTGCTGTTGAAGGTTGTACCGTATGAGAATCTGGGAGCCTCACCGTTTGAGGTGATGCTTTCAATTGTGTCGTTGCCGACGAGAAGAGCTTCGTCAAAATTAACCTTAACGGTTGATGCACTTGCAATAAAGGTATCACCGTAGGTAAGCTTTACATCCTCGGGAGTGAAGGTGATTGTTCTGGGAACAACTGTGATAACACCGTCACCTGCAGAGAAGATGTAGTTACCGTCAGTATCAATAAAGTTGGGAGCACTGATTGTTACGGGATAGCCGCCTGCAATAACGGGAGCGCCCTTTACGTATGTTGTTGAAGGAGTAACGTTACCTGAAGTCTTAACGTTGTCGATTGAGAAATCGGGATCAAGGTCAGACTTATAGGTATAAGCTGTGATATTGGGGATATTGTCACCGTAGGAAACTGTTGCGCTGTAGGAAATCACAACGGGTGTGGGCTTAACGTTAATTGTTACCTCAACAGCCTTTGTATCATAGTTTACAGAATCTGTAGGTGTGAATACTGCCTTATAGGTCTTCTGATTTACAGTGGGAATGATGCTTTCGTCTTCCCATGCCCATGAGCCCTTTACTGCAGAGCCCTGAGCGGAAATCACAACGTTCTTAAGTGTTACTGCTGACTGATAGTATCTGTCTGCAACAACGGGAGTTGTAACTGAGGGAACAGCCTTTGTGATTGTGAAATAAAGTGTGTTGCCTGTTGAATATTCAACTGCAACTACCTCATAGTTACCTGCTGTACCGCCTGTGATGCTGTTTCTTACCTGATCAATTGTGATATTGATCTGATAGCTACCTGCATTGTTTGAGGTAAGAGAGCCTGTTAAGGTCTTGAAGGAAACGTCATCGTTTGCATACTTGCCGCCATCCTTAATAAGAAGGTCAACAATATATGAATAGTCGGATGCTGAATATTCTCTTTCACGTCCGTCTGCAATTACGGTGATGGGTCTCTTTGTTACGTCAAGTCTTCCGAAGCCGTCGCCCCATGAAAGTGAATATTCATAGTTGTCAAGCACCTGAGGAGCTGATGCGGGAGGAAGAGTAATTCTGATGGGATAGCTGCCTACTGCAAATGCACCCGCAGAATATGCAGTATAGTCTGTTGCGCCTGCAGGAAGAATTGTGTACTGAATTGCTGCAGTGATTGCAGCCTTTGCGGTTTCACTGTTCTTATCCTGTGCAACAAGACCCTCGAGTGTTACGGAGTAGTCAGGATCGGAGTTACCGTATACTACGGTAGCATCGTTTGCAATAATTGTAAGCTTTGCCTTATTAACGTTATAAACAACGTTGAATTCGGATACCTTATAGTTCTTTGCTGTTGCGGTTGTAGAATAAGAGGGAGTCCAGGTTACAGAAACAAGCTGATTCTTGGATACCGTCTTATATGCTGAGCCGTCAGCAGGATTTGCGAAGGTAAACGTACCTGTGATACCTGCTTCATTCTTAAGACCCTGTGCAGTCTTGTTGGCAAGCTGTAATACCTCGGCAAGAGTTTCACCGTAGGTAAGCGTTACTGATTCGGGAAGGTCACCTCTGCCGATTGAAGCCTGCTCGATAATAAGAGTGAAGGTATACTCGAGAGCATATCTGTTTTTATTCGTCTTGGGCTCCTTGGAGTAGGTGGTGCTTTCGGGAATTGAAAGCTTTACAGCGTAAGTACCTGCATTGGTGGGAAGACGGCCTGTGCCATTTTCTTCAACACCTGCAGCATTTGAGCCTGAATATGTGAAGTTTACGTTGATAAGCGTATCGTCTTCAAAATCGATATTGTACTCTGATGTGTAATCGGTTTCGTAGATTGAGTCAAGAATTAAAAGACCGAGGTCTGAAGCCTTGATGGGTGAGCCTGTATATACTGTGTTTACAGTATTTGCAGTACCTACATTAGCCTTTATTGACTTAGCTTCAAGCATTGCATAGTCAACGAAGATGTAGACAGCACCGTCATTTGAGGTGTAGGGCTTATCAGCTGCACCTGTGTCAAAGAAGGTCTTGATAGCAGTACCCTTTACAGTTGCTGATGTGAAATTATAATCGGAGAAGGCTGAACTTGTGGTTGCCCAGTAAACACCTATAAGCTCCCAGTAATATTCATTACAGGACTCTGCGCCTGACTTATATGAAAGCTTTGCGCCGGGTACCTTTGTGCCGCCTGTAACACCGTTAAGAACAACCTCGGTATTTACAACGTTTGTACCGTCGTCAAGAGGATTGAAGGAGTAGCCTACGTTACCCTCGGTGCCGACGATTGTGTTTACAATGTTCTTTTTGCCGGAGGTTTCCCAATATCTGTAAATGATGTGAACGCGGTTAGTGCCCTCAAGTGCACCCTTGTTCATAGCCTTGGGAATACCGTTAACGTTCGTTGCAACCTCTGTTGTATAGGAATTGTTTGCTTCGTCAGAATAGCTGCCTGCGCTTACAGTAACAGCAACCTGATCCTTATGAGAACGGCTCATCATACCTGCAACAAGATCAGTTGCATTCCTCATCATTGAGCTGCCGGTTAAAACAGTACCCTTTCTGTATGTAACTGTACCTTCGGAATTGTTCATACAATCCTCTTCGGAGGTTGTGATTGTACACTCGGGAATGTAAGGAATTGAGCCTGTTGTTGTATAGATACCTGCTGAATAGAGATACTGTCTGCCGCCGCCGTCAGACTTTGCAGCATCTGTATTTGTGATATTAGCGTCGTGAGTGATTGTACCGCCTGTTACGGAAACAGAGCCTGAGGTTGCAATACCTAAAGCAAGAGAGGTAAGATATGACTTACCGTCGGAAGCATTACCGCTGTAAGTGTCACGGGAATGATTACCGTTTGATGTAACGTTGATATTTGTATCGCCGGAAACGGAAACGTTACCGCCGTAGATACCGAATGCAAAGGCAGCGGAGTCAGAATAGCTGTCGCTACCGTTTGAGGAGTTGGAGCCTTCGGCAAAGCCGTTTATTGTGATGTTTGCAGCGTATACAGAGCAGGACGCCTTTGTGCCTACACTGCTGATACCTGCAGCACCTACGGAAACCTGAGCACAGTCATAGTCGAAAAGGTTACCGTTTGTATTAACCTTGTCGTAATGAAGCTTTGCATCAACAACAATGTTAACACCCTTATTGACTGTAAGAGCACCCTCGTTATGAATTGCCTCGAGAGCACAGTATGCAGATTCATGCTCATCAGTGGGTGACATACCGGTTCTTACGTTTCTGATTGTAATAGATGCAGCACTTGATGAGCCTGTTACGGAAGCGCCGCTGTATATGTTAAGAGTACCCTTATTGTGAATACCGTAAACAGCAGGCATCTGCCATGCACCGCCGGACGATCTGTCAAAAATGATAGAACGACCGTTAAGGAACATATTTACTGTAATTCCTGCGGGAATCACCATACCTATGATTGAGCTTCCAAAGGTATCAGTTGAGGTATTGGTGAAATTGAAGTCAGCGATGAAGGTCATGTTTACAACCGTGCCTTCAGGCCACTGCGCAAGATAGTTATTGATAACGTCTGTACTTGCGTCTGCAGGAACCGTATAGGTTTCTGTTGTCGCAGCTTCAGCTGCAGGGAAAATATCCGCTGACAGCTCGGGAAGAACAGAAACAGCCATAACAACCGCAAGAAGCATAACGATTACCTTTGCAGTTATCTTAGCAAATCTGCTCTGTGATGAATTATTATTCACAATAATTCCTCCTCGTAAAAAAATGTTAAATCATCCTTCGGTGCGCGTGGGCACACCGATATAATTATACAGATTGATTATATAATTTTAATTGTCAACTGTCAATGATAAACACAAAAAATTTGAAGCGTATATCAATTTTTTGTCAATTAACCAAAAAAGAATTATTTCATTTATGAAACTATTACAATCGCACGGCTGCAAGGGTAAAAATTACCTTGAATTAGACATATATATATGTTAATATAATATGAGTCGGAGGGATCATTTCGATGAAAAAGCACAATGCTTCACACAAGGAAGCTGAAAGCACAGGAAAAATATCCGACGGCAAAAGAAAAAGAATACTGAAAAAATTCCTGCGAAAGGGTGTTTTAATCCCCTGCTGCGACGGTGTAATTATTGCACCTGACTGCATCATAGGCAAAGGCACGGTAATTCTGCCCTCAACCATAATAAAAGAGGGCTGCACAATCGGCAGCAACTGTGTTATAGGTCCGTCAACGGTGCTTTATAAAACCACGGTAGGGAAAAGCTCAACACTGAATAACGTTCAGGCTGAGCAGGCTGAAATTGCAGATAACGTCAGCGCAGGTCCGTTTGTCCGTATACGTCCCGGCACGGTGCTGAAAAACGGCGTGCACGTAGGCAATTTTGTGGAAATCAAAAATTCCGTTGTAGGAGAAAAAACAAAGCTTCCGCATTTAAGCTATATAGGCGACAGTGACGTAGGACAGGGAGCAAATTTCGGTTGCGGCTGCGCCACGGCAAATTTCAACGGAAAAAGCAAAAACCGTTGTACCGTAGGTGACGGCGCATTTATCGGCTGCCACACAAGCCTTATAGCACCCGTTGAAATAGGCGAGCGTGCATATATCGCAGCAGGCTCGGTGATAACAGAAAGCGTGCCCTCGGATGCCCTTGCCGTTGCAAGAAGCAGGCAGACGAACAAGCAGGGCTGGGTAGCTGAAAAAAAGCCCTACCGCAGCAGCAAATAGAAAATTATCCACAGGAGATACAAAATGGCATTTTTTAAGAAAAAAACTGAAGCAGCAGCTTCATTTGCGGGAAAGCCCGAGTTTATAATCGCAGGATTGGGCAACCCCGGAAAGGAATATGAGTATTCAAGACACAACGCAGGCTTTCTGTGCCTTGATATACTTTGTAACAAATATAAAATCACGACTGACAGAGTGAAATACAGAGCACTCACCTGCACCGCCCTTATTGAAGGACACTCCTGCCTTGTTATGCGCCCTCAGACATATATGAATGCCTCGGGTGAAGCAATAAAGGCAGCTGCGGATTTTTATAAAATTCCTCCCGAAAAGGTAATTGTAATTTACGATGACATATCTCTCCCCACAGGCACCCTGCGCATAAGGAAAAAGGGCTCCGCAGGCGGTCACAACGGAATCAAGAGTATTATAGCTCAGCTTAGCTCCGACAATTTCCCTCGACTTAAAATAGGCGTGGGCGACCGTAAGGACAAGGATGATGACCTTAAGGACTATGTGCTCGGAAGATTCTCCAAGGAGGATATGGAAACTCTTAAAAAGACAATGGAAAAATCGGTTGATGCACTGAGTTACATACTCGACGGTGACGTAGACGGTGCGATGAGCCGCTATAACGGGTGACGTAAATGTCCTGCTTTGCATCCTTCTTCAGCACATCCCCCGAATACAAAAGAATAGGCTATAACGTCGAAAAGGGCTCATACCCCTTCGGTGTGCTGGGTCTTCCCCCTACACCCAAGGCGTTACTTATACATACGCTGTGCGAAAACCATCCGCACGGCGCTGTTGTGCTGATGCCCGATGATGCGGCGGCTGAAAAGCTGTGCACCGACCTTACGGCTCTCGGCAGCACGGCAGTCACCTACCCTGCAAGAGATTATAATTTCTATTCCGTTGAAACAAGCTCAAGAGAATACGAGCAGAAGCGTATAGGTGCGCTTTCGAAGGTAATTTCAGGGGAAAGCAGAATCCTTATTCTCTCGGCAGAAGCAGCTCTGCAGAAAATTATGCCCCGCTCCGAGCTTGTGTCACGCACCTTCACCCTTTCGGAGGGACAGGAAATCTCCACCGATGAAATAAGAATAAGCCTTGTTAAATGCGGCTATACCGCTGCGGATATGGTAGAGGGTCCCGGTCAGTTTTCTCTGCGAGGCGGCATTCTCGATATATACCCCTGTAATCTCGGCGCACCCGTAAGAATTGAATTCTGGGGTGACGAGATAGACACCATATCATTTTTTGACATTGTGTCGCAAAGAAGAACTGAAAGAGCAGAAAAAATATCCCTTTCCCCCGTGTGCGAGGTGCTTTTTGACAAGCCTGCAGAAACTGCCCAAAGGCTTACTGAGCTTGCAAAGGGTATCAGAACAAAAAACGCGGATAAGGTGAAGCAGTTTCTTAACCGCGACGCAGAGCTTCTGAAAAACGGAGTCTTCGTTGGCAGTCCCGACAAATATCTGCCGCTTGCCTACGAGAGCCTCTCCTCTCCCCTTGATTATTTCCCCGATGCCCTTCTTATTGCCTGTGAAACCTCGGGCATAAAGGAAACGGCAACTGCCACGGAAAAGCTTATGAACGAGGAAATCAAGGAGCTTTTCACAGACGGTGAGCTTTGTAAAGGTCTTGACGATTATTATTTCTCATTCTCCGATATATTAAAGGCATACTCAACAAGAAAAACAATTTACATCGACAACTTTGCAAGAGGCAGCTTCGACACCCCTGTAAAGGACCTTGTAAATTACCATATAAATCAGATTTCCGCCTGGGACGGCTCCTACAGCTTCCTTACGGAGGATATTGCCGTACCACTTAAAAACAAATACACTGTTGTTGTTTTCGCAGGTAACAGAAAAAATGCCGAAAGCCTTTACAGAAATCTCTCCGACGACGGCTACAAGGCAGTATTTTATACCTCATCTCCCGATGAAATTCAGCAGGGCATCATAAACGTCTTCCCCGACGCATTGGGTGCCGGCATCGACTACCCTGCTCTGAAGCTTCTTATGATAAGCTACGGACGCTTTGCAAAGGCGGCAAGAGGCAGCGTTAAAAAATACCACAAAAAGGCAAATGCCTTCAATTCCCTTGAGGAGCTTCACGTGGGCGACTACGTTGTTCACGAAAACCACGGCATCGGCATTTTCCAGGGTATTGAAAAGAAGGTTATCAACAAAACCGTAAAGGACTATATAAAAATTCAGTATGCTAAAAACGGTGTGCTATTCATTCCCGTCACAAGCCTTGAGCTGATTTCAAAATATATAGGTCCTCACGAGGAGGATTCACAGAGAACCGTAAAGCTCAACACCATAGGCGGCGGTGACTGGGAAAGAACGAAAAACAAGGTGCGCGGTGCAGTTAAGGACATCGCAAAGGACCTTATAAAGCTTTATGCACAGCGTCAGAATGCAGAGGGCTATCCCTTCTCACCCGATATTGATATGCAGAATGACTTTGAGCGTCGCTTTGAATTTGACGAAACAGACGACCAGCTCCGCTGCATTAACGAAATAAAGCAGGATATGGAAAAGCCCTGCCCTATGGACAGATTGCTTTGCGGCGACGTAGGCTTCGGAAAAACCGAGGTAGCCCTTCGTGCCGCCTTCAAGTGCATCTGCGACGGCAAGCAGGTTGCCCTTCTTGTGCCTACCACCATTCTTGCATTCCAGCACTACAGAACAATTCTTCACCGCTTCGAGGGCTTCCCCATTGAGGCGGAGATGCTCTGTCGCTTCCGAAACCCGAAGCAGCAGAAGCAGATTATAAAAAATATCAAGGCAGGCGCAATTGATATTGTTGCAGGCACTCACAGAGTAATCTCCAAGGACGTGGAATTCAAGGACCTCGGTCTTCTTATTGTTGACGAGGAGCAGCGCTTCGGCGTTGTGCAGAAGGAAAAGCTCAAGGAGAAGTTCCCCAACGTTGACGTACTGACCCTTTCTGCAACACCTATTCCCCGTACCCTTAACCTTGCCCTTTCGGGCATACGCGACCTTTCGGTTATTGAGGAAGCACCTATGGACCGTCACCCCGTGCAGACCTTTGTGCTTGAGCACGATATGGGAATTCTTTCTCAGGCTATTGCAAAGGAGCTTCGCCGCGGCGGTCAGGTATATTATCTTCATAACAACACAAACGATATCGACCTTGTTGCAGACCAGCTTCAGAAATTCTTCCCCGATGCAACAATTGCAATTGCTCACGGCAAGATGCAGGAAAACGAGCTTTCCGACGTATGGAGAAGACTAACCGAGGGAGAGGTGGACATCCTTGTCTGCACAACCATCATTGAAACGGGTGTCGACGTGCCCAATGGCAACACGCTTATTATTGAAAATGCCGACTGTATGGGGCTTTCGCAGCTTCATCAGCTGAGAGGACGCGTGGGACGTTCAACAAGACGCGCAAGCGCATACTGCACCTTCAGAAAGGATAAGCAGCTCACGGAAATTGCCGACAGACGCCTTTCCGCCATAAGAGAATTCACCCAGTTCGGATCAGGCTTCAAGATTGCCATGCGCGACCTTGAAATAAGAGGCGCAGGCAACCTTTTAGGAGCTCAGCAGCACGGTCACCTTGCTTCCGTAGGCTACGATATGTATATGTCGCTTCTTGAGGAGGCAGTAGGT
Source organism: Acutalibacteraceae bacterium (assembly GCA_045635905.1). Taxonomy (GTDB): domain Bacteria; phylum Bacillota; class Clostridia; order Oscillospirales; family Acutalibacteraceae; genus RUG806. Next base: position 24,957 of record JAZTWN010000021.1, read on the forward strand.
GAAATCAAGGGCACAAGAACAGAAAGCACCCCCAAAGCCGTATGTCAGATTGACATTCAGCAGGATGCTCACATCCCCGAAAAATATATTTCAAGCTATCAACAGCGACTTGCGGTATACAAGCGTATTGCGGACATAAAAAATGAAGAGGACTACTCCGACGTTATCGACGAGCTTATCGACCGTTGGGGCGAGCCCCCTGCAAGCGTAATCGGGCTTCTTAAGATTCCCCTTATAAGAAGTGCCGCTACAGCTCACGGTATTTATAAAATTTCACAGAATGACGGCTACGTCTGCCTTTACACTGCAGAAATAAAGCCCGAAATCACAAAAAAGCTTGCCGTGCTTAAGGGCAGAATCAGAGTTTTCTCAAAGGGTCTTCCCTGCTACGGGGTTGCAATTGCTTCCTCCCCCGTTGAAACTCTTGAGGAAGCAATAAAAGCACTGAATGCCGAATAAAGCCATGATACGTATCAAGCGTCCGTTTCTGCTGACCGCTCTTACCCTGCTTTTCACAGAGCTTGTGTTGATGGCAGGCTATAGCATAATTCCAAAAATTCTTCTTGTAATTCTCCCCGTTATCTTCATTGTCACCTGCATAAGAAAAATGGCAATATCAAAGGCGGTGCTTCTTATAACCGCGGCAGTTGCCGTGGCATCACTTTCATTTTCCTGCAATACCGCAGTATATGAAAATGAGGCCGTGCTTGCAGGCTACAATAAGACGGTAACAGGCACTGTTTCGGAAATTTCCTATGACGAAAACGGGATTATACACAGTGCGTTGCTGACCGACTGTACGGTTGACAACACCGAAATTTCTTCGGATATACGCATTTACACAAATGAAACCGCAGCATTTACCTACGGTGACCGCATTTCTCTTACACCCTTCAGGCTTGCGGAAAATGAGGGCGAGGGTCTTTTCAGATATCACACCCTGTCCGACAAAACAGGCTTCAATGCATATTCCGCAAAGGATACCGACTATACGGTAACGGCTGAGGCGCAGGGCACTTATGCGGCAATCGCAGAGCTCAGACAATGGGTAAGAGAAAGGCTTTCATCTGCCTTCAGCGGAGATATAAAGGGAATTTCAGAAGCACTTATAACAGGCAGCACCGATTCCCTTTCCGACCGCTTCACACTTAATCTCAGAAAATGCGGAATTTCGCATATTTTCGCAGTTTCGGGTATGCATCTTTCAATATGGACCGGTCTTTTCTTTCTCATTCTGAAAAACAAAGCAAAAACGTCCGTCCTTCCCAATCTGCTGGCTTCAGTCTTCGTGCTTTTCTATATAGTCTTCACAGGCTTCTCTCCGTCTGTAATGCGAGCAGGAATTATGCTTCTTTTCGTATTTTTCGGACGGATGCTGAAAAAGGCATCAGATACGCTGAATACCCTCGGAATCGCAGGCACGATTCTTCTGTGTGCGAATCCCTTTCTTGCAGGGAACGTATCCTTTCTTCTTTCCTTCACTGCAACTGCAGCAATAATTCTGTGGAATGATTACCTTTTGGAAGCAGTCACATATCCCAAGGGCAGACTCCGATTCATAAAGGACGGACTGCGAAGGCAAATGGGAAACATACTTACCTCAGCCGGTGTTATTCTTACCACGCTTCCGCTGACGTCGGTGTTTTTCGGCTATGTTTCCCTTGTATCCCCTGTGGTATCTCTCGGAGCAACGCCTCTTGCAACGGGCATTATGATAAGCTCCTTTATTCAGCTCATCATTCCCGAAGACCTCGGAATATATAGCCTTGCAAAGGGAATTACTGAGCTTCAGTGCAAGCTGCTTACAAGCCTTACCGACTTTTTCTCGGAAATGGATTTCATGATAATCGGCGTAAAGCCTCAGTCAGTGCTTCCGATTTTTATTATAACCTCCGTTATCTGTGCAGCGGTTGTCATATTTCTTAAAAACAAACGGCTTTCACTTATCTGCGTGCTCGCTGGTGCTCTTGTTTTCACAGGCACCGTAGCTGCAGACACTTATATTCACAAGGATGAAGCCACCGTCTTTATTGCAGGCGAGGAAAACTCAACACTGATTTCAATTGTTGCGCCCTCAGGCTCGCATACTGCAGTGTACGGAGCAGGCGGCAGCTATTCTCAGCTTTATAAGCTGAAAAATTATCTGTCCTCCAGGGGCATTCTTTCGGCAGACCTTCTTTTCGTGCCAAGACTCAGCACCACGGAAAACGGCAGCGCAAGGCAGGCAGAGAAAATGCTTCTGCCCGACAATAAAATTTATGCACCAACGGGCTGCTATCATAGTACAATCTATGAGGGTACGGACATTTACAACGTTACATCAGACGATTTTGCTGCATCCGTAATAACGGTAAACGGTGTAAAAATCGTAATCTGCACACTGCCCTCCTCTGATTTTTCCGACTGCGACGAAATATTCACATCGGGTGATATTCTTGTCTGCAGAAGCGCCGTCCCCAAGGCCGTTGACCCCAACAGCTTTTCTGATATAATTATTATGACGGACAAAGACCGCGCGTATGATTTTTCCTATATATCAACCAAAGACAGCAACACTGAAATTACTATAAAAGGAGCTTCCTATGCCATTAATTGATGAAGATATCTTTGCAAAAATGATAAAGGGTGACATACAGGGAAACGTCTTTCTTTTTGCAGGTGAGGACGATTATCTCAAGGAGCATTATTGCAATCTTCTTACAGGGAAAATTGTGGATGAATCTCTTATGTTCTTCAATTTCCACAAATATGAGGACGATGAAGCAGAGCTTGAAACAATTTTTGCAGATGCAGAAAATCTGCCCCTTATGGCTGAAAGAACCTGCCTTCTTGTAAGAAACTACCCTCTTGATTCTCTGTCGGCTAAGGCTCTCGGTGAATTTGAGGAAAAGCTCAGAAGCATTCCCGAATCAACGGTTATGGTTTTCTACTACGGCTCGGAAACTCTTCCCTCGGGCAAAAACACAAAATGGGATGCCGTAATAAAGCTTTTCGAAAGGCTCGGCACGGTTGTAAAAATCGAGCACCGTACACAGGGAAAAACCGCAAAGCTTCTCGTATCACGTGCAAAGGACAGAGGCACAAGCATCGACTACGATACTGCTATGTATCTCGTTTCCTGTGTAGGCGAGGACCTGCAGACAGTGCTTAACGAATTCAATAAGGTATGTGCGTTTTCCTGCGGTGAGCCTGTTACAAGAGAGATGATTGACACCACTGCAGTAAAAAGCGTTGAGGCATCCGTTTTTGATATAAGCACGTCAATCTTTTCCGGCGATACCGACAAGGCATATAAAATCCTCGGTGAGCTTTTAAGGCAGAAAACTCCCGCAAGCTCCATTATCGGCGCGCTTGCAAGCGCATACGTAAACGCATACCGACTTAAGCTTTCCTATAATTCCGAAAAGCAGATAAGCGATTTTGCAACACCGTTTCAGTACAAGGAAACAAAATACACCTTTTCAAAAATTGCACCCTTTGTCAAGAAAAGCTCAGTTTTATCTCTTCGCAAGGCACTTGATATACTTTCAGATGCTGACGTTAAGAGTAAAAGCAGCAGAATTTCAGAGGATATTCTTCTGACAGAGCTTATTTCAAAGCTTGCATCCTGCAAGGAGTAAACAATGCTTCATACATCAAAAGCAATAATCGTTGAGGGCAAATACGATAAGGCAAGGCTTTCAACGGTGATAGACGCACTTATAATCACAACCGACGGCTTCGGCATTTTCAATTCAAAGGAAAAGCAGACCTTTATCAGAAAAATTGCAAACGAAAAGGGGCTTATAATCCTTACCGATTCCGATGCCGCAGGCTTCAAAATAAGAAACTTTCTTAAAAATATTGTCTCCGAAAATAAAATAGTCCACGCTTATATTCCCGATATATACGGCAAAGAAAAAAGAAAGGATGCCCCCTCAAAGGAGGGCAAGCTCGGCGTTGAGGGAATCGACAACGACATTCTGGAAAGGACTCTTTTGTCCTCGGGGCTTTTCGACAGGGAGGAAAATACCTCCGACAGAAGACTTATCACAACGGCAGACCTTTTCGAGGCAGGGCTTTCAGGCGGTGAAAACAGTGCCGGAAAAAGAAGGGCACTTCTCGTTTCAATGGGACTGCCTGCAAGGCTTACGGGCAAAAATCTTCTTTCACTGCTCAACAGCTTTATGACCTATGAGGACTTTATAAAAAAGACCTCGGAAATATTTTCAGATTGACTTTACACGGGCACTTTATTACAATGAATCTAAAGGAGGCGGATAAAATGAAAAAACACAAAATATTTCTGACAGTTATTTCTGTTTTTGTGCTTATTTCAGTCTGCGTTACCGCATTTGCAGTAGTCGGCGCAAAAAAGCCTGACGTAACCTCGGGGAAGACGGAAAATCTTATTGCAGACAGAATATCCGTTATTTTTGAAAACACACAGTTCAATATAAGAAAAAACACCTCCGCAGAAGAAAGCTACACGCTTACAGCATATCTTACCGTAAATAAAACTCAGGGAGATTTTTACGGAATCATAAACAGCATCACCCTTTCGGGAATTGATTATGACAATATAGTTTACACGGCTCTTTCTCCTGCCGCTGAGGGCAAAACCCTTGAAAAGCTCACGCTTACCGCTACAGACGGCTCACCCGATATCTACAAATGGCAGATAGACGTTACGGTTTCTGTTTCAGAAAAAGGTGAAGCGGATCCCGAATTCATTATTGACTACACCTCTGGCACAGAGGAATACGACGCACAGCAGAAGCTTATGAGGATTCCCCTTAAGATTACGGTTGAATAAAAAAATTGCTCCGTACTGAAGCAGTACGGAGCATTATTTTTTGTGTTTTTATTTTTTTACCTTCTTCTTATCATTCATCAGCACAACACCGATAAGCATTATTACTGCAAAGATTATGAGATAGAAGAGCACGGGGCAGCTAAAATAAGGCTCTTCAGCAGATTTTGCAGCAAGATAAGGAGCAATACCGTGAGCATAGATTGCCATACCTACCATTGAGCCTGCACCAAGCAAAGCAAAGGAAGGAAGAACAAATCTCTTCACGAAGGACATTTCCTTTTCCTTTATCATAAAGCGGATAAAGATGGGAATATAGAATGCATACGTGGTAACAATGGGAAGCTCGGAGGAATCGAAGCTGAAGGGACCAAACCAGGGCTTACCTGCATAAAGGTTTGCACCGTAGAAATAAACAAGCCAGAAAGCGGTAAGAAGAGCCGCAACAATTGATGAGTTTACAGGCATATTTGTTTCCTTGTCGATCTGATTGAAAATCTGAGGACGGGGTCCGAAGCCTCTTGCTGCAATAGAATAAAGACCTCTTGTGCAGCCGAGCATAATTCCGTTAAGAGTACCGAAGCAGGAAATTGCAACGAAAAGATTAAGAATATTTCCGAAGGTAGGTCCGAATACGTTAAGGAAGGCAGCGGGAGCGCCCTGACTTGCATCACGAAGAGTGTCAACAGATGCACCGCCTGAAACACCGATGAAATAGAATACGTATACGGCAACAATAATCACACCGCCCACAACAAGTGCAATGGGAAGATTTCTCTTGGAATTCTTAAGCTCTGCATTGATTGAGGTTGCAATAATCCAGCCCTCGTATGCAAAGGCAGTTGCAACAACTGCAGAGAAAAGATAACTCCAGGATTCAACGGGCTGTGAGAAGTTTGCACTAAGAATAGTTTCGGTTGAAGCCTCTGTAATAGGATGAGTAAATCCGTAGATTGTTCCGACAACTGCCATAAGAAGAAGAGGAATAAGCTTTATAACAGTAGTGGAAACCTGAATCTTACCTGCAATCTTGGGTGCCAATGCGTTGATTGAGAAGGTAAGTACAAGAAGGAAGCAGGCAACGGTAATTGTTTCGGGACCTACAACCGCACCGCCGGCTTCAGCAGGAATATACATCGTGAAATCAGGATTTGCATTACAGATAAACGTTAAAAGATAACGTGCGCTGACCCATGCAAGAACAGAGGTCATTGTGGGATAATAAAGAATAGTAAGGAACCAGCCTACAAGATAGCCGTACTTACTTCCCATTGTGGCATCTGCATAGTCGATAATGCCGTTGACCTTTTCATATTTCTGTGCAAGAACAGAAAATGCAAGGATACAGGAAATCATTATCGCACCGCCGATAATCCATGCAAGAATACCCTGAAGCATATTACCTGCAGTCTTATCAAGCACTGCCTGTGCCTTGAAGAAAACGCCGGAGCCGATAACAATACCGACAACCATGCATATCGCAGTAAACAGACCGTATTTCTTTTTTAATTCATTCATTTTTATTTCCCCTCAAAAGCAAATCAGTTCTGATTGCTCAGTCTTTTTTAAGAAGCTCTCTGATTTCAAGAAGAACGGAAAGCTCTGTTTCAGCAGGCTCTTCGGGAGCGGGCTCTTCAACAGCCTCTTCCTTTTTCTTCATATCCTCAATCTTCTTACGTGTGTTCATAGCAACTCTGATAACCATAAAGATAGAAAGAGCGATAATAAGGAAATCAATTACGGTCTGTATAAATGCACCATATGTAATTGCAAGCTCGGGAGTAACAACCTCACCGGCAGCGTCAAGCACTGCAGGAGCAAGTATAACCTTAAGCTCAGCAAGAGAAATATTACCGGTAAGAAGTCCGATAAGGGGTGTGATGATGTCGTTTACAAGGCTTGTTACGATTTTGCCGAAGGCACCGCCGATAACAACGCCGACTGCCATATCAACGATATTGCCCTTGAGAGCAAAAGCCTTGAAATCACTTAAAAACTTTTTCATAAAAATTCTCCTTATTTTTCAGTTGAATTTGGATAATTTCAGTATATCATAAAGAAAAATCAAACACAACTGTTTTTTGACGCTTTTATATTGATAACGACACCAAAAAATGTTAAAATAAGCTATATCCCGATACAAGGAGATTAATATTATGATAAAGAAACTGACCGCATTTATTCTTACAGTTCTCATATTACTCAGTTTTTCCTCCTGCAAGGACGGCAAAACAAACCACAAAACAGGCTGGAATAACCCCGAGGAGCCCTCTGAGGGTGAGTCAACAACGCTTTCCGAGGAGGAAACAGTCACCTCTGAGGAAAAAACCACCGAGGCGGCAGCGCAGGAGGTAAAAATCGAATTTTCCGAGGACAAGGCTCTGCTTGCAGGCTCCTTCAATTCTGAAATTTACGGTAAACTCACAGTATATTATCAGGACGGATATTTCCTTTTATTCGATGAATATAAAGAAAGAAAATTCACCGTCTTCGCTGAAGGCTATTCTCCCTCGAAAACAGACGGTGAGGTAAAGGCAATATTCGACGATATGAACTTTGACGGCTATACCGATTTCGGAGTTTGCTACTACAAGGACGCGTTGAACGCATATTATTTCTGCTTTATATGGAACAGCACTCAGCGCAGCTTCACTTATATGCTTTCCCTTTCAAATCTTGCAAATCCCGACTTTGACCCCGTTTCAAAAACAGTTACGGCATATGAAAGACTCACAACCACTACCGCAATACAGAAAATTTACGGCTACCACGAGGGTGTGCTCAATCACGTTTCCTCACAGAACGTAACGGAAGAGCCCTCAACCGACGGAGCAGAAACCGTAGATGCAAACCTCAGAGTAATCCAAAGCGGTAAAAATGCCGTGCTTATACTTAACGATAACGAAAATTCCCACAGCAAATGGGTGTGCTCAATTGAAAACGAAAGCACCGTAATTCTTTCCGCTGAGGCCTATGACGAAGCAGCTTTCGCATACGAGTTTACTCTTTCCGGCATCGCACCCGGTGCTACAACAGTATTTTTCAGATACAAATCCGTTATAACAGGTGAATACATTGAAGAGATAATAGTAAATGCAATCACCGCAGATGACGGCACCGTAACTGTAGTTGTTCCCGAATAAAAAAAGTCCTCCTGTGATTCAGGAGGATTTTTTATTTTGTTTTTCTTCTTTCAGGCACTTTTTATACCTTATTATGCTCACAAATACTGCAGTAAGCGCAACCGCAAGCAGATACTGCTGAGCAACGGATACAACACTCATAGCAATTGCAGGGGCGCCGTGATATACTCCGTCTGCGGTCATTTCAAGATACAGCTTCATCAGCAGATAATCTATTCCTGTAAATGCAGCAAAAACAATACCCACGGAGGCAAATGAAAAAATAAGGCTTCTTTTTTCATTTCCCGGCTTATTCGACGACACCTTCCCGAGCCTTACACCGGTAAATGCAATAATAAACAGATGGAAAATAAAAAGCACCCAGGCAATTGCAAGTCTGCCGTAATTCATCTCAGCAGTCCAGCTGAAGGTCTGACGGACCTGCAAAGCGGAAATTCCCGTAGCATAAGAGGTAAAGGCAAGCTCAAGCAGGAAGAAAAGCCACAGACATTTAAGTCCTGCGTGCCGTTCACTGAAAAGACAGATAAGTCCGAATATCACAAGCACTGTAGCACAGAGCAGTCCTGCAAAAAAAGCAGACATCATAAACAGGGCAAGTCCGACAAAAAATGCCATCCCAAAAAATATAAAGCCGAAAATCTTCCTTGTCGGTAAGGACGTCCTGAGCTGGGCATAAGGTCCGTCATTTTTTATATTCTGCTCAACTGCTTCTTCCGTAGCCGTACCCTTCACAAGCTCATCAAGGCTTACAAAAAAAAGCTCACTCATTTTAAGAAGCTTATCAAGGTCAGGCACTGCACTGTTATTTTCCCATTTTGAAACCGCCTGCCTTGACACGCCAAGTCTGTCGGCAAGCTCCCCCTGGGACATACCGCGTGAGGCTCTGAGGGAATACACTCTTTCTCCAAGATTCATATTAATACCTCCGGACAAAAAAATCAGATGACAAAATGATATCTGTCATCTGAAATATAGCATATTCTTTTATTTTTGTCTATCAAGTCCGGCTTAAAATGTGTCAACCGACGGTTGCACTTACCTTATTCCGAAAGCTCGAGCCATTCCATTTCCATTTCTTCAATGGAAGCGTTCATTTCCTCAAGCTTACCCGTAAGCTCCATTACCTTTTCAAAGTCTGCAGCCACCTCGGGAGTTGAAAGAAGCTCATTGAGCTCATCTCTCTCCTTCTGCGCAGCCTCAAGCATCGACTCAAGCCTTGTAAGCCTTGTTTTACGCTTTCTTTCAAGGCTCTCCTGCTCCTTACGAAGCTTATAATCATTCACCTTTTTCGGCGCTTTTTCCGCTACGGTCTGTGCCTTTCCTGCAATAACGGCAAGGTAATCGTCATAGTTTCCGTCGAAGGAGGTAACTGCCGAGCCGTCAAAATAAAGGATTCTTGATGCAAGCCTGTTTACGAAATAACGGTCGTGGGAAACGCAGAGAATTGTGCCGTCATATTCCGCCAAAGCCTGCTCAAGCACCTCTCTCGACTGAAAATCGAGATGGTTGGTAGGCTCGTCCAAGATAAGGAAATTTGGCTTTTTGAGAATAAGAATAAGAAGCGCAATTCTTGCCCTTTCACCACCCGAAAGGTCGCTCATAAGCTTTTCGATATCGTCATTTTTGAAATTGAAGGCACCCAAAAGTCCTCGGAGCTCGGAAACAGTTTTTGTGGGGAATCGGTCATAAAGCTCCTGCAACAGAGTTTTATCCGACATCAGAGTCTTCTGAGTCTGCTCAAAATAGCCCACACTGACGTTATAGCCGAAGCGTGAAAGTCCGTCATCCTTGGGAATTTTATTTGTAATAAGCCCTAAAAGAGTGGTCTTTCCGCAGCCGTTGGGACCTAATATAAACACCTTCTCGCCGCGGTACATCTTTACCGACACACCCTCGAAAAGAGTTTTTCCGTCATACGACTTTTTAAGACTTTCGGCTACAAGCACCTCGTCACCTGCACGCACGCATTCCTCAAAGCGAAGCCTTACGGTCTTTTCTCTGGGAGGCAGCTCGGGCATAGATTCTTTTATACGCTCAATCTGCTTTTCCTTGCTTGCAATTGTTATGTAATTTCGTTCCTGGTTGAACTGCTTTTGCTGCTCAATCATTTTTTCTATACGCTTTATTTCAAGCTGAGCCTTTTCATATTCACGTCTTTCCGATTCAAGACGCAGCTCCTTCTGCTTCATATATGCAGAATATGAGCCCTTGCCCTGATAAAGCTTTCTTGCTGAAATTTCAAGTGTGCGAGTGGTTGTTTTATCAAGGAAATATCGGTCGTGAGAAACAATTATAACAGTGCCGTTGAACTTATTTATAAAGTCCTCAAGCCACTCAACGCTTTTGATATCAAGGTGGTTGGTAGGCTCGTCAAGAAGCATTATATCAGGCTCACTGAGAAGCAGCTTTCCAAGGCTGAGCTTCGTGCGCTGACCGCCCGAAAGTGCCGTAACGGGAAGCTTTTCCTCCTCTGAGGTAAATCCAAGCCCCATAAGACAGGAATGCGCCCTGTTTTTATAGGTAAGACCGCCCTTGTTCTGATATTCCTCTGTAAGACTTGCCTGCCTTTCAATATATTCGCTCACCTTACCCTCGGTAAGCTCAACCTTTCGGTGAAGCTCCTCAAGCTCCTGCTCCATCTTAAAAAGATGTGAAAATACAGTTAAAAGCTCGTCGTATACGGTAAGCGTGCTTCCTGCACAGGCGTGCTGCTCAACAAAGCCTATGTTGGTATAATTAGCCTTGATAACTCTGCCCTCAGCGGGCTCAAGCTCACCCGATATCGCCTTAAAAAGAGTGGTTTTACCGCAGCCGTTAGAGCCGATAAGTCCCACCTTATCACCCTTTGCAATATCAAAGGTAGCGTTTATTATAATATCTCTTTGTGCATATGACAGTCTTAAATTCTGACAACTGAGTAATGACATTATATTTTTCCTTATGTTCTTGTTTCAAGAATTTCAAGCTTACCTGTAATTTTGTATTCACCCTTTGCGGCAGGAATAAATATGCTTGCGCCCTTTTTAAGTACAAGCTCCTGCCCGTCGCTTGAAAGTGTGCCCTCACCTTCAAGAACAAGAAGTGAAACGAAGGATTTTTCATCTGCTACGTCGGTGTAGCTTCCGTCAACCGTAACTTTAATCATTGAGAAATATTCACAGCCTGTAAGGTAGGTCTTAACGGCATCACCCTTTGCTTCAGGCTTGCCCTCTGCAGAAAAATTAACCTCTGTAACGGAAAGGTCAACAACGTCAACTGCCTTTTTAACGTGAAGCTCACGGAGATTTCCGTTTTTATCGCGACGCATATAGTCAAACACGCGGTATGTGGAGTTTGAGCTCTGCTGCACCTCGGCAAGTAAAATGCCCTCACCGATGGCGTGAAGCATACCTGAAGGAATGAAAACAACGTCACCGGGCTTTACAGCCACAACGTTCACGTCGTCAAGAAGAGTTCCGTTTTCAATTGCTGCTGCAAATTCCTCGCGCTCCATATCGTGATTCACACCGTAAATAAGAGAAGCTCCCTCATCGCACTTGAGAACGTACCAAGCCTCTGTCTTGCCGTTTTCATTTTCATACTTATAAGCATATTCATCGTCGGGATGAACCTGCACGGAAAGCTTATCCTTGGCATCAATAATCTTTATAAGCACGGGAAAATCCCTGATATACTTATTGTTTGTACCGAGAACTGTCTTTCCCTCTGCCTCAATAACCTCGGCAAGAGTCTTTCCCTTATACTGTCCGTTAGTAACAAAGCTGGGACCGTCCTTGTGACAGGAAAGAAGCCATGCTTCGGCTGCATTGTCGCCGTCTGTTTCGAAGCCGTATTCATCAATAAGTGTTCTGCCACCCCAGATTGTTTCCTTGAGAGTGGGATAAAGTGTTAAAATCTCCATAATATTCTAAGGCTATGCCTTTTCCTTTCAAAAAAAATTACAGTCCGACCTGCGAACTGTAATAAAGTATACCAAATTTTCAGCCGTTAGTCAATTCTTCACATTGACACATATCGCAGGAATCCTCAGTAATTTCGTGTTTTTTCCATAGCTTGCAAAGACTTCGGTTGCGGCAGCCTCCTGCGGTATCACATTCGGAAAGGCTTGTACACACTACCTTCCTTTTCCCGTTATGAAAAACTGTTTCCTCCATTATGATATTTTTTTGCTTCACCCAACAAAACTGCTCGTAAGTTTTTGAATGACATTCCATAAAATCACCTCTGATATCAGTATATACCGGTACACGGAAAAAAATTATCGAATTGCGACTCTTTATCATTTTTATTTGTAGCGACGCATATATATTAGCAGGTGAGGAATATGAATATACTTTTTACAATACTGATAACGGCAGGAATTATACTGATTTGCTTTATTCTTAAGAAGCTGAAATTCACGCAGGCAATTCTAAGCGCCTGCTCGGGCATCGCTGCACTTTTCTGCTGCGATTTTCTTATGTCAATGACAGGATACCTGTCAATGCCCATAAACCCATATACCCTGTCAATCAGTGCAGCAGGCGGAATCCCCGGAGTAATTCTTCTTGTGCTGCTTGATATGCTGAGATAAAAAAACAACCCGTATGCCCTTTCGAGCATACGGGTTTTATCACGTAGTATAAACTATCGGATGTGTTGATTATTCGTTGATAGCGATAACAACGCCTGAACCAACTGTACGGCCGCCTTCACGGATAGCGAAACGAAGACCTTCTTCGATAGCGATGGGAGTGATAAGTTCAACGTCCATATCAACGTTATCACCAGGCATACACATTTCTGTGCCTGCGGGAAGAGAGATAACACCTGTTACGTCAGTTGTTCTGAAATAGAACTGAGGACGGTAGTTGTTGAAGAAAGGAGTATGTCTACCACCTTCATCCTTGTTAAGAACGTAAACCTGGCCCTTGAACTTTGTGTGGGGCTGGATTGAACCGGGCTTAGCAAGAACCTGGCCTCTTTCGATTTCGGTTCTCTGAACACCACGAAGAAGACAACCGATGTTATCGCCAGCTTCTGCATAGTCAAGGATCTTTCTGAACATTTCGATACCTGTGCAAACAACCTTTCTCTTTTCGTCAGTAAGACCAACGATTTCGATTTCTGCACCAGTTGTGAGCTGACCTCTTTCAACTCTACCTGTAGCAACAGTACCACGACCAGTGATTGTGAATACGTCTTCAACGGGCATAAGGAATGCAAGGTCTGCAGTTCTTTCGGGAGTGGGAATGTAGCTGTCAACAGCAGCCATAAGCTCGTTGATGCAAGCAACTTCGGGAGCGTTTACATCTGAACCAGCATATTCAAGAGCCTTAAGAGCAGAACCCTTGATGATGGGTGTGTCGTCGCCGGGGAATTCATACTCGGAAAGAGTTTCTCTGATTTCCATTTCAACGAGTTCGAGGAGCTCTTCGTCGTCAACCTGGTCGCACTTGTTCATGAATACAACGATGTAGGGAACGCCAACCTGACGAGCAAGAAGGAGATGTTCCTTTGTCTGAGCCATGGGGCCGTCTGTTGCAGCGATAACAAGGATAGCGCCGTCCATCTGAGCAGCACCTGTGATCATGTTCTTGATATAGTCAGCGTGGCCGGGGCAGTCAACGTGTGCATAGTGACGTGTTGCTGTCTCGTATTCAACGTGAGCAGTATTGATCGTGATACCACGAGCTCTTTCTTCGGGAGCCTTGTCGATGTTTGCATAGTCTGTGAACTCTGCACCACCCTGCATTGAAAGGGTCTTTGTGATAGCAGCTGTAAGAGTTGTCTTACCGTGGTCAACGTGACCGATTGTACCAATGTTTACATGGGGCTTGGTTCTTTCAAATTTAGCTTTTGCCATGAGAATTAACCTCCTGATATAATTTGATATTAAATCAATTGCTTTAATATTGTAGCAGACTTCTTGCTAAAAAGCAAGAGCCTACTGCAATTTATTAAAATTTACTTATTTCTTGCTGATTGCTTCTGCAATATTCTTGGGAACCTGAGCATAGTGGCTGGGCTCCATTACGTACTGACCACGGCCCTGTGTCTTGGAACGAAGGTCTGTAGCATAACCGAACATTGATGAAAGGGGAACATCAGCATTAACCTGAGTTGCACCGTTACGAACTTCCTGATCACGGATCATACCGCGGCGGGAGTTGATATCACCGATAACTGTTCCGAGATAATCAATGGGTACAGTAACAGCAATCTTCATGATGGGCTCCATAAGAACGGGAGCAGCCTTCTGCATAGCATCCTTGAAAGCCATTGAGCCTGCAAGCTTGAAAGCCATTTCAGAAGAGTCAACTT
>JAZTWN010000022.1:0-8314 GCA_045635905.1 Acutalibacteraceae bacterium
CCAAGAATTTAATATGTTTATAGAATACCGACAAGGGCGAAAGTATATCCGCCCCTGTTCACATCCTTTTTTATCAATCTTTTATATATTTCATATCAATATATGCGTTTTCAGACGCACAATATGACTTTTACTGTCCCTTGAACAGTGATGAGGTATAAAGCACAGTATCACCAACGGAAAGGTCGATGCACTGAATCTGGTAGTTTTCAACCTTTGTCATTCCCAGCACCTCTGTTGCATAGGTATCGATTACCGCAATACCCGTAATGCCGTTGAGTGTAGAGGAAAGACGGATATTTTCAGCCTGTTCAACTGCAAGAAGCTCTTCAGCCTGCTGAATCTGACGGTCAAGACTGTAACTTTTTGCACCTGCAACAATCTGCATGCTGATTATAACAAACATAGCCATAACAACCGCAAACACACGGAGTGACTTTTTAAGTCCCTGCACCTCCTGCTTGCGAAGGTCCTCCTTTGTTCTGGGAGCAACCTTTTTTATGTCGGGCTTTACTTTTTCTTCACTTTTTCTCTGAGGAGCGGCAGAGAAGCCTGTTTCAAAATATTCAAAATCAAATGCTCTTGCCTGATTATCTGCCATTTTGCGTTCTCCTTATTATATATACATCTTATTATTTTAACTTTATTATACTGCGAAGTCTTGCACTGTGGCTTCGGGGATTCCTTTCAAGCTCCTCCTCGGTGGGAGCCATCGATTTAAACTGAAGCTGACCGCGGGGAGTGTTTCCGCATACGCATACGGGGAAATCCTTGGGACAGGTGCAGCCCTCTGTAAATTTCTTGAAAGCATTTTTAACGGCTCTGTCTTCAAGGGAATGGAAGGTGATTATTGAAAGCACACCGCCCACCTTAAGAGCGTCAAACATTTTTTCAACCGAAGGGGTAAGGTCCTCATACTCACCGTTTACGGCAATTCTTACCGCCTGAAAAACTCTTCGTGCAGGATGACCGCCTTCCCTTCTTGCTCTTGCAGGAATTCCGTCCTTTACGGTTTCTGCAAGCTGGAAGGTTGTTTCATAGGGAGTCTTTTCTCTTCTTGCAACTATAAGTCTTGCAATACTCTTTGCGAATTTCTCTTCGCCGTAAGTTGTAAAGATTCTTGTAAGCTCCCTTTCGGAGTAGGTGTTGATAATGTCCCTTGCGCTGATGCCCTCCTTGCTCATTCTCATATCAAGAGGAGCGTCGGTGTGAAAGGAGAAGCCTCTTTCGGGGGTATCAAGCTGGAAGGAGCTGACACCCAGGTCTGCCATAATTCCGTCAAAGGCAGCGATGCCGAGTTCTTCCATTCTTCTGTCTATTTCACAGTAATTACTTTTTACTATAGTAATATTGTCCCTACCGCTGAATTTTTCGGTAAGATTTTTTATTGCGTCGGGATCACGGTCAAAGGCTATGAGCCTGCCCTTATCGGAAAGCCTTGAAAGAATTTCCGCCGAATGTCCGCCGCCTCCTGCAGTACAGTCTGCATATATGCCGTCAGGCTTGATTTTCAGTGAGTCGACCGTTTCATAAAAAAGAACGGGAACGTGATTGAACTGCATATCGTATTTCCTTATCAATAGAATATTTCGGGGAACTTATCGGGTGTGAGCTCTTCCTCGCCGCCCTGTTCAATAAAGGCATCCTCACTCCAGATTTCAATACGATTGCCCTCGCCGGTAAGATATACACTGTCACCCAGTCCTGCATATGCAAGATAGTCGGCAGGAATTGTGAATCTGCCCTGCTTATCGGCAGTGATGTATTTCGCAGCTCTTGTGATAACCCTTGCCTGCATTCTGCCTTCCTTTGTGCCGGCAAGAAGACGGGTCTGCTTAAGAATCTCCTCGAAATTTTCAAGGTCATAAATTGAAACGCATCCGTCAGGAGATTTAAAAAGCACGAACTCGGGCTGAAGGAAGCTTCTGAAACGAAGAGGAATAATAAGACGACTTCCGTTTTCAAGAGTATGCTTTGATACACCGAGATAATTGTTGCTCATTTTCCTCTCACTTCCTTTCAACTCCATTTAGCATCATTCTGAGCCCAATTGACTCCAATCAATTTAGTTATATTATATAGAGTGTCCCTATAAAAATCAAGGGGTTTGAGCATATTTTTTTGCATTTTTCAGAAAATTTTTTTATTTTTTTTGATTTTTTGAGGATATTTTCCCGCGTCGACACAAAAGTGTTGTTTTTTCAGTCGCCGTGAGCATAAACTTGTGATACCGAAGACCCTTCGGAAACACATTTTTCAGGAGGAAAAATATGAAAAAAATTGCAATTTTACTTACCGCTATCCTGAGCATTTCCCTGATTTTCTGCTCCTGCGCGGCAGGCACAAGCGAGGAAACAACCGCTGAGCAGGCAACCACCTCAACCCCCGTTTTCGAGGAAAGCACCTATGAAGCCGAAAGCGTTTTTGCAGAGGATGAAGCAGGCTCTGAGGAGGCTGAAAGCACCTCCGTCCGGGAAGAAATTTCCACATTTTTGGTAGGCTAAAAAAGGAAAAATGAGGCTGAAATCTTCACACGGAAAGTGCAGCCTCATTTTTATCTTTTAAACAAATTTGCCCCATTTTTCGCCGGTCAAACTGTCTATTATAAGAAAGTTAATAATTATACTGATTTCAAGTTGACAAATAACAGTGTTCGTGATAAAATAAGCAGGAAAAAATCTGAACTGATTGTCAGCATCTTAAGCTTACACAGGATGCGAAAATACTCACGTGTTTTCGCTGTTATCTTATGTCTGTGAGGCTTACGGAAGACTGATTATACGAAAGGAAAAAAGATGGCAGAATCAATGAAGGCTAAAGTAATAGGTTCATCATACCTCCCCGGCTTACTGTCCGGTACAGGTGATTTATTTTCTATTGCCGGCATTGATGAGAAGCTCAACGACTTTAAATATACTGTATTTCCCGGTTTTTGCGATGTGCATGTGCATTTTCGTGAGCCGGGTTTTTCTTATAAAGAGGATATGAAGTCGGGAAGTAATGCAGCTTCTCACGGCGGTTACACTGCAGTCTGCACAATGCCTAACCTTTCCCCCGTGCCCGACAGCATTGAAAATATGCGCATACAGCTTGATGCAATCGCAAGGGATGCAACCGTAAGGGTTTATCCCTACGCATCAATCACGGTGGGTGAAAAGGGCGAGGAGCTTGCCGACATGGACGGTCTTGCACCCTTGTGTGCTGCGTTTTCCGACGACGGTAAGGGTGTGCAGTCCGACGAAATGATGAAGGCTGCTATGCTTAAGGCAAAGGCGCTGGGCAAGATTATTGCCGCTCATTGTGAGGTAAACGACCTTCTCGAGGGCGGATATATACATAAAGGAGAATACGCTGCGGCACACGGTCACAGAGGCATCTGCTCGGAAAGCGAATGGAAGCAGATTGAGCGCGACCTGGAGCTTGTAAGAGAAACCGGCTGCAGCTATCACGTATGCCACATTTCGGCTAAGGAAAGCGTTGAGCTTATAAGACAGGCTAAAAAGGAAGGGCTCGACGTTACCTGCGAAACAGGTCCTCACTATCTTGTTATGAACGACTCCTTCTTACAGGAGGACGGCAGATTCAAAATGAATCCTCCCCTTCGCTCCGAGGAAGACAGGCTTGCACTTGTTGAGGGAATTCTCGACGGCACAATCGATATGATAGCCACCGACCACGCGCCCCACTCTGCAGAGGAAAAGAGCAAGGGACTTGAAAAAAGCGCATTCGGTATCGTAGGTCTTGAAACCGCATTTTCCGTAATGTACACACACTTCGTCAAAACAGGCGTAATGAGCCTTGAAAAGCTCATTGAGCTTATGTCAATAAATCCCCGTAAGCGCTTCGGCATACCCTTTGACGGAAGCTTTACCGTATGGGAGCTTGACCGTGAATACACAGTGAAGCCCGAAGGATTCCTTTCAAAAGGCAGGGCAACACCCTTTACGGGAGAAAGACTGTCAGGCGTTTGTATGCTTACGGTCTGCGACAATAAAATCGTTTATGAACATCAGGATATATAAGGAGAGATTGTTATGGCTAAAAGAACAGACATCAAGAAAATTATGATCATTGGTTCAGGTCCCATAGTTATCGGTCAGGCTGCCGAATTCGACTATGCGGGCACACAGGCTTGTCTTGCACTCAAGGAGGAGGGCTATGAGGTAGTTCTCTGCAACTCAAACCCTGCAACCATTATGACAGACACCATTATTGCCGATAAGGTTTATATGGAGCCTCTCACACTCGAATACATCGCAAAGATTCTCCGATACGAGCGTCCCGACGCAACCGTACCCGGCATCGGCGGTCAGACAGGTCTTAACCTTGCAATGCAGCTTGAAAAGAAGGGCATTCTCAAGGAATGCGGCGTTGAGCTTCTCGGCACATCAAGCGAAAGCATTGAAAGAGCTGAGGACAGAGAGCTTTTCAAGGAGCTTTGCCAGTCCATCGGCGAGCCCACAATTCCCTCCGAAATCACATACAATCTTGAGGAAGCAAAGGAAGCTGCAGCAAGAATCGGCTACCCCGTAGTTCTTCGTCCCGCATTTACTCTCGGCGGCACAGGCGGCGGCTTTGCTTACAATGAAGAGGAGCTTGAATTTATCGGAACTAACGCATTCAAGCTTTCACCCGTTCATCAGGTTCTTATCGAAAAGAGCGTTAAGGGCTACAAGGAAATCGAATTCGAGGTTATGCGTGACTCCAATGACCACGCAATCACCATCTGCGGAATGGAAAACATTGACCCCGTTGGTGTTCACACCGGTGACTCCTGTGTTGTAGCTCCCATTATGACCCTCAGCAAAGAAGACGAAAAGATGCTCAATGATTCAGCTATCAAGCTTATCAAGGAGCTTAAGATTGAAGGCGGCTGTAACGTTCAGTTTGCACTCAATCCTCATACTTCAGAATATTACCTTATCGAGGTAAACCCCAGAGTTTCCCGTTCATCAGCACTTGCTTCAAAGGCATCAGGCTACCCCATTGCAAGAGTAACCGCAAAGATTGCAGTCGGTATGGCTCTTGAAGAGATTCAGATTGCAAACACAACCGCAGCCTTCGAGCCCAGACTCGACTACGTTATTGCAAAGCTTCCCCGCTTCCCCTTCGACAAGTTCGTTCAGGCTACAAACAAGCTCGGCACACAGATGAAGGCAACAGGCGAAATCATGGGCATCGGCTCAAATCTTGAGGAGGCTCTTCTCAAGGGTATCCGTTCACTTGAAATCGGTGCAAATCATATGTACCTTTCAAAGTTCGACAACATGAGCGTTGAGGAGCTTCTTGAATATATCAAAGAGTTCCGCTCAGACAATATCTTTGCAATTGCAGAGCTTCTCTATCACGGCGTATCCATTGAAAAGATTCACGAAATCACAATGATTACTCCCTTCTTCCTTCAGGCCTTCAAGAACATCATCGATATGGAGGAGCAGCTTCGCGTACGCAAGGATGCAGAAATCCTTACCGCAGCAAAGAAGATGGGCTTCGGTGACAAGTATATCGCACGCATGTGGAACTGCACGGAGCTTGACGTATACAATATGCGCAAGGAGCTCGGTCTTTTCCCCGTATTCAAGATGGTAGATACCTGTCACACTAACGCATACATCCCCTACTTCTATTCATCCTACACAGGTGAAAACGCTTCCCGCCTTACAAACAAAAAGAAGATTATCGTTCTCGGTGCAGGTCCTATCCGTATCGGTCAGGGTGTTGAATTCGACTACTCAACCGTTCACGCAGTTATGACAATCAAGAACGCAGGCTACGAAGCAATTATCATCAACAATAACCCCGAAACAGTTTCAACTGACTATACAACTGCTGACAAGCTCTATTTCGAGCCTCTTACTCCCGAAGACGTTATGAACATCATCGAGTTTGAAAAGCCCGAGGGCGTTATTGCATCTCTCGGCGGTCAGACCGCAATCAACCTTGCACAGCCTCTTCACGACAGAGGTGTCAAGATTATCGGTACAGACTGCGCTGCTATCGACCGCGCTGAGGACCGTAACGCATTCGAAAACCTTCTCAACGAGCTCAACATTCCCCGTGCAAAGGGCAAGGCTGTAACAAACCTTGAGGACGGTATTGCGGCAGCTGCTGAAATCGGCTATCCCGTTCTTGTCCGTCCCTCCTTCGTTCTCGGCGGACGCGCTATGCAGATTGTTGCAAACGAGGAGCAGCGCCGTCACTACCTCAAGACTGCCGTTGAAATCGACGAGGACAAGCCCGTTCTTGTTGACAAATACATCCAGGGACGTGAGGTTGAGGTTGACGCTATCTGCGACGGCATCGACGTTTTCGTTCCCGGTATTATGGAGCTTATTGAAAGAACAGGTATCCACTCCGGTGACTCCATAAGCGTATATCCCTCCTTCTCAGTTTCAGATAAGGTAAAGGGTATCATCTTACAGTATGCAAAGAAGCTCGGTCTCGGCATCGGCATTGTAGGTCTTTACAACATTCAGTTCATCGTTGACGACAACGACAACGTATATATCATTGAGGTTAACCCCCGTTCCTCAAGAACTGTTCCCTTCCTTTCAAAGGCAACAGGCTACTCTCTTGCAGACATCGCAACAGAGGTAATTATGGGCAAGTCCCTCAAGGAGCAGGGCATCTTCGGAATTTATCCCGAGGAAAAGAAGAGATGGTACGTAAAGGTTCCCGTATTCTCATTCTCAAAGATTGCAGGTCTTGACGCATACCTTTCTCCCGAAATGAAATCCACCGGTGAAGCAATCGGTTACGACGACAAGCTTTATCGTGCAGTATACAAGGCTCTTCAGGCAGCAGGCATGAAGCTTCAGAACTACGGCACAGTATTTGCTACAATTGCCGACAAGGATAAGGAAGAGGCACTTCCGCTTATCAGACGCTTCTATAACCTCGGCTTCAACATTGAAGCAACAGAGGGCACTGCAGAATTCCTCAAATCCCACGGCATCAGAACTCACGTTCACAAGAAGATAAGCGAGGGCAGCACAGAAATTATTGATGCTATCCGTCAGGGTCACATCGCTTACGTTATCAACACAAGAGATATCGGCTCATCAGGCAGCGACGGACACGAAATCAGAAGATATGCAACAGAAAACAACATCACACTCTTTACTGCACTTGATACCGTAAAGGTTCTTCTTGACGTTCTTGAGGAAACAACTCTCTGCATATCCACAATTGATGCTTAAGGTGAAAAAATGAAACAGAGCTTATTCACAATTAAAGAAAATACTCCCCTCACAAAAGACGTATATCTTATGCGTCTTGAGGGGGATACCTCCGATATAACCTCTTCAGGTCAGTTTGTTAATATCAAGCTTGACGGCTTCTTCTTAAGACGCCCCATTTCCGTAAACGACGTTGAAGGAAATATTCTCACAATCATCTATAAGGTTGTAGGCAAGGGCACAGAAGCTATGAAGCAGATGGAAGAGGGCACGGTGCTTGACATTCTTACAGGTCTGGGCAACGGCTACGACACCTCTCTTTCAGGTGACAGCGTTCTTCTTGTAGGCGGCGGTGTAGGTGTTCCTCCCCTTTATATGCTTGCAAAGAAGCTTCTTGCCGAGGGTAAGAAGGTAAGCGTAATTTTAGGCTTCAACACAGAAAGCGAAGTATTCTTCGAAAAAGAATTTACTGCACTCGGCTGCGACGTTACCGTTACAACGGTTGACGGCAGTCACGGTATAAAGGGCTTTGTCACAAATGCTCTTGACAGATATCCCGATGCAACGTACTTCTACACCTGCGGTCCCGAGCCTATGCTCAAGGCACTTTACAATGCAACGGCAATTGAAGGACAGTTCAGCTTCGAGGAAAGAATGGGCTGCGGCTTCGGTGCTTGTATGGGCTGCTCATGCAAGACCCTTTACGGAAACAAGAGAATCTGTAAGGACGGTCCCGTTCTTAAGAAGGAGGAGATAATATGGGAAAAATGAGTGTTGACCTTTGCGGAATAACCCTTGATAATCCGATTATCCCCCCAAGCGGTACCTTCGGCTACGGCTACGAATTTGCCGAGCCTTATGACATAAATATACTCGGAACATTCTCCTTTAAGGGCACAACAAAGGATCCCCGCTTCGGCAATCCTACTCCCCGAATTGCAGAATGCTCATCAGGTATGATAAATGCGGTAGGTCTTCAGAATCCCGGTGTTGAAAAGGTAATTTCCGAAGAGCTTCCAAAAATGAGAAAGGTTTTCAGCAAGAAGGTAATGGCAAACGTCAGCGGCTTTGCAATCGAGGACTATGCCTACACCTGCGAAAAGCTTGATAAATGTGAAGAGGTAGGCTGGCTTGAG
>JAZTWN010000023.1:0-49755 GCA_045635905.1 Acutalibacteraceae bacterium
CGGCTTTAACGTAAACCGTGTTATAAACGTGATATATTACAAAACCCGGATTTGAAGCCGGAGGTTTTTTCAGATTTCTGATTTTTGTGTAGTCTACCTCTACCATTCCCCTGTCCTTCACCGAGGAAAAGTAAGCGGCACAGGTTGCTGCAAATTCCATAGCGCAGTTTGTAGGGTCTTTTCCGTCAAGCTCAAGCACAACATGTGAGCCGGGAGCCTTCTGTGCGTGAAACCATATATCATTCTTCGATGCCTTCTTAAAGGAAAGATTATCGTTCTGAATGTTGTTTCTGCCTACGTACACCTTATATCCGTCGGGAGAGGTGAATTCAAGAGGAGGCATAGGAGCATTTTTCTTATTCTTTGTACCCGTTTTGCTCTTAAGAAAGCCTGCCGCGGAAAGCTCAGCTCTTATCTCCTGAAGCTCTCTTTCGGTTTCGGCACGGGAAAGAGCATCCTTAACTGAAAGAAGATATTCAAGGTCAGAAGAGGATTTTTCTATAAGCTCACCGAGCATCTTCTTAGCTGTCTGAGCCTTACGGTATTCCTTATAGTACCTCTGGGCATTGGCAGCAGGTGAAAGATGGGGCAGCACAGGAATTTTTACATTTTTATAATCGTCGTAATAATTGGGAAGCTCATAAAAATCTCTGCCCTTTTCAAGACCGTAGAGATTTGCATTTATAAGCTCAGCAAAAATACGCTTACCCTCACTGTCCTCGCTGGAGGAAAGCTCCTCGCGCTGAACGTTAAGCTTTCTTGAGGTACGCTCCACAAGGGAGTTTACCGTTCTGAAAAGGTCCTCTGCCTTTGAGCGGGCACGCTGAAGACGCTCGCGTTCAAAATAGAACTTATCGGGAATCTCGGAAAGCGTTTCGGTAAAATGAAGCTTTGCGCTGTTATCATAAAGCGTAAGAGGCATATATGAAAAGTCGAGATATTCACCGTTCACGTCGGTAAGATAGCAGGCATTATAATCACCTGAAAATAAAGCTTCCTTCAGAAGCGCTATTTCGTGACAAAGGCGCTCCCTCATACCGTCTGACATCTGAGCCACGTCAACATCACCGAGAGTGATTCTGTAGGCAATTTCACGGGAAATAAGCGGTGATATACCTGCAATTGCAGTAAGTATAGCCGAGCTGAGCTTTTTATCCCTGTACGAGCAGATTGCATCGACAGCCGCTTCGGCAGAATTTTCAGAAAGCGAAAGCTTTTTCTGCTGAGGGGGCATAACGTAGGGTCTGCCGGGTAAAATCTCACGAAAGGAGGATTTTGCAGAATCCACGCGCTTAAGTGCATCAATAATCACACCGTTTTCATCAAGGAGAATACAGTTTGAATACTGCGCCATAATTTCGACCACGAGAGTTCTTTTTACTCTGTCACCGATTTCATTGGTGGCATCCATATCAAGCATTAAGATTCTGTCGAAGCCGACCTGCCTTACGTCCCTGATAACCGCGCCGCCCAGCTGCTTGCGAAGAAGCATACATAGCATTGGCGGAGTCTGGGGATTTTCGGGAGAATAGTCTGTGAAATTGATTCTGGGAGAGTTGCCCGACACAGATATGAAAAGCTTTCTTGTTTCTGTTCTTGTGCGAAGCGAAATCACAAGCTCGTACCGTGTGGGAAGATATATTCTGTCTACCTTTGCGCCGACTGCAAAATCGGCAATTTCATTTCTGAGAAAATGAAGAAAAATACCATCGATTGCCATTTATTTCTCCATAATTACGGTATTTTCACAAGGACAAGCCATAAATACCGTGCAGTTAAAATGTTCGTTAAGTGCTTTTACAAGCTTATTCACAACAGGTATTTCCGTTTCAAAATGACCTGCGGCAAAAAGAGAAATCCCTGAAGAGGAAGCATCAAGGAATCTATGATATGATGCCTCGCCTGTAATGAAGGCATCACACTCAAGCATTATTGCATCGTCAATAAAGTCAGCACCCGAGCCTGAGCAAAGGCCAACCTTTTTAACGGGCTTTCCTGCGTCGCAATAGTTAACGCTTGTGTGCAGTTTTTCTCTTATATGAGCGGCAAGCTCCCCTGCCGACATTTCTTCGGCAAGAACAGCGGTATTGAGAAAGCCGTCTGCTACGGTGCAATCCTCTTTTGAAAAGCTTTCAAAAAGCGCTTCGCAAAGAGCATCGTTCACACCGCCCTGCGCTTTGTCAAGATTAGTATGTGCACAAATAATATTCAAACCGTTTTTTACAGCCGAATATACAACACTGTCTGCAGAAACTGCAGATAAGGGCCGGAAAATTACGGGATGATGAGAAATTATAAGCTGCGCATTGTTTTTTACTGCGTATTCAATTTCTCTTCCGGTAACGTCAAGGCAGACAACCGCCTTAGAAACCTCCGCCTCACTGTCACCCACAAGAAGACCTGAATTGTCCCATTTTTCAGCTGAAGCAAAGGGGGCAAAGGAATCAATAAAGCCGAGAATATCTTTTACCTTCATATTCCGCACTCCTTTTCATAATAAGCCCTGATTTCGAGAAGCTGACGCATTTCATCGGTTACGCAGTCCGCTGTCCTGCGCGCCTCGATTTTTACGTCGATGCGGTGAAGCTGCTTTTCCACGTACCGGGCATTGATTTCATCACGTGGCGGCAAAAATCCGAAATGATAAAAGCCGACGTGTGAAGCACATGCTTTTCCCGTATACACCGCGGACATAACGCAGTATACCTTTTTGTTGTCAACCACAAAGCGCTCCTCTTCGATTTCAAAGCCGTTTTCGTAGAGATATTTTCTGACGTCCTCTGTATGCGTCATCGGCTGCAGAATAAGGTGCATGCCGTATTTTTTTATCCAGGGAGCAGCCGTAAGTATCTCGGAAATAAGCGTACCGCCCATACCGCAGACAGTGATCTCCTGAGCCTCGTCGGGATTGACCATCTTAAGTCCGTCGGACACGCGAAGACTTATTTTATCCGACAAGGAATAAGTACTTACAGTGTTTTCTGCATTTTTAAGGGGCATTATGCCGATATCACAGGCAAGCACGGAATCTGCCCTTTCGTTCATTACAAGGTATGCAGGCAGATACGCGTGGTCCGTACCGATATCAACTATGCCTGTACGGCATCTTACAAGGGATGCCGCACATAAAAGTCTGGGACCTAAGTTAATCATCCGCGTGTGAGGAAATAGTTGTTGAGCTCTTCAATAAGGTCGTCAACGTCTACGCCGTGTACCATACAAGCCTGAGCAATAGATTCGTTTCTTGCAGAGGGACAGCCAAGACAGTGCATACCCATATTGAGGAAGAAGGGTGCAGTACCCTTGTCTGCTTCAAGAATTTCACCGATTTTTGTTGTTTTTGTTACTACCATTTCTGTTATCTCCTTTAATTATAATCAGTTATTTTCGGTAAAGCTGTAAGCTACCTGAGTGTTTGTCTGAGCGACAATATATTTCGGTCTGTCCTTTGACTCGGTATAAACACGGGCAAGATATTCTCCGATAATACCGATTGAAAGAAGCAGAAGAAATGCGATAAAGAACATTCCGCAGAAAATAAGCGGAACTGCAGCCGAATAAAGAGGATTGACAATATTTCTGATAAGTCCGTAAACAAGGCTTATTCCGCAGATGGCTGCGCACACAAAAGCAAAAAGGAAGCTTAAGCGCAAGGGGGTCGTGGTAAAGCCTAAAATACCGTCAATTGCATACTTGAGCAGATTTTTGAGTGACCACTTTGTTTCACCTGCGGCACGCTCACGGTTAGTATGACCTATCCACTTTACGTTAAAACCTACCCAGCTGAAAATTCCCTTGGAGAA
Source organism: Acutalibacteraceae bacterium (assembly GCA_045635905.1). Taxonomy (GTDB): domain Bacteria; phylum Bacillota; class Clostridia; order Oscillospirales; family Acutalibacteraceae; genus RUG806. The sequence continues at coordinate 3,804 of JAZTWN010000023.1, forward strand.
GCGGATGTTTTCAGGCATTGAGATAATTGCCTTTACAACGTCCCTTCTCATAATTCTGAAATCCTGTGCGGACTCGGTAATTTTGGTTTCGCTGACCTTGTTGATTACCTTGTAGAAGCCATCGGAAAGAATGCTCTTGAGCTTTCCTTCACCGTCGCGGTCCTCACGGTTTGCGGCAGCAACGTCATAACCGCCGCCGTCAACAAAGCTGAGCATTTCGGGAATAAGGTCGGGAGAATGCTGAAGGTCAGCATCAAGAATACCGATAAAGTCTGCCTTAACTGCATACTCCATACCGGCAAGCATAGCAGCCTCCTTGCCGAAATTACGTGAGAAGGATATGAACTTTACGTTGATATCTCTTGCGGCAAGCTCCTTGATGATTTTAAGAGTATCATCGCGGCTGCCGTCGTCAACAAAAACGAGCTCGGTTCTGTAGTCGGCTCTGATTGAGTCGATTACCTTGCTTGTTTCCTCATAAAACATTTCGAGCACGTCTGCCTCGTTGAAGCAGGGTACGATAAGTGCTAAAGTTTTCATATATATCACCTTTCTTTTAACAATCGTCAAATTCGTCGGCTAAAACTGCCTCGGCACATTTTATTCCGTCTACAGCAGCGGAAACAATGCCGCCTGCATAGCCTGCACCCTCACCGCAGGGAAAAATACCCTTGATGCTTGCCTGACGGAATTCGTCACGGACAATTCTTACGGGTGAGGAGCTTCGGCTTTCGGGAGCGGTGAGCACCGCATCGGGAAGAGCGAAGCCTTCAAGCTTTTTATCGAACGCATAAAGAGCATCCTCAACAGTATCCGTAATTGCCTTTGGCATTACCCTTCTTATGTCGGTAGGATTTACGCCTGTAGGACACGAGGGCTTCACGCAGCCGAGTCTTTTTGAGGGACGGTTTTTAAGGAAATCGCCTACCGTCTGACAGGGAGCGGAATAGGTGCTTCCGCCCTCAACGAAGGCAGTATGCTCAATCTCACGCTGAAGCGCTATACCTGCAAGAGGATGAGCCGAGGGGAAATGCTCGGGATTCACACCTACAAGAATTGCTGAGTTTGCATTTTCCTTGTCACGTGCAAGCTCACTCATACCGTTCACAACAACAGCATTTTCCTCAGAGGAGGCACAGACGACCGTACCGCCGGGACACATACAGAAGGTATATGCACCTCTGTCGTGAAGAGAATGATTTGACAGCTTATAGTTTGCCGCGCCTAAAAGCGGATTGTTCCATTCCTTGCCGAAAAGAGCCTTGTTTATAAGCTCCTGAGGATGCTCGATTCGCACACCCATTGAAAAAGCCTTGGGCTCCATAAGCACACCGTGGCTGAAAAGCATTTCAACCGTATCTCTTGCCGAGTGACCCGTTGCAAGAATCACGCAGTCGGTTTCCATATCGACAACACTGCCGCCTTCATCCACGTAGGAAATTCCCTGAATATAGCCGTTTGCCTTATAGATATCGCAAAGCGTACATCCGAAGCGGATTTCGCCGCCGCGGGATTTTATGTACTCACGCATATTCTTCACAACGGTGACAAGCCTGTCAGTACCGATATGAGGATGCGAGGAATATAAAATCTGCTCGGGAGCGCCGAATTTATAAAAGGTGTCAAGCACGAGCCTGCAGCGGCTGTCCTTTATTCCTGTTGTAAGCTTACCGTCGGAAAAGGTACCTGCACCACCCTCACCGAACTGAACGTTTGAGGAGGTGTTGAGCCTTCGTGTATTCCAGAAGCCGTATACGTCCCTTGTTCTTGTGTCAACGTCGTTGCCGCGCTCAAGCACCAGAGGCTTAAGCCCCGCCTCGGCAAGAATCATAGCGGCAAACATACCCGCAGGTCCGAAGCCGATGATTATGGGACGGAAGGCTGAATTTCGCTTATTCTCGGGAAATTCGTATTTATATTTTTCACAGGTGTGAACCTTATTCTGAGGAAACGATAAGGCGATAGCCTCTTCGTCAAGGTCAGTTTCAAGATTCACGGAATAAATCATTTTTATGTTGTTTCTTTTTCTCGAATCAATTGATTCTCTTGCAATTTCAAAGCTATTTACCGAATCGCGGCTTATACCCACGGCTTCGGCAGCCTTTGATATTATCTCTTCAATTGTAGCGCCGACGGGGACGCTTATTTCATTAACTCGAAGCAATTTCAGTTCTCCTGTATAACACCTGTACCTGCGACGAAGGCTGATGACCAAGCCCACTGTAGATTATATCCGCCGCATTCACCGTCTACGTTTACAATTTCGCCGCAGACGTACAGTCCTTTTACCTTTTTGAGCTCCATTGTAGAAGCATTTATCTCAGCTGCAGGAATTCCGCCTGCAGTAACCTGAGCATCCGAAAAGCCCTTAACAGAGCTTATTTTGTATTTTTTACCCTTCACCACGCTTACGATTCTGTCAATAACCGCGTCGTGAAGCCTGCCGATTTCCTTATTGGGATTAAGGCTTATTTCCGAAAGAAGATAAGCACCGAGCTTTTTCGGCATTATGCTGCCGAGAAGCATTTCACCCGTAAACTGCGGATGGGCTGACGCCACCGAGGTAAGCATTGACTTAAGCTCCTGCGCCGAATATGAGGGAGCGCTGTCAACAACCGCATACACGTCCCTTCTGCCGTCCGCAAGAAGACCTGCCGCATAACGCGACACCTGCATTGAGGGAATACCCGAAAGACCGTAATCGGTGTACTGAATTTCACCCGTATCCTCGGAAATCACCCTTCCGTCGCACTTTATTGAAATCTTACCCTGCGCTCTGATGCCCTTGAGAGCCTTGGTAAAATCCTGACAGATAACGGGAGTAAGAGCAGGAAGAAGCTCTGTACAGGAAATTCCGAAAGGACGAAGAAGCGAAAATCCGCTGCCGTCACTACCCTGCACCGGCGCTGCCTTGCCCCCTGTTGCAATTATAACCCGGTCGGCATAAAATTCGTTGTTTAACATAAAGCCCGCTTTATGGGGTCTTATGGAACTTATTTTTGTGTCGCACACCTCGTTTATGCCGCAGGCGGCTACCTCATATCGAAGCACGTCAAGCACGGCACTTGCCTGTAGGGATAAGGGATAAAGCCTGCCTGCCGCATCACTTTTTGAATAAAGACCGAGAGAATTGAAAAACTCAACGGTAGCTTCAGCATCAAATCTCTTATAAACCTCGTATGCAAATTCACTGTCACCGCGGAAATGCTTCATTTCAACGTGCTCGTTGGAGAAATTACATCTTCCGTTACCCGTCACGAGAATCTTCTTTCCGACGCGGGGATTTGCATCAAACAGTGCTATCCGAGCGTTTATATTTGCTGTGCGCGCCTGCCTTGCCGCAAATATCGCAGCTGCAAGCCCCGACGCACCTGCACCTATTACAGCAACTTTAATATTATTCATCATCTTCGTCGCAAGCGCTGAATACAACTGAGGACAATGCCTCGTAAAGTCCGTCATCTCTGCCGATTGCACGTGCCATACGAAGCAGCGCAACGAATTTACGCTCATCCTTTGAAAGCTGCGACATATTACTATCCTTGACGGTTCTGAGCTTTTCTATTACGCTGCTGCTTTCATGACAGCAGTCCTCGGGGGGAACGTTACCCACAAGCCAGTCCATATCTACCTTGTATACCGCCGTAAGAGTTTTGAGAGCTTCAATGGAGGGATTGATTGTGCCGAGCTCATAATATGAATAAGTTGAACGGTCAAGCTTAAGAATATCAGCTACCTGCTGCTGGGTAAGCTTACATTCCTTTCTTGCCGCCTTCAGTCTTTCTGCTATTGTCATAAAGATCCGCTCCCTATAAAAAAATCTCCGGACAAATGAGATTATCCGGAGAAATTATAGCATTTAATAATTATAAATGCAAGTATTATATTTAATTGACATCCAAAAGCCATTCAAGGCTTACGCCAAGCACTTTTGCGATAATTACAAGCTCGTAGTCAAATACTCCTCTTACCTGACCCTCAAGCTTTGAAAGTGCCGATGCATTGATGTCCATACCCTCGACCTGTAGTCGCGCCAGAAAATCTTTTTGCTTCATTCCAAGCTCTTTACGCTTAGCCTCAACACGGGAGCCCACAATATTCCGCGTGCCGAGATCCTGCTTACGTAATCTCATAAAAAATAACCTCCTGTTTTTTTACAATTTTAACACTCCGGAAAACATCAGTCAACAATTTAACAGTATTATTCACAATTTATCTACACAATATTTCAATACGGGAAACATAAATTAATTTCTGCTTTACCGTTGATATGTAAAAGCATTTATGCTAAAATGGTAATATCACATAATACGGAGAACGGCTTATGAATAATTTTTCAATGACAAAATGCGACCTTCTTTTCGATTTTTATGAAATTGCCCAGTCAAACGGATTCTTAAGAAACGGCATCGACGAAACCGTTGCCTGGTTTGATATGTTCTTCCGCCCCTCCCCCGAAATCGGCGGCTTCTGCATTATGGCAGGCGTTCAGCAGCTTTCACAGTATATACAGGGCCTTGAATTTTCCGAGGAGGACCTTTCTTTTCTCAGAGATAAGGGCATGAGCGAGGAATTTATCAGCTATCTCAGAGATTTCAGCTTCTCCTGTGATATATGGGCAGTTCCCGAGGGTACTCCCGTGTTTGCAAACGAGCCCGTAATCAAGGTGCGCGGTCCGGTAATTCAGGCGCAGATGCTTGAAACGCTCCTTCTTCTTTCCGTAAATCATCAGTCACTTGTTGCCACCAAGGCAAACCGTATCGTAAGAGCAGCAGGCGGCAGAGCAATTATTGAGTCAGGCGCAAAAAGAGCCCACGGAGCGGTTGCCGCAATCGGCGGCACAAGAAGCGCATACATCGGCGGCTGCTGCGCAACAACAAACGTCAGTGCAGCAAGAGCTTACGAAATCCCCTTGTTTGCTTCAATGAACAACACCTGGGTACAGATGTTTGACAGTGAATACGAGGCTTTTGCAACCTACTGCAAAGAATATCCCGACAACTGTGTTCTTCTTATTGACACCTATGATACTATGGATAAGGGACTTCCCAATGCTATCAAGGCATTTGACGAGGTGCTGACACCTATGGGCAAGCGCCCGAAGGGTATAAAAATCAACAGCGGTGACCTTGCATACCTTTCAAAAAAGATAAGACGTGTGCTCAACGAATCAGGCTATCCCGACTGCGACATATACGCCTCAAACTCACTTGATGAGTACATCATAAGAGATATGCTTCAGAACGGTGCGAGAATTGACAGCTTCCTTGTGGGAGAAAGACTCATAACCTCTGCATCAAACCCTGTAACTCCGGGCTCATACAAGCTTTCAGCCATAGAAAGGGACGGAAATATAATTCCCAAAATCAAAATTTACGACAACGTTTCAAAAATCACAACTCCCTGCCCCAAGCTTCTGTGGCGTCTTTTCGACAACGAAACCGGAAAGGCTATTGCAGACGTGCTCACCTTACAGGACGAGGATCTCACCGACTGCAGGGAATACGAGCTTTTCGACCCCGACTACACATGGAAAAGAAAAACAGTATCCGATTTCGTAGCGCGTCAGCTTCTTGTTAAAATATTCGACGAAGGTAAGCTTGTATACACCTTCCCTGACACCGACAGCATAAGAAATTACTGTGCAGAGCAGATTGACACCCTCTGGGAAGAGGTTGTGCGCTTTGAGTATCCCCATAACTACTACGTTGACCTTTCTCAGAAGCTCTGGAGCCTCAAGCAGAGCCTTATAGACGAGTGCTTCTCAAAATAACAGATTTTTGCTTTACCGTTAATTTTCAGAGTTGACGGTAAAGCTTTTTTTGTATGCTATATCCTCCTCACAGACAAACACCGCGCTGATTTCACAGTATTGTGCAAAGGAAACAGAAAAATCAATGTCACTCACCTGCACCCTTTCATAAAGCTTCAGTGTATTAAGTGAAAAATCGCGGAAGGCAATAAGCAGCGCCTGCGGCTCGGTAAGGCTGATTTTCTCCTCAGTCATATTACACGAGCGAATTCTTATCAGCCCTACGGGATAAGTAACGTCACCGCTTCTGAAAAACGACGAGGATTTTGTAAGGTAGCTTCCCTTTACACTTATTAGCTCGGACAGATTGAAGCCGAAGAAGGTCGGCAAGTAAACATCTTTACACTCAACCGCCCTGCTCACAGTAATTTCAAGAGGCACCGTGCTTGCAATAAAGTTACGTGTGCGCGCAAGAATCCGCGCATTACTGTCAACAAATTCAACGCTTCCGTCGCGGTGAGTTTTAACTCCCGAAACAAGCAGATCACCTTTCACAACCGCGGTACCCGGATAAATTTTCCCCTCCCCCGAAAAGATATCCGCCCTTACAATTTCACCGTCCCTGGCGGCTACTATATTGCTGAATATATCCTCCTTGTATTCCTCGTTTACCTTGACCTCACTTATGCTCACAAAAAGCCTTGTTCCGGAAACTCTTACGTTTACCCAGTTAACGTCCTCGAACGCCTTATAAATACTGAATTCGGCATCCCTGCAGCTTATATTCTCACAGAACTGCCCTGCTTTGATACCCATTTCCTCAAGATGAAGCAGAATTTCATCCTCCGGAATATTCTCAAGACCCGAAATATTGATGCTCCATATAAATGAGCGCAGCACAAGAAGAATAAGAATAAAAGACATAAGCCCCGCAGGTACACCAAGCCTTCTTCGGTACCTGAAAAAAAGGTCGGGAATACCGCTTCTTCTGATAATATCAAGCTGCATACCGCTTTTTTCAGCACAGGCAATAAGGTGCCTTACGTCATATTGACGCACAAAGGCATTTATTGTATTGCCGCTTGCAGACACCTCGTATAAGACTATGCCGCTTTCCTTGCACGAACGAAGAAAAAGCTCACAAAAGCCGTCCCGTACACAAAATTCAACCTTTCCGAAAATTAAATCCTTGAACCCCATAATATCACCTGTGCAGAAATTCTATACTGTTGATTTCACCCCTGATGCATATAAGCCTGTCACCAAAGGTGTCAATAAAAAGACCTCGTCCCTCAATTCTTATTACCTGTGCCCGTGTAACGGCAAGAATACTGCAGCCGTTATATTCTCTTAAGTCCTCAACACCGCAAAGACTCAGCACGCCGTCACTGTTCAGTTCAAGGAGAAATTTATTATCCGTATCTATCTGTGATTTTCTTAAAAAGCCTCTTATTTCCGATGAAAAATTTTCAAGGAGCTTCTTTTTCAACACACCATCTCCGTTTCCTGATAAATTTTATGTGTCACAGTAATTTTTTAGCACCGATATTGCATAACCATTACTATGAAAATTAACAGAAAGCTTATTACGGACACAAGGAATACAATAATTTCAATAATATCATTTTTTTGCGCTATACTTTTCATAATTTTCTCCGAGAATATAAGAATTCAGGTATTGAGCGTAACGGAATTCTGCCTTAAAAGCATTGTTCCCTCAGTTTTTCCCATGACGTTCATAGCATATTTCATTTCGGCAGTCGGCTTCGGGGGCAACCTTAAAAAGCTTCTTCATAAGCCTCTGAGCGTTCTTTTCGGTCTTGAGGGGAATTGTCTTGAAGCAATGCTGCTCGGACTTACAGGAGGCTTCAATATTTCCTCGTCAGCAGCACTGAAGCTTTATGAGCAAGGAAAAATATCGGCTTTATCAGCAAAGCGATGTGCATTGTTTTTTATGAATCCCGGTATTGCGTTCACAGTCATCGTGACAGGAGCGGTATTATATAATGATACACGAACAGGGATCAGAATGTACGTTATAAGCGTGCTCGTATGCCTTATGACGTCGGTGCTTTATAATATCAGGAAAAGAAATTTTACTTACTACAAAAATTATCCGGAAATTAAAGAAATATCAGATATTTTTGTTGAGAGTGTGCACTGTGCCTCCTCGGGAATCATCGGAATATGCTTTACAATAATCCTCTTTTCAGTATTTTCTGAAATTGTAACACTGCTTATCGGGGAAAATTTTTTCTCCGGTGTTATAATTATGCTTACAGAGGTAAGCTCAGGCATCAGCTACAGCAGTGCTCACTACCCTACCTTTATTACCATATTCATTCTTGTTTTTTCAGGGGTATGCCTTTATTTTCAGAACGCAGGAAGCCTTATAAGGCTCGGAATCAGCGCCAAGGATTATTTTTCTGTGCGCCTGATATGTGCGACTCTTTGTGCAGCCGCAGAATACGTTTACACACTCATTTTTCCGCAGGCCGTACACACTATAGCAGACAACGTGACGGTTATATACGGCAAAGGCTCCGCTCTCGGCTCAATAAGTCTTATAGCTCTTTGTATTATATTTCTTTGTGAAACAAAAAAATTAAGATCATCACCCCGTTTGCGACATTAAAAGCCTGTCTTTTACAAAAACAGAACTTGCCAGCAACACTTAAATATGTTAATATATATTTAATAAACTGAAAGAGTGAATTTCAATGAGCAGAAATTTAACAAGAGAACACGACCCCAGATGTGAATACTGTAAATACGGTAAGCTTTCGGCTGACGGTGATAAGGTGCTTTGCCCCAAAAAGGGAATAATGGATAAGTATTACAGCTGCAAAAAATTCAGATACGATCCTCTTAAGCGTGTACCCGACACCAACGCACCCGAATTTATGACTTTTTCACCCGAGGATTTCGCACTTTAAGGGGTAAATTATGTATAAAAAATTCAATCTCGGAATAGGATTAGATAAAAACGGCAGAATAGCTGAAAATCTCACTGAGCTTACGGGCAACACACCTATGGTGAAGGCTCAGGGCTTTTGCAGCTTGCACGGTATAGACGCCGAAATTATCGCAAAGCTTGAATATTTCAATCCCTTAGGCAGTGCAAAGGACAGAGTGGGCATAGCTCTTATTGAGGATGCAAAAAGCAAGGGACTTATTAACTCCGACACTGTAATTATTGAGCCTACCAGCGGTAATACAGGAGTGGGACTTGCGCTTTCCTGCGCAGTAAACGGCTACACTCTTATGCTTACTATGCCTGAAAATATGAGCCGTGAAAGAGTTCTTCTTCTTAAGGCACTGGGAGCACAGGTTGTGCTTACACCAAAGGAAGAAGGAATGGCAGGCGCAATAAATAAAGCAAACGAGATTAAAGCGGAGCTTGGCAACGCCTTTATCCCCGACCAGTTCAACAACAAGGCAAACGCAGATATACACAGAAAAACCACAGGACCTGAAATTCTTCGTGATACCTACGGAAAAATCGATTATTTTATTGCAGGTGTCGGCACAGGCGGTACTATTACAGGTGTTGGTGAAATTCTCAAGGCATTCAATCCGGACATAAGGGTGATAGCCGTTGAGCCTGCCGCATCCCCTGTTCTTTCAGGCGGCGAAAAGGGAGCTCACGGACTTATGGGAATCGGTGCAGGATTTATACCGTCAATTCTCAACACCGACGTAATTGATGAAATTATAAAAGTAACTGAAGCTGAGGCTTACGAGGCTTCAAGGCAGATTGCAAGGACAGACGGAATTCTTGCAGGCATTTCATCAGGTGCAGTGCTTCACGCAGCAAAGGAAATTGCACTTAAAAACAACAATAAAGATATAAGAATCGTGGTGCTTCTGCCCGATTCTGGTGAAAGATACCTTTCAACGCAATTATTTGACATATAAAAACATAAAGGACGTACTTTTTCACGGTACGTCCTTACTTTTTTGAAAGGATGAATTTATGCAGACACTTAAATTTGGCGACACAGGCTCGCTCGTTGAGCTTTTGCAGCTTGCACTTATCCGTTCGGGATTTTTATCAGGCAGCACCGACGGAATATTCGGCAGAAATACCGAGGACGCACTGAAACGCTTTCAGAACGCATTTTATCTTACACCCGACGGAAAAGCCGGTGAAAAGACCTTTTCTCACCTTGAACGGTACGTTAAGGGCTATTATATAAAGACTGTTCAGCGCGGTGAAACGATGTGGTCGATTGCGGCTATGGCAGGCACGTCACTTGATGCTCTTATTACCGCAAATCCCGACGTTGACCCCGACAGAATATTTCCGGGAGATAAAATCACCGTTCCCTTTATAAATCCGCTTATTCCGACGGATATTTCATATTCATCGTATCTCACCTATCTTCTCATAGACGGACTTAAGGCAAGATATCCCTTTATAGAAGCAGGCTCTGCAGGAAAAAGCGTTATGGGCAAGCAGCTTTCTGTGATTACTGCAGGCAGAGGCAGAAAGGAGCTTTTTATCAACGCAGGCTTTCACGCAAACGAATGGCTGAATATACCCGTGGTACTGAAATTTCTTGAGGAATACCTTAAAGCCGTAAGCAGAAAACGACTGTTATTCAACGAAAATGCAGTTGAGCTTTATAATGGCACAAGGCTTCATCTTATACCCCTTGTAAATCCCGACGGGCTTGATATCGTCACAGGTGCACTTAAAGCAGGCGAATATTATAACAGGGCTGTAAAAATTGCAGAGGGCTTCCCTTCCGTGCCCTTCCCCTCGGGATGGAAGGCTAACGTCAACGGAGTTGACCTTAATCTTCAGTACCCTGCAGGCTGGGAAAGGGCTCGCGAAATAAAATATGCGCAGGGCTTTGATAAGCCCTCACCCATTGAATACGTAGGAAAAGCTCCGCTGAGCGAGAGTGAGTCGGAGGCAATATATAATTATACACTGAAAAACGATTTCAGAATGATACTAGCCTATCATTCACAGGGCAGCATTATTTACTGGAAATACCTTGACTATCTGCCGCCCGAAAGCGAAAGAATCGGAAGCGTTCTGAGCATGGCATCGGGCTATCCTCTTGAGCTTACTCCGCCTGATTCGTCCTATGCAGGCTATAAGGATTGGTTTATCAAGCAATATAACCGACCCGGCTATACAATAGAAACAGGTGTAGGCACAAATCCTCTGCCGCTTTCACAGACAGACAGAATATATGAAGAAAACAAGCTTCTTTTGTTAAATGCAATAAAGCTGACGGCTTCCATTTAAAAAGAAATTCGGGTATGAAGCATACCCGAAATTTTTTTATCTTTCAATGTCAACAGACTTTCCTGTTTTTGCAGAAAGGTAAATTGCATCAAGAATTCTCATAAGCTCAAGACCGTCCTCAGCAGGTGCCTTGCACTTTGCCTTACCATTTACACTGTCTACGAAGTTTTTGACCTCTCTCTTGAAATCTCTTGAGAAATCAAAGTCATTCTTACCGTGAGGAACAATATCGGCAAGCTGATTGTTGAACTCAGTATAAAGCTCAAAGGGATCAAGATTAAGACCTGCCTTATCACCGTAGAAGGAGATGTCACCGCAGTTGCTCTTTGTGTTGAGGTTAAAGGATGCTTCAATGTGAAGCACTGCTCCGTTATCAAAGCGGATCATAGCAGTTGCAAGGTCTTCAACCGTGAAGATTTCCTCCTCCATAACGGTTTCACTGTGCCATTCTGTACCTCTTATGTGGCTTCTTGCGCCGATTTTGTTGAAGGTAGCACCGAATACGGTTACAGGCTTGGGGCAGCCCATAATATAGCGGGAAAGGTCGATTACGTGAACACCGAGGTCAATGAGAGGACCTCCGCCTGAAAGCTCCTTGTTGCCGAACCAGCCTCCGGGGAAGCCGCATCGACGAAGATATGAAGCCTTAGCATAATAGATTTCACCGAGGTGACCCTTTTCGATATAATCAATTGCCGCTGCAGCGTCGTTGCCGTGACGGCGAACAAAGCCGATCATAAGAAGCTTGCCGTTCTTTTCAGCAGCCGCCTTCATTCTGAGTGCTTCTTCTGTGTTCATTGCCATAGGCTTTTCACAAAGAACGTGACAACCGGCATTAAGAGCCGCTATTGAGCATTCTGCGTGAGCATTGTTCCAAGTGCATACGCTTACAATGTCAAGGTCATTTTCCTTGAGCATATCGTAGCAATTGTCATAGCAGTTGGGAATGCCGTATTTTTCGGCATAAGCCTGTGCCTTGGGGAAATTTATATCGCAGCAGGCAACAAGCTCAACCTCATCACCGAGAGCCTTGTAGCCGTCCATATGTGCATTTGCGATACCGCCGTTACCAATAATACCTACTCTGAGAGCCATAATTTTCTCCTATCAATAAAGCTTATTAAGAATATCCGTAAGGAATGCAACCGCATTCTTTATGTCCTGGAATCGTGTTGCGCCTGCTTCTCTTTCAATTGTAAGGAAACCGTCATAGCCTATCTCCTTAAGAGCGGCAATATATTCGGGGAAGGGCACTCCACCCTGCCCGAGAGGCTTTTCATCGTAATCGTCATCGGAAAGCTTGATGCCGTCCTTAGCGTGAGTATGAACTATGTAGTCCTTGAGAATATGAACTGCCTCAACGGGATCCTGACCTGCACACATAACAAAGTTCGCGGGGTCAAGGTTTACCTTAGCGCTCTTTGTGTCAGCCTTTTCAAGAATGCCGCGAAGCTTTATTGCCATTTCGGGGCCTGTTTCAGTTGCAAAGGAAACGCCGATGCTGTCACCGTATTTGCCAAGGCGCTCAATAGTTCTTACAATATTATAATATTCCTCACTGTTTTCATCGTCGGGAACCTTTCCGATGTGAGTTGTAATTACACGTGTATCGAAATCAAGCGCAAGGTCCATCATACGCATTGTACGGATGATTCCCTCTTCGTTAGTATCCTTTTCATTGAAATGAAGACCGAAATCGGCACATAAGGCGGAAAACTGAAGTCCGTTATCCTTTACAAATTTAAGCACGTCTGCCCTATCCTGCTTTGTGAGCACCTCGGGAGCAAGCTCACCGCGGGTGACGTAGGGCTGAAGACCCTTCACACCCATATCGCGGGCAAGAATTACTGCCTCCTTGAAGGGCACCTGAAAGGAATCGGGGATTACGCCAATTTTCATCATAAATTTTTCCTCCGGATGTATTTTTCCAATATATTTTACTATAAAAGCCGTCAGGAATCAATAACAATTTATTAACTTGACAATGAAGCGGCAATAATGATAGAATTTTTATATAATTATTAAGGAACGTTGTTATGATTAGTGTAAACGAAGCAATTAGCATAATAAAAAACAAGGCACAAGAAAGTGATTCTCTGATTGTTGCCGTTGACGGACGCTGCGCCTCGGGAAAAACTACCCTTGCAAAAATGCTCAGCGACGAGCTTTCGTGCAACGTGATTCACATTGACGACTTTTTTCTGCGCCCCGAGCAAAGAACAGCAGAAAGACTCAGCACTCCCGGTAGAAATTTCGACATTGAGCGCTTTACGGATGAGGTCATAAAAGGACTGCAATCAAAAAAAGGCTTCAGCTACAAAGCTTTTGACTGCTCGAAAATGGAATTGGGTGAAGAGATTTTTGCAGAGAAAAGGCCTGTGACAATTATTGAAGGCTCATATTCGTGCCATCCTGCTATAGCAAAATATTGGGACGTCAGATTATTTGTGACAACAAGCAAGCATACGCAGACACAAAGAATAATGAAAAGAAATCCCGACAAGGCTGAGGTGTTTTTTTCAAAATGGATTCCCTTAGAGGAAAAATATTTTGAGCATTTTGCAATTGAAGATGAGGCAGATTATATAATTACCACATAAAAAAGGAGGCTGATTAGAGCAGGCTTACTAAGGACACAAAAAAAGAGGTAATGCGGACATTCCGTATTACCTCTCATTTTTTAACACTTGCACCTTTGGCGGTGAGTAAGTGCGCATTTCTTTTTTCGGTCAGTTTAAGTGATATTCTGCCTTGCGGCAGAGTGATATTATTGTCCCCGGACAATAGTGTTATTGAATCCTTCGGATTCAGTGTTATTTTATTCGCAACAAACTCGCGAAGCGAATAACACTGTGCGAAGCACAATAAAACTGCGAAGCAATAAAACTCGCCTGAGGGCGAATAAAACTGGCGTTGTATCCTTACGGGTACAACGCCTTCAGCCTCCCTTTTTTTATAAGCTTTTAAGAAGCTTTGCTGCAATTGGTGCATCAACACTGAAATCAAAGCAGTCTGCCTCAATTGAAATACGCTGACAAGCTCCCGCTTCAAGAATATCAACAAAGGATTTGTAGTCGTATTCTTCGGCAGTGGCAGGAAAAACTCTCTTCTTTCCTTCCTTACCCTTGGGATAAGAAATATGAGCGTGAGTTATTGAATCCTTCACAAGCTCAAGGTCCTCGTTGGTGTCACCGCTTAAATACATATGATAGATATCGGCAAGTCCGCTTACGTTTTCACGGTCAGTAAGCAAGGCAAGCATAACACCCTCCTTGACTGTGTTAATTACGTTGGTTTCAAGCTTGCAAAGAGGCTCTGTTACTACAGTAATTCCATATTTTGCGGCTTCAACGCAGGCAATTTCACGAAGAAAACAGGTCATCTGAGTAACTGCCCTTGCCCAGGAGTAGCCTGCGGGTATGCTTCTTGCACCTGAAGAGCCGAAAACCACAATCTTTACGCCCATTCTTGCACAGTTTTTCATACCGCGTGCAACAAATTCCTTTACTGCATCATAATCTACGTTGTCACCTGTTACGGGAAGTGAGCCCGGCAGGAAGCAGTTCACGGCTTCACAGAGAATATTATATTTCTTTTCGCGCTCCTCCCACTCAGCAAGCTGCTGCTCGGTAGCGTTAGCCAGAAGCTGAAAGCCGCTTTCAATATAGTCAAAGCCGCTTTCGGCTGCTACCCTTACCCTTTCTTCGTTATCAATTCCGCAGCATACACCGAATCTCATATTTATTTACTCCTTTTATTTTCGTATTTTATTTTATAGCCGCCCCCGAAAGAGCATCCGCCATTTCAAGTATTTCAATATCTGCCGTCTGCCCCTTTGCAAGAAGGGCGCGCCTTTCATTCAAGGCAATATACATTTTCTCACGCTTCTCCCCTACAAGGTCATAGAAGAAATAAGGTATAACGCTTATAACCTTGGGGAAAAGATTTATTCCCACGAACAGAAAAAATACCTTCTGATAAATTCTTGAGCTGCCCTGCGACCAGGGAAGCATAGGAATTGCAGGATCGTAGCCTGACCAACGGAAGAGGTAAATAGTGAACATCGCATTAAGGGGTGAGGTTACCTTTGTAATAAGGTCTGTAAGGATATTCACCGTACCGTCGGGACGCTCACCCGTAACAAACTCGGTATAATCGTTGATTTCACGGATGATTTCAGCCTCAAATACGTTTGCAGGGCCGTTATTTATTCCGTTGAGTCCGTAGAATATCGCATAAATAAGCACCATAAGCCACTTGGAGCCTTTACCGTATTTCTTAATGGCGGGAAGACCTGCGGCTAACATTCCCACTGCGGAAAGCACATCCCACAAACGAAGAGAAATAAGTGCATTTTTATTATTGTCCTTAAAGAAGCTTCTGAAATTAGGAATCAGAGCCGCAGAGGGCATATCTACGGCATTATACACCGAATAGGCAATAAAGGACGGAATGGCACCGCCGAAAATCTCCTGCTGAGTTACAACGTCCCATGAATAGCCTCCGTTGCTCCACCATGAGGTTGCAAAATTGGCAACAAAGTTTCTGAGCGCATACTTGTTTTTGAGCACGTAGAGCATTGTTTTCGTTATGGGCGCAGGCTTGGGCTGAAGAGCAATTCTCTCCTGACAGCCGATTGCCATAGCAATATTACCCACAGCACCCACACCGCAGGAAATTGCGGCAACCGCAGAAAATACAACCGACATAGGAAGATTTACAAAGCCCTTGTTGTTAAGCTCCATAAGAGGCGGGAAAATCGTATATACCGTCTGAGAGGCAGCCTCTCCGATATAGGTCTGCAAAAGACCTACTGTAATTCTGTCCTGAGGGTTTGCAGTCTGCAAAGAAAGAAGATTTCCTCGCGGAATATTATAGATTGTTGAAAAGGTTTCCTGTATAAATAGCATTATAAACACGAACATAATCTTCTTCGGGTCGTCGCCTGCCGTGTCACCGAAGAAAAGTGCACCCGAATATAAAAGGAAGGAGCTTGCAAAATAAGGGATTGCACCGAATACGATATAGGGACGCGCCTTTCCCCAACGGGTTCGTGTTTTGTCATAAATTGCTCCCATAAGAGGGTTGTTGAGCATATCGTATATGCCGATAAGAGAAAGAATAACGGTAACGTATACCATATCGATTTTCAGCACGTTTACAAAATAAAGCGTTCTGTAAATATCAACACCCTTGAGAAGCTTTGTAGCAAATTCACCTATAGCAGGCAAAAACATTTCCTTGGGAGTCAGCACTCCTGTATGAAACATTTTTATTGCAAGCCTGCTGTAGCGTATTTTCTGCTCGTCGGCAAGCTTGGCGGCAGAATTTTCTTCGGCAGTAAAAACGCCCTGAACGAAGCCCTTTACGTTATTATTTTCACTCATTCTACCGTCACCTCACAGGTCGATCTGAAATAGCCGTCATCAGATAAGGCGTAAACAGTAACAGTGCCTGACGATACAGCGGTTACAACGCCGTTTTCGTCAACTCCCGCAACGTCCTCATTTTCAGTGTACCACTTAACGGTTTTAACCGTAGCAGATGAGGGAGAAACCTTAGTCGACAAGATAAAGCTTTCACCGACTGAAAGCCTGAGAGCCTTCCTCGACATTTTCATAGACTCTACAGGCACTCTTACAAAAACGCTACAGGAATCGGTATATGTATTTCCGAGATAGGTAAAGCTTGCGGTAATTACTGCTTCACCCTCTTTTTTTGCATCAATGTAGCCCTCTGAGTCTACCACCGCGACGTCCTCATCTGATGACGTCCAGACAATTTCCATATCAAGCGGATTTTCACAGGTAAGCGCTGCAAAAAGATTGTCAGAGCTTCCGGGCTCAATCACAAGTGCATCTGCATCAAGTGATATAGCAGGCCACGAAAAATTATAAGCATGCTTCTCACTGATATCAAAGCTTATATTTCTTGTACCGATAGTTTCATATAAGCCTATAAAGTCAACATTGGCATCAACACTCATATTCTTTGTGTAGCAAAGATACGTTATTTCATCAGTCAGTCTGTTTACCTTAAGGCTCACACTGTAGGAATTATATGTAATATCAATATTATCTACGTTGATTGCGTCCTTGAAGGCTGCTGCCGTCAGAGAGGAAATTTCTGCGTCTGTTCTTCTTGTGAAGCCCTCACACTGTATAGCCGAGGGCTCGTCAGCACCCGTCGGCATATTTATAAGAGAGAAGCTGATATCGTATTCATCACGGTATTTTAGGAAGTATTCCCTTGTGGAACCGCACTGCTCACAGTCTGAAAGCTTCTCGGAAGCCTCTGCTGCACAGGATGGGCAGGAATAATAAATATAGCTGCAGGAAAAATCAGAAACGGTATATTTATGAACGTCCGCAATCTCAAGAATTACAGAGATGTCCTCACCGTAATTCACAATGGCTTTGTCTTCGTCATTTTCCTCAATACTTGAAATATGATTTATAAATTCATCAGCAGCATAAAGAACAGTTGCATTGAAGCTATCAGAGCCGTCTGTTACTATTGAAGACTTATCAATCTCAAAATATACGTCCTTTGATACACTTACAACGCTTTCAAGGGCTTTGTTCAGCAAAAGCGCAAAATAATCAACAAGCTCTGACTCGTTTTCGGGAGCGTCAGAAGGACCTTCAGTCAGCACATTGGGCGGGAAGGTGCCCTCCATTGACTGCACACGGTCAAGACCTATTAAAAAGCCGCCGATAAAAAAGAAAATAAGAAGAACGATAACTCCTGCTGTAAGAAGCCTTTGCTTATCAAATTTCTTTTCTCTCATAAGACCTTACCTCCCTGTGACAGGCTAAGCCTTTCGAAAAACTCCTTTTCCTCTTTTGCGATTTGCTCATCAATTTTCCTTGTAGCAGCGGTTTCAACTACAGGCTGAGGAAGGTCATCAATATTTATTTTACCTGCCTTAACCTGCTTATAAATTCTGACTCTCTCCTCTACTCCCTCGTCATATACAGGGTGAATGCCCTTCTTCCATAGCATTACGCTTACGAAAAGCACGAGTGAGAATGCCAGAGCACTGACAATAAGACCGAAGCCTGTGCTTCCCTGCAGAATAAGTGAGCCCTCACTTGCTCGCGAGAAGCTGTTTATAAGAAATAAAGCCGCAGCAGAGCTTAAAATTCCTGCTCCTGAGAAAATTGCCGAAAGCTTCTGCATATTTCTAATGCTTATAAAGCCGAGAAGACAGAAAACGAAGCTTAAAAGCGCCATTAAGGCTACTGCAACGTAGCATATAAGAGCATTACGAAGTGCCGTAAATTCCGCACCCGAAACCGGTGAGGAGCACATTTCGAGTATATATGGCAGTGAGCCGCCGGTAATTATGTTTACAAGACCTAAGATGCCGAAATGAGTCGCTTCATTCACAAGGGGAAAGGAAATTATAACGTCACCTGAGGGAATCAGAAGAGATAAAAGCGGTAATGCACAGAAGGCAAGCTTTAACCTTACCCACAGTGAGCCTGTGAAGCTGTATTTCAGATTACGGAGCTTCACCTTCATACCTGCCTGCGAAAGCTCGGAAAGCTTTGCTTCTCTTATAAAATTTTCCTCAAAATTATAAAAGCGCATATTCACACTACAGTGCGGACAGAACTGACTGATATCTGTTATGCGAAGCCTTTTATCGCATTTAGGACAGCGTGCCATTATACATTCTCCTTATCAGAAATTACAAAGGGGCATTTTTCCGAGATGTGCCGTATAGTTAGCACAGGAAAGCTTGGGACATTTGTTTTTTCTGAAAATTATTCTTGTTACACCGCAGTTGTCAGCCTGAAAGCTGAAATGCCCGATATCTGAAAGACCGAGAGCGGCAGATAAAAGAAAGGTAAGAAACGAGCCGTGAGAAACAACGAGAAAATGCTCCCCCTCAGATGCCTGCTTACAGAAATATTCAATGCACCTTTTTGCTCTTTCCATTCTTATTTCATCGTTTTCAGCCTGAATGAAAAGCGGACCGCCTGTGGGAGTAGGCTCAGCCGTACAGGGCACTGCAAGGGGGTACGAGCTTTCAAGAAAACCTGCGTCAGTGCCTGCAATTTCAGTGTTGATTTCTATTAAATCGGGAAGTATCTCTACCCTTTTACCGAGCCGTTGTGCAGTCGGGTAAGCAGTCTGCACCGCTCTGATAAGAGGGCTTGAAAAAATCCTGTCGGCACTGCTTACAATTTCGTCGCAGGATAATTTTTCCGCCTGAAAAAGCCCTTTGTCGGTAAGCGGTGAATCGTCCTTATGAAAACGGTCCTCGTAATACGCACCGACGTTATTCATTGATTCACCGTGACGTACAAATGAAATAATGAAATTTTTATCGTACTGCATAATTTACCTCAGAATAACAATATTACACATAATTTATAATATCAAAATCTGCATTGATTTACAAGCAGATTACACAAATAAGTTAAAATATTATTAATAATTTTATAAATTTTCCCAATATAAACAAAAAAACAGGACCGTCCGAGGACAGCCCTGTAATATAAATTATTTAACCTCGTCGAAATGAAGTGCGTAGCTGTCTCCGTCGCGATCGGGATAATCAAACAGAGAAATACCTGCATTCATCAGCAGTGCACCTGAATAGGTTTCACCGTTTTCAAGGCACTTATAGTACTTTTCGGGATCAAGGCCCTTGAGCTTAATAAAGAAATTTCTTGCCTCAAGGTGGAACTTGATAACCACTGTAAGCATGGCCTGAGCCTTGTCCTCACTTACAAATTCCCAGGCAACCTTATAGGGGTCATCCCAGGGATTGATAATTCTGTAAAGGTCACCGTAGTGAATAAGGTCGTAGTACTTATGGTAGTCGGCAATCTGAGTTTTAATTTCAGCACGTGCCTCCTCACTTATCTTTGCAGGATCTAATTCATAGCCGAAGCTGCCCCACATAGCAACGTTTCTCTTGGTTTCATAGCCTGAACGGCGTGAAGCGGATACGTGTGCACCCTGAACGGAAGCAGGATAGCAAAGTGATGAGCCGAACTGAATATCAACTCGGGAAAGTGCATCTGTGTTATCGGAGCACCAGATCTGAGGTGAGAAATACATCATACCGGGGTCATAGCGTCCGCCGCCGCCTGAGCAGTTTTCAAGAAGAAGATGGGGATATGCCTCAAGAATACGTCCCATAAGCTCATAGGTACCGAGAATGAAGCGGTGGAAGAACTCACTGCCCTTTTCC
Organism: Acutalibacteraceae bacterium; assembly: GCA_045635905.1. GTDB lineage: Bacteria > Bacillota > Clostridia > Oscillospirales > Acutalibacteraceae > RUG806. Next base: position 24,030 of record JAZTWN010000023.1, read on the forward strand.
TTTGAAAGTAAGGCAGAGCCCGCCTCGGTAATATTGCGGTTGAAGTCCCACTTTACGTAGTCGATATCGTTGTGAGCCAATACCTCACTCATTTTATTGAAGAGATAATCTCTTACGTCCTGACGGGACATATCGATAACGTACTGCCAGCGTCCCTGTGAGGATTCACGGCCGGGTACGTGAATATGCCAGTCGGGATGAGCGCGGAAAAGGTCGGAATCGGGAGAAATCATTTCAGGCTCATACCAGATGCCGAACTTAAGACCAAGACCCTTAATACGGGAAACAAGGCCTGATATACCGCCTCTGAGCTTATTTTCATTGACCTCCCAGTCACCGAGTGCTCTGCGGTCATCGTTACGAAGACCGAACCAGCCGTCGTCCATAACAAGCATTTCGATGCCTGTTTCCTTAGCCCATTTTGCTATATCAAAGAGCTTATCGTCATCAAAATCAAAGTAAGTGCCTTCCCAGTTGTTGATAAGCAGAGGTCGCTTTGCCTTCTTCCACTGACCGCGCACAAGGTTATTGTTATAAAGTCTGTGGAAGGTACGGCTCATACCGCCAAGACCCTCGTTTGAATATACAAGCACTGCTTCGGGTGAATAGAATTCCTCGCCGCTTTCAAGTGTCCATGAGAAATCGGAGGGGTCAATACCCATCATAACACGTGAGGAGTTGTTGAAATCAACCTCGATTTCGCAAAGATGATTACAGGAATACACAAGGTTGAAGCCGTAGGCATCACCGAAGTCCTCAGTAGCGCCGTGACGAAGAAGAGCCATAAAGGGATTCTGCTGTGCAGAGGAGGAGCCGCGTCTTGAGCCTATTCCCTGTCTGCCGTGTGCCAGAGGTCGCTTTTCAAGGTTTCTCTCCTGATTATGTCTGCCGTAAAGGGTGATAAGGTCGAAATCTGAGCTGTTCATATCAAGGTTGAAGCTCATTACCTTTTCAATTGCAAAGGGCTTATCGGAGGTATTTCTGACAATAACGCTTCTTGTGATTGCACTGTGCTTTTCAAATACAGTGTAAAGAAGAATTGCCTGGGCACCTGTTACCTCATCTCTTGTTGTGATTTCAAGAGTTGTGCACTCGCCGGCCTCACTTTCATAAAGAGCGGGAAGTCCCTTGAGGGCAGGCTTGCCTGCGTAAATCTTATGAGAAACGTAACGCATATCAGTTGATGCGTTGCCGTCAGAGTTTCTGATCTGCAGGGATGATATTCTCATATCACCGCAGCCGTTGCAGCCGATTTCAAAGGGATAAACGTCAGCAGAGAAATCCCTTGTGAGCATATGAGGGTTTGAGGCAGAAAAGGATGCATACATTCTTCTGTCCTCAAATGCGTTGAGATTGTAATCGGGAATCTTAGCGCCGAAATAAAGATGCACAAGATAGTTTTCATCGTAAATCTTAAAGATATAGCTGGATGAAGCAGTATCAAGCTTAAAAATCTTTTTTTCGCTGTCAAAAATAATGGGCATAATATTTACCTCCGTAAAAAAATACCGTCACCTCGTAATCGGGATGACGGTTTTTGTAATAGCTTAAGCTTCGTTCTGTGCCTTCTTTGCAAGAGTTGAAGGTCTTTCATTGTAAGGAAGAAGGAATTCCGAAACATCCTTATATTTAACCTGAATGTTCTTCTTCTTATAGATTACGTTAACGGTAATCATAATAACGAAGAGAAGAACGGCAACGATGTATGCTGCAGGATTTACAGTACCTGTGAAGATACCGGGAAGAGCTGCAGTAAGCTCTGTTACCATAAGGTTATAGAAAACAAATGCAACAGTTGCAAGAACAATACCGATTGAAGGAATTGTGATGTTTCTTACGATACCCTTCTTGGCAGCGGAAAGAGTAAGAAGGAAGAAGCCTACGAGTGTAAGAACAACCATAAGCACAAGACATATAAGAGCTACTGCCCAGTAAATCATCGCTGTGCCGAGAGTTTCGGAGCCGATAAGCTTCAGAATAAGATCAACGTCAAATCCGTTATCGATAATGAAGGTTACGATAGAAATGAGGTTTACTGTTACGTTCTTCTCAAGGTAAGGAAGAATGTAGTTTACAGTACCCATAGGAAGAAGAGTTGCTACGATAGGAAGAAGACCGAGAACAAGTCTTACAATAGCAAGAGGATGACCGATAAGAGAGAACTTGAGTCTGTCGTACTTGGGCTGGCTCATAGCGTGAGCATATTCTGCCTTATCTGCTTCTTCACGAAGACGGTCCTCAATGCCGTAGTACATAATGTTTACACCGCACTTGGGACATTCGGGACGCCAGTCTGTTATTTTGAGCTTATAATTACATTTTGGACAAAATTCTGCCATAAAATATCACCTATCCTAACGCTGATAATATGCCTTTTATACTTACATATTGTATCATAAAAAAATCTATAATACAAGAAGAAAAAAATCTTTGTGAAATATGTAAATTATTCAAGCATTGTTTTGTCGATATTGACATTATAGGGCTCGGAGAGAGCAAGAATCTGCTCAGAGGTGATAAACTGCTTCTTACCGCCGCAGGACATAACCTTAATTAAGATTTCAGCAGCCTTTTCGATTGTATCCATAAGACCGAAGGCAACGTCAAAGTCCTCACCTGAGCAGAAAATGCCGTGGTGTGACCAGATAACTGCGTCGTACTGCTTGATTTTTTCACCTGTTGCAACAGCAATATCTGCACTGCCGCATACCATCCAGGGTACCACGCCGATGCCTGCGGGGAAAACGATGGGACATTCTGTAATCATTTCCCAGATTTCACGGGTGAATACCTTATCCTCAAGAGGAAGAAGGAAGGTAAGAGCGATAATGTTAGCAGGATGAGCGTGCATAATTACACGGTGCTTGCCGTTAGTTTTTTCCTTCTTGATTGAATGGTTAAGAAGGTGTGTGGGGAATTCACTTGTGGGTACGCCGCCCTCAAAAAGGCCCCATACGATTTTGTAGTTTTCACCCTTTTCGTCAATCTTAACGATGCAGATGTTGTTTTCGGGCTCGTTTTTAACGTTCATATAGAACTTGCCGCTGCCTGTAACGGTGAAATATTCGTTTGCAAGATTGCTTACTGTGATGCCGATGCTCTTCCACTCGCCGTTATCGTTGAAGAGGTGCTTGATTGCGTCAACCTCTTCACTCTTCATACGGTAGGACATATTACCGCCGTTTCTTTCATTCCAGCCCTTGAGCCAGGACTGATTGCAGGTATCAACAAATTTTGCTACTGCCTTGAGTTCAAGTACGTTATTCATTTTTATTACTTCCTTTCAGCGAGTACGGTTTCTTCATACTCTTTTACAGATTTATACCAATTTTCATTTGCACAAACGTTATTCATTTCGCAGAACTTATTCCATACTGCGCTTACGGGATAGGTCTTAACCTCTTCACTGAGCACGAACATCTCTGTGAAATTTCCCTCATTCTGAAGACGTGCAAGCTCAGAGTGAGGAGTAAGAAGAGCACCGAGCAGCGCCTTGAGCATATTTCTTATACCCATAGTCCATGCAGCAATACGGTTGATGCTTGCATCGAAATAGTCAAGACCGATAAGCACTCTTTCAGGACCTGCAATTACGATTTCCTTTGCAATCTCCTTAAGCTCGTCGGTATAGCCTACAACGTGGTCGGAGTCCCAGCGAACTCCCCTTGTTACGTGAAGAGCTACCTTGTCGGCAAAAAGAAGCATTGAGGGAATCTTATCGGCAACACTTTCAGTGGGATGATAGTGGCCGTTGTCAAGAAGGCACATACATCCGTTCTTAGCGGCATAGTTCATATAAAATTCATGTGAGCCTACGGTGTAGGATTCAACACCGATACCAAACACCTTTGATTCAACGGAGTCAACGAGGAATTCGGGATTATATTTTACGGAAAATATTTCATCAAGTGAAGCCTTAAGACGCGCACGGGGACTTGTTCTGTCTGCGGGAGTTTCCTTATAGCCGTCGGGAATCCATATATTGTTAAGACAGGGAGTACCGAGCTTTTCACCGATATACGCACCGATTTTTCTTATAGCCTTGCAGTGGTCAATCCAGAAGCGGCGTACGCTTTCATCGGGGTGAGAAAGTGTAAGTCCGTCTGCTGCAAGCGGATGAGAGAAAAGAGTGGGATTAATGTCAAGACCGAGTCCCCTCTCCCTTGCAAATTCAATCCACTTGTCAAAGTGGTGGGGCTCAAGCTTATCACGGGATACAACACCGTCGGAATAGTCGGCGTAAATTGCGTGAAGATTAATTCTGTGATGACCGGGTACAAAGGAAAGTACCTTGTCGATATCCGCCATAAGCTCTTCCATATTTCGAGCCTTACCGGGGTAATTGCCTGTAGCCTGAATACCGCCTGTAAGTGAGCCTGCAGCCTCAAAGCCGCCAACGTCGTCACCCTGCCAACAATGAAGAGAAATTGAAATATCGGAAAGCTTTCTTATAGCCTCGTCGGTATCAATACCGATTTCGGCATACATTTTTTTAGCTTCTTCGTAAAAACAAGACATATTCACACCTCTTATTTCTTAAGCTCAATTGCCTTCTTTGCTTTTGCTGCAATATTTTCTGCATTGAGTCCGTAGATTTCAAGAAGCTCAAGTGCAGGACCTGACTTGCCGAATACGTCCTCAACACCAACCCTTGTGACGGGCACAGGACAGCTTTCTGAAAGCACCTCTGCTACTGCTGAGCCGAGGCCGCCGATTACGGAGTGCTCTTCAGCAGTTACAATGCAGCCTGTCTTCTTTGCGGCAACAATGATAATATTCTTGTGAATGGGCTTGATGGTTGCCATATTTATTAAAGCAGCAGAAATACCTTCTGATTTCAGAAGCTCTACAGCCTGCATAGCTCTTTCAACCATAAGACCTGTTGCGATAATGGTAACATCACTACCCTCGTTCAGGTATACACCCTTACCGATTTCAAACTTATAATTTTCGTCAAATACTCTCGGAACTGCAAGTCTGCCGAAGCGCATATAAACGGGGCCGTCGTGCTCTGCCGCTGCCATAACTGCAAGACGTGTTTCCACGTCGTCGGCAGGATTGATGATTGTCATACCGGGGATAGTTCTCATAAGAGCAATATCCTCGCAGCACTGATGGCTTGCACCGTCCTCACCTACGGAGATACCTGCGTGAGTTGCACCGATTTTAACGTTTATATGAGGATAACCGATGGAGTTTCTAATCTGCTCAAAGGCTCTGCCTGCTGCAAACATAGCAAAGGAGCTTGCAAATACAGTATAGCCGGATTCTGCAAGACCTGCAGCCACACCCATCATATTGCCCTCTGCGATACCGCAGTCATAGAATCTTTCAGGAAATACCTTCTTGAACATACCGGTTTTTGTTGCTGCTGCAAGGTCTGCATCAAGAACTATAAGCTTTTCATTCTTTTCACCAAGCTCTGCGAGTGCTTTACCGTAAGCATCTCTTGTTGCTGTCTTAATTACGTCTGCCATTTCCTTCTCCTCCTTATTTACTGAGCTCTTCAGCCGCAGCATTAAGCTCATTCATAGCAATTTCATACTGCTCTGCATTGGGAGCCGCACCGTGCCAGGAGCACTGATTTTCCATAAAGGAAACGCCCTTGCCCTTAACGGTCTTCATAATAATTGCAGTGGGCTTATCCTTGCATGCCTTTGCCTGCTCGAAGGCATCCTCTATCTGGTCGAAGCAATGACCGCAGATTTCAACTACATTAAAGCCGAAGGAAGCGAACTTTTCGGGAATGGGATAGGGAGAGTTAACCTCTTCAACACTGCCGTCAATCTGAAGATTGTTGTTATCAACAATAACTGTAAGGGAAGAAAGCTTCTTTGCAGCTGCAAACATACAAGCCTCCCATACCTGACCCTCCTGAATTTCACCGTCACCAAGAATAGCATATACACGGTAGGGATCACCCTCGAGCTTTGATGCAAGGGCAAAGCCGCAGGCAGCGGAGATGCCCTGACCGAGTGAGCCTGTGCTCATATCTACACCGGGAACGTAGTTCATATTGGGATGACCCTGAAGATAGGAATCTGATTTTCTTAAGGTCTTGAGATCCTCAACGGGGAAAAAGCCTCTTTCAGCCAATACTGCATATAATGCAGGTGCTGCGTGCCCCTTGGAAAGAACAAGTCGATCTCTTTCCTCCCACTTGGGATTTTTTGTATCAACCTTCATTTCATTGAAATAAAGATACGTAAGCACGTCAGCAATTGAAAGTGAGCCGCCGGGATGACCGCTCTTAGCATTGAAGGTACCTTCAATTATTCCCTTTCTGACATTGACAGCCTTAAGCTTAAGCTGCTTCTTTTCGTTTAATTCCATAACTAAGCACTCCTTTTATTTAGTAAGCTTATTTAATACGTTGTTAAAATATTCAGGCAGGTCTGACGTAAACTCCATATATTCACCCGATACGGGATGAATGAAGCCAATGAGCGCCGCGTGAAGACACTGACCCTCAAGCCCGAAGGGATTTTTCGATTGTCCGTACACACCGTCACCCACAATGGGGTGTCCGATATGTGAGCAGTGAACTCTTATCTGATGAGTTCTGCCCGTTTCAAGGGTAAACCGGCAATAATCATAGCCCCTATAATGCTCAATTACCTCGTAATGAGTTACGGCATTTCTGGAATTGAGTCCGTTTACCGCCTGCTTTTTTCTGTCGTTACGGCTCCTGCCGAGAGGAAGATTAACCGTTCCCTTATGGTCGGGCATTGAGCCTGTAACTACGGCATAATACTGTCTTTTAAAGCTGTGCTCCTTTATCTGCGCGGCAAGATGCGCATGTGAGGCATCGTTTTTTGCAACAATAAGAAGACCGCTTGTATCCTTGTCGATTCGGTGAACAATACCGGGGCGAATAACACCGTTTATGGATGAAAGCCTGCCCTTGCAGTGATACAAAAGTGCATTAACAAGTGTGCCGTCGGGATTTCCTGCGGCAGGATGCACAACCATACCACGGGGCTTGTTCACCACAAGAAGGTCATCATCCTCATAAATTATCTCAACAGGGATATTCTGAGGCTCTGCCTTAAGCTCCACAGGGTCGGGAATTTCAAGGAAGACCTCGTCCCCAGACTTGAGCTTCAGGCTTTTTGTGGCAACCGAGCCGTTTACAGTGACCTTGCCGTCGGCAATAAGCTTCTGCACCGCGCTTCTTGAAAGTGAGCTTTCTTCAAGACAGATGATTTTATCAAGCCTGTCCCCAGCGTTTTCGGAAGATATTTCAAAAACTAACTCATTCACTCTTCGTGCCCTCGTTAAGCTTTTTTAACTTCTTTGCCTTTTCGTCCATTATAATTTCATAAACGAGATAGCCTGCAAGCAGGAAGGCGCCGCATACTACAAGAATATCCGCAAAATTGTATACGGGGAAATCAACAAACAGAGTCTGAATGTAGTCAACAACAAAGCCACGGTATACTCTGTCAATGGTATTTGCAAGACCGCCTGCAATAATCATAGGAATACAAATTTTGTAGAATGTGGGGCTTTTCAGGGGATAAGCAAGGTAAACTATTCCGGCAGTCACCAGAATGCCTGTAACAGCGGAAAGTGCTTTAGGATTACTGTCAAACTGTCCCCATGCGACACCGGTATTCTGTACGTAGGTCCATCCGTAAAGCCCGTCAATGAAGCCTACCTGCTCGTGAAGTGCAATATTATCAACGACAATCTTTTTAATAATAAGGTCGATTGCAACTAAAACAGCAATTGCGGCAAGCTGTACGGATAGAGTAATAATTTTTTTCTTATTATATTTTTTCACTGTAGGCCTCCTGAAAAGCGGCAATTATCTTCTGCCCTTTTTGCCCTTTTTCTTGAAAATACCTGTCTTTTCTTCCTTCTTTTCCTCTGTTTCAAAATCCTCGAAGGCAGAGAAATCTATTTCAAAGCTGTTGATTTCAGCGGCTCTTTCCTGCATTACCTCTTCGTCGGTCTTTTCTTCGGAGATTTCAGAGAAATCTGAGAAATCGTCTGCGAAATCGTCAAGCTCAAGCTCGCTTACGGGAATATCGGGAAGAGCAACCTCAGAAGCCTCGGAGGAGGAAATTTCAGCATCCTTTTCCATATCGGCATTTCTGTCGTCAATCACGTCGTTGATTGCATTTCTGAGATTGTCGGCGATAGCAGAGAAATCGTCGGTTGAATAGTCAACGCCTGAGGTGAATACGGGAGCCTCGGGAGCCTTCTCCTCCTTCTGCTCATCCTCTGCGAGTGTGAGATTTCTTGCGCTGAAATCTGTTGCATTGTCGTTATCGTCAATGAATTTTTCAACGTTTACGTCAACGGACTTTTCCTTGCCGCTGAAGATTGCTTCAATCTGCTCGGCTGCCTTTGACTGAGGTCTTACGTCACTTGAAAGACGTGTTACCTCAAGCACGGATTCGTCAGCCTTTACGTCCCTTTCCTTGTAAAGACCGTAAACGGAAAGCATCTTTATTACGTCTACGTCCTGAGCGATGGGCTCAAGGTATGCGTCCACGTTAATCTGGAATACGTCGTCATTTTCCTCGAATGCAGGTAATACTGCAAGAGCAGACTTCTGAGCAGCAAGCATTTCCTCACTTGCCTTAACCTGCTTTTCAAGGCTTTCACGAAGCTGAACGGACTGACTCTGAACGATGTGATAGTTCTTTTCAACAGTTGTGATAAGGTCAACAAGCTTAACCTTGAGATTTGTTGCAAGAGAGGTCATTCTCTCGCATTCGTGCTTTGCACCTGCAAGCATTTCAGCGGACTTTGTGCTTGCCTCGTTCATCATAGCATCTGCATTCTTGTCAGCATCGAATACCTTTGAGCGTGCAGTGATATCTGCGCTTTCAACAAGAGAAGCACTCTGAGCCTTTGCCTGTGAAAGGATAGCTTCAACGGTAGCGTCTGCCTCGCTGAGAGCGGATTTTACTGTATTTTCAGCATCGGAAACTATCTGCTGAGCCTTGAGCTTTGCAGCCTCAAGAAGCTCCTCGGCTTCCTTTCTTGCCGTAATATGTATCTCTTCACCCATAGCCTTTGCTTCGTTAAGAAGAGCCTCTGCGTTAATCTTGGCATCCTCAGCATCCTTTGATGCACCTGCCTTGATAGCGGCAACCTCCTCCTCTGCACGAGCCTTAGCCTCTTCAATATACATAAAGGAGTTGTGAGTGCTTACGCGACCGAGCTCGTCAGCCTGCTTCTTAGCCTCCTCAACCATCTGTACGGAGCGGGTTTCTGCCTCGTCGATAAGCTGAGTTGAGGTAACCTTTGCATTTTCAAGGTTTTCCTTTGCGCGTGCAACAAGCACGTCAGCCTGCTCCTTGGCAGTGTTTACAAGGCTTTCTGAATATTCCTCTGCAGCCTTAGAAAGCTCGTCCGCCTTTTCCTTTGCCTCTGTAACAAGCTTTTCGCTTTCCATAGCGGAGCTTTCAATAATAGCATTGAGCTCTGCTTCCTTTTCAGCGCGAAGAGAAGCAACCTCAGCCTTTGCATCATTTACAATAATCTCAGCAAGACGCTTTGCATCGTTAATCTGTGCCTCAGCCTCTGCCTTTGCTTCCTCTAAAAGTCCTGCAGCCTTTTCGTCGCAGTCGGAAAGAAGCTCGTTTACGGAGGACTCAACCTCTGCTTCAACGGTAGCTGCGGATTCTCTGGCTGCTGCAAGATAGCCGTCAGCCATAACCTTGGCAGACTGAATAATGCTTGTATATTCAGCCTCGGCTGCAGCAGTGATTTTTTCAGCCTTAACGTTTGCGGCATCAATAATGCCTTCGCCCTTTTTAACAATTTCGCCTACCTGTGCGTTTGCATCAACGATGATAGCATCTGCCTGTGCTTGTGCGTTTGCAATAACAAGGTCTGCACTCTTCTGAGCGTTAAGAAGAACGTCACGAAGAACGTTTTCGTCCTTTCTGTATTCGTCAAGCTTTGCAGCAAGCACGCTGAGCTTTCTTATAAGGTTACCGTTTTCCTCGAAAACCTCTTCATAGTTTGAAATTACTGAGGACAAAATCTTATCAACGTCGTCGGAAGAGTATCTGTCACCTTCAAATTTCTTGAGTTCTATCTGCTTAAGCTGTGCGGGAGTGAGCATATAATTCGCATCCTTTCCTCTTTATATCAGTTATCATTTATTAAACAAAAAACATTCCGTTGCTTTCAAGCTCGTCGAGAAGGTCACCCATCACATCTACGTTATAGGGAGTGATGATGTAGGTGTTGTTTGCAATCTTCTTGAGCTTTCCGCCGTTGGCGTAAGCTACACCGCTTAAGAAGCAAAGAAGCTTTCCTGCGTGCTCCTTGGGGGTGTTTTCAAGATTGAGAACAACAGTTCTCTTGTCGAGAAGCTCGTCTGCAATAGGAGTAGCCTCGTCGAAATTCTCAGGCTTTTTAAGAACAACCTGAAGCTTTGCGGTTGTGTGAATATCCACAACCCTTGTGCCGTGAGGGATTGCGGGAGTTCTTCTTTCGCTTGTGCTGCTTCTTACGGAAGACTCCTTGCCTGCGTTATCGTAATCTATACCCTCTGCGTCAACCTCATCAAAATATCCGTCATCGATATTGAGAGCCTTTTTGATTTTATCGGAAATTCCCATTAAATTTACTTCCTTTCATATATATACATTATATTATTAACTGCTTAATACTGCCGTGCGCCGAAAAGTGCGCTGCCGACACGGACAAGAGTTGCGCCCTCGAGTATTGCAGGAACAAAGTCCGAGCTCATACCCATCGAAAGAACACTAAGCTGAGCCTTGCCTGAAAGTTCAGCTGCCGTATCCTCGTAAAGGCGTCTTGTTCTTTCAAAATATTTTCTGGCTTCCCCTTCGTCGCAGATGGGCGGAACACACATTATGCCCCTGAGCACTACTCCCTCAGCCTCTGCGGCATAGTGGGCAGCTTCGGAAAGCATCGATGCGTCAAGCCCTGTCTTTGACTGCTCGTCACCGATATTGACCTCAAGAAGAATCTCCATTGAGGTATTATTAAGCTTTGCCTGTCTTGATATTTCGTCTATAAGTGAAATACTGTCAACTGACTGTATCATTGATACCGTGTTTATAATTTTTCTTACCTTGTTTGACTGCAGATGTCCTATGATGTGCTTTTCGACACCCTCAGATTCAAGGAATTCAAGCTTGGAAAGAAGCTCCTGAACCTTATTTTCACCCATAAGGTCAACGCCCAGAGAAAGCATTCTGTTTATAAGCAACGGGCTTACGGTTTTAGTAACCGCCATAAGCCGTACTGCATCGGGGCTTCTTCCGCTTTTTATTGCCGCCTCAGATATTTCAGCGGTAATTCTTTTGTAGTTTTCATCAAGATATGAAAGTGAGGGGTCAGTTAAGTAGCTTTGAGTCATATAAATCAGTTCCCTCCAATATCATTTCATCGTAAACTGCAAGATAAGAGCTGTCAAGCGCCTGCGGCTCGGAAAGGACGATATTTTCATCGGAGTAGATAATTTCAACCTTCTTGAAATTAACAAGGTTGCCCTCCTTGACGTATACACCCTTTACACCGTCTACGGTACGAAGAGCCATTCTGTCAACTGCGATTCCCGAAAGAGAATCAACTCTTATTTTAACCGCTTCAACACGAAGCGCTGCAATTTCCTCGTTCATTATATTACTGCTGAGCACAACGGTAAGAATATCGCTGCCCTCAGACTGATTGATTGCTTCAATTTTCATACGAAGCTCCTCAACCTGTGAGTTTCCGAAAATTACCGTAACGTATGAGCCTCTTTCCTTATTACCAAGCTGCTGGACCTTGCAGTTGAAAACAAGATACCAGTTGAAATCGGTAATAAGCTTTCCTACGTTTGCGGGAGATACGAATGAAGGCTCAGCTGAGAGAAGCGCCGAGGTATCTGCTGCCTTATACGCTTCTATGCCTTCGTAATCGGCAAGATTTTCATAGCCGTCGGCAGAGTCTACGTAATAGCCTGCCTGGGAAACGGTTACCTGTGAGCCTGAGCCTGCAGTAAGACTCAAGGATGCATACTCAGCCTCAAGTGCCGAGATTTTTTCCGAAACGTCAATATGTGAGCCTGTTGCCATCTGCTTTTTCATTATAGCCTCTCTGAGTCCTCTTGAAAGCTCGTAAACAGTTGAAAGACTGTCGTTTTCAATTGCCTCACTGAGAGAGAAAAGTGAATTTGTAACACCACTCTTGTAGACCTCTATTTCCGTCTGCAGGGAGGACGCCGAATTCATTGAGATTGATTTATAGTAGTCGATTTCATTTTTAATGTCACGAAGACGGGAGGCTGCCTGAGCCGCGGTATCGGAGGCGTAGATATTTGCTACCGTGTCGCCGATTGCAACCTTTGAGCCGTTGTCCTTTGCAGGGACAACCGTTCCCGAATAGGCGTTGTCAATAAGAACCTCTTTTCTTACTGCAAATGCCTCGGTATCGATTGTTTCGTAAACCGTTCTTGTGACTGCGGTCTGAGTTTTAATTGAAACAGTTGAGCCCTCAAGTGCAAACATAGGATAGATTATAAGAAACATCAGCACGAATATGAAGACCAATGCCAGTATTTTCTTTGCAAGAGGAGAACGTATTTCAAAATCAATGTTCGTATTTACCCTGAATTTATTCAACTGCTTCACCTGCCTTATATAAGCTTTTTTCTTTAATTTTCATAACTGCGTCTTCAACCATATCCTGAACTGAGGAATAGGTGTCGGGGGCAAGTCTTACCGCGGACTCGTTTTTTCTGAACCAGGTAAGCTGACGCTTTGCATAATGCCTTGTTGCCCTTTTAAGGTTTTCCTTTGCCTCGTCGAGCGTAATTTTTCCCTCAAGGTAGGGAGCAATTTCCTTATGACCTATAGCCTGTGCCGAGGTGTAGTCCTGAGCAAGGGAGAAATACTCTCTCGCCTCCTCAACAAGACCGTTTTGTACCATAATATCCACACGACGATTTATTCTGTCGTAAAGAATATCGCGGTTTTTATGCTCGAGCACAAAATAAAGGCTTTCGTAGGGAGTGGGATTTTCTCTTGAGCGGCGTCTTAATTCCGACGGCCTTTCACCCGTGAGCATATAGGCTTCAAGTGCACGAAGCACTCTTCCCTCATTGTTTATGTGAAGTGAGTCAGCCGTTTCGGGGTCGATTTCACGAAGCTCGTTGAAAAGAGCCTCAATTCCCTCTTTTTCGCGTCTGTTACGAAGAAGTGAGCGGATTTCCTCGTTGTCGGGCTGCTCCTCAAAGGTGATATTCTGCAAAAGGGAGTCAACGTAAAGACCTGTGCCGCCGCATATCACAACCCTTTTTCCGCGGGATACGATATCGCTTATAGCCGCCGAGGCATCATTTATATATCTTGCAACGCTGTATTTGTCCGAGGGGGCGAGAAAATCTATAAGGTGATGAGGAATCTCAGCAGCCTCCTCGGGGGTGGGCTTTGCCGATGCTATATCCATACCCTTATAAATCTGCATTGAGTCTGCCGACACAATCTCAGCACCGATTCTTTTTGCAAGAGCAATCGCGAATGCGGTTTTTCCCGAGGCGGTTGGTCCTACAACTGCAATTACGGGTATCTTATTAATTAATTCTGACATTATACTCTTCCGAACTGTTTTTCTATTTCGTGCTTTGAAAGCTCATACATAACGGGTCTGCCGTGAGGACAGTAGCGTATGCTTTCGTCAGCAAGCAATTTCTTTATAAAGGCTTCGGTTTCCTCTGCCCTGAGGCTGTCACCTGCCTTGATTGCGGCACGGCAGGCTGAGGAATGATAAAGCCAGGTAAGCTTTTCGGGCTCAGGCTTCATCTTGCCCTTACAAAGCTCCCCTGCCATCTCGGCAATAACCGAGGGCACGTCCTCCTTGCTGAGAACAAGGGGAAAGCCTCTGACAACAACGGCGCCGTCGCCGAAATCCTCGACTATGAAGCCGCCCTTGGCAAAAAGCTCAAGGCTTTCGAGCACCGCAACGTATTCCTTTGCTGAAAGCTTTACCGTTACAGGCATAAGAAGCATCTGTGAGTCACCCGAAAAATCGGTTTTTGAAAGCTCGTTATAAATCATTCTTTCGTGAGCGGCGTGCTTATCGATAATAAGCAGCTTATCTCCGCTTTCAACGAGAATATACGTTCTGAAAACCTCGCCTACAATGCGGTAATCGTCCTTTTTGGGAGTATCCTCCTCTACGTTTACGGGAAGAACAGGCTTCGGGGCAGGCTTTTCATTATAGCTTATAAAGCCCTTGTTTCTTTCTTCAACCTCTTCACGTGAGAGCATATTCCCGAATACCGTTGAGGTATCACGAACCATTCCCGACAAGGGGACGTCGGGCACGGAGAAGGGCTTTGCCACGGGTGCCGGGTCTGATTTGATTTCAGGCACCGACTTGATTTCAGGCTCAGAGATGATAGCCTGCTTTTTTTCAATGACAGGCTCGTCGTCTGCCGAAATATTTATATCAACGCTTTTTTTAGCGGTGAAGACTGATTCGGAAAAAGGCCCGCCTGCAGCAGCGGCTGTCGGCTGAGGCTTTACGGGTGCGGCTACAGATGAAGCAGGCTCTTTTTTCTCCTGCGGCAGCTGAGAGGGCTCAGTAAAGCGAAGCTGCACCGATTCGGTCATTTTTTTTGCGGTAACGTCGCGCTTATCACGAAGAATTACCTCGGGGCGGACCGTATCGCCCTTGTTTAGTGCCGATTTTGCCGAGTAGAACACTGATTCAAAGATTTTTGAATCCTCAGAAAAACGGATTTCGGTTTTTGCAGGATGGACGTTTACGTCAACCTTGCCTGCAGGGATATCAACGAACAGGAAGCATACGGGGAATTTACCAACCATAATGGAGTTTTTATATGCTTCGTCAAGTGCTGCAGAGGCTACCGGAAGACGGACGTATCTGCCGTTTACGAAAAAGTACTGTAAATTTCTGTTGGGTCTGTTATTGAGAGGTCTTGAAATGAAGCCTCTTACCTTAATTGAATCATAGGAGTAATCGACGGGAATGAGGCTTTCGGAAACCTCCTTGCCGAAAATACTGTATACGGCTGAAAGCAAATCACCGTTTCCCGTGGTGGAAAGGGTCTGCTTGCCGTCTTTAATAAGATTAAAACGGATTTCAGGGTGCGAAAGTGCGGTTTTTGCAACCACGTCAGACACGTACGTGCCCTCAGTCATATCCTTTTTAAGAAATTTCATTCTTGCAGGGGTGTTATAGAAAAGGTCACGAACGATTACCGTTGTGCCGTCGGGGCAGCCTGCATCGTCAAAGTCTATCTCCTCACCGCCGTGGATTTCAATTGTTGTGCCCACCTCGTCCTGCGCAGTTTTTGTAAGCATTGAAAGGCGGGATACTGCGGCAATTGACGGAAGCGCCTCACCGCGGAAGCCTAAGGTAAAAATAGCATCAAGGTCCTCCCCGCAGGAGATTTTGCTTGTTGCGTGACTTATAAAGGCAGTGCGCACGTCATCACGGTGAATACCGCAGCCGTTATCCGTAACACGAAGGTATTTCACGCCGCCGTTTCTTATTTCAACGGTAATGGCGGTAGCACCTGCGTCTATGGAGTTTTCTATCATTTCCTTAACGGCAGACGACGGACGCTCTACAACTTCGCCTGCTGCTATAAGCTCTGCCACTGATTTGGGAAGAACGTTTATTCTTGGCATTTTTCCGCCGCCTTTCGTAAGAATTTTTATACTATGCGCTTTTTGATTTCATAAAGCTTCTGCAGAGCCTCAATAGGGGTAAGGGTGTTAACGTCAATGTCCCTTATTTCTTCAATAAGCTCGTTATTTGCACCCGAGAACATCTGCATCTGTAAGGAATCCTCTTCCCTTTCTCTTGTGACCGTCTTTGTAACGGTGGTCACTGCACCGTTTTCCTCAAGCTCCTTAAGAATAACCTTAGCGCGGCTCACAACGGATGAGGGTATGCCCGAAAGCTTTGCAACCTCGATGCCGTAGCTGCCGTCGGCTGCACCGCGTACGATTCGTCTTAAGAAGGTTATATCATCACCGCGCTTTTTAACGGAGGTGTTATAGTTTTTAACACCGGGAAGGCTTCCCTCAAGCTCCGTAAGCTCGTGATAGTGAGTAGCAAAAAGAGTTTTTGCACCGATTTTTTTCTTATCGCTGACGTATTCAAGCACCGCGCGCGCAATACTCATACCGTCGTAGGTCGAGGTGCCTCTGCCGATTTCGTCAAGAATAATAAGGCTTCTTGACGTAGCGTTTGCAAGGATAGAGGAAACCTCACTCATCTCGGTCATAAAGGTTGACTGACCGCCTACAAGGTCGTCGGATGCACCCACACGGGTAAAGATGCTGTCAACAATACCGATTGAAGCGCTTCTTGCAGGAACAAAGGAGCCTATCTGCGCCATAAGCACGATTATTGCGGTCTGTCGCATATAGGTTGACTTACCTGCCATATTGGGACCTGTGATGATTGCCGCACGGTTTTCATCACCGTCGAGAAGAGTATCATTGGGAACAAAGGGGGCATCGTCAAGGAATTTTTCAACAACCGGATGTCTGCCGTCCTTTATTTCAATGGTATCCCCCATATTCACGTCGGGACGGACAAAATTGTTGTTCTGAGCAACCTGCGCAAGTGAGCAGAGGGTGTCTGCCGTTGCGAGCACCAGTGCAGTGCTTCTCAGTCTGAACTGAGCATCGGCAACCTTAAGACGCACGTCGTTGAAAAGCTCGTACTCAAGCTTTGAAATTCTCTCCTGAGCGCCGAGCACCTTGGATTCAAGCTCCTTGAGCTCAGGTGTTATGTATCTTTCGCAGCTTGAAAGGGTCTGCTTTCTTACGTAATGCTCGGGAACGTATTCCTTGAAGGAATTGAGCACCTCTATGTAGTAACCGAAAACACGGTTATATCCGATTTTAAGCTTTTTGATGCCTGTTTTTTCCTGCTCCTCGGCTTCGATTCTTGCAAGGAAATCCTTGCCGCCGTTTACAATAACACGAAGCTCGTCAAGCTCTGCGCAGTAGCCGTCGCGGATCATATTACCCTCTCGAACCGAGAAGGGCGGATCGTCAACGATTGCAGCACCGATAAGCTCACGGATTTCGTCGAGAGTGTCAAGCCGGTTATAAAGGTCACGAAGCATTGAGGCTTCGAAGGTGCCGAGCATGCTCTTGATTTCGGGAAGAAGACAGGCGGTGGCATAAAGGCTGCGAAGCTCCTTTGCGTTTGCCGAGCCGTATACCACACGGGTTGTGATTCTTTCGAGGTCATTTATGCCTGTCAGTGAGTCGGAAAGCTCAGCGCGGAGCTGATTTTTCTCGTAAAGCTCACCTACCGCATTCTGACGGCTTATAATACCCGAAAGATTTATAAGGGGCTGCTCTACCCAGCTGCGAAGAAGGCGCTTGCCCATAGCAGTGCGGGTTTTATCGAGCACCCATAAAAGAGAGCCCTTTTTCTCTCTTCTTCTCTCGGTTTCTGTAAGCTCAAGATTTCTTCTTGTCACCGCACCGAGGGAAAGATATTTTTCGTCATTATAGACCTTGATTTCAGTTATATTGGCAAGGGAATTTTTCTGAGTTGAAAAAAGATAGGTAAGAAGACCGCCGAGAGCCTTTACGGTTTCATCCTGAAAATCGTCAAGATTGTAAAGACCGTCGAAATGACGCTTTGCAATAAGATAGCCGTCCGAGAAGCTTTCCTCGCTTCTGACGGATGCAAGGATATCGGTTTTTCTTGCAATATATGCCTTAAGAGTTCTGTCCCCCGTAAGAGCCTCGTTACACACAAGCTCGGAGGGTGAAAAGCGTGCAAGACCGTTTATAATCTTGTCGGAAAGCACCATACCCGATTCGGTGCTTACGTAAAGCTCACCTGTGGATACGTCACAAAACGCCATACCTGCCGCATTTTCAGAAAGATATACGCAGGCAAGATAGTTATTCTTCTCCTCGTCAAGCATAATGCTTTCCGTAACCGTGCCGGGAGTCACAACTCTTATTACGTCACGTGTTACGATGCCCTTTGCCTGAGCGGGGTCCTCGGTCTGCTCGCATACGGCAACCTTATAGCCCTTTGCAACAAGACGTGCGATGTAGTTTTCCGCTGCGTGGAAGGGAATGCCGCACATAGGTGCTCTTTCCTCCTGACCGCAGTCACGTCCGGTAAGCACAAGCTCAAGCTCACGGGAAGCGGTTTTCGCATCGTCGAAGAACATCTCATAGAAGTCACCAAGACGATAGAAAAGGAGAGCGTCCTGATACTGCTCTTTAATTTTGAAATACTGCCTCATCATAGGCGTGTATTCTGCCATCTTTTTTCTTCCTTGCCTTAAAAATTAGTTGTAGTCGTTTTATCAGCCGCAGCCGCCGCAGGATGCACAGTTGCCGCCGCAGGATGCCTCGTCCTGAGCCTTAACCTCGCAGGTTTCGGGGTCGTCACCGTTTACGCAGAGTGTAAGAAGCTGAATAACGTGATTCATCATAGCGTCAACGTTGCCCTTTGCCTCTTCATACTTTCTCATATTTTCATTAAGCATAATCTCTCCGTAGATTGATCTGAACTCGCTGTCGTAGCCCTCAAGCTTTGCATTGTCGGGCTCTTCCTTCTGAGATTCGTTCTGATAGGAAAGCTGAATAAGATTAAGCTTGCCGATAAGACCGTTGAGCTCTATATCATTTTCATTAGCCTTCTGTGCTTCCTGGAAAGCAAGGTATCTTTCGTCTGCCTGAATTGCCTTGCCGAGTTCTCTTGTAGCTGTAATAATGTCCATTTTGTTTTCTCCGTTCGAATATATTTATTTAACAAGCTCACCTGATAATATCCAGTTGAGTGCTTTTGTTACCTTAACCCTGGCATAAGTGCCGATAAGTGAGGGGTCCCCCTCAAAATCAATATTTATATTGCCGTCCGTCCTGCCCGTAAGCCTTCCGTCCTCTTCCTTGGTAAATCCCTCTACGAGCACCTCATAGGCTTTTCCGAGCATTGATGCGCAGCGCTCGGCGGCAATTTTTTCCTGTACCTTCAGAAGCTCAGAGAACCACTCCGACTTTGTCTTGTAGGGCACGGGGTCATCCATTTTTTCAGCCTTGGTTCCCCGTCTTACCGAGAAGATAAAGGTGAAAAGAGAGGTGAACTTAACCTCCTCTATAAGTGAAACGGTGTCGAGGAATTCCTCGTAGCTTTCACCGGGGAAGCCTACGATGATATCACTTGTAAGAGATATATCGGGCATCACGCTTCTTGCGTATTCAATAAGCGAAATATAATCTTCACGGGTGTAGCCTCTGTTCATTTCACAAAGCACACGGTTGTTGCCCGACTGGAAGGGAAGATGAAGATGACGGGCAACCTTCTCACAGGATGCCATCGTATCAAGAAGCTCCTTTGTGCAGTCCTTGGGGTGTGAGGTCATAAAGCGGATTTTGAAATCTCCCGGAAGGTCGTTTATCATACGAAGCAGCTTCGGGAAATTCATTCCGTCCTCGCTTCCCTTTCCGTAGGAATTGACGTTCTGACCCAAAAGAGTGATTTCCTTTGCGCCCAGAGCAATAAGCTCCTTTGCCTCCTTTATTACCTCCTCGGGGCGGCGGCTTCTTTCCCTGCCGCGCACGTAGGGCACAACGCAGTAGCTGCAGAAATTGTTGCAGCCGTACATAATGGGAAGCCACATCTTGAAATCGCGGTCGCGGTATACGGGAAGACCCTCTGCAATTTCACCTGTTCCCTCAGCGGTTTCAAAAACGCGCTTACCTGAGCGGAGCACTCTGTAGAGCATTTCGGGAAGCTTGTGAACCGCAAACGTACCGAACACTATGTTTACGTATGGATAGCTTTTTTTGATTCTCTCCCATACGTGAGTCTGCTGCATCATACATCCGCAAAGGGCAATTATCATATCCTTCTTTGCGCTCTTAAGAGGCTTGAGCGCGCCTACGTTTCCGAAAACCCTGTCCTCGGCGTGCTCACGCACGGCACAGGTATTGAAGAGCACGAAATCCGCTTCCTCTCGCTTTTCCGTAAAGACGTAGCCCATCTCGGCAAGCTGCCCCTTGATTCTCTCGGAGTCGGCAACGTTTCCCTGACAGCCGTATGTATGTACAAATGCCTTGGGCGGACACTGGGGATATTTCACCGAAAGGATTGTACGTATTTTATCCGTATACTCTCTCTGTACTGCCATTTCCGCAGGGGAAACAACGGGAAAGGTTTCCTTGTGATGCGACAAATTTCTGCCTCCGTTCTGAAAAAGGGCGCAATAACCCACATAAAATCATATTTCAGTTTATTATATATAATATTAAAATAAAAGTAAAGAGCAAACTAAAAAATATTTTCAGTTTTTATTTTTTCTCCCTCTGCAGTAACGCATAAAAAGGCGTAAAGCTTCTGAAGAATATCCCTTATTTTCTCCCTGCCTCCCTCATCGAGAGCAATCTGCAGCTCAATATAATACCGCTCGATGCTGTCGGCGTCGGTATGCTTGAGAAAAAGCGAAAACGCACGCTTGCTGTCATGCCACCTTGAAAGAATTTCACGGGCACATTCAAACTCATCGTCATAAGCGGAAATTATTTCCGCGGTACGCTCAATCTCGGCAGTAATAAAGCTTACACAAAAAAGGCTTACAAAAAAGGAAACGGAAAGAAACGCGATTGCAATTATAAGTCGTTTGGTCATAGCTTATTCCTTTCTTATAAAATTGAAATTTCCGCATTTATCAACGGTGAGAAGATAGATATCCTCAAGCCGCTCCCCTGTTTTTTCAATAAGACTGTGAAGCTTTCGTTCATTCATTCCGCAGTCCTTGAAATCGCTTCTTATGATTCTGCCGTCCATAACCACCACACAGGATAGCCCCGTATCCTTTTTTACTACGCTCATATCCTCATTGGTTACGCCGCGCTTTTCGTTTTTCAGAAGCACGCTCAGCGAGCCGTCGGTTTCGGCAATAGCGTACTGAACGTCGGAAATATCAAAAACGTCCTTCTGCCGAAGAGCCTCAAGCAGGTCGTCAAGGGTATATCGGAGCCTTTTCATCTGCGACTGGTCTATTACACCGTTTCTTATAAGTATAAGTGAATTTCCCTGTAAAAGGCTTCTTATGCGAAGGCTTTTCATGCTGCATACCGACATTAAGATTTCAAGACTTACAAGCACCGCAATTGCCACAAGGGTGTTGAGCATCGGAATATCGTTATCCTGCATCGGGGTTGCCGCCATTTCCGATAAAAGAATGGTCACAACAAGCTCTGCAGGCTGAAGCTGACCAATCTGCCTTTTGCCCATTATGCGCACGGCAATTACGATAACTATAAGCAGAATCCCCGTTCTTACAAATGAAATCAGCATCATATCATCCTTTCTTAGGGTAGTATATCCCGATAATTTCAGGCAATACATAATAAGAGAAAGGATGAGAAAATTTTGAATATCACGCTTGAAAGCACTCCTGTTTCGGGTAATGCCCTGAGGGACTGCGAAAATATAATATCCGCCTTCTCGGGAAGCTTTGACCTTGTTAAAAGAGAGGTAAGCTTTTCGGGAATACGCGCCTTTGTTTTTATTCTTGACGGTATGTGTGACGAAATAAAGATTACGGAAAGCATCATAAAGCCGCTTACCGATTTCAGCCTGCCCGACGGTATGAGCCCCGACGAATTTATCGTAAAAAGCCTTTTCAAGGGCACGAATATAAGGCGGGCAAAAACTGTAGGTCAGTGCGCAAGGGACATAATTTCGGGCAATCTTGTGCTTATATACGACGCAGGCACCGAGGCATTCTCCTTCCCCTTTCAGGGCTTCCCGAAAAGTGCGGTAAACGAGCCGCAGAGCGAGCAGAACGAAAGAGGCTCACAGGAGGGCTTTTCCGACAATTTCAAGGACAATGCAACGCTTTTAAGACGAAGGCTTCGGACTCCCGAGCTTGTAATCCGTCAGCTTACCCTCGGCAAAACAAGCAACACTCCCGTGCTTATATGCTATCTTGCCGACCGCGTAAGCGACAGGCTTTTGTCGGACGTCACGAAAAGACTTGAGAAAATCAACCTCGACGCGGTACTGGGGTCGGGATATCTCCGCCCCTTTCTTGACAACCGCCGACCCTCGTTTTTCACCGACACGGGCATCACCGAGCGGCCCGACACCTTCTCGGCAAAGCTGCTGGAGGGCAGAGTGGGTATAATCTGCGACGGCACGCCCTTTGCCCTTATTGTGCCCTATTTATTCATAGATTATTTTCACGCGGTGGACGACTACCTTTCAAGCACCTATTATGCGCTGTTTATGAGAATACTTCGTATTGTAAGCTTCATAATTGCAGCAACGCTTCCGGGTGCTTTTGTGGCAATAAGCCTTTTTCATCCCGAGATTATGCCCTCGGACATTATGTACGGCATATCGGCGGCAACGGGGAAAACACCCTTTCCCATTATGGTTGAGGCACTGACAATTCACTTTATTTATGAAATCGTACGTGAAGCAGGGCTTCGGATGCCGCGCTCAGTAGGTCACGCGGTAAGCATCGTGGGTGCTCTTGTAATCGGTGATGCGGCAGTTACGGCAGGGCTTATAGCCGCACCTATGCTTATTGTTGTGGCGCTTACCGCAATTTCCTCCTCAGTTATATCAAAGCTTCACGAGCCCGTTGCAATTCTCAGATTCATTTTCATTATAATCGGCGGCTTTACGGGCCTTTACGGAATTATGCTGGGAATCGGAATTATGATAATTGATATCTGCTCCGTGTCGCCCTACGGCATACCCTTTTCCGCTCCCCTGTCACCCTTTGTAAGACGTGCGCAGACGGATGCGATTTTAAGACGAAGCTGGACGAGGAAGCGAAAAAATAATCTTATCGGGGAGATGCGTTTTTAATGGAGAAAATGGGCAGGGTCAGCACTCCGCAGATGTTCTGCGTTCTGTTTTTATGCCGTATTATTTCACTTTTTACCTTTATGCTCCCCTCTGCCGCGTATCTCCCCTCAGGCGACAGAATAATCACGGCAATCCCCGTGCTGATTTTTGAATTTATCTACTGCATAATTTTAGGCTTTACCCTCAGAAAAAACGGAGATAACAGCATTATAACCGCCTCAAGGGACGTAAGCACGGCACTGTCACGGCTTCTTGCGGTGCTTTATACCCTTTCGTTCATATGGTTTGCAGGCATAGGCACGGCTCGCTTCGAGCTTTTCATAAGCACGGTTATGTTCCCCAATTCCGAGCTTTATTTTATGATTATAATTCTTCTTGCCGCCGCGGTTTACGCTTCACTTAAGGGCATTGAGGCAATAGCCCGCGCCTCGGGTATTCTTTTTGTGATACTGGGGCTTAGTGTGATTTTCATTCTGATTTCCGTTATCGGTGAGTTCAGATATTCAAATCTTTCACCTGTTTTCACCGAGGGGATGAGTCCCGTGCTTGGCTTTTCCTTTTACGTAAGCGTACGTGCGGCGGAGCTTCTGACGCTTCACGTAAACGCACCGCTTATAAACGGAAAAAAGGCAAGAATGGCAGCAGGCTGGGTTGCCGCCTTCTCAAGCGTTTCAACAGTGATTCTGATTGTGCTTGCAGGGGTTACGGGAGAATACGGAAACGACCAGATTTTCCCCTTATACACCCTTACGGTAATTGCGAAATTCGGAATATTTGAGCGCCTTGACGACATCCTTACGGGAGTATGGGTGCTTTGCAGTCTTATTCAGCTTTCATTTTTAATCAACACAGGGCTGAACGCACTTACACAGGGCTTCGGAAAAATCAAAAAAATCCCTGCGTCACTTGGGATAACGGCAGGAATTTTTACAGTATATATCTTAACCTCTCGCACCGTGGCGGTATTCTCCGAGGCGGTGTCATCAAGGGCGATTGACGTAATTTTCATAATGCTGATAGCAATAATTCCCACGGGAGTTACGCTGATAAGACGCAGAAGGCTGAAGGGAGCGGAAAAGAAAAGGGTATGAAAAAAATTATTGCGGCAATTCTTGCTTTAAGCCTTATTTTTCTTTGCTCGTGCAGTGAAATTGAAATAGTTGAGCTCAGCGAAAGGCTTATAATTGAAGCCATCGGCATTGACTTTGAGGACGGTGTGTATAAGGTCACCGTTGAGGGGCTCGACAGCTTTTCTGCAGGCAGTGAGTCAAGCTCAATTTCTGCTCCGAGTCTTACAAAATGCTATCTTTTCGAGGGTGAAACCATAGGCATGGCTATGAACAGTATTTCTGTAATCACAGGGCAGATTCCCCTGTTTTCACAGACGAGGATTCTTATTTTAGGCTACGAAACCGCCAAAACAAGGCTCAGTGAGGTGCTTGATTTTTTCAGACGCGAATACACAACAAGAACGGATATACTGTTTGCGGTTGCAAGCTCAACTGCCGCTGAGGTGGTATCGGCAGATTTCGGCAAAAACGTGTCGGCAGGAAGCGTGCTTCACGCTGCAGTTTCATCATACAAGCACACGGGAAGAAGCACCTATACGCCCCTTTACAGATTTCTTAACAGTGTTATGGGGCAGACAGACTGCGCATATTGTCCCGTAATTGATATTGCCGACAACGAATATTCCGAAAGCAAGCAGGTGCTGTTATCGGGCACTGCGGTTTTCGGAAAAAACGGTGATACGGTAATTTTAACACCCGAGCAGACGCTGGGGCTTAATATCATTATAAACGGAACTGAAAACGCCGACCTTACCGCAGAAACGGACAAGGGCACGGCAACACTTGAAATAATAGACAGCACGGCTAAGCTTTCACTCTCGATAGACTCGGGCAGAGCACGCTTCACGCTGAAAGTCATGCTCAGATGCGACATACCCGAATTTCAGGCAGAGCATTTCAGAGGACTTTCAAAATCTGATACCGAGGATATTGCGCTTAATGCCGCCGAAAAGCTTACAAAAATAATGACAGACTGCATTGAAGCCACGCTTTACAGTAAAAACTACGACGTTTTTGCTCTCGGAAGAAGAATAAATCTTAAGGACAACGGATTTTATACCGGAATCATAAATAACGAAATCCCCCTGTCTGAGCTTTGCGACGTGGAAATTGAAACCACCGTTGAAATCAGAAGAATCGGTAAAATTATACTTGATAAGGATTAATTTAATAGATCAGGACTCAGGTAAATAAAATCGGCGTTGTAGCCTTACGGATACAACGCCTGCAGAGATTTTTTCTTATTCAACAACAATCTTCTTGAAGCTCTTCTTGCCACGCTTAACAAGAAGTCCTTCACCGATTTCTTCCTTTGTATATGCCTTTCTTACGTCGGTTACCTTTTCACCGTCAACGGTAACACCGCCCTGCTCAACTGCACGGCGTGCCTCGGAGCGGGTGGGGGTAAGTCCTGACTTTACAAGCATTGTAAGGATATCAATTGTGCCGTCACGGAAATCCTCCTCGGATACGGCAGCCTTAGGAGCATCGCTGCCGCCGTCTGCAAAGAGTGCACGTGCTGCAGCCTGTGCCTTTTCAGCCTCTTCCTCACCGTGAACAAGCTTTGTGAGCTCGTAGGCTAAGATTTCCTTAGCGGTGTTAAGCTGTGCGCCCTCCCAGGAGTCCATCTTATCGATTTCCTCAAGGGGAAGGAAGGTAAGCATACGAATACACTTGAGAACGTCAGCGTCACCCACGTTTCTCCAGTACTGATAGAAATCGTAGGGGCTTGTTTTATTGGGGTCAAGCCATACTGCGCCGCCCACAGTCTTACCCATCTTCTTACCCTCGGAGTTAAGAAGAAGAGTGATGGTCATAGCGTGGGATTCCTT